>NZ_KV804551.1:327393-377914 GCF_001811325.1 Eikenella sp. HMSC071B05 | reverse complement strand
AAAGGCTACCTGAAAGTTTCAGGTAGCCTTTTCAAGTGGCAAAATCAATCAGTTTTCATCCCGATCTAATTTCTGCGAGCCGTGCTGTATTGGGTATTTGCGTTGCAGCACTTGCAAATATTGGCGGTAGAACGCTTCAGTATTGCGCCCGGCAACTTGTTGGCGCAGCTCCGGCAACTGCTGTTTGCTGTTTTCCGGCAGGCTGATGGCGCGTACTTCCACCACGGCGGCGTTGCCGTTGGGCAGGGTAATCACTGCATAGCCGGGTTTGCCGTTTTGCGGATGGGCTTTCACAATGGCAGCAAAGTTTTGCAAGCCGACAGCTTGTTGCAGCTGGGTGGCACTGGCTTTTTCCGGATTACTCCATTGCAGGTTATCCACTGCCTTACCGGCTTGCAGATTGCTCAGAGCTTGGGCGGCAGCAGCTTGTGCCAGCTTGGCGCTTTCCACAGCCACATAATCTTTGCGCACCGCTTCCTTGGCTTCTTCAAAGCTCTGATTACGGGCTTTGCTCACATCGGTGGCACGCAGCACGCGCAATACGCCGTTGCCCATATCCAATACTTCGGAATTGTGGCGGCGCTCGATCACCTCGGCGCTGAACATGGCTTCCTGCACGGCTTGCGGCAGCTTGTCGGCGGCAGCTTCGGGCTGGCTGAGCCATTCTTCGTGCTTTTGCAGCGGCAGCTTCATTTCCTGCGCTACTTTTTGCAGGCTGTCCGGGTGGTCGAAGGCCAGTTGTGCCAACTGTTCGCGTGCATTGCCCAAGGCTTGGGCGGCTTTGCGCTGACGCACGCTCTCTTCCAGCTGGGTCTTCACGCTCTCAAACGGCGGTTTGGCTTCGCTGGCAGTGGTGGGCAGATTGCGGTAGGCCTCTTGCAACTCCTGCGCACTAACGGTTTGCTGTTTGGCCAGCTCTTCCACGTTCAAATCAACAAACTCAAGCTTCACGGCCAAAGGCAAGGCATATTTGGCTTTGTTGGCTTCAAAATAGCTGCGTAAGGCGGCATCGGTGGGCTGTACTTTGCTGGCAAAATCAGCGGCATTAAAGGGCGCCGTACGCAGCTCGCGTTCGCTGCCGGTAAGGGCAAGGATCTGGTTGACCTGGCTGTCGCTGACGATATTGCCGTTGCTCAACAGGCTGATCAGGGTTTGGCGGCGGTATTGCCTGCGCATTTCGTCAATCAACCTGTCTTCGGTGATGCCCCTTTGGCGCAGATAGGATTGAAACTGATCGGGGCTGAATTGGCCGTTGACTTGGAATGAAGGATCACGCGTAATCACGCCCTTGATTTGCTCAAGAGAAAGCTCGCCAACGCCCAGCTCTGCCGCACCCTGCTCAAAATAAGCTTGCTGCACCAGTGATTGATAAACGTCGTCTTTGCTGATGGGTTGGTCGCTATGGCGCGGCGCTTCCCTCAGCAGTTCCTGCACTTGCTCGGCAGTGATGTGGGTGTTGCCGATTTTGCTGATGTAGCTGCTGTGCATACCCGAAGTAAGGGTTTGGGCACCGAATCCCACAAAGGTAACAGTAATCAGCCCTAGGAGCACTTGGGACAGGCGGCGGTGTTTTTCGACGATGGCAAACATAAAAATAAACAGGAAACGTGTTGAAAATTAAATGCGGTATTGTAACGGTTCTGCGGGTGGCGGGCTATAGCGAATTAACTTAACTTTCTCGATAGCCTTGGCTGACTTTACTGTACTGTGAATATCATCTGTGGTTCGCTGCCTTGTATCGAAAGCAAATTTAATCCGCGATATAACTCCAAACAGTTTATTTAATGCCAGAATCCTCCGCTGCACCGCCAAGCATAAGAGGCTACCTGAAAACATAGGCAAGAAAAAAGACAGGCAGAAAAGCCTGTCTTTTTTCATTTATGCAAGAAGGTGCGGTTTACAGCGCATCTTTCAACGCTTTACCTGCACGGAATTTCGGAGATTTGGCAGCCGGAATAATCAGTTCTTTACCGGTTTGCGGGTTGCGGCCTTTGCGTTCGGCGCGTTCGCCCACGTAGAAAGTGCCGAAGCCAACCAGAGTTACGGTGTCGCCTTTTTTCAGAGCGGTGGTAACAGCCTTGGTAAAACCATCCAGTGCCTTGCCGGCAGCAGCCTTGGAAATGTCAGCTTCCTTAGCAATCGCTTCAATCAATTCAGACTTGTTCACGTTAAGTCCCTTTCTAGTTGAGGAGTAATGAAGAATCGGCCGATTGTGGTCGGCACCAATGCGTTTGTCTGCAACAGGCTGCTTTATAGCAAGTTCAAAATCATCGGTCAAGCAAATAAACGGCTGGAAAGCAGCTATTTTCAGCCAAAGCGGCAGGTTTGCGCCTTTCACACAACACAGCCTGCCGCTTTTCGCCTTAATGCTTGGTGGCGCGGCCGCCGGATTTTGCCGGGGTTTTAGGCTTAGCTGCGGGCACGTCCTGCCAAGGTTGCGGCTGGTATTCCAAGCCGAAGGAGAGTACTTCGTCAATCCAGCGCACCGGATGGATTTCCAGCCCTTCTTTCACGTTTTGCGGAATTTCTTCCAAATCTTTTACGTTTTCCTGCGGAATCAGCACATGCTTGATGCCGCCGCGCAGGGCAGCCAACAGTTTTTCCTTCAAACCGCCGATAGGCAGCACTTCGCCGCGCAGTGTGATTTCGCCGGTCATGGCCACGTCGGCACGCACGGGAATACCGGTGAGTGAGGACACGATGGCCAGCGTCATACCAATGCCGGCGCTGGGGCCGTCTTTAGGTGTGGCACCTTCGGGAACGTGCACATGGATATCGGTTTTCTCGTAGAAATCCGGTGCAATGCCCAATACTTCGGCACGCGAGCGCACCACGCTCCAAGCGGCAGAAATAGATTCCTGCATCACATCACCCAGCTTACCGGTGCGCAGGATATTGCCTTTGCCTTTGAGCGCGACGGCTTCGATGGTGAGCAGCTCACCACCCACTTCCGTCCATGCCAGACCGGTAACCTGGCCGACACGATTTTCATTTTCGGCCACGCCGTAGTCGAAACGGCGCACGCCGAGATAGTCGTGCAGGTTGGCGGCATCCACCACCACGATTTGCGGCGCGGCAGCGCGTTTGGCACCGGCTTTTTTATCTTGCTCCAATACCTGCTTCATCACCACCTTACGGCAGATTTTGGCGATTTCGCGGTCGAGCGAGCGCACGCCGGCTTCGCGGGTGTAGTAGCGGATGATGTCGCGTACCGCGCTTTCTTGAATATCGATTTCGCCTTTTTTCACCCCGTTGCGCTCAATTTGCTTGGGCACGAGATATTGCATGGCAATATTTACCTTCTCGTCTTCGGTGTAGCCGGAGAGCCGGATAATTTCCATACGGTCGAGCAGCGCGGGCGGGATGTCCATGCTGTTGGAAGTGGCGAGGAACATCACGTTGCTCAGGTCGAAATCCACTTCCACATAGTGGTCGGCAAAGGAGTGGTTTTGTTCCGGATCGAGCACTTCCAAAAGCGCACTGGCCGGATCGCCACGGAAATCGCGGCCAAGCTTGTCGATTTCGTCCAGCAGGAACAGCGGGTTATTCACACCGGCTTTAATCATGTTTTGGATGATTTTGCCCGGCATTGAGCCGATGTAGGTACGGCGGTGACCGCGGATTTCGCTCTCGTCATGGATGCCACCCAAAGCCATGCGCACGTATTTACGGCCGGTGGCCTTGGCAATAGATTGGCCAAGCGAGGTTTTGCCCACGCCGGGCGGGCCCACCAGGCACAGAATCGGGCCTTTGAGCTTGTTCATGCGTTTTTGCACCGCCAAGTATTCCAAAATGCGCTCTTTCACCTTTTCCAAGCCATAGTGGTCGGCATTGAGTACCAAATCGGCCTGCACAATATCTTTGCTAACCTTGCTTTTCTTCTTCCACGGAATGTCTACCAGCGTTTCGATATAGTTGCGCACCACGGAAGACTCGGCCGACATCGGCGGCATCATGCGCAGCTTTTTCATTTCGCCCAGCGCTTTTTCTTCCGCTTCCTTACTCATGCCGGCTTCACGCACCTGCTGTTCAAGTTGGTCGAGCTCTTCGCGCTCATCGCCCTCACCCAACTCTTTCTGAATCGCCTTTACCTGCTCGTTCAGATAATAGTCGCGCTGGGATTTTTCCATCTGCCGTTTCACCCGGCCACGGATGCGTTTTTCCACCTGCAAAATATCCAGCTCGGCTTCCAGTTGGCCAAGCAGATGTTCCATGCGCTCGGCCACATCGGTGATTTCCAAAATCTCCTGCCGCTGCTCCAGCTTGAGCTGCAAGTGGGCGGCAATGGTGTCCACCAAGCGGCTGTGGTCGGTGATACTGTGAATGGTGCTGGCCACTTCGCCGGGGATTTTCTTGTTGAGCTTGATGAACTGGTCGAACTGCGCCAAAAGCGTGCGGCGCAGGGCTTCGTAGTCGTGGCCGTCGGTGTTTTCTTTGGCAGCCAGCACTTCAATTTCGGCTTGGAAATAATCGCCGCTGTCGTTCACGGCCAATGCGCGGGCGCGCTGCATGCCTTCTACCAGCACCTTCACCGTGCCGTCGGGCAATTTCAGCACTTGCAGGATGTTGGCCAGCGTGCCGATGGTGTGCAAATCGTCTGTGCCGGGGTCTTCGTTGGCCGGATTTTTCTGCGCCAAAAGGAACACCGGCCCGTCTTGCTCGATAGCGGCATCCAGCGCGGCAATGGATTTGGGGCGGCCGACAAACAGAGGCAGCACCATATGCGGATACACCACCACGTCACGCAGCGGCAACATCGGCAGGGTGCGGGTTTCAGCGGGATTATGCTGGGATTGGGTCATTATCTTCTCGGTTATTGTTTTCAGTTGAATAGGATGGCTAAAGCCTCATTGCCCGGCAAATTGGGGGCAGGCAAGCGCATTTCAAGCATTCGGCGGAGTTTAGTTTGTAAAAGGCTACCTGAAAGCCGGCAGCGGTTTGAATTTTGTTGGCACTATGCTTTTAGGTAGCCTTTTGCCCGATGCCGTCGAAACATGCCAAGCCAAAGTTGCCGCCGCCAGCTGCTTCTGTCTATACTGCCTCCCATCTCCCATTCCCGCCCATACCAGCCGGCAAACGCCATGACTACCCCTACCCTCATCTGGCAAGGCATCCCTGCCGAACAAGAGCTTGCCGCCGCCATCTCCCGGCATCCCCGCGCCGCCTGCATTTTTCTCAGCGACGATTTTTCAGGTAGCCTCCATGAGCCCGATAAAGGCTACCTGAAAAGTTGCGCAGCCTCCGCCGCCAACTTTATCCCTGCCGATGCCAACCCGCTGCAACGTAATATTTATCTGCTGCCCGCCGCCGCGGCCGCCGAGTTGGCACAATACGGCTTCGGCGAACCGGTTTGGCAAAACAGCCCGCCAGTGCCGCAACAACCGGGCTCGAGCAAACCCTGGCAAATCGCACCGCCGCCCATCCCTGTGGAACGCGTACTGATTATCGGCGGCGGCATTGCCGGCGCAGCCACCGCCCACGCCCTCGCCCGACGCGGCATCAGCAGCCTGATCCTCGAACAAAACGACCAGCCCGCCCGTGCCGCCTCCGGCAACCGGCAAGGCCTGCTCTACGCCAAAATCTCCGCCCACCCCACCCTGCAAACCCGCCTTTTGCTCGGCAGCTACGGCTACAGCCGCCGACTGCTCGAACACCTTCTGCCCAACAGCCCGGATTGGCAAGCTTGCGGCGTGCTGCACCTCAACCACAATCAGAGCGAAACCCGCCGCAACCGCGAACTGGCCGAGCAACGCGCCAACCGCCATCTTTATTACGCCGTCAGCCCCGCCGAGCCCGAAGCACTTTCCGGCATCCCGCTGAGTGGGCAGAGCGGCCTGTTTTGGCCGCAGGGGGCGTGGCTCAACCCACCATCCTTCGCCGCCGCCCTGCTCGAATCACCCCGCATCCGCGTGCTCACGCAGCATCGACTCACCAATCTGCAACGCCACGGCAGCGAATGGCAGCTTGCTGTGGATACGCCGCAAGGCATGCAGACTTTTTCAGGTAGCCACATCGTGTTCTGCTGCGGCGCCGAGCAATTGGCCGATATCCTGCCCGAAGCCCTGCCGCTGCAATTCATCCGCGGCCAAACCAGCCTGGCCGATGCCTCGCCCTTCAGCCGCCGGCTGCGCTGTGCCCTGAGCGCCGATGCCTATATTTCGCCGGAGTATCGCCATCAGCACTGTTTCGGCGCCAGCTTCGTGCCCAACGAGCAAAGCAGCGAGTTGCGTGCCGCAGAAGACGACGGCAACCACGCCAAACTGGCGCAACTCTCGCCCGAACTCGCCGCCGCCCTACCTGCTTACCATTCCGGCCATGCCGCCGTGCGCGCCGACTGCTACGACCATCTGCCCGCCGTGGGCGCACTGGGCGACTGGGCGGCGATGCGCGTGCAATACGCCAAACTCGCCCACGATAAAAACTACCGCCTGCCCGACCTACCATGCCCCCACCTGCCCGGCCTGTTTGTGAACAGCGGGCACGGCAGCCGCGGCCTCGCCACCGCCCCGCTGTGCGGCGAACTCATCGCCGCGCAAATACTCGGCCAGCCCCTGCCCGCCGAGCCCGAAGTGGCCGCTGCCCTCGCCCCAAACCGCTTGTTAATCCGCCGCATTATCCATCGGCAAACTTAAAGGCTGCAGGCTACCTGAAAATGTAAAAGCGGCAGAATAGTCTTTCGTTGCGCTACCGGCTTGATTTGCCCCATATGGCTAGCTGGAGCGTCTGTAAAGCCTTTTTCATTGAAGGAATAAAGCAATGTGGTATCAATCATTTGAATTTTACGACCAACACCCTCCTGCCACACCGGACGACATTGCCGCATTCCGTGCCCCTTTGCCCGAAGCCGAACGCACCAATGCATTAAACTATCTAGACTCCTACGCAACACAGCTCAGCGCCACCGGATATTGCCTACCGCCCCACTTTTATATCCCCAACGAACTGATGCAGCTTTGGCAATATTCCGTGCACGGCGGCATCACGGGCAATGGGCAGGATTTTGGCTACTTCTCACCGGCAGAAACTGTATCTTATTATTTTGGCTATCAGTTCTGGTATTACGCGCCCAATTTACTGCCGATTGCATTCGATGGCGGCGGCGTGTTCTATTGTTACGATTTCGGGCAGCCCGGCCCTTTAATTGTGCTGAAGGACTCAGGCTCGGATGACCTGGGTGTTCCTGTTGGCAGCAGTCTTGCCGCCGTGCTGGCTCAAGAATTGGATTACTGAATAGCAATCCAATCCAGCGCAACAGGCTACCTGAAACCTCAAACCAACCCAATCCACACGAAAACACACCATGTCCAACCGCACCCTCCTCCTCGACCACCCGCAGCCGCTGCTTGATCAGCTGCATGCGCGTTCCAGCAGCAGCGAAATGCACGGCGGCAACAGCGTGCAGCTCTTGCAGGACAGCCACGAAAACTTTCCCGCCTGGCTGGAAGCAGTGGCTGCAGCCGAGCATTATGTGCTGATTGAAATGTATATTTTCGCCGCCAACGATTTCGGCGTGCGGCTACGCGATTTGCTGGTGGAAAAATGCCGCCAGGACGTGAGTGTGGTGCTGGTGTACGACTGGATCGGCAGCCTGTGGCCGTCGGTGTGCCGCTTTTTTGAGCCGCTCAAGCAGGCCGGCGCGCAAGTGGTGGCCTACAACCCGCCCGGTTTTGCCAGCGGTATTGGCCTGCTCTCGCGCAACCACCGCAAATCCTTCGTGATAGACGGCCACACCGCCTTCGTGAGCGGATTGTGTGTGTCTTCCGCCTGGGAAGGCAATCCGGCCACAGGCGTAGCGCCGTGGCGCGATACCGGGCTGAAACTGCAGGGGCCGGTGGTGGCCGAAGTGGTGCAGGCTTTATCCGACACGCTGCGCTCGCAAGGCGAAAGGCTACCTGGAAACATCACCCCTTATGACGGCACGGCTGCCGGCACGGTGCGCGCCGGCGTAGTGGCCACCACGCCCAGCAACAACAATATGATGCGGCTGGATTTGAACGCGCTGGCGCTGGCACGGCGCAACCTGTGGCTCACCGACGCCTATTTCATGCCCACCCGCCTCTACACCCAGGCCCTTATCAATGCTGCCAACGACGGCGTGGACGTGCGCATCCTCGTGCCGCGCACTTCCGATATCCGCTGGATAGGCCGCGTGTCGCGCACCCGCTACCGCAGCCTGTTGGAAGCCGGTGTGCGCGTATTTGAATGGGACGGGCCGATGATTCACGCCAAAAGCGCCATTGCCGACGGACAATGGGCGCGCGTGGGTTCGACCAATCTCAATTTCGCCAGCTGGTATCTCAACCGCGAATTAGACGTGGTGATCGAAGATGCGGTGGTGGTGCACCAGCTGGAGCAGATGTTTCTGCAAGACCTCGCCAATGCCACCGAAATCGTGCTCAACAGCAGCGAACGCCGTGCCGCCCTACGCCGACGCCACCAAATGCTCTCCAAGCGGCACAGCCGCCAGCGCGCCCAAGCCGCCGCCCGCCAGCTGCTGCAGCTTTCCAGCATGTTTCGCGGCAACTTCTACGGCACGCGCACGGTGGATGAAAACGAAGCCAAATCCTATCTGAGCCTGGGCATCGGTATGCTGGCGCTGGCGCTGCTGCTATGGTTCGCGCCCTATCTGTTGGTGGTACCGTTGATATTTCTGCTACTGGCCGGCGGGCTTTCCACCACCGTCCACGCCGTGCGCCAGCTGTGGCGCTTCCGGCGCCGCAAACGTTCGGGCAAAACGGATCAATCCGGCTGAAGGTCAAGGCTACCTGAAACTGAGTAGGAGTAGTTATTTTTGCCCCCTTTCTTCAGTTTTCAGGTAGCCTCTGTTGCTGCTACAAAGGCTACCTGAAACGATGTTCCACCAAGCCAAGACCTATTGCTCAATCTTCAGGTAACCTATTCAGCATAAATTAACACAAAATAACAAAACGCAAGGTATAAACACCCGCTCCTGCCTGCCAACCCAATCGGTTTTGCCTGATTTAAATTGTCAAAGAGGCTATTGCCTATAGCAATGATTGCTGGCATAGCAAGGCAAAATACGCATAAAATAATCCCGTATGCGATATAGGCTTATTGTTTCTGCTGATTTTTCTGTGGTGACATAAAAACTACTATAAAATAATTGATAGTAATTTCTATTTATGCTAGTATGTAAATAGGCAACTGCTTCGCTTTGCCACCCATTCAACCAAATCAAATTAGGAGAAAACAATGCGCCGATTATTATCCGCATTCTGCCTGCTGGCCGCTCTAGGCTTGGCCGCACCGGCTTATGCCAAATTCAAAGTAGTCACCACCTTCACCGTGATCCAGGATATTGCCCAAAACGTGGCGGGGGATGCCGCGGTGGTGGAATCGATTACCAAGCCGGGTGCAGAAATCCACGATTACCAGCCCACGCCGCAAGACATTGCCAAAGCGCAATCTGCCGATTTGGTGCTGTGGAACGGGCTGAACCTGGAACGCTGGTTTGAACGTTTCTTCCAAAACGTACGCAACAAACCGGCAGTGGTGGTTACGCAAGGCATTACCCCGATGTCGATTCATGAAGGCCCCTATCGCGGCCAGCCCAATCCGCACGCTTGGATGTCTACCCGCAATGCTTTAATCTATGTGGAAAACATCAAAAATGCGCTGATTAAGTACGACCCGCAAAACGCAGCCATCTACACCCGTAATGCTTCCGCCTATGCCCAGCGCATCCGCAACCTAGACCGCCCCTTGCGCGAAAAACTGGCGCGGGTGCCGCAAAACCAGCGTTTCTTGGTGACCAGCGAAGGCGCGTTCAGCTATCTGGCACGCGACTACGGCTTTAAAGAAGTGTATCTATGGCCAATTAATGCCGAGCAGCAAGGCACGCCGCAACAGGTGCGCCGCGTAATCAACACCGTGCGGCAAAACCATATTCCGGTAGTGTTCAGCGAGAGCACCGTATCGCCGCGCCCGATGCGGCAAGTATCGCGCGAAACCGGCGCCAAATACGGCGGCGTATTGTATGTGGATTCGCTTTCCGCCAAAAACGGCCCGGTGCCCACCTACCTCGACCTGCTCAATACCACGGTTTCCACCATTGTTAGAGGATTTGGAAAATAATGTCTGAACAAGCCGCCTCCATCAGCGTTGAATCGGTAACGGTTCGCTACAGCAACGGCCACACGGCCATCCGCGACGTGAGCTTCACGCTGCAAGGCGGCACCACCTGCGCGCTGGTGGGCGTAAACGGCAGCGGCAAATCTACCCTGTTTAAAAGCCTGATGGGGCAGATTAAGCCGAAATCGGGCAGCATCCGCCTGTGCGGTCTGCCCGTGCCGCAGGCGCTCAAGCGCAACCTGGTGGCCTATGTGCCGCAGAGCGAGGAAGTGGATTGGCAGTTTCCCGTGTCGGTGTACGACGTGGTGATGCAGGGGCGCTACGGCTACCTGAATTTCCTGCGCCTGCCCAAAGCCGAAGACAAACGCAAAGTTCAGGAAGCCATGGAACGGGTAGGCATTGCCCATTTGGCGCAGCGGCAAATCGGCGAGCTATCCGGCGGGCAGAAAAAACGCGTATTCCTGGCGCGCGCACTGGCGCAGCAGAGCAAGATTATCCTACTGGATGAGCCGTTTACCGGCGTTGATGTGAAAACCGAAGATGCGATTGTGGATTTGCTCGGCCAGCTGCGCGCGCAGGGGCATCTGATTTTGGTATCGACCCACAACCTCGGCATGGTGCCCGATTTCTGCGACCAAGTGGTGATGATCAACCGTACCGTGCTGGCCGCCGGCCGCACCGAACACACTTTTAACCAACACAACCTCGAATTGGCCTTCGGCGGCGTGCTGCGCCATTTCCGCCTCTCTGGCAGCGATTTGCACGACGACGAAGACAGCCGAGTGCTCACCGTACTCACCGACGACGAACGCCCCGCCGTGTTCTACGGCCAAGCCAAAAACGATCCGCCCGCTGTGCCCTGTTGCAGCGATGCCCAAGGCAGCTGTGCGGAGCAGGAAAACGGCAGTGAAGGAGACGGCTCATGTTAGACATGCTGCTGGAGCCGTTTGCCTATGAATACATGGTGAAGGCCATCGTGCTGAGTGCGGCGGTGGGCGGCATGTGTGCATTTTTGTCGTCTTATTTAATGCTCAAAGGCTGGTCGCTGATTGGCGACGCGCTGTCGCACTCGGTGGTACCCGGCGTGGCGGTTACCTATGCGCTCGGCCTGCCCTATTCCGCCGGTGCGTTTGTATCCGGCATTTTGGCGGCACTGTCGATTTTATGGATACGCGCCATCACGCAGCTGAAAGAAGATGCGGTAATCGGCTTTATCTTCACCACCTTCTTTGCCATCGGCCTGTTTATCGTGTCGGTGAACCCGACTGCGGTCAACGTGCAGGAAATCGTGTTGGGCAATATTTTAGGCATTGCCGACGAAGATATTTTTCAGGTAGCCATCATCATCGGCGTGTGCCTGCTGTTTATGCTGCTCACTTGGAAAAACCTGCTCTTGGTGTTTTTTGACGAAACCCAGGCCGTGGCCGTCGGCCTCTCGCCGTTGCGCTATAAAATTTTGTTTTTCTGCCTGCTCAGCGCCTGCGTGGTGGCCGCGCTGCAAACCGTGGGCGCGATTTTGGTGATCGCCATGGTGGTTACTCCCGGCGCCACCGCCTATCTGCTTACCGACCGCTTCGGCAAGCTGGTGCTGATTGCGGTGGCGCTCGGCATCATTACCTGCGCCTTAGGCGCCTACATCAGCTTTTTCCTCGACGGCGCCACCGGCGGCGTGATTGTATGCCTGCAAAGCCTGCTGTTCCTGCTCGCCTTCGTGTTTGCGCCTAAATACGGCCTGTTGCGGCAAAAATTCGGCGCCGCACCACAGGCAGTGGAAGAAACGGAGGCCGGCCATGTCTGAGCTGATCAACTGGTTTGCCGAGCCGCTCGCCTTTCCTTTCATGCAGAACGCCCTGCTCACCGCGCTGATTGTGTCCATTACCTGCGGGCTGCTTTCCTGCTATCTGGTGCTCAAAGGCTGGTCGCTGATGGGCGACGCAGTGTCGCACGCGGTGCTGCCCGGCATCGTGCTGGCCTTCGTGTTCGGCATTCCGCTGCAAATCGGTGCATTCGCTTCCGGCCTGCTCTGCTCCGTGGGCGTAGGCTACCTGAAAAACAACAGCCGTCTCAAAGAAGACACCGTGATGGGCATCGTGTTCTCCGGTATGTTTGCGCTCGGCCTCGTGTTGTTTACTAAAGTGGAAACCGACCAACACCTCACCCACATCCTGTTCGGTAACGTGCTGGGCGTGAGCAGCGAAGAGCTGCTGCAAACCTTCGCCATCTGTACCGCCGTGGCCTTGGCCGTGCTGCTCAAACGGCGCGACTTCATGCTCTACTGCTTCGACCCCGCCCAAGCCCGCATTGCCGGCCTCTCCCCGCAGTTCTTGCACTACAGCCTGCTCACCCTGCTCGCGCTGACCATCATCACCGCCATGCAGGTGGCCGGTGTGGTGCTGGTAGTGGCCATGCTCATTTCCCCCGGCATCACCGCCTTCCTGCTCACCAAGCGCTTTGAACGCATGATGATCATTGTCGTGGCGGCTTCCGTATTCACCAGCCTCGCTGGCACCCTGCTCAGCTACCACCTCAACTCCGCCACCGGCCCCAGCATCGTGATTTTGCAGGCCATTCTTTTCCTGCTCGCCCTCATCTGGAACAAACTGCGACAGGCGTTTGGCCAAGAAAAGGCAGCAGCAGCTAGCTGAAACATGGCAGCAACAAGTTGCACATTCATCCGCCATAATGAAAAGGCTACCTGAATGCTTCAGGTAGCCTTTTGTGATGCCGGCGCTCACACCTTCACCACCAAAGTCTGCAACATCAAATCCTGCGGCGTTTGATAATTGCCACGCTTGCGGCACAGCATAATCAGGTACAGCAATTGCACCGTGCAATAAACAATACGATCCAACCCCAGGCCGCTGAGCAACCCGCACAGCGCAAGCAAGGTGGCAAAGAAAAACACCTCACGCGCCAGCACATATTTGGCGAAGCCCGGATTCGCGCCGGTGTCCGTAATCACACGGATACGAATTTTCTGGCCAATGCTTTGCCCGCTGCAGCTCATCATAAACACCTGCGCCACCCCCAGCAGCAACCCCGCCACCACCCCCAGCAGCAACCCCGCCACCAGCCCCAGCGGCAAAAGCAGCAGCAACCAAGGCATTTCAGCTTGCACATAGGACCTAGTGTACTCAATCCTTAATAAAAACATAACCAACAGCATAATGGGCAGAATGCGGTCGATAGCACCGGCCAGCAAGCGTTGCCACGGCTTAGCCAACTCCACCTCCTTCATCCGCTCCGCTGCCTGCGGCTCGGCTGCTGATTCAGGAGGGCGATAGGCTTGGCGGAAATTTTGCATGGTTTGTCCTCAAATTAGGCCAGATAAATAAGGCTACCTGAAAACGGGAAAATGATTTCAGGTAGCCTTACGCATGAATAACGGACGACTTAGTTTTTGATAACCAATGTCTTCGCCAGCAAATCCTGCAAGGTTTGGCGGTTGCGGTTTTCCATAAACAGCATCACGACACAGGCGATACCGGCAACGATGGCTAGCAGATTACCCAAGTCTTCACTGAATACGCTAATCAGGGTGAAAATAAAGTTATAGCCAAATTCACGTACCAGCACATATTTAACAAAGCCGGGATTGTCGCCATCCTCAGTAATCACTCGGATACCTACGATTTTTTTGCCGATACTTTGGCCATCTCGCACCATGATAACTAAGTTGTAAATCAGCAAGCCGATAGCTGCCACAAGGGCAATAGTAAATACAACCATCGCTGCCTTACCATCTCTACCGCCCATGAAGGCTACTAAAACGGCTGCCAAAATACCGATACCGGCAAAGGGGAGGCCGTCCATAATTCTGGCGCCCATCCGCTGCCACGGGCTGGCCAGCTCTACTTCCATTTCATTGTCATCGAATAAATCGTTTTCCAATGCGGTGGAGGCATAGGCTTGGCGGAAATTTTCATTTGGGTTTTCGCGGAAATCTTGCATGAGTGTATCTCCCTCGGGCGGCTGCAAACATTTGTGCCTACCCTGTTGTTAATATAGACGTTGTTGGAAAGTTGCAGATTTTAACAGTTTGGTGTGGTTTGTAAATATTTACCGCTTTTCAGGTAGCCTTTTGTTGCATCAGGCTACCTGAAATGTATCGAAGACTCTGCACTGTGCAAAAAAGCGGCACAAGCCGCTTTGTTCATACCCTGCCGCGATTGGCTTCTGCCATCAAGGCGAGCAGCTCTTCGGTGGTGTCCCAGCCGATGCAGGCGTCGGTGATGCTTTGGCCGTAGGTTTCAGGCTTGTCTTGGCGGCCTTCCACCAAGTGGCTTTCTACCATGATGCCCATGATGTTTTGCTCTCCATTTTGCAGCTGCGCGGTCACATCGCGCGCCACTTCCATTTGGCGGGAGTAGTCTTTGCGGCTGTTGGCGTGGCTGAAATCCACCATTAATCTAGGCGTTACACCGGCTTTGTCCAGCTGTTCGGCGGCGGCTTTAACATGTTCCGCGCTGTAGTTCGGCTCTTTGCCGCCGCGCAGGATGGCGTGGCAGTCGGGGTTGCCGGCAGTGTGGACGATAGCGGAATGGCCGGCTTTGGTTACGGAAAGAAAGTGGTGCGGGTGGGAGGCGGCGCCAATGGCATCGATGGCGATTTTGAGGTTACCGTCGGTGCCGTTTTTGAAGCCGACTGGGCAGGACAGGCCGCTGGCAAGCTCGCGGTGCACCTGGCTTTCGGTAGTGCGCGCGCCGATGGCACCCCAGGAGATGAGATCGGCGTAATACTGCGGGGTGATCATGTCGAGAAATTCGGTGGAAGCGGGCATGCCGAGGTTGTTTAAATCCAACAGCAGGCGACGGGCTTGGCGCAGGCCGAAGTTGATATCGAAGGTACCGTTGAGGTGGGGGTCGTTGATGAGCCCTTTCCAGCCCACGGTGGTGCGCGGTTTTTCAAAATAAACGCGCATCACAATCAGCAGCTCTTTTTCATATTTTTTGCGCAAGGGCAGCAGGCGCTGGGCGTATTCAAGGGCAGCTTTGGGGTCGTGGATGGAACAAGGGCCGATGATGACGAGCAGGCGCTGGTCGCGGCCGTGCACCAAATCAGCAATCTGGTGGCGGGTGGTTTCCACCAAATCGGCAGCGGCTTCGCTGATGGGCAGTTCGTAGAGGTGGGCGATGGGTGGCAGCAGCTCGCTGATGCTGCGGATGCGTACGTCGTCGGTACGGCTGAAGGCTTGGGAGTGGCTCATGGCTGTGTTTTGCTGTTCGTGGGAAGGGGCTTATTGTGGACTGGGCGGCGGCGGCTGGCAAGGGCTTAATGTTCAGGTAGCCTCAAATAGGCTTGTGAGGCTACCTGAAAATGGCTGGGCGCCTGATACACGCCTGCAAGCTGTCTGCGTCTCGCTAACTTTGAGGAGTTTTGCCCAGCTTGTTATAGTGGATTACATTTAAATCAGGACAAGGCGGCGAGCCGCAGACAGTACACACGTTACGGCAAGGCGAGCCAACGCTGTACTGGTTTAAATTTAATTCACTATATTTTGCAGGCTAAAAATCGGTTTCAGGTAGCCTATTGCTAGAGGCTACCTGAAAACATGAGCAGCACGCTGCTTGGCAACTTCAAGCTTTAAAAACCATTTTCCATCATGATGTGGCCGGGGATGCGGTTGCGATGCATGGCAAAGCCGAGCTTGAGCAGGGCTTGGAAGGTGTCTTTCACCATAGCCGGGTTGCCGCACAGCATGAAGCGGCTGCGTTCGGTGGTGAACGGCAGGCCGAAGGCTTGGCTGAGGCTGCCATTTTCCAACAGTTGCGGCAGGCGCTGATTGAGGCTGCCGGGCTGCTGCTCGCGGGTGAGCACGGAAACGAAGCGCAGTTTGTCGTAATACTCGCCCACCAGCGGGTGTTCGGCCAAGTCGCGGATGCGCTGGTTGAACACGGCTTCGTTGGCGTGGGAAACGGAATGAGCCAGGGCAAGATGGTCGAAGCGCTGCCAAATTTGCGGCTGCTGCAAGATGGAGAGAAAGGGGGTGATGCCGGAGCCGGTGCTGAGCATGATAAGGTCGCTGCCATCGGGGAAGCGTTCGGGCAACAAGAAGCCGGTGGCGGTTTTATCGAGCAGGATGGTATTGCCGGCTTCCAGTTGTTCGAATCGGGCCGACATGGGGCCGTCTTCGATGAGCACGGCGAAGTATTCGAGGGTGTCGTCGTATTCGGCGGAAACCACGGAATAGGCGCGCCAGATAAAGCCGCTACCTTCGGGAAAGCCGAGGCGGGAAAACTGGCCGGCGGCAAAGCGGTATTCTTCGGGGCGGCTGATGGCAAAACTCATCAGCTTGGGTGTGTGGCGTTTTACCCAAAGTACGGTTTCTTCTGTGTATTTAGCGGCGGGAGAGGCGCTCATGATTATCCTTGCTGTGTGGGCGGGAGGGTGATGCTGGCATCGGGGTATACCGGCGCATCATTTTGTTTTTCTATTTGCCAAACATCGGTTTGGGTGTGGCGGCCGCTGTCTAAGTCGAGATAGAGCAGTCGGTATTGGCCGGCGCCAAGTTCGTAGAGGGTAAAGAAACCCTTCTCTGGCATGTAGAAAGTGCGGATATTTTGCCAAATGCCGTCTTGCTGCATTTGTAGTTCTACCATGCGATCGGCGCCGTGGTTGGCGATGCTGGCGATAGACATGCCGTTTTGCGCGGCCACGGGGTAGCCGGCGATGTAGTCGGAAAAATACGGCCAGATATTGCCGTTGGGGGCTTTGGTCGGGCGTTGGTAGGCGCTGCCTTGGGCGGCCAGCTGGCTCACGGCGGAAGACGTATCTTGAGGCACCGACGGGGTTTTATCCAGCCACCACCAAAGCTGCAACACCAGCAGCCCGAACAACAGGCCGGTGCCGAACACCAGCCAAAATGCTTTATTCGCACGCAGCCGTTGCCACTGCGCTTTCAGCTTCTGCAGCCAAGGCGTCAGCTTGGCCTGCTGCCGCGCGGCGGCTTGTTGCAGCAAGGGATTGGTGGCTTTAGCCTGGCGTTGGGCGGCAATCCAGGCATCGTGCCGTTTGCGCTGTTCGGGGTCGGACAACACGGCGTAGGCCTTGTTTACCATCTGCATGATGCGCAGGGCTTCGGGGTTGTCGGGATTGAAATCGGGATGATAGCGTTTCGACAGGCGGCGGTAGGCCTCGCGTATCTCCTTATCCGAAGCGGTTTCGGACACGCGCAGGTTGCGGTAGTGCGTGGGGATGGCGGGCATAAGGGCTACCTGAAAACTGAAGCTTCAACGAGGTTAAATCAGTTGGGATGTTAAGCGGGCAAAATTCGGTTGATTCGTTTTCAGGTAGCCTGTATCACACCCAAGGCTACCTGAAAACATCACTGCAAGAAATTCAAGCACAACCGGATTTATTTATTCAGGTTATTCACTTCCTGCTGGGCTTTGTTCACTTCCTCTTCCAGCTTGCCGATGCGTTCCAGATAGCGGGCGTAGTTGCGCTCGTTGCCGTAGCGCACTTTGCGGCCTTCTTCCAGATTCTGCTGGGCTTGGCGCAGGCGTTCGTTGGCAGCTTGGCGCTGGCTTTCGCTAACGGCAGGCTGGGCAGCGGGGGCCGCAGGCTCGGGCGTGGCGGGGCTGCTGTAGCTCGGATAGCTGGGCGCGGTGCTCACGGGAGCGGGATAGGTGGTCATACGGCCGAGGTTGACGGCGCGGCAGTTGGGGCCGGGGCTGGCGGTGTAGGTGCGGCGGCCTTGGCGGTCGGTACATTCGTAGGTGGTGGCGCTGGCTACGGCGCAGACGCCCAGCAGGCAGGCGGCAAAGAGAGGGGATAATTTTTTCATGTTTATATCCTTATTTTGAAGTAAGACGTTCTAGCTGATAAAGGCTACCTGAAAAACCGCTTTCAGGTAGCCTCCAAAATCTATACTACTTCCAATAGCGCCACCACGGAATATCGTCCGGCTGCCATTCTTTCTGCAAATAGGGGCTCTGCGGAAAGTTTTGCGCCAACACGCGGCGGGTGTCGTTGCTCAGTTCCGGTTTTTCCAAACGGGCGTAGGCGGTCATCATAATCGCCAGCGCCTCTTCCACATAGCGCGTATTCTGATAGCGGCTCACAATCCCCTGCGCACGGTTGGCGGCAGCCAAGTAAGCGCCGCGCTGCATATAGTAGCGGGCGATGGCCATTTCGTTGCCGCCCAAGGCATCCACCAAGCGCGTCATTTTCTCACGCGCGTCGTTGGCGTATTTGCTATTTGGGAAGCGGGTGATGAGCTCGTTAAACACCTGATAGGCTTCGCGGTTTGCTTTCGGGTCGCGGTCGGACCAATCCTGCGAGGCCAGCTTGTTGAAGATGGATTTGTCTTGATTGAGCACAATCAAGCCCTTCAGATACAGCGCGTAATCGGTGTTCGGATGGTTGGGATACAGCTTCAAAAACTGCTCCACATGCGCCAAGGCCTGCGGCTGCTGTTCGTCTTTATAATACACATAAGCCGTATCCAGCCGCGACTGCACCGCTTGGCGGGTGTTGGGGAAACGCGCCCGCAAAATTTCATATAAACGCACCGAACGGCTATAATTGCGGCTCTCCATTTCATCGTGCGCTTCGGCATACAGCTTGTCTACCGACCAATCCTGCGTAATCTGGGCATCTTGGCTCACAGCGGTGGTTGAAGTGCTGGAGCAGGCCGACAGCATTACTGCCAGGCCGGTAACTAAAAGAATCTTTTTCATGCAGAACATTTCTTCCTATACCAACAATGACACCGATTATAACGATGATTTCGACTTTTCGGCAGGGGCAGACGCGGAAAATTGTATAAATTTAACCGTGCCCACCGATTTGGCCGGCCAAAGACTCGATGCCGCGCTGGCCAAACTGCTGCCCGATTATTCCCGCAGCCGCCTGAGTAGCTGGATTAAAGACGGCAACGTATTGCTCAACGGCCAGGTTGCCCGCCCCAAAGAGCGGCTCATCGGCGGCGAAACCTTGGAAGTGCATATCCAACACAGCCACGAAACCGCCGCCTTTACGCCCGAGCCCATACCGCTGGATATTGTATTTGAAGACGACAGCGTGATTGTGTTGAACAAACCTGCCGGCCTCGTTGTCCACCCCGCCGCCGGCAACTGGAGCGGCACCCTGCTCAACGGCCTGCTTGCCCACTGCCCGGCATTGGCCGAAATCCCCCGCGCCGGCATCGTGCACCGCCTCGACAAAGACACCAGCGGCCTGATGGTAGTGGCCAAAACCCCGGCCGCGCAAAACAGCCTGGTGCAGCAGCTGCAAGAGCGCAGCGTGAAGCGCATCTACCGCGCCGTGGCCGATGGCACCGTGCCGTTCGACGGCAAAATCGACACCCTCATCGGCCGCGACCCGCACAACCGCCTCAAAATGGCCGTGGTCGGCTTCGGCGGCAAAAAAGCCGTGACCCACATCAAAGTGCTCGAACGCTACCAAAGCCACAGCTACATCGAATGCGCCCTCGAAACCGGCCGCACCCACCAAATCCGCGTGCACATGCGCGAAGCCAAACACCCGCTTGCTGCCGATCCCGTGTATGGCAACCCGCGCCATCCTTGCTCCGATGCCGTGAAAGAAGCCGTACACCAACTTGCCCGCCAAGCCCTGCACGCCTACCGCCTCAGCTTCGTTCACCCCGAAAGCGGCGAAACCGTACAATTCGAAGCCCCGCTGCCCGAAGACATCCACCACCTGCTCTCCGTATTACGCTGGGAATGCGGTATGAATTCCGCCCTCAGCCACACCCTGCCCCCCGCCGAGCCCGATGACGAAGACGATTGGGATGAAGACGATTACGACGTGGAAACCATCTACGTGCGCGATTAGAGGCTACCTGAAAATATCAGTTACAACGAAGCAAAAATGCCAACCAAAGGCTACCTGAAAGCAGCCGCTTCAACGAAGCGAAAACATAATGCAAGCTATGGTTTCAGGTAGCCTTCCCATTAACCAAACACCACCCGCCATGCCCAACACCACCCCCAAAGCCCTCGGCGAATTCGACTTCATCCGCCGCTACCTCGCTGCCGAACAGCCTGCCGACCCCGAGCTCCTGCTCGGCATCGGCGATGATGCCGCCATCATCCGCCCGCGCCCCGGCCATGATTTATGTTTCAGCAGCGATATGCTGCTGGCCGGCCGCCATTTCTTCCCCGACGTTGCCCCTGCCGACCTCGCGCACAAGATCTTGGCCGTGAACATTTCCGATATGGCCGCCATGGGCGCACGGCCGCGCTGGGTGATGCTCAGCGCCGCCCTACCCGAACTCAACCCAAGCTGGCTGGAAGCATTTTCAGGTAGCCTGTTCGCCATGCTGCGCCAATACGGCATCACCCTCATCGGCGGCGACACCACCAAAGGCGACCTCGTTTTCAACGTGAGTATCACCGGCGAGCTGCCCGCGGGCCTTGGCCTGCGCCGCAGCGGCGCGCAAAACGGCGACGATATCTGGGTATCCGGCCAAATCGGCCTGGCTGCCGCCGCCCTGCACCATATCTGGCAGAACATCAGGCTACCTGAAAACCTGTTTGCCCAATGCGAAGCCGCCCGCCTGCGCCCCACTCCGCGCGTAGCGCTCGGCCAAGCCTTGCTGCCGGTTGCCACGGCGGCGCAAGATATTTCCGACGGCCTGGCTCAAGACCTCGGCCACATTTTGCGCGCCTCCAACGTTGGCGCGGAGCTATACGCCGACCTGGTGCCTACCGTGCCCGAGCTGCGCCAATGCCTGCCTGCGCAAACTGTATATGAGCTCACCCTTGCCGGCGGCGACGACTACGAATTATTGTTCACCGCCCCGCCCCAGGCGCGCCAAGCCGTGCTCGCCGCAGCCGACAGCAGCCGCACGCCCGTAGCCCGTATCGGCCGCATCAACGACACAGGCTGCCTGAAACTGCTGCTCGACAACGGCAGCGAACTGCACCTTTCCCAGTTAGGATTCGACCACTTTGGCTAAACAGAAACCCGCCTTCCAACCAACTTTCGCCTGGCTGCTGCGACGCCCCGCCTGTTTCCTCGGATTCGGCTTCGGCAGCGGCCTCGCCCCAGTTGCCCCCGGCACTTTCGGCACCCTGCCCGCCCTGCCCCTCGCCGCCGCACTGATGACGCTGGGTATCGACGGCTGGCTGCTCGCCCTGTTGTGTCTACCCTTGTTTGCCGTCGGCATCTGGATTTGCAACCAAACCGAAGCCGCCCTCGGTGTCCACGACTACGGCGGCATCGTGTGGGACGAAATCGTGGCCATGCTGCTGGTGCTCGCCTTCACACCGAATACTTGGGCTTGGTGGTTGGCTGCCTTTGCCGCCTTCCGCTTCTTCGATGCGGTAAAACCGCCGCCCATCCGCTGGTTCGACCGCCAAGTAAGCGGCGGCTTCGGCGTGATGCTGGACGACATCATCGCCGCGCTGATGAGCCTGCTCCTGATCCGCCTTACCGTCTATTTAATCCAATGAAAATAAGCCAATGGATACGCCCAACCTCAACGAATGCTATCTCTACTTCGCCCTCACCGGCCACGGTTTCGACCCCGATGCCGTCAGCGCCGCCCTCAATCTTGCCCCCACCCGCGCGGTGTATGAGGGCAGCAGCATAGGCATGGGCGGCAGGATATTAGGCCATTCAAGCTGGCAATACGGCACACCCGTGCTGCGCGGCGATGACGTGTTCCGCCTAAACGAAATCGCCGACGAACTCATCGCCGCCTTACTGCCGGTACAAGACAAAATTGCCGAGTTAGCTAAAGCCCACCGGCTCGAAGCCTATTTGATGGTTGTGCTCACCGTGAGCACCGACGAGCGCGACTCCACCCCGGCCATCGGCTTTTCGCCCCGAGTAATCAGCTTCTGTCACGCCGTGGGCGCCAGCATCGAATTCGATATCTACCAAGGCCTGCATGAAGAAGAGGAGGCCTGCTACAGTGCAGATAATCCGCAGCGAGTGCTGCATTAACGCTGCAAACTTTTCAGGCGTAGTGGATTTCATTTAAACCGGGACAAGGCGGCGAGCCGCAGACAGTACGCAGGTACGGCAAGGCAAGCCAACGCGGTACCGGCTTAAATTTAATTCACTATAGCTTTTACACAAGGCAACAAACCGCCTAAATTGCTATACAATAGCAATACCGCCCGTCTACCACAAAGGAAAATCCCATGAACAACCTGCCCCTCATTACCCAATTTATCCTCACCGGCCTCGGCGGCTTCCTTATCGGCATGCTCATCACCCTGCTGTTCAAACGTGGCAACAGCAAACAGCAAGCCGAATTGGAAGAAGCCAAAAAAGCCCTGCAAGACTACCGCGAAGCCGTAAACCACCACTTCATCGACACTGCCGAAGCGGTGGACGAGCTCACCCGCAGCTACCAAAACGTATTTGCCCAGTTGAGCCGTGGCGCTGAAGAATTGATGACACCCGAAGCCTACCGCAACCAGCTCGAACAGCGCAGCGGCCAAAGCGTTACCCTCTCCTACCTGGCCGAGCAAACCCATGAAACCGCCGGCAATGCTGAGCAACGCATCCAGCTCGTACCACACGACGCGCCCGTGCCGCCGCAAAACGACTTAGGCGAAGCTGACTCCGCTGCCGATGCCACCGTGTTCAACCCCACCAACGCCACCGAATCCGCCCCGGCCGCCAGCCCGGAACAAGAACCCGCATCTGCCGCCGAGCCGGCTGCTCCCGCCCCGGCAGATGAGGCCGCCGAACCCGCCAAAGAAACCCTGCCTGCGGAGTAATGCTTCGGCTAGAACGGATTAAAGGCTACCTGAATCTTTCAGGTAGCCTTTTGTGTTATGCCCACGGCCGATGCTTTATTACGCCAACTCTAGCTGCCGCTCCAACTGCTCCACCAAACCGTCATCCAGCCCCAATGCCTGCGACAGCCGGGACAAAAAGGCAATTTCACCGCGCACCAAATCGCCGCAAACCGCTCGTGCAGCCAAATAAGCTTCGGCAGCCATCGCCTGATCGCCGCCCACCGCCTCGGCCAGCTCGTTAATAGAAGCCGGGCGGGCATATTCGTTGACCAGCCACTGCCGCACTTCGGCATCGGCACCGCCCTCTTGGGCAATCAGCTGTTTTTCCGTTTCATCAATCAAGCCGTCTGAAGCAGCGGCTGCAATCATGGTGCGCAAAATCACGCGGCTGCGCTCTTCAGCCAACTGCCCCTGCGCTGCAAAAGCCGCTTCGGGCAAAGCAGCCACCGTGCTCGTGCTGTTTTGCCGGCCTCCCTGCCAGTTTTGGTAAGCCTGATAGGCCATCATCCCCAAAGCTGCGGCCGAGCCGGCCTTCAGCAATGATTTGGTGCCGCCTTTTTTCAGCAGCATCGCAGCCAGCCCGCCGATTAACGCCCCGCCACCGAACGAGTTGAGCGGATTGTTATCAGACATCACTTTGTTGCCGCTTTGCTGCACGGCACCCAATACTTGGTTGAGCAGATTATTGAAATTCATAGTGCTTCCTTTTTGCGTGAGGTTTGAGTTTATTGCGGTTTCCGTATCGTGTATTTTCTGTGAGCTGTAAAGCAGGCTACCTGAAAACACGGTTCAACCATTTTCAGGTAGCCTGCTGTCTCAAATATTCAAGCCTCCAAATCAGGCAAACACTAATCTGCCGCCTTCTTCTTTCACATGAATCGTGCTGTCGGGCGCGTATTTGCCTTCGAGCAGGGCCTTGGCCAGCGGGTTTTCGATTTCCGACTGGATGGCGCGTTTGAGCGGGCGGGCGCCGTACACAGGGTCGAAACCGGCTTCGGCAATCAAATCCAAGGCGGCATCGTCCACTTTCAAGTGCAGGTGCTGCGCTTCCAAACGTTTTTCCAAGCCTTTGAGCTGGATTTTCGCGATGCTGCGGATATTCTCCTGATCCAAGCCGTGGAACACGACCACTTCATCAATACGGTTGATCATTTCGGGGCGGAAGTAGGCTTTCACTTCGTCCATCACCGCTTCTTTCACTGCTTCGTAATCCTGCGTACCCATTTGTTGAATGTGCTGGCTGCCGATGTTGGAAGTCATGACAATAACGGTGTTTTTGAAGTTCACAGTGCGGCCCTGTCCGTCGGTCAGGCGACCGTCATCCAATACTTGTAGCAGGATGTTGAACACGTCGGGATGGGCTTTTTCCACTTCGTCTAAAAGAATCACGCTATACGGTTTGCGGCGAACTTGTTCAGTAAGGTAGCCGCCCTCTTCGTAGCCAACATAGCCCGGAGGCGCGCCGATGAGGCGGGCAACGGCGTGTTTTTCCATGTATTCGGACATATCGATGCGGATGAGGTGGTCTTCGCTGTCGAACAGAAAACCTGCCAAGGCTTTGCACAACTCGGTTTTACCCACACCTGTCGGGCCTAGGAACAGGAAGCTGCCGTAGGGTTTGTTCGGATCGGCAAGGCCGGAGCGGCTGCGGCGGATGGAGTCGGACACAGCGCGCACGGCTTCGTCTTGACCGACCACGCGGCGGTGCAATACTTCTTCCATTTTCAATAGTTTGTCGCGTTCACCTTCCATCATTTTGGACACGGGGATGCCGGTCATGCGCGATACGATTTCGGCCACTTCGTCCGCACCTACTTCGGTGCGGAAGAGTTTGTTTTGTTTTTTGCCGTCGGCGTTGCTTTCCGCCGCCTGCAACTGTGCGCCCAATTTCGGCAACTCACCATATTCGAGTTCAGACGCGCGGGCGAAGTCGCCTTGGCGTTTGGCCTGCTCGATTTTGACTTTGATGTCATCCATCTGTTTCTTGATGTCGGCGGTGCTGGAAGACGCGGCTTTTTCGGCTTTCCAGATTTCGTCCAAATCGGCGTATTCTTTTTGCAGGCCGTCGATCTCTTCGTCTATCAGCTCCAAACGTTTTTTGCTGGCGTCGTCGCTTTCTTTGGCAACGTGCATTTTTTCCATTTTGAGCTGGATGATGCGGCGGTCGAGTTTGTCCATCTGCTCGGGTTTGCTGTCCAACTCCATTTTGATGCGGCTGGCGGCTTCGTCAATCAAATCAATCGCTTTGTCGGGCAGGAAGCGATCGGTGATGTAGCGGTCGCTCAATTCCGCGGCGGCAACGATGGCGGGGTCGGTAATGTCAATGCCGTGGTGGATTTCGTAACGTTCCTGCAAACCGCGCAAGATGGCGATGGTGTCTTCCACACTGGGTTCGCCAACCAATACTTTTTGGAAACGGCGTTCGAGTGCCGCGTCTTTTTCGATGTATTGGCGGTATTCGTCCAAGGTGGTCGCGCCGATGCAGTGCAGTTCACCGCGCGCTAAAGCCGGTTTCAACATATTACCCGCGTCCATCGCGCCGTCAGTTTTGCCCGCGCCGACCAAAGTATGGATTTCATCGATGAAAATCAGGGTTTTGCCGTCGTCTTTCGCCAAATCGTTCAACACGCCTTTCAAGCGTTCTTCAAACTCGCCGCGGTATTTCGCACCGGCAATCAACGCCGCCAAATCTAAAACCAGCAGGCGTTTGTTGCGCAGGGATTCAGGCACTTCGCCATTGACAATACGCTGCGCCAAGCCTTCGACGATGGCGGTTTTACCCACGCCAGGCTCGCCAATCAGCACGGGGTTGTTTTTGGTGCGGCGTTGCAATACCTGAATGGCGCGGCGGATTTCGTCGTCGCGGCCGATAACGGGGTCAAGTTTGCCGTCGCGGGCACGCTGGGTCAGGTCGAGCGTGTATTTTTTCAGAGCGTCGCGTTGGTCTTCGGCATTGGCATCGTTCACGTTTTGTCCTCCTCGTACCGCGTCAATCGCGGCGTTGATGTTTTGTTCGGTCGCACCGGCTTCTTTCAGGATGTTGCCGGTCGCATCGTTCTGCTGCACCAAAGCGAGCAGGAAAAGTTCGCTGGCAATATAGGCATCGCCGCGTTTGGTTGCCGCTTTGTCCATCAGGTTCAACACCGCCTGCAATTCGCGGCTGGGCAGAATATCGCCGCCCTGGCCGGACACTTTCGGCAGGCTGTTTAAATACTGCTGCAAACGCTGTTTCACCTGCGGCACATTCACGCCCGCATGAGCCAAGAGCGCGGCGGCTCCGCTGTTTTGGTCGTCAAGCAGGGCTTTCAACACGAAGCCTGCTTCCAGATAGCTGCTGTCCGCAGCCAACGCCAAACTCTGAGCTTCTGCAAGGGCTTGTTGGAATTTGGCGGTTAATTTGTCATATCGCATAATTTTTTCCTTTACATATTATTTTCTTGCCAGGCATATGGGTTTAGAGCAGATTTTGTCAAGACCTTTGCAAAACAATTTTATGAAATGTTGTTGCAATACGTTCAATCATCAGGCAACAAATGCTAAGATAGCCCCGTTTTTAATCAGCAGGCTCCCAATATGCCCGCCGCCCAACGCATCCAAATCAACCTGCCCGAGCACTTCTGTTTTTCAACCCGCATCACGGTAGAAGTCGGTCATCTCAATTATGGCAACCACCTCGCCAACGATGCCGTTTTGCGTATCGCCCACGAAGCCCGTCTGCGCTTTCTTGCTGCACACGGCTGCACCGAAATCGACGCCTTTGGCGCTGGCCTGATTATGGCTGATGCTGCCGTGCAATATCGCACCCAAGCCTTTCATGGCGAGGAGCTGTTGGTTCAGGTAGCCTTAGGCGAAATTAGCAAGGTCGGCTTCCCGTTTTTCGCCAAACTCACCCGCCTCTACGACCAGGCCGAAATCGCCCGTGTGCAATGCGGCATGGTGTTTTTCAACTACGCCTCCCAGCGTATCGAACGCACCCCCGACACCTTCCGCACCCATTTTGCCAGCTACGGAGCAGCGCAATGAGCATCGGTTGGACAGCACAAATCGAAGCCTGGCTGCACAGCCTGCAACAACAAAACCACTCCCCCCACACCCTGGCCGCCTACCGCCGTGACCTTACCTGGCTGGCCGATTTTCAGCCGCAAAGCAAACTTGCCCGCCCCTTATTCACCGCCGCCCTGCGCCAGTTGGGCCAACAAAACCAACACCCCCGCAGCATCGCCCGCCGGCTCAGCGCTTGGAGGCAGTTTTGCCGCTGGCTGGTGCAAACAGGCTACCTGAAAGCCGACCCGACCCATGGCCTAAAAGCCCCGAAAGCTCCTGAGCGCCTGCCTAAAGCCGTACCCGCCGAGCCACTCAACCAACTCCTCGACCAAGCCCCGGAAAACCCACTCGACAGCCGCGACCTCGCCATCTTCGAGCTACTCTACGGCAGTGGCCTGCGCTTGGCCGAAGCCTGTGCCCTCAATTTGGACGACCTCAACCTGCAAAGCGGTTGGATAGCCGTCACCGGTAAAGGCCGCAAACAACGCCACCTACCCCTTACTGCCCAAAGCATCCGTGCCCTCGCAGGCTACCTAAAAACCCGTACCGCCGCGCCCGACGAAACCGCCCTGTTCACCGGCCGCACCGGCCGCCGCCTCGGCGCTCGCCAAATCCAGAAACGCCTACAGCAATTCGCCGCCCACCATGGCAGCCGACACCTCAGCCCCCATATGCTGCGCCACAGCTACGCCAGCCATCTGCTGCAAAACGCCCGCGACATCCGCGCTGTGCAAGAGCTGCTCGGCCACAGCCAACTTGCCACTACCCAGCACTACACCAAGCTGGATTTCGACCATCTCGCCAGCGTATACGACGATGCCCACCCGCGCGCCAAACGTCGACAAGGTAAAGCTGAAACAGTGCAAGGACAGGATAACGAAGACAAAATAGAGAAATAGTGTTGCTAGTCGGCCGGCGTGTAATATAACGAAAGGCTACCTGAAAATTTTCAGGTAGCCTTTTCTGAAGTTTAGCCAATGGCAGAGTCGCACTCCAGCAAACAATCAGCCCAGTGTTCTGTTCTGCTCAATTTCCTGCTTTTTGCGCTCTAGAATACGCTCGATTTCCTCTTCGCGGCGCTGACGCTCGATTTCTTGCTCGATACGACGGTTGCGGAAAAAGAAGAAAGCCACCACGCCGGCCAAAATCAGGGCCAGTAAAACCAAAAACATACTCACCACTCCTCTAAAAGTTCTCAAATATCTAGGCAGTTATTTCTGCACACTCAGAAATACTGCCTGACGCTTTTCGGCAGTTTACCTTATTTGGCTTTTTTTGCCTTTTTGCTATCGTCGCCGCCTTGCAGACGGTCGGCAA
Organism: Eikenella sp. HMSC071B05; assembly: GCF_001811325.1. Classification (NCBI taxonomy): domain Bacteria; kingdom Pseudomonadati; phylum Pseudomonadota; class Betaproteobacteria; order Neisseriales; family Neisseriaceae; genus Eikenella; species Eikenella sp. HMSC071B05. The sequence goes on along the minus strand of NZ_KV804551.1, from coordinate 349,739 downwards.
TAAAGCCTTGGATCAGCTCGCGCTTTTCCCAAAAAAAGGTTTGCATTTTGCCCAAGGAATAAATCCTGCGTACCATGCCAGGCAGTCCGGCATGTACGATAGCAGCAATTTCGTTGTTGCTGGTTTCTTCGGCCATGGCCTGCTCCAGCGTGAGTTTTTTCTCCGTGAGGTAGTCTTGCAGCTGCTTTCTCACATAGTTGTTGATTTCAAACTGTTTAATCATGGTTCATTTCCTTATATCGTTTTCCCGTGCACAAAGTATTAGTGCGTGAATGAAGTCCTACAAGCAAAATTCTTGCCAAACCGGCCGACAGCGCTCGGGCAGTGGCGGGCAGGCGCCGAGACGGCCGCTGCCGAAGTCGCCTACGCGATGGAAATCGCTACCAGCGCTGGCCAGAAAGCCATGTTGCTCAGCGAGGCGGGCATAGTTGAGGCGGTCGTTCAAGTCGGTCGTGCTGCTGTGTACCTCAATAGCCTGCCCACCCAGCGCTTTAAATTCAGTGAATAAATTACGTTGCGCGGTGGCGGAGAGACCATAGCGAATGGGGTGAGCGACAACTGCAATGCCACCTGCGCCCAAAATGGCAGCCACAGCTTCTTCGAGCGTAGCCCATTCATGCCTCACATAACCGGGCTTGCCATCACCCAAATATTTTTTAAAAGCCTGCTGTTTGTTGCGTACATGGCCTTGTTCCATCAGCCATTGCGCCAGATGGGTGCGGCTGGCCATTTCACGGTTTGGCACCAGCGCGAGTGCACCCTCACAGGCACCGGAGAGGCCTTTCTTCTCAAGCTTTTCCGCCATACGCAGAAAACGCTCCAACCGACCGCGGCGCAGCCTAGCCAACAGGTTTTGTAGCACGGTATCGGTTTCATCGAAATTGAGACCGACAATATGAATGGTACGTTTGCGCCAACTCACGGAGATTTCCACGCCGTTTATCAGCCGAATGCCCAAGGCTTGCGCTTCCTGACGTGCTTCGGCTAGGCCGCCGGTATGGTCGTGGTCGGTAAGCGCGAGCAAGGTGCAACCATTGGCGTGTGCCAGTTTCACCACTTCGCGTGGTGGCAGAGCACCATCTGAAACATTGGAATGGCAGTGTAAATCTATCATCTAATCAGCTAATTGGTATGACATGAAGGCTACCTGAAAAACCAAAATAGGTTTTCAGGTAGCCTTTGGGCTTAGGGGACGAGTTTGTCCACGCCGCCCAAATAGGGGCGCAAGGCAGCAGGGATGCTGATGCTGCCATCGGCGTTTTGGTGGTTTTCCAGCACCGCCACTAAGGTACGGCCTACTGCCAAGCCGGAACCGTTCAAGGTATGCACCAGGCGATTTTTACCATCTTCATCTTTGAAGCGGGCTTTCATGCGGCGGGCTTGGAAATCTTCGCAGTTGGAGCAGCTGGAGATTTCGCGGTAGGTGTTTTGCGCGGGCACCCACACTTCCAAATCGTAGGTTTTGGCGGCACCGAAGCCCATATCGCCAGTACACAGAGTAATAACGCGGTAAGGCAGTTCGAGCAGTTGCAAGATTCGCTCGGCGTGGCCGACCATTTCTTCCAGTGCGGCGTAGGAGTGGTCGGGGTGAGCAATTTGCACCATTTCTACCTTGTCAAATTGGTGCTGGCGGATAAGGCCGCGCGTGTCTTTGCCGTGCGAGCCGGCTTCGCTACGGAAGCAGGGCGAATGGGCGGTGAGTTTGATAGGCAAGGCATCGGCAGGCAGGATACGCTCACGAACGGTGTTGGTCAGAGTTACTTCGGCTGTGGGAATGAGGTACTGCTTGGTTTTGCTCTCGTCACCACCGCGGATAACATGGAACAAATCTTCACCAAATTTGGGCAGCTGGCCAGTACCGATAAGGGTGCTATCGCTGACGATATAAGGGGTGTAGCACTCGGTGTAGCCGTGCTGTTGGGTGTGGGTGTCGAGCATAAATTGCGCCAAGGCACGGTGTAGGCGGGCAACCTGGCCTTTCATCAGGCTGAAGCGGGCACCGGAAAGCGCAGCAGCGGTTTCAAAATCGAGGCCGAGCTTTTCGCCCAAATCCACATGGTCTTTGATTTCAAAATCAAATTGACGCGGAGTACCTACGCGGCGCACTTCCACGTTTTCAGTTTCATCTTTGCCGGCCGGCACGCTCTCGTGCGGCAAATTCGGGATACTGAGCAGCAAGGCATCGATTTGTGCCTGTACGGCTTGGTAGTCGGTATCAGCCTGTTCCAAATCGGTTTTGATTTGTGCTACTTCGGCCATAGCTGCTTCGGCTTCGGCATGTTTGCCCTGCCCTTTGAGTGCACCGATTTGTTTGGACACACTGTTGCGTCGGGATTGCAGCTCTTCGGTACGCATTTGCAGAGCCTTACGCTGAGCTTCCAATGCGTCGAAGGCGGCAGAATCAAAAACAAACCCGCGTTGTGCCAGTTTGGCGGCTACAGCGGCGGCATCGGTACGGAGAAGTTGGATATCTAGCATGACTTATGTCCTGTAAAGAGAATTTGGCTATATTGTAAACGCGGTGTATAGGAAAGGCTACCTGAAAAATGCCTTGGCTTTTTCAGGTAGCCTTCGAATGGACGCTCTCTTACTTAGCCGCAGGCTGCGAGGCGGCAGAAGCTGCACTGGCTGAGGAAGCAGCAGCTGGTGCGGGAGCGGATGCTGTTGCCGCTGTGGGTTTGGCAGCACCGTTCGGATTGGCTTTACCCCACACATAGGCAGTCAAGATATGGATTTTGTTATCATCCAAGAAGCCTTCCCATGCCGGCATTTGGCTGTGGCGACCGTTAGTAATGGTTTCCACAATGGCTCTTTCGCTGCCACCCCACAACCAAACTTTATCAGTCAGGTTCGGGCCGGCTCCCTGCACACCTTGGCCTTTATCGCCGTGGCAAACGAAGCAGTTGGCGGGAGGACCGTGGAAGATGGCATCGCCACGTTTGGCACGCTCTTCATCATGTGATGCGCCGGAAAGAGACAGTACATAATGAGCAGCATTTTTCACGCCTTCTTCACCCAAGGCAGGACCCCAAGGCGCCATAATGCCAACACGGCCTTTGGCGATGGTTTGCCGGATTTGCTCAGGTGAGCCGCCCCACAACCAGTCGTTGTCGGTGAGGTTGGGGAAACCGGTTTGACCTTTGGCATCTGAGCCGTGGCATTGGATACAGTAGGTATCGAACAGGTTTTTACCGAAGCGTTGCGCCTGCGGGTCTGCTGCTACTTGCTCCACCGGCATATCGGCAAATTTGCCATATACAGGTGCAAACTGAGCATTGGCAGTCTCCATCTCTTTCTCATACTGGTTGCTGCTGGTCCAGCCAAATGAGCCTTTGTAGTCACCCAAACCAGGATAAACATACAGGTAGCCGATGGAGAACAGCCAAATCAGAATATAGAGATAAAACCACCAGCGAGGCAGCGGATTATTATATTCCTCGATGCCGTCCCAACTGTGGCCAGTGGTTTTTACATCTTCGCCTTTGGCCGGTAGCTTAACCTTATTTTGCGACAAAATCAGCCATATCAGCCCAATAAAGCTGATCACGACGATGCCGGCGATGTAGTAGTTCCAGAAATTGCTAGTAAAGTGGGATGTATTCATTATTGTGCTCCGTGTTCACGGTCTAAGGAATCTGGTTATTGTTATACCGAATCATCATCATCAATGATGCGCCGTCCCTCTTCATCATAGTGCGCTTTGAATTTGCCATAATAGGCAATACCAAGCACCACCATAAAAAACAAGAAGCAGATGACGGTGTACATAACCCGAACCAGATTCACTTCGCTCATGAAACTGCCTTATTTTCTTACTTCATGGGTATTTTTCAGTGCCAAACCCAAGCCTTGCAGATAAGCGATGACCGCTTCCATCTCGGATTTGCCTTCCACCTGCGCCGGAGCAGCGGCGATTTCCTCATCGCTATAAGGCACACCTACCCTGCGCAGGGCACGCATATGGCTGGCCACAGTTTCTCCATCCACACGGTTTCGTGCCAACCATGGGAAAGCGGGCATATTGGAATCTGCCACTACTTGGCGCGGATTAATCAGGTGACGGCGGTGCCATTCATCGGAATAGCGGCCACCCACGCGAGCCAAATCAGGACCGGTGCGCTTGGAACCCCACTGGAACGGGTGATCGTACACCGATTCACCAGCCACAGAATAATGGCCATAGCGCTCGGTTTCAGCACGGAAGGGTCGGATCATTTGGGAGTGGCAGTTGTAGCAGCCTTCACGGATATAAATATCTCGGCCAGCCACCTGAAGCGCAGTATAAGGCTTCACGCCGGGGATTGGCTGAGTGACGGTTGGGCTGAAAAACAACGGTACAACCTCAACAAACAACCCAACGCTGATCAGCAGAAAGGTAAACACAATCAGGTAGCCTACTTTTTCTTCGGCAAGTTTTTGCAGTTGCATTTTGGTAGCCTGTTCTTGATTTCTATTGATTTTATAGCTTTAGTGCTGTTGGTTCTGTGTGAGAGCAGGAATAGCAGCATCCACCGGCTTGCCTGCTACTGCAGTGCGGTAAACGTTGTATGCCATCAATACCATACCCACCAGATACAACAGACCACCGGATAAGCGGATCAGATAAAAGCGCATGCTTTCACGAACCGAGGCAACGAAATCAGGATTGGTAAGCGTACCGTCTTCGTTCAGCGCGCCCCACATCAAACCCTGCATCACACCGGCAATCCACATGGAGGCGATATACAGCACAATACCCACTGTGCCGATCCAGAAATGCGCTTCCACCATTTTGGCGCTGTACATTTCCTTCTGACCGAACAGGCGAGGGATCAAATAGTAAATCGAGCCCATGGTAACAAAACCCACCCAGCCCAAAGCTCCGGCGTGCACATGGCCCACCGTCCAGTCGGTGTAGTGGCTCAAGGCATTTACGGTTTTAATCGACATCATCGGGCCTTCAAAGGTAGACATACCATAGAAGGAAAGAGAAACCACGAGGAATTTAAGAATTGGATCGGTACGCAGTTTATCCCACGCTCCAGAAAGGGTCATGATGCCGTTGATCATGCCACCCCAAGAGGGCACAAACAGAATCAGCGACAACACCATACCCAAAGACTGCGTCCAATCTGGCAGCGCAGTGTAGTGCAGATGGTGAGGGCCGGCCCACATATAGGTGAAAATCAGCGCCCAAAAGTGCACCACAGACAAGCGGTATGAGTACACAGGGCGACCTGCTTGTTTAGGCACGAAGTAATACATCATGCCCAAGAAGCCGGCGGTGAGGAAGAAGCCCACGGCGTTGTGGCCATACCACCATTGCACCATAGCATCAATCGCACCGGCATAGATGGGATAGGAGGTCAAATCAAACCAGCCGGCAGGCACAGCCAAGCTGTTAACAACATGCAACAGTGCCACAGCCAGAATGAATGCGCCATAAAACCAGTTGGCCACATAAATATGTTTTACTTTACGTTTAGCAAGAGTGCCAAAAAACACAATGGCATAAGCCACCCAAACCAGAGTAATCAAAATATCAATTGGCCAAGCCAATTCGGCATATTCTTTGCCTTGTGTATAGCCCATTGGCAGAGTAACCGCCGCCAGCACAATTACCAGCTGCCAGCCCCAAAAGGTAAAGGCTGGGAGCCAGCCGCCATACAAGCGGGCATTACAAGTGCGCTGCACCACGTAATAAGATGTGGCGATTAGGCCGCAGCCGCCGAATGCAAAAATAACGGCATTGGTGTGCAGCGGGCGCAAACGACCGAAATGGAACCATGGTCCCACCTCAGACAGATTCAGTTGTGGGAAATAGAGCTGTGCCGCCACGATTACCCCAACCAACATCCCAACCACACCCCAAACCACTGTCATCACGGCAAACTGCCGTACTACTTTGTAGTTATAGGTTTGTGTTTCCATGAAAAACCTCCATTAAAGATGGCTGTACTCTTCTTCAACACCGGTTCAGCCAAACCCATGCAGGCCGGCACATCCGATTTTCTTAATTTATATAGAAAGAAACCACCGCAAACCATACAGCGATAGACTGCGCGCAGTTTAAGCGGTATATTTTAAAGCAAAACACACACTATAACCACAAAAATACACACATCTTTTCATTTTTCGCAAACTAGGCTACCTGAAAACACCATATCCCTTTCAATCAAAACAAAATAAACCAATGCCTCACTACACCATTACCCCACTACCCGAACAACATCTCTTCCGCGTTTGCCTGCGCTTCAGCCACCACGGCAGCCAACCTGTCCGCCTCAGCCTGCCCAACTGGGTGCCCGGCAGCTATATGATCCGCGAGTTTGCCCGGCACATCGTCCGCATCGAAGCCAGCTGCAACGGCCAAGCCGCCAACTTACAAGCCCTGAGCAAAAACATCTGGCAGGCCGAAGAAAATACACCCGGCGACTGGCTCATCGAATACGACGTTTATGCCTTCGACCTTTCCGTGCGCGGCTGCTATTTAGACGGCGAACGCGCCTTCTTCGACGGCGCCGCCCTGTTTTTTCAGGTAGCCTCACTCAGCGAAGAGCCGCACCAAGTCAAACTCCGTTTCCCCGGCCAATGGCAAACTGCCACCGCCCTGCCCAAATTGGATAAGCACCTCTACCAGGCAGACAACTACCGCCACCTCATCGACTGCCCGCTGGAAGCCGGCACCCTTGAAATTCTCGAATTCACCGCCGAAGGCATTCCGCACCGCATCATCCTCAGCGGCCACTACCCCGAGTTCGATCGCCAACGCCTGCTGGCCGACACCCAAGCTATCTGCACCGCCCAACTCCAATTCTTCCCCAACCCCGCCCCCTTTGCGCACTACACCTTCCTGCTGCACCTGGGCGACCACGTCTACGGTGGCCTCGAGCACACATCATCCACCGCCCTGCTCGCCGACCGCAGCTGGCTACCTGAAAACAACCTTGCCGAAGCCTCCGACAACTACACCCAGCTGCTCGGCCTGATTTCCCACGAATACTTCCACGCCTGGAACGTCAAATCCATCAAACCCGCCGCCCTCGCCCAATCCGATCTCAACCAAGAGGCCTACACCGAACTTTTATGGGCATTCGAAGGCATCACCTCCTATTATGACGACCTATTCCTCGTACGCAGCGGCCGCATCAGCCCTATCGCCTATCTCGAAATATTGGCCAAAACCATCACCCGAGTGCACCGCAACCCCGGCCACCACCGGCAAACCCTCGCCCAATCCAGCTTCCACGCCTGGGACAAATACTACAAACAAAACGAAAACAGCCCCAACGCCATCACCAGCTACTACCAGCAAGGCGCCCTCGCCGCCCTCTGCCTCGACCTCTACATCCGTCAACAAAGCCGGCACAGCCTCGACAGCATCATGCAAGCCCTCTATCAAGACTGGCTGACCAGAAAACAACCGTTGCATGAAACCGAATGGGAAAGGCTTGCCCAAGCCATCACCGGCCTCGACTTGCGCAGCCTGTTCAACCAACTCATCCGCAGCACCCGGCCACTGCCGCTCGAAACCGCCCTCGCCCACGCCGGCCTCCGCCTGCACTGGCTGCCCCTGCCGCCATCGCACAACGGCGGCTGCGACCCATTGCCAGCTGTTCCGCCTGCTAACGACTTCGGCGCCCGCTTCCAGCAAAACGGCAGCGACATCACCCTCAGCCACGTACTCAACGGCGGCAGCGCCGAACAAGCCGGCCTCGCCCCCGGCGACCGCATCGTCGCCATCAACGGCTATGCCGCCAACAACTTTGCCACCCAATGGCAGCAACAAAAAACCGGCAGCCAAACCGAGCTACACTACTTCCGGCACGGCGTATTGCACCACACTAGCGCCACCGTACAGCCCGCCGAAGCCAATACCGCCTGGATCACCATCGAAAATCCGGCTGCACTGCAAGCCTGGCTGCAAATATAAAGCATAGCCATTTTTCAGGTAGCCTGCGTGCTATAGAAGCTCACAGCGAAACCAACCGTGGATAGGCATAATGCGCAGATTGCCACACAATCTGCCGCCCTGCTCTACAGATTTTGCCATATACCCCAGCATTCGCTTGATTTCTAAAAAGTAATTAGCGATAATCCGCAGCTTAGCAACTCAGAGGTAAACCCAATGACACTCACCAAAGCAGAATTAGCCGATATTCTGGTAGAAAAAGTCAGCAATATCAGCAAGAACGATGCAAAAGAAATCGTTGAACTGTTCTTCGAAGAAATTCGCGCCACTTTAGAACGCGGCGAAGAAATCAAAATTTCCGGCTTCGGCAACTTCCAACTGCGTGACAAACCGCAGCGCCCCGGCCGCAACCCCAAAACCGGCAAAGAAGTGCCGATTACCGCCCGTCGGGTGGTAACCTTCCACGCCAGCCAAAAACTTAAAGGCATGGTGGAACACCACTATGGCAAACAAAACTGAACGCGCCCTGCCGCCCATTCCGGTTAAACGCTATTTCAGCCTGGAAGAATTGTGTTATCTGGCCGACATCCAGCCCGAACAATTCTTCCAATGGCAGCAAGATATCGGCGTAGTGATCGGTCACGGCGGCAACCAATACACCCGGCAAGATGTGGTGAAAATCCGCAAATTAAGCGGCAGCTTCCCCACCTACATTGACCGTTTCAACCTAAACGGCCACGACAGCCTAAACCGCCCCGCGGCCACCGCTGAAGAAGTTCGGCAGGATTTGCAGGTTGTTTTAGAAAAAATCGAAGCAGCCCTTGCCAAGCCGCAAAAAACAGCTTAGAATTGCTTTCTTTTGGAAGTCGGAGTGTGGCGCAGTCTGGTAGCGCACTTGCATGGGGTGCAAGGGGTCGAAGGTTCGAATCCTTTCACTCCGACCAATTTGGATACGCAAAAACAGTCAGTTACGCTGGCTGTTTTTTCTTTTGTATCGCTTGGTTTTCAACTGGTGCCACACTGGTGCCAAAGTGGGACGCGTTATCAGCGAATTTTTTCAGATGTTCAACGTTCAAGTGAGCATATTTTTGTACCATCTCCATGCTCGACCAGCTACCTAATTTCTTTAGCTAGTAGAATAGGTATATCTGAAATCACATGGTTGCTTAAGAGCGAGTACTAACTATGAGCAACCTCTTACGTTCTACTGATGACTGCTCAAAGTATGCGGCTGGAGCTCGTGAAGGAAAGTTGAAGAGTGAGCAAACCAAGACGTAGGGGGACGTAAATTGCTCTCCCAACTCCGCTCCCCCCTACTCTTTCCGATGCTGAGTTCCGCAAAAAGGTGCTGGAACTGCTTAACAATTAACGTCCCGGCGCATATAATTAACCCCGTCTTAACATTTCTGACGGGGTTAATTATCTATGAAGCGTCGTCTGCCTTCTACTCTCCATTTTCTTTAGCTGATGGCCCCAAACACGTTTGCGAAGGTTTGCTGCGGACGTTTACTATGGTTGGAGGTCTTGAACGCCGTTGCCATCTACCCGACGCATATAGCCTTAATGTACTGTCTGTTTACCACACAAAGAGTTGTGACGATTTTTTGAATGATTCGGAGCGGGAGGCTGTTATGAAGTCAGAGACCGAGAGACTTTTCGCATTTTACGGTTCAGAGACGATGAGTGCTGAGTCACCTTTCTTTCTTTCCCCACAGGCTTGCAGTATGGTTAGAGATATAGAGAGACACTCCTTAATTGGTGGGGTGCAATAGGAGTACATTGAGATGAAATATATTTTCATATTATGTATTACGTTGCTTTTGGTTTCTCCTGTTGAGGCGGAGGGTACTAGGAGCGAATGTGCCCAACAGTTGCGAAATATGGTTTTCCATTTCCGGCTGGAGAAGCATTGCCAAAACCCCAGTCATGAGAGTGGTGTGGCAAGGGAAGTTTATCGAACTAATGGTTGTAACCGGGTAATCTCCAAAAACGAGGAAGAGGCAATTCTGGAACAGACCCTTTCTGCTTTTTCAAGGAAGTATGGTATGCGTCTGGACGATGGCACCACGATGGACCTAAATCCACAAACCTGCCAAGTAGCGAGAGATATGCTCGCCTACCCTTGGACTTGGGTATTAAGTGACGGAGCCCGAAGATGAAGCGCTTTTTAACCCTTCTCCTTCTGCTGGCTTCCACTCTAACTCTTGCTGCCCCCATCTCTTTAGGTACTTACGAGAAAGATAACCAAAGAGCTGTACTAACTAAGTGGGAACAGCAAGGTGGGGAATACCGATTGCAACTTACGGACCCATTGGGGAGAGATACGGAGACGTATTCGGCTGTGAGCCCTGCAAACTTACCTGTCGGGAGTTCTCAGATACTTTTTTCACCTTTCTTTAGTGAGCACGACGAGGAGCCCAACCGGAACCCTTGTCGTTTGTATGTGGATTTCCCCACGGCGGATACTTTGAAAATCACACCGGACAATCGGTGTTCTGTGTCGCAGCACCAGAGCTACACTGGCACGTTTAAAACCCCGGCACCGGAGTGGTTGGTTCCCCCACAGTTCCACGGGTACTGGGGTAAGACTTCACGTTGCCAAGAGACCCACGAGGACGTGTATGCTGCCATAGATGCTAATGGGTTTACGCATGATGTGGACTATGGGATGGCAGTTATTACACGCTCCCAACTATTGCCGGACGGTACCTTTTTGGCTTGGGGTGTCGAAACTTATGAAGGAATAGCGACTCCCTCCTTTATGCAGATGAGGCTGCTGCCTAATGGGCGGTTGCAAATCTTTGGCAACCACCATACTGCAGGTTTTGATGCGGAACTTGTGCGTTGCAAGTTATCAGAACCCTCCCCATGAAGAACTTACCGCAAACTCCGTGAACGCCAGCGACACCTGATGACATATCGTGGGCGCTGGTTGTACCAGATTCCAGTTGCCTCAATAAACCCGGAGCCGTATTTTCTGGTTTCTCCTGCTTGGAACCTTTCTTATAACCCCATAACAAAACACCCCCAATTCAGGAGGTGTTTTCTTTTAGAGCATCGCCGAGACCCAGAACACGCGTCCGACGACTTCAATTTCTTCGACCAGGAGGTAGATGTCCAGGTACTCAGGGTTGTAGCTGTGCAGCCAGATTTAAGTCTCTCTTACTTTGAAATACTGCTGGACCAAAACCATGCCGAAAAATCAAACGAGAGCTGATCTATCTCTGTACGCCCCAGTCCAGCATATACGCATCACCGCCAACTTAATCACACACGTCGAATTTACAGCACTACTCTACCTGTTTTAAATTCCATATTGGAATAAGATAGAATCAATGGTTATATTACCGATGTACCAGAAAACAATATTGTCCCTGCATTTTCTGGGAGCAAACAGCGATTAAAGGAGCGATTTGTTTGATAGCTGAATCCTACTCTCATCGCAAAGCAGCAAAGCCATTCCACACCAAAAAGGCTACCTGAAACTTCAGGTAGCCTTTTTCTGCATATCAAACAGTTAAACCTTATTGGTCCACAAACGCGCGTTCAATCAAATAATCGCCGCGCTGCCCCATTTTGGGCGACACGGTTAAGCCGAAGCTGTTGAGCACATCGCTGGTATCTTTGAGCATGGCCGGGCTGCCGCACAACATGGCGCGGTCGTCTTGCGGATTAATCGGCGGCAGGCCGATATCCTCGAACAGTTTGCCGCTCCGCATCAAATCGGTAAGACGGCCTTGGTGTTCGAACTCCTCTCTGGAAACAATGGGGTAGTAAATCAGTTTCTCGCGAATCATTTCGCCCAGGTATTCATGGTTAGGCAGCTCTTGGGTGAAGCGGTCGTAGTAGGCGAGGTCTTTTTTGTAGCGCACGCCATGCACGAGAATCACTTTTTCAAATTGCTCATACACTTCTGGATCTTTGGTGATGCTCAAGAACGGCGCGATACCGGTACCGGTTGAGAGCAGATAGAGGTGTTTGCCGGGGTTTAAATCGCCACAAATCAGGGTGCCGGTGGGCTTTTTGCTGATAAGCACTTCGTCGCCGACCTTGAGGTGCTGCAGGCGGCTGGTAAGCGGACCATCCGGCACTTTAATACTGAAAAATTCGAGATGCTCTTCCCAGTTGGCTGAAGCCACGCTGTAGGCGCGCATCAGAGGTTTGCCGTCCACCATCAAACCGACCATGACGAATTGGCCGTTTTCAAAACGCAGGCTGTCGTCGCGGGTGCAGGTGAAGGTGAAATAGGCGTCGGTCCAGTGGTGTACGGACAGGACTTTTTGTGTGTTGAAGGCTGCCATATTGTCTTTCTGAATAAAGTGAACCCGCACGGTGGCGGAAAAATTTGCGAATTATAGCATTGTGTTGGCAGGGATAGGAGTTTTATTGCGAACGATTTTAATTAAGCAACTATCTAGTTTTGGCCAAACCCATCCCTTTCATTTTTTACTTTGCTGCAACCTCGTTTTAGCTTCGTTGAGGCTTACGCTTTAGCGAAACTCACTGCGTTCGTTTTAGCGAAACTCACTACGTTCTTTTTCAGGTAGCCTTTCAATGCCGATACTGTTGTGGCTGTTGGTAACGAAACCGCCAAGGCGCCTGCGGAGCAGCTTGCCGCCACAAGCCAAGCCGATGGTTTTTGGCTTGAGCTTCAGCTTCGGCATAGGCGGCATATTCGGCCTCGCTCTGCCATTCGCGAGCGTAGCGGCGGTAGTGCCAGGCACAACCATCAGCCACCAGCTGCTGGTTGATGTCATGGCCGTTCAGGCGAATTTGTGCCACTTTGCGACCGTAGCGGTCGGTATCTACGATTGCGGCCTGCACTCGCCGATGCAGCACTCGTTCGGCCAAACGGTCGCGGCAGGCTTTACCCTGGGCTTGCTCCAGTTCCGGCGCATCGATGCCGGCAAGGCGGATTTTATGTCGGTAGCCAGAGCCATCTTGCAGATGCAGCGTATCACCGTCCCACACGCGCACCACTTCACCGTTGATGGTGTTGCTCCGGGCCGATTCGGCACTGGCAGGCAAGGTAGAACAGGCGGCCAGCAGCATGGCACAGCCAATCATACCGATTTTGGCAGAATTTGCTTCGCTCGTTTTAGCTCCACAGAAACTCACTGCCTTCGTTTTAGCGAAACTCACAGCGTTTGTTTTAGCGAAACTCACTACGTTCGTTTTCAGGTAGCCTTTGGCCAGCGAAAGGGATAACTGACATTTCATCGCGTTAAAACCCGGCACGTATTTTTGCGGCCAGTTGCCGCAAAGCTTGGGCACGGTGGCTGAGTTGGTTTTTGGTGTCCGGCGCGAGCTGGGCAGCGGTTTGCTGCAAATCGGGCAGGTAGAAATGCGGGTCGTAACCAAAGCCGTTGCTCCCGGCCGCCTGTTCCTGCCATTGCCCGTGCCATACACCTTCGGCAATCAGCGGCTGCGGATCATCAGCGTGGCGCACCAAAACCAGCACGCAAACGTAATACACGGCACGGTTGGCCTGCATCGCTAAATCGGCGCTTAGTTTGGCATTGTTGGCTGCATCAGAACGCGGTTCCGCTCCGGCATAGCGTGCGGAGAGCACCCCCGGCGCGCCGTTTAGGGCGGGGGCGCAAATGCCGCTATCGTCGGCCAGCGCGGGCAGGCCGCTATGTCGGCTGGCATGTCGCGCCTTGGCCAGCGCGTTTTCCACAAAACTCACATGTGGCTCCGGGCATTCGGGCACGGCAAAATCCGACTGTGGCCGCACCTTCCAGCCAAGATCGGCAAACAGAGCATTGAATTCACGCAATTTCCCAGCATTGCCGCTGGCTAATACCAATTCTTTCACGAAACCTCCTTGTCGACCGCTTGAGCTTCGCTTTCCGGCAGCTGAGAAGTAGCCTGCTGCATTTGTTGGGCGGCAATCAGCTGCTTTTCGCGCAAAAACTTGGCTAGCGACGCCATCTGCCCGGCTACACACAAAAAGGCGGCCAGGAAGCAAGCCACGGCAGCAATGGAGTGCTTCAGAATAAACAAAACATTGCCGGCAAGCAGCAACAGAATAAACAAGATGGTGAATAGAGCGGTAAGTTTCAGGTAGCGTCTGGTTTTATTCATAGTGATATGAGTGATAAGAAGCTAGGGAGGAGTGCCTAAAATATTGGAAGTTCTATAGATAAAAAGGGAATACAAACTATCGCTTACATTCAAACAATATTAAAGTTTTGAGATACCTGCTAAGGCGTGTATGCCACCAACAGGGTAAACAGCGGGCAACACGAACGTTTCGGCTATGTTTAGTTAATTTTCGGTTACGGAGCACAACCAAACTGATCGTCCTACTCTAACTCCGCTGACTCTTATATTTTCAGGTAGCCTAATTGCACACGATAAGGCTACCTGAAATATCATTTTGCTAGCGGCTTCTTTTCCCTACCTGCCTTAACCAATAAGCACAGAAGCAGCCTTTAATCTGCATTAAAGGCTGCTTTCTCATTGTGTTATTAGCGTAGCTCGTTATACAGGCGGCTCAGCCAGGTTTGTGCATCTGCGCCTTGGTAAGGGCTGCCATCTTTGTTAGACAACACTAATTGGCTGGCATTGTTGCCCCGCGGCTGTACGGTCACTACAAATTCGGGCCGTGCCTGCGGCTCAGCAGGTTTGCTGCTGCGGCCAAACAGACGACCGAAGAAACCGGGTTGCTCAGTACGCACGGCTTCGCCTTCGGCAGGAGCTACCTGAACCAAATAGGCTTGGCGCTGGGTGTTTTGGGCAGTAACACTCAGACCAATACGGTCAAGCGCGAGGCCGACGCGGCGCCAATTACGGGCTTGGTCGCCACGCAAAATCAGATGGCCGTTTTCCAATGTGGCTAAATCTCCACTGCGCGGAGCGGCAGATTGCTGCTGTTTCAGCGCCTGTTCAATCTGCTGTTCATCCGCACCCAAATACTGCATGAAACGGCCAAGCAAGGCGGCTTCCAAAGCGGTATCACGCTGCGAGGGCTGCCACATGGTGGTGTCTTTGTTGCGGTCGGCGTAGGTTTCCTTCATGCCACGATGGGTGAAGAATACATCGGTACCACCTTTGCTGTTGCGCTCGAGGCGGATGGTAAATTTGTCGCGCTCGCCGGTGGAATATACACCGCCCAGGCCAACGCGTTCAAACAGGCGGCGCAGGCCGTCTTGCGGCAGTTTGGCGCGGTTTTCCGCCCAATCGGTTTCCATCAGACCGATACCCGGCTCTTCACGGGCAATCACGAAGCCCTGCTCTTGCCAGAAAGCGTGCAAGAGTGGCCACACTTCGGCCGGGTTTTTGTTGGCAATGTTCAGCCAACGCTCACCACCTTCTCGCTGCATGGTGATGTTTTTCACCTCAGCCAACACCGGCGAACCCGCTTTATTGGCAGCAGCCTGCTGGCTGCGGGCAACATCGCTGGCTCGCACCGATCCGCCGGCTGGCAGGTTATATACATTGCCTTGCGAAGGGTTGTCTAAATCGGGCGGCACTTCCAAGCTCACCACTTTGCGGTTTTCAGTTTGGTAGTCCAGCTTGGGCGTTTCGGTTTTAGTAGCGCAACCAGCCACCAGGCTGGCCATCAACAAGGCGGCGGGCAGTTTGAATACGTTCATGCAGCTATGTCCTTCAAGGTTGAAACTTGTAATTAAATCCAATTAAATCAGTTGCAGTTTTTGCAATGCAGCGCTCACTCGTGCCTGACCAGTTTCGCTCAGGCTGACCATCGGCAGGCGTACAGCACGGCTGCACAAGCCCAGTTTTTCCAGCGCCCATTTCGGCGCGGCCGGGCTGGGCTCGCAAAACATTTCTTGATACAGCGGCACCAGTTTGGCGTTCAGCGCACGAGCTTCAGCCAGATTACCGGCCAATGCGGCACGGCACATATCGGCAAACAGCTTGGGCGCCACATTACCGGCTACAGTAATCACACCGTGTGCGCCGCACAGCATGGCAGCCATGCCGGTGGGGTCATCGCCGGAATAGATGGCAAAATCTTCGGGCACGCGGTTAATCAGATCCACCATGCGGCCAATGTCGCCACTGGCTTCTTTGATGCCGATGATGTTGGGGATTTCGGCCAGGCGCAACACGGTATCGTTGTTCATGTTGACCACAGTGCGGCCGGGCACGTTGTACACAATCATCGGAATATCCGCCGCTTCGGCAATAGCAGCGAAGTGGCGGTAGATGCCTTCCTGCGGCGGTTTGTTGTAGTACGGCACCACAGACAGCGTGGCATACGCGCCGGAGCCAACTACCGCACGAGACAGCTCGATGGCTTCGCTGGTGCTGTTCACACCGGTACCGGCAATCACCGGAATGCGGCCGTCGGCAAAGCGGATGGCTGCCTCGATCACTTCAATCTTTTCCGGCACGCTGAGCGTGGTGCTCTCGCCGGTGGTACCAACGGCGACAATGGCATCGGTGCCGTTGGCAACATGCCAATCAATCAGGCGTTGGAATTGTTCGTAGTGGACACTGCCATCTTCACGCATCGGAGTGATGATGGCGACAAGACTACCGGTTAGCATGGCTCAACCTTTATTTGGAGGGTGGTCGAAAACGGGGCGATTGTAGCCTATTTTGCCGGCTTGTGCGAAATATTGCATAGATTAAAACTTGCTTGCCGGAATTATCTCCCAAGTGCCGGCAATATGGATTTAGCAAACAAATTAAGCATAATAAACGAAGGTATTAACTGCTTTCAGGTAGCCTTTGCGGCATACAATAAGGCTACCTGAAAATATAGCCGAATAATTTTCAGCTAGCCTCCGATAGGCAGTCATCACAGAGAAAATTCGGGCAACCGACTATATTCTTGCTCTTAGTAAACCAGCAACCATTCGCTGGAAAGCTAGCCAGAAGCAAGATTCCAACTCGGTTACAACAGGCGTAATAGTAGAGCTCTCCGGACTTTAAAAAAGAAATCGGCAAAACCAAATATCGTTACAACAATGCCGAACCACAGCAATAGAAAGGCTACCTGGAATTTCAGGTAGCTTTTGTTTCAAACTGTGCCCTCTGCCTCGCAAACCACCATTTCCCCTGTCATAAATCCTGCCAAATCTACCCTCCGATCAAACAGCTCCTGAATCCGTGCCTGATGGCTGATACCGATGCACAAGGCATCTGGCAGGGCTTGTCGCAATATTCGCATCAATTCGGCGGCGGAAGTATCGTCCAGCTGGTTGGTGGCTTCATCCAGAAATAATACGTCGGGGCGATGCAGCAAGGCTCGGGCAAGGCTGAGGCGCTGCTGTTCGCCGCCGGAGAGAATGTTGTGCCACTCGTGTTCGGCATCGGGATCGAGTGCGGCCAGACGCGGCAGGTCGGTTTGCTTCAATACTTGGGCGATGGCGGCGTTGTCGGGCACAACGGCGTATGGGTAGGCGAGCACGTTGCGCAGGCTGTCGTGCGGCAGGTAGGGGCATTGCGGCAGAAACAGGCTGCGGCCTTGGATGGTGAAACGGCCTTGGTAATACGGCCACAGCCCGGCCAGCGTGCGCAGCAGGGTGGATTTGCCGATGCCGCTTCTGCCTTCGAGCAGCAGCCATTCGGGGGCGCGGGCGAAGAACGAGAGGCCTTGCAACAGGGTACGGCCGTCTGCGGTGCGGAGGGTAAGGCTGTCTGCTTTGAGTGCGGCGGTTTGGCCGGATTTACCGTCGCCATCATGTGCGGGCTGCTTTTGCAGCACGTCGTCCAGCGCGCTCAGGGCTACCTGAAAACCGTCCAGACGTTCCACCACGGATGCCCATTCGATGATGCGTTTGTAGTAATCCATAAACCAGCCGAAGCCGTCCTGCACGTTGGAAAACGCGCTGCGTGCCTTCATCATGTCGCCGAAAGTGAGGGTATGCGCCAGATACATGGGCAGGGTGGCGATAATGGGAATAAACATGGAGAGGCGCAGATAGGCGGCGGAAAAGGTTTCCAGGCGCAGTTCGCGGCCGATGAGCTCGCGCCAGTTGCGGCGTACGGCTTCAAAGCGGCGGTTCAGGCGGCTTTGTTCGGCAGCTTCGCCGCGATACAGGGCAATTTGCTCGGCATGGTCGCGCACGCGCAAGAGGGTGGTGCGGTAGTCGGCTTCGCGGTGCTGGCGTTCCACGTTGAGCGGCTGGAGCCTGCGGCCGATCAGATGAGTAAGCAGCGTGCAGGCTGCCGAATAGGCCAGCGCCACCCACACCAGATAGCCGTGCACGGTGATGTTTTGCTCGAAGATTTTGAAGGTTTGCACACCGGATAGCTGCCATAAAATCACCACGAATGCGCCGAGTTTTGCAGCGTTCATGATGAAATATTTGAACAAATCGATGCTTTTTTCCGAGAGCAGGAAGATGTCTTCGGCAATGCGCTGGTCAGGATTGTCCGGCCCGTCGCCGTGTTGCAGTTGCAGGCGGTAGTGGCGGCTGCGGCCAAGCCATTGCCGCTGAAACTGCTGCGTAAGGTGGCTGCGCCAGCGGAACAGCAGGATTTTGCGCAACCAGTTGCCGAAGGCGACCAAGGCGGTCACCAAGGTGATATACAGCAGATATTCGCCAACCAGTGCGGGCATGGCAGCGCTGTCGAAGGCGGCGAGCGCATCGTAAAATGTTTTGTTCCAATCGGTAATCAGCACACTAACGCGCACGATGGCGAGCGAACAGCCGACCACGGCAGCCAAAAGCAGCCATTCGCGCCATTGGCTTTTGGCAAACCAAAACGGGGCGGCAAGACGGAGGAAACGGCGGAGGGTTTTCACGAGGCTACCTGAAAATGGGATATGGATAATATTGGATGGTAAAGCAAGGTTAATCGGTTTTACTTTCAAAGCAAAAAAGGTTTATAGTTTCAACCCTTAATAGCACACAACCAAGGAGTATTTTTATGAGCAATTTCGACGATATCGTAGGCAAAGTGAAAAAAGAAGTGGGCGATGCCATCGGCAGCAGCAAACTGCAAGCCGAAGGCCTGATTCAAGAAGGCGTTGGCAAAGCTAAAGAAGCCATTGCCGACGTGGAAAAACAAGCGGCCGATGTGCTGGAAAAAGGCAAAAAATCCGCTGAAGAGCTGATGAGCGAAGCCAAAGGCAAAGCCGAAGGCCTGATCAACGACATCAAAAGCAAGTTCTAACTGAGCAAACGGCACGGCAAACCGCCCTGCCCCACGCCGCCGAATAGAGGCTACCTGAAAATTTTCAGGTAGCCTTTTCTCTTTGCCCGCGCGGCGGGATTACAGCTTCCAATCGAATTTCAGCATGATGTTGCGCGGTTCGATCAGATAGTTGTTGATGCCGTTCTGCCGGGTTTTCTGGTTTTCATACACGCGCCGGTCGGTCAGGTTGCTGCCAATCAGGCTAAGCTTCAGGTTGTCGTTGAAGCTGTATTGCACATTGGCGTTAAACAGCGCATAACCGCCCTGCTTCACATTGGCCAGGCTGGAGGTTTCGCTTTGTGCCGTTACGCCGCCGCCAATCGTCCATTTGTTTGCCGCACCGGGCAGGCGGTAGCTGGTGTAGAGGCGGAACATATGGCGCGGCGTGTGTTTGCTGAAATTGGTACCCGCAGGAATCGCGCCGCGGTTTTCGGCATCCAGATATTTGCTGTTGTTCAGTGTGTAGCCTGCAAACAGCTGCCAATCGTCCGTCAGCTTGCCGGAAATTTCCATATCCACGCCGCGGCTGCGCACACGACCCACCGGCTCGTTATACCAGCGCGACATGATATTATCGTACACCTGCACGCTGCGGTTTTTCTGCTCGATGTCGAACAAGGCGACGGAAGCATTCAGCTTGCCTTCATACCATTCGCCCTTCCAGCCGATTTCGTAGTTACTGCCCAATACCGGCGGCAGATAACGATCATAACGGTCTTTGCTGCCGTTGGGCTTGAAGATGCTGGTGTAGCTGGCGTATATGCTGTGATGCGGCGTGATGTCGTAAGTGATGCCGAAATACGGGATAAAACGATGGTGGTTGCGCTCGGTAACACTATCCGGGTCATTATCAACCGCGCCGCCGGTGTAGTGATAGTCCACCACAGATTTGGTGGTCATATTGGTGTAGCGCGTGCCGGCCAAAATGTGCAGCTTTTCGGTGGGGTTGAAGCGCGTACCGGCCATTAAGGAATAACTGCGCTCGGTGTTGTCGTAGTCCCACAACATCCACGGAGTGCCAGCATACCAATCCGGCTCGGCCACTTCGTTGCCTCGGAAAGAAGACGGGTCGTAAGACCGAAGATGGCGGAACTGGCGGCGTTCACCACCGCCGCTTTTGTGGTTGTAGGTATAGCCGAAGAACACATCGTGTTCCTGCCCCAACAGGCGGTATTTGCCGTTCAGATTGGTTTTGATGGTGAACTGCTTTTCGTTGCGGTCATACCGGCCAAGCCAGCCGGAAGGCAGAACGCCGCCAGTTGTCCAGCCTGCATAAGAAGTGGCGCCGCTGTAAATGCCGCCGTTGCGTTTCAAAGAATGATTGTTGTTGTAATTGAGTGTCCCGGTCAGTTTCCAATCATCGGAAAAATAGTGCTCCAATTCAGTAAACAGATTGATTTTACGGGCTCTGTTACGACTCCAATCATAGCTGAGGAAGGTGTCGCGCGGCAGGTCGGAATCGCTGCCGTTCACGCCCATTGGCATACCCCAATCATCGGGGGTAGATATTTTGCGCTGATACAGCCCGCCCCAAGTGAGCTTGGTATTCTCGCCCAACTGTGCATCCATCACGCCGTATAAGGTAAATGTGTTGCCCGCCGCGCTGTCTTTGAAGCTGCTGTCCCTGCTTGCCACGCCCACCACTCGGCCGCGCAGGGTTTGCGATTTATTCATCGGCCCGGAAACATCAACGGTGGTACGGGCTGTGCCGAAACGGTTAAACAAAACATCGCCTTGTATTTGGCGCACTGAGGTCGGGCGTTTGCGCACGGCATTGACCGTACCGCCCGGCTCGCCGTTGGCTTGGGTAAGCCCCGTGGCGCCACGCACCACTTCGATATGGTCGTACACCGCCAAATCAGTAGCAGATTGTGCATCGTACATCGGGTTGGCTACTGCGCCGGGTACCACGCTGCTGATACCGTCTTCTTCAATCTGGTCGATAAAGAAACCACGCGACTGGAAGCGCGCCGTGCCGGTATCGCGGATAACATTGATGCCCGTCGTGGTTTTCAGCGCATCTTCCATGCTGGTGATGCCTTGGTCGCTCATCTGCCGTTTGGTAATCACACTCACCGACTGCGGCGTTTCCTTGGGCGACAGCGAAAGCCCCGTGGTGGTACGCATGGCGGAGGTGGTGTAGCTGTTTCGGTTTTCAGTGCGGGTACTGCGGTTGCGGGCGGTGATTTGGATACTTTCCAATTCGGCGCTGCCGCCTTCATTTTCGGCAGCATTATCGGCCCATGCGGGTGCGGTAGCAGCCAGCAGGGCGGCGATAAGGGTGGGTTTGAACGAGTGTTGCATGATTTCCCTTTGATAAAAAAAGTAAACATAGATAAATTTTCGAGGCGCGATTATAGTCTTTTACAAGATAATGCAAATGAATTTGATAATTTTTAACAACAATAGTGTGCAAATACCACATGCAACGCAAAGAGTTTGATGGTTGGCCGGATACTCCCCTCTTCGCCGTTGCCGGATAACAATGATGCAGCATCCTGAAAATGTGCACTTCAAAGCAGCGTATCGGATAAGCTTATTTTTCAGGTAGCCTTTGCCGTTTGGCGCTCTCCGACGGAGGGTTTATAATGTTATTCCTTAATTTTGCAAGCCAGATGAAAGCGGATCATGATTGGTTCTTATCGAAAAATCCTGTTGGGCATCTTTGCCGTGGCGGCGGTGTGTACGGCGATGTCGTTGTATATGCAGTATGGGCGGGGCATGGATCCGTGCGTGATGTGCATTATCCAGCGGGTGTCGATTATTTTCGTGGGGCTGCTTTCGCTGCTCTCTATGCTGTTGCCGCTGAAGCGCCGTTGGGCGCGGACGGTAGCGGCAATGCTGGTAAGCATTCCGGCGCTATGGGGCGGCTGGACGGCCATCAGCCAGCTGCATCTGCAAAGCCTGCCCCTGGAGCAGCAGCCTTCCTGCGGGGCACCATGGACTTTCCGTTTGCAGGGAGCGCCGCTGTTTGATTGGTATGAACCGATTATCCGCGGCTACGGCCAATGCGGCACAGTGGAATATTTCTTGAGTGTGCCGTTTGCCTGGTGGTCACTGCTGGCTTGTGCGTTTATCTTGCTCGGCCTGTGGGGCGGCTGGTGGGTGATGCGCCATCATGAAATAGCGGAATAGAAGTTTTCAGGTAGTCTGTTTCAACGTACGGGCTACCTGAAATTTTTTGGCTTGATTGCATGGAAGGTTGGCTGAACATTCCAGGCAGCCTTAATGCGTGCTAATCCAATTATTGGCCGGAATGCCGGCATTGCAATCCAATCTATGCAAGACTTGGTGACAAACATACTAAAAAGGCTACCTGAAAGATTTCAGGTAGCCT
>NZ_KV804551.1:300874-327293 GCF_001811325.1 Eikenella sp. HMSC071B05 | reverse complement strand
AAAGGCTACCTGAAAGATTTCAGGTAGCCTTTGCTTTTACTCCTTTGCAACAACGTTAAAGCACGCCCGATAGGCTTTCGGCGGCTTCTGCCTGCTGCGCCTGTTGCTCTTGCTGTTCGTGGAACTGCATACGGTATAGGTCGGCGTAGCGGCCGCCTTTGGCAAGCAGCTCGACATGTTTGCCTTGCTCGACAATCCGGCCTTCGTGCATCACCACAATCTTATCGGCCTGCTCGATGGTAGAGAGGCGGTGTGCCACCACCAAAGTGGTACGCTGCTGCATGAGTTTGTCGAGCGCAGATTGCACCAGGCGTTCGGATTTGGTGTCGAGCGCGCTGGTGGCTTCGTCCAAAATCAGGATAGGCACGTTTTTCAACAGGGCGCGGGCGATGGCGATACGCTGGCGCTGGCCGCCGGAGAGTTTGAGGCCGTTTTGGCCGATTTCGGTTTGCAACCCCTGCGGCATGGCAGAGATGAATTCCCAAGCGTTGGCGGCTTTGGCTGCTGCTTCAATATCGGCAGGGTCGGCATCGAAACGGCCGTAGGCGATGTTTTCGGCCACCGTACCGTTAAACAGCACCACGTCTTGGCTCACCAGCGCCATTTGTTTGCGCAGGGAGGCCATGCTGTACTCACGGATGTCGCGCCCGCCGATACGCACTTCGCCCGCAGCGGGATCGAAGAAGCGCGGCAATAGGTTGGCCAGCGTGGTTTTACCACAGCCGGACGCACCCACCAAGGCCACCACGCTGCCATTGGGAATGTGCAAATTGATGTTGTCGAGGCTATTGCGGGCGGCGCCTTCATAGTGGTGGCTCACGTTCACCAACTCGATATCGCCAGTATGCTCGCTGAGGGTTTCGGTGCCGTTATCGGGCTCAACCGGTTCGTCTAAAAACTGGAACACGCTCTCGGCGGCAGCCAGGCCGCGCTGCAGCGAGGAAGAAATGCCGGTCATGCGCTTGATGGGATCAAACATCATCAGCATGGCGGAAAGGAAGGACATAAAATCGCCGGCGCTAAACGAATCGGAAGCGGCGCGGGCGGCAGCCAAATAAAGGATGGCGGCCAGTGCGGTAGCAATCATCAGCTGGGTTACCGCCGTGCTGAAGGAGTTGGCAGCGGTTTGCTTCACGCCGTTGCGGCGCACGTTGATAGCGGTTTCATCGAAGCGTTTTTTCTCGTGCTCCTGCCCGCCATACACTTTAATCACCCGCTCGCCGGTGATGCTCTCCCCCAGCACCTGCGTCATCTGCCCGGCATATTGCTGGCTTTCACGAGAAAGCTGACGCAGTCGTTTGCTCACCTGGCGTACGCACCAGGCCAACACGGGAATTAAAATCAGCGTAATAATCGTGAGCTGCCAATCTAGATACAGCAGGAAACACAGCAAACCCACCACGGTGATGCCGTCTTTGGCGGTTACGGTTACCACATTGAAACCGGCCTCGGTAATCTGACTGGCATCGTTCATGATGCGCGACATAATCCGCCCGCTGCCGTGTTGGCTGAAATAGCCGGCCGGCAGCTTGAGCATTTTGGCAAACATTTCGCGGCGGATTTGCTGCACCAGGTGGCCGGAGAGGTAGCTGGTGCTGTATTCGTTGATGAAGTTGAAGATACCGCGCAAGATAAACAGGCCGATAATCGCCAGCGGCACCCAGCGCATAGCAGAGAGGTTTTTCTCCACAAAGCCTTCGTTAATCAGCGGCTTGAGCAGCCAGGCGAAAATCGGCCCGGTGGCAGCCACCACCACCATGCCGAGCACGGCCAGGGCGAAAATGCGCAGATAGTTTTTCAGGTAGCCAAACAGTCGGCGATATAAGACCAAGCTGCTGGCTGTAGTGTGCGGGGTAGAAGACGAAGACATGGTGGCCTCTGTCGTTGAAAACGGCGATTGTAAGGCAAATCGGGGGCGGGCAACAATGCGGCAAGGCTGCTTTAGCAGGGTTTAACCTAAATTTGTGGCTGGCTGGAAAAAGGCTACCTGAAACCCATACCAGTTTTCAGGTAGCCTTTTATCTTAAGTTAAACGTTCACACCCTCAGTGTAGCCCGCCCATACTGCGGATGCGCTGATCGAGCTCTTGCGCAGTGAGCGCGCGGCCATCGTTGCAGAAAATCGCCATCAGGCGGCTGCGTACCGGATCGTTGGCGTTCACATAGCTGTCGAACTTGCGCCATACATTATTGCGCGGAGCAATCCAGCGCCGGTTGGTGTTGTCGCCAAAGGCAAAGGATCTGAGGTGGCGGTCGCCGCAGCGCATACCCTCATAACTCATATTCGGCTGCCCGCCCTGCGGCTGTACTGCCAGCACATAGCGCATGCTGCGGTCGGCGGCCTGCTGCACAGGCAGCTGCAGCCAAACTTTGTTGCGGTAGGTGGGGTTGATATACAGCCCAAACCACTCGCCGCGCTGCAGATCGGGATAATCTGGCAGCACCACGGCAGCCTCTTCCCACGGCTTTTCCTCTTCCGGCATGTAGGAGCGGTTTTCGCGCAATTCGGCCGAGGCTGCGGCGGAAAGCGCCAATACGCAGGCTGCAAACCATAGTTTTTTCATTGCTTTTCCTTTTTCAGGTAGCCTTTTGGTTTCAGGTAGCCTGCTACTTGGCTGGAGGCTACCTGAAAACTTCTGCGCCGGCTTATTTGCCTAAAGCAGACAATACAGCAGCTTTCACGGCTTCCACCGGCTGTGTACCGTCGATTTTGATATAGCGGGGCGCGTTGTCGCCGGTGAGCTGGCTGTAGAAGCCGATGAGCACGGCAGTTTGTTTGTGGTACACATCCAGGCGGTTTTTCACGGTTTCCTCGCGGTCGTCGTCGCGCTGGATCAGGTCTTCGCCGGTAACGTCGTCTTTGCCTTCCACTTTGGGCGGGTTGTAGCGGATGTGGTAAGTGCGGCCGGAAGGCAGGTGCACGCGGCGGCCGGCCATGCGCTCGAGAATCACCTCATCAGGCACATCGATTTCCACCACCGCATCCAAAACTACGCCTGCCTCCTGCATGGCTTCGGCCTGCGCCAGCGTGCGCGGGAAGCCGTCGAACAGGAAACCGTTTTTGCAGTCATCCTGCGCAATGCGCTCTTTCACCATGCCGATGATGATGTCGTCGCGTACCAAACCACCCGCGTCCATAATCTTTTTGGCTTCCAATCCCAGCGGCGTGCCGGCTTTAATGGCAGCGCGCAGCATGTCGCCGGTGGAAATCTGCGGAATACCGAAAGCGGCGGTGATGAACTGCGCCTGCGTGCCTTTGCCCGCACCGGGTGCGCCCAATAACAAAATCTTCATTATCTCTTCCTTTAAAATCAATATAAAAGCACGGTAGCGGCACGATGCAAACAAGCTGCCCGAAGCAATGCCGCCACCCAATCCGCTGCACAGTTTAGAGCCCCTGCCGCAAAAAATCCAGTTTCAGCCGCCCTTTCCCCACCCCACCTTCCCTAGAAAGGCTACCTGAAAAGCATTACAATCCCCGCTTCCCCTCCCTAAGTAGCGAGACCTGCCATGCCTAAAATCAGCAGCAACTTCGATGCCGGCGCCATCACTGTAATTGACAGTGCCGACAGTCAAAACATCCGCCTCGCCCTGCGCGGCGACAATGCCGCCTCCTTCAGCCAGTGGTTTTATTTCCGCCTGCAGGGCGCGGCCTACCAGCCCTGCCGCATCCGCATCGAAAACGCCGGCCAATCCAGCTACCCCGAAGGCTGGGAAGATTATCAGGCCACCGCCTCCTACGACCGCAGCAACTGGTTCCGCGTGCCCACCCGTTATGAAGACGGCGTGCTCACCATCGAACACACCCCGCTGGCCGGCAGCGTGTATTACGCCTATTTCGAGCCCTATTCCCACGAGCAGCACCTCAACCTCCTCGGCGACGCCCAAGGCAGCGGCCTATGCCAAATAGACGATCTCGGCAGCACCGCGCAAGGCCGCGACATCAACCTGCTCACCATCGGCCACCAAGCTGCCAGCGACCTCAAAATCTGGATCATCGCCCGCCAGCATCCCGGCGAAAGCATGGCCGAATGGTTTGCCGAAGGCCTGCTCTCTCGACTGCTCGACCACCAAGACCCCACCGCCCGCGCCCTGCTCGACTGTGCCACCTTCTATATCGTACCCAATATGAACCCAGACGGCGCCGCCCTGGGCAACCAGCGCACCAATGCCGCCGGCACCGACCTCAACCGCGAATGGCAAAACCCCAGCCCCGAGCGCAGCCCAGAAGTGTATGCCGTGCGCCAAAAAATGCACGAAACCGGCGTAGATTTATTCCTCGACATCCACGGCGAAGAAGCCCTGCCCTACGTATTCGCCGCCGGCTGCGAAGGCAACCCTTCCTATGATGCCCGCCTTGCTGCGCTCGAAGCCGCCTTCAAAACCGCCCTGCGCCAGGCCAGCCCCGATTTTCAAGACGAACACGGCTACCCCAAAACCGCCCCCGGCCAAGCCAACCTCGCCATTGCCAAATCCTACGTGGGCGAAACCTTCGGCTGTCTCTCCTACACCCTCGAAATGCCCTTCAAAGACAACATCAACCTGCCCGACGACGACTTCGGCTGGAACGGCCAGCGCTCCCTGCGCCTGGGCGAAGCCATCCTCAGCACCATCCTCGCCGTCTGCCCGCAACTGCGCCCGGATGAAATCGCATGAACGGCCAATTCCCCGCCAACAGCTTTGCCGCCAACTTAGGGCTACCTGAAATTTCAGGTAGCCTCCTGCACGCCGATTGGCCCGCGCCAAGCAATGTCCACACCTTGATTACCACCCGCCAAGGCGGCGTCAGCCAAGGCCGTTTCGCCAGCTTGAACGTGGGCGACCACGTGGGTGACGACCCCGCCGCCGTAGCTGAAAACCGCTGTCGCGTACAGGCGCACGTTCCCCTGCCGCTGGCCTATCTGCGCCAAGTGCATGGCAACCGCGTGGTGGCCGCCGCCGAAAGCCTTAATGCCCCGCCGGAAGCCGATGCCGCTTTCGACCGCAACCGCCGTGCCGCCTGCGCCGTGATGACTGCCGACTGCCTGCCCGTACTCCTCTGCGACCGCGCCGGCAGCGTCGTGGCCGCTGCCCACGCCGGCTGGCGCGGCCTCGCCGGTGGCGTGCTGGAAAACACCATCGCCGCCATGCAGGCCGACCCTGCCGACCTCCTCGCCTGGCTCGGCCCCGCCATCGGCCCAGATGCTTTTGAAGTGGGCGGCGACGTTTTGGCCGCCTTCACCCAAACCGACCCTGCCGCCGAAGCCGCCTTCGAGCCCATCGGCAGCGGCAAATACCTGGCAAACATTTATCTGCTCGCCACCCAAACCCTGCGCCGTGCCGGCGTTAGCCAAATCTACGGCGGCCAGCATTGCACTGTGCTCGAGCGCGACCGCTTTTTCTCCTACCGCCGCGACGGCCAAACCGGCCGTATGGTCAGCGCCGTGTGGCTGAGCCCGGAATAAGCTAGCAAAGGCTACCTAAAACCCATGTTTCCAGTTCAAATCAAGCATGAATTTTCTAGCGAAGCACTTATTACCACTCATGCGCTGCTACCGCCTTGCCCTGCTTGACAAATTCGGTCGTAGCCGCCATAATTTTCGCCTTTGTATGCAGCTCTTTCTGCTACCTAATATTTTGGCACACCGCACAGTCGGTGTAGCCGCCCCGATTAGGAGGTGATTTTTCCACCCCGGCTCTTATCCAGCCCGCGCCAGCCAATGCAAAAGTGATAAATCAAACCATTTTCCCGGGTACCATTGCCCGGCAACAAATAAATATTTTAAGGATAACAAAATGCCTTCTATTCGCGTAAAAGAAAACGAACCATTTGAAGTAGCCATGCGCCGTTTCAAGCGCTCTATCGAGAAAACCGGTCTGCTCACCGAGCTGCGTGCCCGTGAAGCCTACGAAAAACCAACTACTGAGCGCAAACGCAAAAAAGCTGCTGCAGTAAAACGTTTGCAAAAACGCCTGCGCAGCCAACAGCTGCCGCCGAAACTATACTAATCTTTCGAGAAACAAACACAGCCCGTTACCACAACCGGCTGTGTTTTTCTTTACCGTATCAACCAGAAAGGCTACCTGAAAATTTCAGGTAGCCCTCTATTACAACCCGGCAGCACTGCAAAGATGTTGCTGCAACAATCCAGTCTGCATCAACTGCAAGCCTTGCAGGAGCAACACATGCTCAGCTCATGCCCTGATGCATTGGCTAAAAAATTTCAGGTAGCCTCTTTAATGTTTGAGGCTACCTGAAATTTTGCAGCGAACACCAAGTATCAATTTACAGCTTACCGCCCCTTGCCAGCCCTACACAGGGAAAGGAAATACTTTCAGGTAGCCTGCCCTACCACGCTTGACGACGTTTGAGCTGGAGGTAACGGTTGATGAGCTCGGTGCTCAGTTGGTTGGGCAAAACATTGATGGCGTTGATGCGGGCGGCATCGAAGTGGCGGATGGCTTCGGCCACGTGGCTTTCGTATTGCAGAGCGCCGAGGTAGGCTTGGGCGTCTGCTTCATTGCGCACGGGCTGTTGGCGCACTTCTTCGGGGGCAAGCGGGCGCAGGCCACCGAATAAAACCATGTGGTGTTTGCGCAGGCGCTGGATGTGTTGCAGCAGGTGGCGGCTGTCTTCGTGGTTCAGGTGAGAAAGCACCACCACGAGGGCGCGGCGTTTCTGTTTTTGCAGCAATAAGTTCACGGCGCTTTCAAAATCGGCGGCCTGCTGTGAGGGCTCGATATCGAACACGCCCTGCACCAAGCGCCCTAGCTGCTCCATGCCCTTATGTGGCGGCACGAAGCGAGCCACGGGATGGGCGAAGGTGAGCAGGCCGGCGGCATCGCCGTGCTTGAGTGCAGTGTAGGAAAGCAGCAGCATAGCCTGCAGTGCGTGGTCGAAATGGCTTTTGCCTTCCATTTGCAGGCGCATATTGCGACCGCAGTCGAGCAGGAAGATGAGCTGTTGGTCTTGCTCGTCTTGATAGGTACGCACGATGGGGCGGCTCATGCGGGAGGTGGCTTTCCAGTCGATATTGCGGATGTCGTCGCCGTCTTGGTAGTCGCGCAGTTGGTGGAAATCCTGGCCGAGGCCTAGGCGCGGCAGTTTTTTCACGCCCACGAGGTTGAGCCAGCGTTGCAAGCCGATTAAATCGGCACCGAGGATGCGGCTGAAATCAGGCAGCACGTCCACTTTACCGGGCAGCTCCTGCCGATGCCGCCGCTGCCACAAGCCGAGCGGGCTGGCGAGCCAGTATTCGATGCCGGCAAATTCGGCACGACCGCGCCGGCGCGGGGTAAGCCGGTAACGGATGGTGGAAAGGCGGCCGGGCCGCGTGTCGATAATCAGGTGCGGGGTGTCGGTGTCCCAATCGGGCGGGAACAGGTCGGCCACCAGGATGGTTTGCGGCTGCCGCCAGCGGCCTTTGGCCGGCGGGGTGAGCGTGAGTTCCACTTCGTGCGGCCGGCCTTGGATAAACTGGTGCGGCAGGCTGCGCTCCCAGTTTGGCTCAGGCTGGCGGCGCTGCCAGAAGGCATCAACCAGCGCAGCCAAAACGAGCAGGATGGCAAGGCCGCCGGCAGTATATTGGACGATGCGGCCATTATCTGCGTTCAGGTAGCCTGCCAGCCAGCCGGCAGTGCACACGGCAACGATGGCGGCAAATAGCAGCACCAGCAGTCTGGACGGTCTCATGGGCAGGCCTTACAAGCGCGGGGCGGGCACGGAGGCGGCCAGTTCGTTCAACACCTGCTCCACTTGGATGCCTTCCATTTCCATTTGGGTGGAGAGGCGCACGCGGTGGCGCATGGCAGGCAGCCAGATGGCTTTGATATCGTCGGGGGTAACGAAATCGCGGCCAGCCAACAGGGCATAAGCGCGGGCACAGCTAATCAGAGCAATGCCGGCACGCGGCCCGGCGCCCACGGATAAGGCAGGCCAGTCGCGGGTAGCCGCCACCAGGCGCACGGTGTAGTCGATAATCTGCGGATCAACGCCCACTTGCGCCACCAGTTTTTTCAGCTGCTCGATTTGCTGCGATTGGAACACGTGCGCGGGCTGGCTGCTGCTGAGCAGGTCGTTGTTGCTGCTGTTGATCACAGCATTCAGCATACGCGCTTCGTCGGCCGGAGCAGGATAGCCAATCATCACTTTGAACATGAAACGGTCGAGCTGGGCTTCGGGTAGCGGATAAGTGCCTTCCTGCTCAATCGGGTTTTGCGTGGCCAACACCATAAAGGGGCTGGGCAGGTGGTGAGTATGGCCGTCGAGCGTTACGCTGCGCTCCTGCATCACTTCGAGCAGAGCGGATTGGGTTTTGGCCGGGGCGCGGTTGATTTCGTCGGCGAGCAGAAGATGGGTAAACACCGGGCCTTGGCGCAGCTCGAAACGGCTGTTTTGCGCATCGTAGCGGTAGTGGCCGGTAACGTCAGATGGCATCAAATCAGGGGTAAATTGGATGCGGCGGAATTCGCCGGCAAAGGTTTGCGCCAGCGAGCGCACGAGCAGGGTTTTACCGGTGCCCGGCACGCCTTCGAGCAGCACATGGCCCCCGGCCAGGAATACGGTAAGCACTTCGTCCACCACCTGCTGCTGGCCGATGAGCACTTCGTTCAGCCGCGTGCGCAGCATTTGAATGGCGCGCGCACCCTGCTGGATAGCGGGATTGGTACTGGCTTGGTGGGGCTGGGAAAAATTGATGTCCGTCATCGAATCATCCTTTTGCGTTGTTTGTTTTGTTGGTTAATCGGAGGTTTGGGTTTCAGGTAGCCTGTAATTCGATTGAGGCTACCTGAAAAAATAGGTTGGGTCGGGCTACCTGAAACATGCCATTTATATTTTCAGGTGGCCTCTGCCGTTCAATACCACGAGCGGTTTATCTTACTCACGATGCGCTGGTGGGCAGCAAGCATTTGCAGCCAGTGCACCAAATTGACCTGTTCCGGCAAGGGTGTAATCCAGGGCTCGACCACGGAGGGCGGCAGCTTGGTTTGGGCACACAAAAACTCCAGCTGTTTGCGGCTGCTCATCTGCTTCCAGGCCGGGTGGCGCTGTTGTAGGCCTTCGAGCAGTCGGCGCTGCATATCGCTGAGGATGGCACGGCGGCTCAGGTGGCGGGTGAGGAACTGGCCTTGTGCGAGCAGGTGCTGGTTCAGGTAGCGTTCCGGCGCGGGCGGCAGTTGTTGCACCACGCCCACGCGCACCACGATACGCCATAGCAATACGGCAGCGGCGGCCAAGGCTATGGCCAGCAGCACAGGCTGGCTTTTGAGCATTTTCCATATCATCGGCTCAGAGCTGCTGTAATCAGATGGATAAACTTTGTCGGCCAATAAGATGCTGTCTTTTTCCTGTGCCAGATAAACGGCGAGATAGGGGTGATCGTAGAGGGCAAGGTGATTGCGATTAAAATCGGGGCGGCTTGGATTGCCCAGCCAGTCTTCGTTCCAGGTGAGCAATACGCTGCCATCACCATAGCGCACACGGATGGTTTGCACGGCGCCGTAGCCAGTTTTGCCTTGGAACAGCACCAGTTTGCTATCTTGCACCACCCAGCCGCTATTAGAGCTGTATCCGGAGCCGGTGAAGGTTTGGATCGCGGCGCCCTCGGGCAATTGGATGCTGCTCAAGCCGGCGTTACAGTGCGGATCAATCTGCAAAGCAACTTCATCGCCAATTTGGCGGGCGGCTTCGCGGCGCTGCTCGGCGGCTTTCACGCAGGCAGTCAGATTGGGCAAGGTTTTGCTGTCAGTTTCTTCCAGCTCCACGGTGCCGATTTGCAGGTGGCGCAGCATGGTTTGGCGGAAATTTAGTGTGTCTTTGTCTTCACTATTATCCGGCTTGCCGTCTGCTTTTAACGGATTGTCATCAGCATAACTGGGCAGCGCCATCACTAGGTGGTTGCCGCGCCCTACCCACTCCAGCAGGCGTTCGGCATCTTCCTTATCACGCATGCGGTTGTCGGCCACGATCAACAGTCGATTGCTGTCGTATGAGTTGAGCTCGTTTAAACCAAACAGACTGTGCTCGTGCTGGATATTTTTCACGCCATATCGAGTGAGCAGGGTTTTCAGGGCATAGAGCGAGCCTTCGCGCATTTCCTGCTGCGGATCGAGCGACTGCCAGGTTTTGCTTTCCTGCTTGGACAGGCCGGCAACGGCGATCAAGCCGCCGATAAGCAATATGGCAATCAGGCCGATGAGGATGGAACGTCGGTTTTTCATGCCCTACCCTCCCCGGCGGCACGCAGGCTACCTGAAAATTCCTGTTCCCCGCCGGCAAACACTTGGCGGTATTGGCGGCACAGGCTGTGCACCGCTTCGCGCTCTGGCAAACGGTGGGCATAAGCCAGCTCTACCCAGTTGTCGGTAAGCGGCTGCCAGTAGTCCAAAAGCTGCGGCTGTCGCTGGCGTACGCGTTTGAGCACTTGGCCTTCGGTGTCGCTGCTGCGCAGCGGCAGACCGTATCGGCGGCTGATTTGCGAGAGGCTGGCGCGGTAGAGCAGGCTCATGGCGGCGCGCGGGTCGCGTTCGTATTCGGCCAGCACGGCGGAAGCCACGTCGTTGGGCAGGCTTTCGGGCGTAATTTTCATGCCGAACAAGGTTTCCGGCACTTCTTCGCCCTGGCTCAAGCCGAAGCCGCCGTTGGCTTGATACCAACGGTATAAAATCCATAACACCAAGGCCAGCAGCAGGCCGATTAAGGCATACATCATGACGTTAAACCAAACTGGCGATGGGGGTTTCACATCAGGCAGCTCCGGCAGCTGGCGTGATGAAGCATCGTCGTCTTTATCGCATTTGAACCAGCAGTATTCGGTTTTTGTTTTAATGCTTTGAAACGGTGCTTTACGCAGAGTGTTATCACGGATTTGCTCTACCTTTTCACGCTGGGGTAGCGGTTCAGCATGCAGGCTACCTGAAAAACTGAAGCCGATAAACACGGCTAAAGCCAATGCCCACAACGCGCTGCTACTGCCCAACAGGCGGTCTTGGATTTTGCGGGCAGCCAGTCGGATGTCCCAGCCTTCGGCCTTGGTGCGGGCATTCAGATAAAGCGTGAAACCGCAGGCCACATAAATCGGCCCCCAGAAACACAGCAGCAGCACATAAATGCCATTGAGCAAATGCTGGAAAATCAACCCTTCTCCCGAAGACACCAAAGCCTCAATCTGCTGCAAAGCATCGGTGGAACGCGCCCCGCCAAATGGGCCGGCCACGATATTTTGCGCCGGATCGCCCGTCCACAGCCAAAACAGCATCGCAAGCAGGCCAAAAGCCAAGATACTTTCCAGATGGATGCCGAAAAACGCAAGCCAGCTGGCCGCACCGCCGCTTTGGCGCGACAATTCGTTGCAGCGGCGCTGATGCGCCTTGCCGCTCAAGCCTTCCAAAAGCGTAACCGGCAGCACCAAGCTGCGGCGCAGGCTGAACCGCCGCCAGGTTAAATCACCAATCAAGCGCGGTCGCCACATCTGCCTGAATGCCGTGCGCACGCATTGCCGGTATGGTGGCAACGGCTCGAATACCTGCTGCGACATCAGCCACAGCACCGGCGCTTCAAACAGTGGCTTCAGCCACCACACCAAAAAACCACCCCATTCAGGCTGCTGCCAACATAAAACCAGCACCAAGGCATACACCGGCAGCGACAGAGTGGCCCACACCGCCATATACAGCGCCGGCCGCTCTTGAAATAGGCGTGACCCCAAATCCAAAGCCTCCCAGCCGCTGCGCGGGCGGAAATTCAGGCGGGTTTCCCAAATATTCATGCTGTCCTCCTGCCCGCATACAGCAGATAGGCATACACCAACAGCCACATGGCCACGGAAACAATATATTTCAAAATCATTGGAATACTGGTAATCGGTGACCAAAAACCTTCAATAAACGCAGCAATAAACAACATCAGGAAGCCGCCGTTCATCAGCCCCACCGCCTGTTTGCCCTGAATGCGCAAGGCATCGCGCCGCGACAAACCCTGTGGGTTGAGCAGCGCCAAACCCAACCGCAGGCCGCCTGCTGCCGCCATCACGATGCCGGTAAGCTCAAATGCGCCGTGCGCGCCCACAAACGAGAAAAAGGCCGGCCCGGCCGGATCGCGGGTCATATAGCCCATTGCCCCGCCGATTACCCAACCATTCATCACTGTGAGATACACCGTGCCCAAACCAAACAGAATGCCGCTGGCAAAACTTTGAAACGCGATACCTATATTGTTGAAAATATAATAGCCGGCCATCAAAAAATTTTGCCACGCCTCGCGGTTGGTGCCCTCACTATACTGATCCAGCATCTCTTTATAGCTATCTGCCAATTGCGGACCATGCTGTAAGCCTTCGATTTTGTCCACGCTGTCGGGATAAAACGCCGTGAGCAGAAAAGCCACGATAAACGGCAGGTAAAACAGCGCATGCGCCAGCCATACCAGTTTTTTCTCGCGCCGTACCAGCTGCGGGAAGCCCTGCATCACGAAATCGCGGCAGCGCACCCACAGCGATACCTGCTGCCCCACATACAAAAGCTGGTGCGCGCGTTCGCACAGATATTGCAAATAATCGGTAAGGCCGCCGGAATAGCAGCGGTCGGTGGCCACTGCCAAATGGTGGCATACTGTGCGGTAGTCTTGCATAAACAAAGCGGTTTTCTGCGCACTCAGGCTGCCACGCCGTTTTTCCAGCTGCTGCAAATCCTGCTCGAACGTACGCCAGAACGCCTGATGCTGTTCTTCAAAAAACAGTTGCCTCACGCCGCCTCCTTCCGCTGTTCACCCGCGTAATATTTGGCCAAGCCCAATATCAACCGCTCGGCGCTGCGTTCGTCTTCCTGTTGTCCAAAAATCGCCCCCACCATCATTTGTGCCAACTCACCAGTACGAGCCGCGCTCAAATGGCGGCGGCGTTCAACAAAGCTCAAAATTGCCTGTTGTTCCTCGCGTGTGAGTGCCACGGGCGGGGTAATCGCTTCAATATTGCCTAAATCCATACGCTCAGCCTGCCCGCGCGTTTTATCCACATACACCACCACCGTGGATGCCATGATGTCGCCCAAGCGGCGGCCGTAGGGATTGCACAGGCCGCAAATCATGCCGATACCATAGAAAAACGGCAGGCTGTCGAATACGCGCAGCAGGTTGCGCAGCAACGAAGCCGACCAGGAAATATGCGTGCCGTTGTCGTTAATCACACGCAAGCCGAATATTTTCTTGCCCGGCGTCTGGCCGTTCCAGCACACTTCAAACACCACGAAATACAGCCACAGCGTGAAGAAAATATTAACAAACAGCATAAAGAAGAACAGGCCTTTAGCGATATTGCCGTCATCACCGCCATTCGCACCAGAGAAGATAAATGCAAACAGCATAGTGGAGAGCATCAGCCAAATGCCGCGGAGAATAAAATCAACAAACCAAGCGCGCGAACGGGCAAACACCGAAGCCGGACGCAGATAAATATCAATAGCTTCCGGCGTTTCAACTTTGAGCAGGGTATCCAGCCGCGAGAGAATGGGTTCAGACATAATGAGAGGCTTGCCAAACGAAATGAAGGGTGGCCAAGAAAATGACGAACTTTGCCCGAAAGACGGGGGTTTGGCAAGCCCCCAGCAGGTGGGTAAAACTGCTTACAGACAATTTTTATGCGGGATGGCTGTGTGGGGATAGGATAGAAAGAAAGGCTACCTGAAACACAATAGCACAATTTCTGCTAACTATTCTTTCAGGTAGCCTTATAAATATCGACAAGCACCAAATTTTCTGCACACCAGCAGGCTACCTGAAAACGAACGCAGTGAGTTTCGCTAAAACAAAACTTCAACGAAGCGAAAACACAAAGAGATAGCTGTCTTGAAGCCAATCTTCAGGTAGCCTAAGCACAATGCAGGCTACCTGAAAATATCAGCTTCAATGCAGTCAAATTATCGCCCTCAAAAGAAGCTGAGCATTCCTTAAGAAACTACAATACGCTTACAGTGCAAACCATATCTGCCCTGTATCAGCCGTTGGCATCCGCCACTTTGCCGCGTTTGGCTTTGGCAGCAGAGAACGCAAGGGTAACTTTGTCGGATTTGGTATCGTAGCCGATGGTTACTTCACCGCCTTTGCTTAAGCGGCCAAAAAGCAGCTCATCGGCGAGCAGGCGGCGGATTTTATCTTGAATTAGCCGTTGCATGGGGCGTGCGCCCATTTGCGGATCAAAGCCCTGCTCGGCCAAGTAGCTGCGCAGGCCGGTGGTAAAATGGGCTTCCACATTCTTGGCCAACAGCTGCTGCTCCAGGGCAAGCAGGAATTTATCGGTTACCTTGGCGATGATTTCGGTGTCCAATGGGGCGAAGGAAATCACAGCATCCAAGCGGTTGCGGAATTCGGGGGTAAAGGCTTTTTTCAGCGCATCGCTCTCATCGCCGCTCATACGCTGGCGGGTGAAGCCGAGCACGGGGCGGCTGAGGCTTTCGGCACCGGCGTTGGTAGTCATGATCACGATGGCGTTACGGAAATCGGTTTTACGGCCGTTGTTGTCGGTGAGTGTGCCGTAGTCCATGATTTGCAACAGGATATTGTGCACATCGGGGTGGGCTTTTTCGATTTCATCCAGCAACAACACGCAGAAGGGCTGCTTGTTTACCGCTTCAGTGAGCAGTCCGCTCTGCTCAAAGCCAACGTAGCCGGGCGGTGCACCGATGAGACGAGCCACGGCGTGGCGTTCCATGTATTCCGACATATCGAAACGTTGCAATGGCACACCCAAAATATAGGCAAGCTGGCGGGCGACTTCGGTTTTGCCCACGCCGGTGGGTCCGGAAAACAGGAAGCTGCCAATAGGCTTTTCTGCCGACCCCAGACCGGAACGGGACATCTTAATGGCGGCAGCCAATGCCTCGATAGCAGCATCTTGGCCGAACACCATGTTTTTCAGGTTGCGCTCCAAATGGCGCAACACTTCTTTATCGTCTTTGGATACGGTTTGCTCGGGAATGCGGGCAATTTTGGCCACCACTTCTTCAATCTGTGCGGCTTCAATCACTTTGCGCCGTTTATCACTGGGCAGGATACGTTGGGCGGCGGCGGCTTCGTCAATCAAATCGATGGCCTTATCGGGCAGGAAGCGGTCGTTCAGGTAGCGTACCGAAAGCTCGGCAGCAGCATTCAGGGCGTGCTGAGAAAAGCGGATTTGGTGGAAGTCTTCGAGCGCAGGTTGCAGGCCTTTAAGGATTTCTACGGTTTCGGCTACGCTGGGCTCGGGCACGTCAATTTTCTGGAAACGGCGGCTTAAGGCATGGTCCTTGGCGAAAATGGTGCGGTATTCATCATAGGTGGTGGCACCGATACAGCGCAGATGACCTTTAGAGAGAGCCGGTTTGAGCAGATTGGAAGCATCCATGGTGCTGCCGGTGGTGCTGCCAGCTCCGATGATGGTGTGGATTTCGTCGATAAACAGGATGGAATGCTCGATTTTGGCCAGCTCTTTGAGTACAGCCTTGATGCGGGCTTCAAAATCGCCGCGATATTTGGTGCCGGCCAAGAGCGAGCCCATATCCAGCGCAAACACAGTGGCACCGGCGAGTGCATCAGGCACATCGCTGTGTTCCAAACGGTAGGCCAAGCCTTCGGCCAACGCAGTTTTGCCCACACCGGCCTCACCCACCAAAAGCGGGTTGTTTTTGCGGCGGCGGCACAGGGTTTGCATGAGTCGCTCCAACTCCATGGTGCGACCGACCAGCGGATCGATACGCCCTTCGCGTGCTTCAATATTAAGGTTGACGGTATATTTGGCTAGGGCATTACGGATAGGTTTGCCCTCTTCGCCACCTTCCTGCTCAACTTCGTCGCCTTTATCCGTTTCTGCTACGCGATCGGGCACGATGCCGTGCGCGATATAATTGAGAATCTCGCTGCGGCCAATCGACTGCAAGCCCAGGAAATACACAGCATGGCTGTTTTTTTCCGACATAATCGCTACCAGTACATCCACCGGCTGCACTTGTCGTTTGCCTGCCGACTGCACATGCACAATCGCACGCTGAATCACGCGCTGGAAGCCGAGCGTAGGCTGGGTTTCGCTGCTGATCGGAGAATCCTCGGGCAACATCGGCGTGTTCTCTTCAATACTGATGGCCAACTGTTCGGCCAAAACCGGAATGTTTGCACCGCAGCTTTTTAACACCGCCCGCACCTCGTCGCTCTCCTGCACCAGCGAGAGCAACAGGTGTTCGATGCCGATAAATTCATAGCGCTGCATACGCGCATCGGCATAAATCACCTGCAAAATGCTTTCCAGCTCTTTCGACAACATGGCTCACACCTCCTCAACCGTACTCAGCAGCGGATGGCCGGCCTGCCTAGCAAGGTTTTGCACTTGCTGATGCTTGGTATCAGCAATATCTTTTTGGTAAACACCGCACAAGCCTTTACCTTCATGATGCACTTGCAACATCACCGCCTCTGCCCGGTTTTCAGGTAGCCTGAAAACATCAGTAAGCAAACCAACCACAAAATCCATCGGCGTATAATCATCATTCAGCAAAAATACGCCGTATTTCTTGGGCGGCGGCGCGTTTTCCCGGATAACTTCCGGTCGGAACGCCTGTTCGGTATCAGACATAACTTTAATTCTTCACAACATATTGCCACTGGCCAAAGACATTTCTCCTTAGCCAGCAGCAAAATAAACTCTTGCTACAATTAGGAAACCTACAGATTTAACTGAATCAGTTTTGAATTGTAAATCACCCTGATTTGTTGGTTGCCGTTTTTTACACAAACTAGCCAGAGGATGATGCCAGCAAATTATATTCAACCACACGATGAAATACAAAATAAGGGCAAACGCTCAGATTTCTGTCTTTTTTTTGCGATTTTTAACGTTATTATTCAAACATTACTTGACTGTTAATTCCAGCTGCGGGAAACTTATTCCCGCAAGCGCGGCAGGCCGGATAAATTGCTCCGGCTCGGCAGCTGAACAAACCGTTTTACCCAACACAGTCGTTTTCCTGCTTTGCCAACCCTGCTTTTTCTGATATTTTGTTTTTTAGATAGGATGTATTGTATGGCAACTGGTACTGTTAAATGGTTTAACGATGCTAAAGGTTTTGGTTTTATCACTCCCGATGAAGGCGGCGAAGATCTGTTTGCCCACTTCTCAGCCATCAACATGAATGGCTTCAAAACCCTGAAAGAAGGCCAGAAAGTTTCTTTTGAAGTAACCACCGGCCCGAAAGGCAAACAAGCCTCTAATATCCAGCCGGCCTAAGTAGCCGCTTATGTAAAAAGACAGGTAATCGCCTGTCTTTTTGTGCTTTCAATTATCCCTGTCTGCTTCGGCAAAGGCTACCTGAAAACACATCTCAGCAAGATT
Source organism: Eikenella sp. HMSC071B05 (assembly GCF_001811325.1). NCBI lineage: Bacteria > Pseudomonadati > Pseudomonadota > Betaproteobacteria > Neisseriales > Neisseriaceae > Eikenella > Eikenella sp. HMSC071B05. Next base: position 309,964 of record NZ_KV804551.1, on the reverse strand, counting down.
ACAGCCTGATATAGCAAGTTTTCATCCTACTACAACCCCATACTCCCAATACACCCCGCCAAAGCAAGAACCACCCAGCCCGGCATAGCTAAATAAATGCTTTAGTTATACAATGCCTCCCTTGCCTGCCGATACAATATTGTTGCCACCATGCCAAATACCACCCGCCCCCTCCTTCCCCTCCTGCTCACCCTGCTGCTCTTAGGCGGCTGCGGCAAAGAAGAAGCCCAAGTCTGCGATTCTGAGTTCGTCCGCACCGTGAGCGCGCCCGCAGGCGGTACCGATATGCTGCTGCCCGATTTCACCAAATTGGTCGAACAGGAAGGCGGCGCCGTGGTTAATATTCAAGCCAGTCGCACCAATGAAAATACCACGCTGGCCAGTGGTGAAGACAATATTGACCAGCTGCCTGAAAACGATCCCTTCTCGGAATTTTTCAAACGCCTGCAGCCTAACCAAGCCGATTTAATCGAGCCTGGTGACGACGAATACAATTTCGGCTCCGGCTTCCTCATTAGCTCCGACGGCTACATCCTCACCAACACCCACGTCCTCAGCGGCATGAACAGCATCAAAGTCGTGCTCAACAACCGCCGCGAATACACCGCCCGCCTAGTCGGCTCCGATGCCCAAACCGACATCGCCCTCTTAAAAATCGACGCACAAGGCCTGCCCACCGTCAAAATTGGCGACCCCAAAACCCTGCGCGTAGGCGAATGGGTAGCCGCCATCGGCGCACCTTTCGGCTTCGACAACAGCGTAACCGCCGGCATCGTTTCCGCCAAAGGCCGCAGCCTGCCCAATGAAAACTATACCCCTTTCATCCAAACCGACGTAGCCATCAACCCCGGTAACTCCGGCGGCCCGCTATTCAACCTGCGCGGGCAAGTAGTGGGCGTAAACTCACAAATCTACAGCCAATCCGGCGGCTTTATGGGCATCTCCTTCGCCATTCCCATCGATGTAGCCATGAATGTGGCCGATCAGCTGCGCCGCAACGGCAAAGTTGAGCGCGGCCGCATCGGCGTAGTCATTCAAGAAGTAAACTACGACTTAGCCAAATCCTTCGGCCTCCAAACCGCCAACGGCGCGCTGATTTCGCAGGTAACTCCCGGTGGCCCCGCCGACAAAGCCGGCCTTCAGCCCGGCGACATCGTGCAAAGCGTGAATGGCGAAAACGTGAAAGCTTCCAGCGACTTGCCCATGCTCGTCGGCATGATGCCGCCCGGCACCCAGCTCACCCTCGGTATTTGGCGCAACGGCAAACGCGAAGAAGTCCAAGTCACCCTCGGTTCTAGTAACACCGGCAGCACCGATGCCGGCAACCAATCCGGCAGCGGTACCAATGCCGATAACGGCATCGGCTTCACCTCCAAGCCTACCGGCCTGCAACTGCGCAGCCAAGGGCAAGGCCTCTTGGTTTTGCAGGTTGAAGGTGCCGCCCAACAGGCCGGCCTGCGGCGTGGTGACATCATCCTAATGGTAAACCGCACTGCCGTGAGCGACGAAAACAGCTTCAACCAAGCCCTCAACCATGCCGACCGCACCGTCGCCCTACTCATCCAGCGCGGCAACAGCAAGCTGTTTTTAGCGTTGGAATTGCACCGTTAGCCAACCCTCACAGCAAAGGCTACCTGAAAATACTTTTCAGGTAGCCTCTTCATCTAAAAAATTCAGATTCCCACATATCAAACAATATGATAGAAATCAATCGCCTCACCCTGCAACGTGGCAATAAAGTCCTGCTCGAACAAGCCTCCGCCCGCATCACCCCCGGCCGCCGGGTCGGCCTTATCGGCAAAAACGGCAGCGGCAAATCCAGCCTGTTTGCCCTGATTAAAGGCGAAATCGGTGCCGACGCCGGCGACATCCGCCTCCCCCCACATTGGAAGCTCGCCGCCGTGGCGCAAGAAACCCCCGCTCTGGAAACCAGCGCGCTGGATTACGTGTTACAAGGCGATGCCGAGCTGCAAACTTTTCAGGTAGCCCTCAAGCAGGCCGAAGCGCAAAACGACGGGCACGCCATTGCCGAATGCCACGCCAAGCTTGAAGAAATCGACGCCTACAGCGCGCCCGCCCGCGCAGCCAAACTACTGAACGGGCTTGGGTTTAGCCAATCTGAACACAGCCGCCCCGTTAAATCCTTTTCCGGCGGCTGGCGCATGCGCCTCAACCTTGCCCAAGCCCTCATGTGCCGCGCCGACCTGCTCCTGCTCGACGAACCCACCAACCACCTCGACCTCGAAACCGTGTTGTGGCTGGAAAACCACCTCGCCGCCCTGCCCTGCACCCAAATCATCATCTCCCACGACCGCGACTTCCTCAACGCCGCCACCAACCACACCATCGAGCTCGCCCAGCGCCAACTGCACAGCTACAGCGGCAACTACGACTTCTACCAGCAGCAACGCGCCCAACGCCTTGCCAACCAACAGGCCGCCTACGTTAAACAGCAGGCGCACATCCAACACCTCCAATCCTTTATCGACCGCTTCAAAGCCAAAGCCACCAAAGCCAAACAAGCCCAAAGCCGCGTAAAAGCCCTGGCCAAACTCGAGCTGGTCGCCCCTGCCCACCTCGACAGCAGCTTCAGCTTCTCCTTTCCCCCGCCCGAACACCTGCCCAACCCCCTGCTCAAGCTCGAACAAGTCGATCTCGGCTACAGCGGCCACACCGTCCTGCACCAAATCACCCTCTCGTTCGAGAGCGGCGCCCGCCTCGGCCTGCTCGGCGTAAACGGCAGCGGCAAATCCACCTTGATCAAAGCCCTTTCAGGTAGCCTGGAGCCCCAAAGCGGCCAAATTATCCGCGCCGACAAACTGAAAATCGGCTATTTCGCCCAACACCAGCTCGACACCCTGCGTGCCGACCAAAGCCCGCTCTGGCACATTCAGCGCCTCAGCCCCGAAGCCAAAGAGCAAGACATCCGCAACTTCCTCGGCGGCTTCGACTTCGCCGGCGACATGGCCATCCAGCCCATCACCGGCTTTTCCGGCGGCGAAAAAGCCCGCCTCGCGCTGGCCGTTATCGTGTGGCAGCAGCCCAACCTGCTCCTGCTCGACGAACCCACCAACCACCTCGACCTCGATATGCGCCACGCCCTCACCGTGGCCCTGCAAAGTTTCCAAGGCGCGCTCATCGTCGTTTCTCACGACCGCAGCCTGCTCGAAGCCACTACCGACAGCTTCCTCCTCATCGACCAAGGCTACCTGAAAACTTTCGAAGGCGACCTCAACGACTACCGCCGCCTGCGCCTGGCCCAAAGCAACCCAGAAGCCGCCCCGCCTCCTTCTGCCGCCGGACAAAACCGCAAAGACGAAAAACGCCTCGCCGCGCAAATTCGCCAGCAACGCGCCCAGCGCGGCAAACCCATTCAGCAGAAAATCGAGAAAGCCGAACAGCTCATGGCCAAACTCAGCACCGAGCAAGCCGAATGCGAAGCCTTCCTCGCCGATGAAGAAGCATATAAGGAACACAATAAAGCCAAATTGCACCAATACTTAGCCAAAACAGCCGAAGTCAAAGTACAATTAGCACAAATAGAAGAAGACTGGCTCGCCCTGCAAGAACAACTTGAAGCCGTGTATCAAGCCGTCGAACAGGAATTTTCCAGCCAGCAATCGTTAGAAAAGGGAAAATAAAATGCAGAAAACTACGCTACTTACCATTTTCGCCCTAAGCTGCCTCAGCGCAGCCGCCGGCCCCGTTTATTCCTGCGGCAACGGCAGCTACAGCAGCAAACCAGGCCCCGGCTGCCAACGTGCCGACTTGCCCACTATCGGCCGCTACAGTGCCGCCCGGCCCCGCCCCACGCCTGCGCCCGTAGCCGCCGCACCCGCTCCGCAGCGCGCCGCGGCCGCCGGCAGCCAACAGGCCGCCGTATATCGTGCGCCCGCCCCGCAGCCCGTGGCCGCAGCCGCCCCTTCTGGCCGTACCAACAGCGGTCGTCGCATGATTCTTGAGCAAGAGCTGGCCAACGAACGCCGCGCCCTGGCCACCGCGCAAAGAGCGCTCACCGAAAGCCGCACCATGCCCAAAGGCGACGGCGCAGCCTACCAAGCACACCAAGCTCGCGTGAGCAGCCTGCAAAGCGACGTGCTCGACCGCCAGCAAAACATCCAAGCCCTGCAGCGCGAACTCAGCCGCATGTAGGCACGGCGGCAAACCCGGCCGCATTTGCTATAATCCTTTTCAGGTAGCCTCTATCGCTTGAGGCTACCTGAAAATTGTTTGAAAGAGCCCACATGAAACCATCAGTTCTAGACAAACTCCAATCTCTCTCCGAGCGGCTCGAAGAAGTAACCGCCCTGCTCAGCACCCCCGAGGCCACTGCCGACATCAACCGCTTCCGCCAGCTCAACCAAGAGCATGCCGAGCTCACCCCCGTGGTAGAAGCCTATCGCCAATACCGCCAAGCCGAAAGCGACCTTGCCGACGCTGAAGACATGCTTGCCGACCCCGAAATGAAAGACTTCGCTGCCGAAGAAATCGAAGCCGCCAAAGCCAAAATCGAAACGCTGGATACCGAGCTGCAAAAACTTTTGCTGCCCAAAGACGAAGACGACGGCAAAAATATTTTCCTCGAAGTCCGAGCCGGCACCGGCGGCGACGAAGCCGCCCTGTTTGCCGCCGATTTGCTGCGCATGTACACCCGTTATGCCGAACGCAACCGCTGGCAGGTCGAAATCGTTTCCGCCAACGAAAGCGATTTGGGTGGCTACAAAGAAGTCATCGCCCGCATCGCCGGCATCGGCGCCTACGGCCGGCTCAAATTCGAGAGCGGCGGCCACCGCGTGCAACGCGTGCCCACCACCGAAAGCCAAGGCCGCATCCACACCTCCGCCTGCACCGTGGCCGTGATGCCCGAAGCCGACGAGCTCGAAGAAATCCAGCTCAACCCCGCCGAACTGCGCATCGACACCTTCCGCGCATCCGGTGCCGGCGGCCAGCACATCAATAAAACCGACTCCGCCATCCGCATCACCCACCTGCCCACCGGCATGGTGGTGGAATGCCAAGACGGCCGCAGCCAGCACGCCAATAAAGCCCAAGCCATGAAAGTGCTCGCCGCCCGCCTGAACGACAAACAAAAGCGCGAAGCCCAGGCCAAAGAAGCTGCCGAACGCAAATCACTCATCGGCAGCGGCGACCGCAGCGAACGCATCCGCACCTACAACTACCCGCAAGGCCGCGTTACCGACCACCGCATCAACCTCACCCTGCACAAGCTCGACTTCGTGATGGACGGCGATATGGAAGAAATCACCAACGCCCTGATTGCCGAACACCAGGCCGAACTCCTAGCCGCCATGGGCGAATAAGCTTTAACGCTGCCGGACTGTATTTTCAGGTAGCCCATACTGCCCGCAGGCTACCTGAAACCCATCCGAAAGAAAGACCGCATGAACACACTCGGCATCATCGGCGGCATGTCGCCCGAAAGTACCGCCGCCTATTACACCCAAATCAACCGCCTCATCAACCGGCAAAAAGGCGGCAACCACAGTGCGCCCATCCTGCTCGCCAGCGTGGAATTTCAAGAAATCGTGGATTGCCAGCAGCGCGGCGATTGGCACAAAGCCGGTGAAATCCTCGCCCGAGCCGCCCGTACTCTGGAGCAGGCCGGCGCAGACGCCGTCCTTCTGGCCACCAACACCATGCACAAAGTTGCCGCCCCGATACAAGCCGCCATCGGCGTGCCATTCCTGCATATTTTAGACAGCGTGGCCGAACGCATCCGCGCACGAGGCATCCGCACCATCGGCCTGCTCGGCACACGCTTTACCATGCAGGACGCGTTCTACCGCGAAGGTCTGGCCGAACGTGGCATCCAAACCATCGTGCCGGATGAAAGCGCGCAGGCCGAAATCCACCGCATCATTTTCGAAGAGCTCTGCGTGGGCCACTTTCCCGAAAGTAGCCGCCGCTTCTATGTGCAAACCATCGAACAGCTGGCTGCCCAAGGCGCAGAAGGCATCATCCTCGGCTGCACCGAAATCGGCCTGCTGGTGCGCCCCGAAGACACTGCCGCGCCACTGTTCGACACCACGGAAATCCACGTGCATGCCGCCGCTGAATTTATTTTGCAGCCCGCCTGACCTACATTGTGATTTTCAGGTAGCCTGCCCACCCCATTCATACGAAGTTAGCCATTATGCCAACATTGCCTGCCAACCTAATTTCTCTCCTCCAATCCGCCCGCGTGCTGGTAGTGGGCGACACCATGCTCGACCGCTACTGGTTTGGCGAGGTGGAGCGCATTTCCCCCGAAGCCCCCGTACCCGTAGCCAAAATCGAACGCATGGATCAGCGCGCCGGTGGTGCCGGCAACGTAGCACGCAACATCGCAGCCCTGGGCGGGCAGGCAGCCTTGCTGTCGGTGGTTGGCCAAGACGAGGCTGCCAACGAACTGGAAAAAATCGTTCAAAGCAATGGCGTACAAACCTTTTTAGAACGCGATGAAACCATCGACACTACCGTAAAACTTCGTGTGCTCTCGCGCAATCAGCAGCTTTTGCGCATTGATTTTGAAGAAAAACCCAGCCAAGATGTGCTGGATCGGCTCAACCGCCGTTTCCGCAGCCTGCTGCCGGACTACGATGCGGTTATCCTTTCCGACTACCGCAAAGGCTGCCTGTTTCAGGTAGCCGATATGATTGATTTCGCCCGCGAGCACAACAAACCTGTGTTAATCGACCCCAAAGGCGACGACTACGAAAAATACGCCGGTGCCAGCCTCATCACTCCCAACCGCAACGAACTGCGCCAAGTGGTCGGCTCGTGGGAAAATGAAGCCGAGCTCACCGAAAAAGCCGAAGCCCTGCGCCGCCACCTGCAATTAAACGCCATCCTGCTCACCCGAAGCGAAGAAGGCATGAGCCTGTATGAGGCAGAGCACATCAGCCACCAGCCCACCCGCGCGCAGGAAGTATTCGACGTATCCGGCGCGGGAGACACCGTCATCGCCACCGTAGGCCTCGGCCTGGCCGCCAAACTAAACTTGCGCCAAGCCATGCACATCGCCAACGCCGCCGCCGGCGTGGTGGTGGCCAAACTCGGCACTGCCGTATGCAGCCAAGCCGAACTGCTCGCCGCCTTGCAACAAGATGTCGAGGCAGGCTAAAGCCCAGCCCCATTCCCAACACAGGCTACCTGAAATTTTGTTCCACTCGTTTTCAGGTAGCCCGTTTCTTGTAGACCGGACACAGCTTGGATAGCCATAAAGCACCAATCCCAATATGTTAAAATAGGCCGGATTCAAAACGTGAACACACCCATGACCAAGCAATACTCAGAAAGCAGCATCAAAGTCCTCAAAGGCCTGGAGCCGGTGAAAGAACGACCCGGCATGTACACCCGTACCGACAGCCCCACCCACATCTGCCAGGAAGCCATCGACAACGCTGCCGACGAGGCACTCGGCGGCTTCGCCAGCCGCATCGATGTGGAAATCCACGAAGACGGTTCGCTTTCCGTATCCGACAACGGGCGCGGCATTCCCGTGGGCCTGCATCCCGAAGAAAACGTGCCCGTGGTCGAGCTGGTGTTCACCCGCCTGCATGCCGGCGGCAAATTCAACAAAACCAGCGGCGACGGCGCTTATGCCTTCTCCGGCGGCCTGCACGGCGTGGGCGTATCCGTAACCAACGCCCTCTCCCGCCGCCTCGAAGTGGCCGTGCGCCGCGAAGGGCGCGAATACCGCATCGCCTTTGCCGGCGGCGACGTGGTCGAGCCCTTGGCCGAAACCGGCAAATGCCCCGCCAAAGACAGCGGCACCACCCTGCGTATCTGGCCCGATGCCCGCTACTTCGAAAGCCCCAACTACGACATCGCCGAAATCGAACGCCTGCTGCGCGCCAAAGCCGTGCTGCTGCCCGGCGTAACCGTTTCCCTCACCCGCCGGCGCAACGGCCTGCCCGAAACCCAAACCTGGCACTACCCCGACGGCCTGGAAGGCTACCTGAAAACCCTGCTGGCCGAGCAGGAAAACACCCTGCCCCTGCTTACGCTGCAAAACCACGTTTCAGGTAGCCATCATGGTGATTTTGCCGACGGCGAAGGCGTATCCTGTGCCCTCACCTGGCTGGAAGAAGGCCGCATCACCACCGAGAGCTATGTCAACCTCATCCCCACCCCCGCCGGCGGCACCCACGAAGCCGGGCTCAAACAAGCCCTGTTCAACGCCGTATCCAACTTCATCACCCACCACAACCTCTTGCCGCGCGGCGTGAAAATCCAAAGCGACGACGTATTCAACCGCGTCGCCTTCGTGCTTTCCGTGCGCATGCTCGACCCGCAATTCCAAGGCCAAACCAAAGACAAACTCACCAACCGCGACGCGCTCAAACTCGTGGCCGCCCTCGCCGGCGACCCAATCGAATTGTGGCTCAACCAAAACCTCGAAGCCGGCAAGAAAATTGCCGAGCTCGCCATCAAACAAGCCCAAGAGCGCATGCGCTCGGTGAAGAAAATCGAAAAACGAAAAGGCAGCGGCATTTCCGTGCTGCCCGGCAAGCTCACCGACTGCGAAAGCGAAGACATCCGCGAAAACGAGCTTTTCCTGGTGGAAGGCGACTCTGCCGGCGGCTCCGCCAAACTCGCCCGCGACCGCAACACCCAAGCCATCCTGCCCCTGCGCGGCAAAGTGCTCAACAGCTTCGAAGTGCACCGCGACCAACTCTTCGCCAACACCGAAATCCACGACATTTCCGTGGCCATCGGCGTAGACCCGCACGGCGAAGGCGACAGCCCCGACCTCTCCGGCCTGCGCTACGGCAAAATCGCCATCCTCTCCGATGCCGACGTCGACGGCTCGCATATCCAAGTGTTGCTGCTCACCCTGTTTTACCGCCACTTCCCCGAGCTCATCCGCCGCGGCCACATCTACGTTGCCCAGCCGCCGCTGTTCCGTGTGGACGTAGCCGCCCAAGGCAGAAAAAAAACCGCCCGCAAATTCTACGCCCTCGACCAAGCCGAGCTCGAAGGTATTCTGGAGAAACTGCGCAAAGAAGGCCTGCGCGAAACCCAATACTCCATCAGCCGCTTCAAAGGCCTCGGTGAAATGAACCCCGACCAGCTCAAAGACACCAC
>NZ_KV804551.1:251872-300774 GCF_001811325.1 Eikenella sp. HMSC071B05 | reverse complement strand
TGAACCCCGACCAGCTCAAAGACACCACCATGCACCCCGACACCCGCCGCCTGCTGCGCGTGCATATCCCCGAACACAGCAGCGAACCCACCCACAACGTATTTGTGAAGCTCATGGGCAAAGGCGAATCCGCCCAGCGCCGCAGCTGGATGGAAGCCGAAGGCGATAAAGCCGAGCTGGATATTTAAAGCCATAAGCAAAGGCTACCTGAAATATTGCTTTTTCAGGTAGCCTTTACTCTCATCTCAAATTTAAATTAATTACATAAATATAGTGAATTAAATTTAAACCGGTACAGCGTTGGCTCGCCTTGCCGTACTATCTGTACTGTCTGCGGCTCGCCGCCTTGTCCTGATTTAAATTTAATCCACTATATCATAAAGTTACATCGATTTCCTAGCCATAAAACCACCGGCAGGCTATAATACGCGGCTAGCATACGCCGGCAGTCTTGCCAAGCCGGCGACACCGTTTAGGGAGAATACAGTTATGATGGTTTTATACTCAGGCATTACCTGCCCCTTCAGCCACCGCTGCCGCTTCGTGCTATACGAAAAAGGCATGGATTTCGAAATCAAAGATGTGGATATCTTCAACAAACCCGAAGATCTCTCCGTGATGAACCCCTACAACCAAGTACCCGTATTGGTTGAGCGCGACCTCATCTTGTTTGAGTCCAATATCATCAACGAATACATCGACGAACGATTCCCCCATCCGCAGCTTATGCCCGGCGACCCCGTGATGCGCGGCCGCGGCCGGTTGGTCTTGTTCCGCATGGAAAAAGAACTGTTCAGCCACGTGAAAAAACTCGAAAGCCCCGATACATCGGCCAAAGAGCAGGCCAAAGCGCGTGAAGCCATCAGCCAAGGCCTTACCCTGCTCGCTCCCGCCTTCTCTAAAAATAAATACGTGCTGGGTGACGACTTCTCCATGATCGACGTGGCCATCGCTCCCCTGCTGTGGCGGCTCGACCACTACGGCATCAAGCTGGGCAAATCCGCCGCGCCCATCCTGAAATACGCCGAGCGCATTTTCCAACGCGAATCCTTCATCGCCGCGCTCACTGCCGCCGAAAAAGCCATGCGCCGCTAAGCATATAGGCCGCTTGTTTGGAAACCGCTTCCGCGTTGTCTGAGCAAGCGGCCTTTAGCTGAAATAGTTGCTTTTTCATTCCTAGCAGCGAGCCAACGCCGTAGGAAGTGAAGTATTTTAGCGATATATTTTTCAGGTAGCCTTTCGCCACACAGGAATATTGCCCATGAACCCTACCCTCAAACCCTACCTCGTCCGCGCCTTGCACGAATGGTGCAGCGACCAAGGCCACACGCCCTATATCCAAGTCTGGGTAAACGAGCACACCCGCGTGCCCATGCAGTTTGTGAAAGACAACCAAATCATCCTCAACATCGGTGCTACCGCTTGTGCCGGTCTGCATATCGATAACGACTGGGTCAGCTTCACTGCCCGCTTCGGCGGGGTGGCGCACGAGATTTGGATTCCGGTCGGCCATATCGGCGCCCTCTACGCCCGCGAAACTGGCGAAGGCATGAACTTCGACATCACTCCCTACGAACCGAGCACCCCGCCTCAACCCGAAGCCGGCAACAGCGGAAAAGGCAGCAAGCCCGCCGGCAAACACAAAGGTCTGAAGCTGGTGAAATAATCTCCTTCGCGGCTAAAACAAAGGCTACCTGAAAGCATACAAACTGCTTTCAGGTAGCCTTTTGGTATGTATCGCCTATTTCCCCTTACGCCGTTCAGCTTGCCGCTCGGCACGTTTGACTTGCAGGCGGGCTTCTTCTTCGCGGGCGGCAGCAAGCCAGACTTGCCACTGTTCGGGGGTTTCTAGGGTGATGCGGCCGATTTGGCCGTCGCGGAAATCGGTGAGGGTGTTTTCGGCGGCTTTTTGGTAGTTGATGCGGCCGCCGCCAAGCAGGGCGCCGCGCCGGCGGCCGATCCATTCAAGCCAGTCGGTGTCTTGCCAGCTTGGGCTTTCTTCCGGGTAGGCTTGGTAGCGCGCTTGCAGTTGGGGCAGGTAGTGTTGGCGCAGATAGTTGAGCAGCTCGAGGGCGACGGTTTCTTCATCCAGCGCATTGCGGCCTACTGCGCCGCTGGCGGCGAGGTTGTAGCCGCTTTGCGGAACGATGATTTTCGGCCAGAGCATGCCGGGGGTGTCGTAGAGCCAGAAGTCGTCGGCAAGCAACAGGCGTTGTTCGGTTTTGGTGATGCCGGGTTCGTTGCCGGTTTTGGCAGATTTTTTGCCGATCATGCCGTTAATCAGGGTAGACTTGCCCACGTTGGGAATGCCACAGATGAGCACGCGCAGGGGGCGGTCGATGCCTTGCCGATGCGGAACCAGCGCGCGGCAGGCGGCGGTGATTTTTTGGGCGGCCTGGCGTTCGGAAGCATCAAGGGCCAAGGCGCTGGTGTTGGGCCGGTTTTGCAGTTCGGCCAGCCACACGCGGGTGAGCTCGGGGTCGGCAAGGTCTTGTTTGTTGAGCAAATAGAGCTTGGGCTTGCCGCGCGAAAGCTGGGCCAGCAGGGGATTTTGGCTGGAGGCAGGCAGGCGGGCATCCAGCATTTCGATGACCATATCGGTGCTTTTCAGCCGCTCGATGAGGGCTTTTTTGGTTTTGTGCATATGGCCGGGAAACCATTGGATGCTCATGATGTTTTCTTTCTGTAGGTTTCAGGTAGCCTTTGGCGGGGAAAGGCTACCTGAAAATGTTGGGGATACGGGTTGGCGGTGTTGAAACTGATCTTTTTAGCGCTGCAGAAACTCGCCTTCCTGCGGAGACCTCGTTTTCAGGTAGCCTGTTGGTGTTGGGGCTACCTGAAACTCAACCTTCAACTAAAACCAATACGCTTGGCACTCACGCGCGGTGGGCGGCGGTGGTAGGAAGCTGGCGGTGGCGCACCCACACGGGGTAGTCGCGCAGGCGTTCGGCCACGGCTTCGGCCACGAATACGGAACGGTGCTGACCGCCGGTGCAGCCGATGCCGACCACGAGCATGTGTACGCGGGTTTGGCGGGCATATTCGGATAGCCAGCGGTTTAGGTAGCCGCTGATGTCGGCTACCATCTGCTGCACGATTTTAAATTGGGCGAAATAGGCGCGCACAGCTTCGTCGCGGCCGGTGAGCTCGCGCAAGTTTTCATCGTAATACGGGTTGGGCAAGGCACGGGTGTCGAAGAGGAAATCCAAATCCAACGGTGCGCCGTATTTGAAGCCGAATGATTCGATCACCACCTGCAAACCGCCATGACTCAAGGCGAGCCATTCTTGGATACGGAATTTCAAATCGCCGATGCTGTCGTGGGAGTTGTTGATGCAAAAGGCGAAACTCTGCCACGGTTGGAGCATTTGCCGCTCTGCGGCAATGCTTTCGGCCAAGGTAAGGGTGGTGGCTGCGAGGGGATGGCGGCGGCCGTGGCCGTCGAGCCGGCGGATAAGGGTAGCGGTGTCGGCATCGAGAAACAGCAAGCGCAGGGGGTGGCCTTGGCGGCGGATGGCACGCAGGCAGTTTTGGATGGTGTCTTGGGGATACGGCAGGCGAATATCGAGGCTGATGGCCAGCTTACTGATTTTACTGGCAGCAGATTGAGCCACCAATTGGGGCAGGAGCGCGGGCGGAATATTGTCCACGCAAGTGAAGCCCATATCACCGAGCAGTTTTAAGGCAACTGTTTTTCCCGAGCCGGTCAGCCCGCTAATCAGCACTATCCTCATGGCTGCGTTCGTCTTCCCTCAGCATGGCGGTATGGCGTTCTAAAAATTCTTTGGTACTGTCTTTGCCGCGCGCCTGCAGAATATAGTTGCGCACCGCTGCTTCCACCAGCACGGCGAGGTTGCGGCCGACGGCCACCGGCAGCGTCACCGAGCGTACGGCCACGTTGAGGATGGTTTCGGTTTCGCTCTGGATGGAAAGGCGGTCGAGCGTTTTCATGTAGTTGTCGTCGGCCAGCGTCAGGTTGATGATGAGCTTGAGCTGCTTGGAGGGCAGCACGGCTGTTTCGCCGAAAATGGTGCGGATATTGAGCACGCCCAGGCCGCGCACTTCCAGAAAATCGCGCAATACGGCCGGGCAGCGCCCTTCCAATGTTTCCGGGCCGGTGCGGTAGAGTTCCACCGCATCATCGGCCACCAAACCATGCCCGCGCGAAATCAGCTCCAAGGCCAGCTCGCTCTTGCCCAAACCGGACGCCCCCATCAGCAGTACGCCGATTTCAAACACGTCCAAAAACACGCCGTGCTTCACGGTGGAGGCGGCCAGCACGCGCTGCAGATAAATCCGCAGCACGTCCATCAAAAACGGGCTTTCGGTTTTGGAAGTGAGCAGCGGCACGTTGTGGGTGTGGCAATAATCGCGCAGCATGAAGGGCACGGGCAAATCGTTGGCCACAATCACCAGGGCAATACTCAAATCGAATAGTTCGTCCAGGCTCGCCTTCACTTCCCCGGCGGCCATCTTATCCAAATAGGCCACTTCGGCCACGCCCAACACCTGCACTTGGTTGGGATGGATAAAATTCAAATGCCCCACCAGCGCCAACACGGGTTTGTCGGCATCCACGCTGATGCGGTTGTCTGCGCCCGCCGTGCCGGCCGACCAAGCCAAACTCAGCTTGGCCTGGTTGTCTTGATAGAGCTTGCGCACGGAGATGCTGGGCATGGGCGTCCTGTTGGTTATGTGGTGAGGATTCGGTGGGCGGCTTCGGCGTTTTCGGCAGCCAGAAGCTGCTCGCGCACGGCTTTATCCGAAAGCTTGATGGCCAAGGCAGAGAGCACTTCCAAATGCTCGCCGGAAGCGTTTTCCGGCACCAGCAGCACAAACACCAGCGATACCGGTTCGCCATCGGGCGCATCGAAATCCACGGCTTCTTTCAGGCGGATAAACGCGCCGGTGGCCGCTTGCACTTCGGCATGCCGGCCATGCGGGATGGCCACGCCGTGCCCCAGCGCGGTAGTGCCGAGCTTTTCGCGCGCAAACAGGCATTCAAACACAGCAGCGCGGCTCAGGCCGGATTCGCTTTCCAGCAGCAGGCCGGCTTCTTCAAACAGGCGTTTTTTGCTGCTCACTTCCAAATCCAGCACAATATGCGATACGGGCAGGATATTGCCGATCAGACTCATGGTTACTTCTCTTGCGTAAAAATTCATTAAGGATGGGATTGTACCTGTGCCGCCGCCTAAGGGCAATTTTGTACCCGGCGGCCAGCTTTCAGGTAGCCTAATCAGCCGCCGCTGTAATGCGCCAGCAAGCCAAACCATAAAACCCAGCCGATGCGGTTGTTGGATAAGAATACCTTAAAACAGGCTTCCCGGTTGCGGCTGCGGATGGCACGGTATTGGCCGCATTGGTGCCACACCGCGTACACCAGCGCGAGCCAATACGGCCAGCGGGCATGAATGGCGCAACCGGCAGCGGCCATCAGCAGCACAAACAGCGCGTGGCACAGCATGGCGGCTTCAGCATCGCGGCGGCCGAAGGTAATGGCCGAGGTTTGAATGCCGATTTTCAGGTCGTCTTCCTTATCGGCCATGGCGTAGATAGTGTCGTAGGCCAGCGTCCAGCAGGCATTGGCGGCAAACAGCAGCCAGGCCAGCGGCGGCACATGGTTTTGCACCGCGGCAAAGGCCATCGGAATACCAAATGAAAAAGCCAGCCCCAAATACAGCTGCGGCAGCAGGAAAAAGCGTTTAGTGAAGGGATAGCTCAAGGCCAGAAACAGCGCGGGCAAGCTCATCAGCTTGGTGAGTGTATTCAGCGGCAGCAGGCACAGGCAGGCAGCGGCACACAAAACCAACAACAAAAGCATCGCTTCACGCGTGCTCACTTTGCCGGTGGCAAACGGGCGGCTTTTGGTGCGCGCCACCGCACCGTCGAAATTACGATCGGCAAAATCATTAATTACACAGCCGGCGCTGCGCATCAGAAAAGTGCCAAGCACGAAGGCAAACAGAATGCCGAAATCGGGCAGCCCGCCGGCGGCCACCCACAGCGCCCACAGCGTGGGCCACAGCAACAGCAGCGTACCGATGGGCTTGTCGGCGCGCATCAGTTGCAGGTACACGGTCAGACGCTCGGCTTGCTTCGGGGAGAGAAAAGAAAGAAAAGGCACGGGAATTCTCGGGGTGTAGTTTCAGGTAGCCTCGAGGCTGCGGCAAAGTCTACCTGCAAAAGAATGTTGCATAATAAAACAGCCGGGTGGAAGCTGATGGTTTAGGCTACCTGAAAATTATCGCTTTCAGGTAGCCTGCATATGGTGGCAAGAGGCTACCTGAAATACTGTCTGCTGCAAAATACCGCCCTACTCTTCCAAAAACCGCGACAGCTCCGGCACAAAGCCTTCGGTCAGCACCATTTTTTCGCCGTTCAAATCGAATACCGAACGGCGCAGGCAAACGGCTTGGGCGGCCTGGCCTTGTTGCGCGGGCGGCACTGCGGCAAAGGCGAGCGGGCTGCGTTCGGCGGCCAAGCGGCCATCAAACAGGCGTTTGCCCAAAGGCTGCGTGCCGCAGGCCAGAATGCTTTGCCATGCCCCCGCTAAAGGGCACACGCTGCGCGCCCACACCACCGGTGTATCATCCAGCAGCAGCCACACTTGGCGCACATGAAACGCATTGCCGGCCACCTCTTCGCCCGGCCACAGTTGCGCCCGTTCGCCCTGAAAGGCTACCTGAACGCGGAAATCCGCGCCGGTGGCCTGTAAGGCCAAGGTGAGCGAGGTTGCCTGTATCAGGCGGCGCAGAGCAGCGAGAACGGCGGGCGGTTCGGGCTGCCAAATCAGCGGCGGCAGGGTGTGTGGAAAGGCTGTCATTTGTTTGTGTTATTGAAACCATGCTTTTCAGGTAGCCTCATAGGCTGCCAAGCATTAAGATGCGAATTGTATCAGAGAATAAGGAAGGCAAGATGAACCTGATTTTATGGCGGCACGCCGAAGCCGAATATGGTGTGCCCGATTTGGAACGCGGCCTCACCGACAAAGGTCGGCAGCAGGCCAATGCGGTGGCTCAGTGGCTGCACCCGTATCTAAACAACCAGGTGGAAGTATGGGCTTCGCAGGCGCTGCGCAGCCGGCAAACTGCCGAAGCGCTCGGCCTGCCCTATGCCGTGAAACCCGAGCTGAATCCGATTAACCATGTGGAAGAGCTGCCCGCGCTGATTGCCGCGCATAAAGGGGCGGATTATTTGATACTGGTGGGGCACCAGCCCTGGCTGGGGCAGCTGTGCAGCTATCTGCTCAACGGCGGCTGGCGGGCGGGTAATTATTGGTCGGTAAAGAAATCCGGCATTTGGTGGTTTGGCGTGAAGGTTGATGAAGGCGGCAGGCTCTGTGCCAAACTGAAAGCCGCAATGACCCCGCAGCTGCTATTGCCGGAAGATTAAACTTGAAACCTGCCGCTGCCGCGCCCATTTGTGCCCTATCCAATGCAAGGAGTTTGCCATGAATCAAGACAACCCTGTCCGCCCCGAAGATTTCGTGCCGGAATTCCGCCGCCGCCGTTTCGAGCCGGACGGCTTTTTGCGCAAGCTGCGCCGTTTCGCGCTGCGGCTGGGGCGGCCGGTGGTGGAGCAGCTGTATGCGCTGTATTTCCTGTTTCAGTCGCCCACCGTGCCCAAACGTGCCAAGCTGATTATCGTGGGCGCGCTGGTGTATTTCGTCAGCCCCATCGACAGCATCCCCGACCTGCTCGGCCCGCTGGGCTTCAGCGACGACATTGCCGTGATCACGCTGGTATACGCGCAGATGAAGGATTATCTGACGGAAGAAATCAAAATCCGCGCCCGTGCTGCGGCAGAACGGCTGGTGCGGAAGTAGGTTTGTTTATACCCGGAAAGGCTACCTGAAAACCCATTTTAGAATTTTCAGGTAGCCTGCTTCATATCCGGCATATTTTTCAGGTAGCCCTCTCATACTCAGGCTACCTGAAATTTTGAAGCACATAAGCCGCATTACATATAGTGGATTAAATTTAAATCAGGACAGGGCGGCGAGCCGCAGACAGTACACACGTTACGGCAAGGCGAGCCAACGCCGTACTGGTTTAAATTTAATTCACTATAAATGCAAACAAGCCATCCACGCTCCATGCTGCACCCCATAATGAAGGCTACCTGAAAACCCACCGTCTGTTTTTTCAGGTAGCCTCTCTCAGCATGGCGGAGTATACTGCGCCGCATTTTTTTATTGATAGGGCAAACCCGCCATGAAAATTATCCATACCATTCAAGAACTGCGCGACTGGCGCCGCGAAGCCGGCAGCGTGGCATTCGTGCCCACCATGGGCAACCTGCACGAAGGGCATCTGGCCTTGGTGCGCGAAGCGGCCAAACGGGCAGACAAGGTGGTGGTAAGCATTTTTGTCAACCGCCTACAATTTGGCCAAGGCGAGGATTTCGACCGCTATCCGCGCACGCTGGAGCAGGATGCTGCCAAACTGGCCGGCGAAGGCGTGGCCGTACTCTTCGCACCGAACGAGCAGGAGCTGTATCCGCATGTGGCCCAGCAATACAACGTCGAGCCGCCCAATCTGCAAAACGAGCTGTGCGGCGCGTTCCGCCCGGGGCATTTCCGCGGCGTGGCTACCGTGGTGGCCAAACTGTTCAACATTGTTGAGCCCGATTACGCCTGCTTCGGCAAAAAAGACTACCAACAGCTGGCCATCCTGCAAGGTATGGCTGCCGATTTGAATTTCCGGGTGGAAATCGTGCCGGTAGACATCGGCCGCGCCGCCGACGGCCTGGCACTCTCCAGCCGCAACCAATACCTGAGCGAAGCTGAGCGCAAACAAGCCCCGCAGCTCTACCGCGAATTGCAAGCCATTGCCCGCGCAGTGGAAAACGGCAACCGCGACTATGCCGCGCTGGAGCAACAGGCGGCAGCAAACCTGAAACAGGCCGGCTGGCAGGTGGACTATGTGGAAATCCGCCACTCGGGCAATCTTCAGGTAGCCCATGTCGGCGACAGCGAACTGGTGGTGCTAGCCGCCGCCCGTTTGGGCAATACGCGTCTCATCGACAATGTCGAAATCCACCTTTGATATTCCAAAGAAGTAAACCGTTTGGCTATCCCCCTCCGCCCGCAATATGCGGGCGGAGATCTTTGTAAAGCCTTAGATTTGAGCAACAATCAAAGCGCCAGCATCACAGAACGCGCAAACATATCATACAGATAGACAGACCACCGGGAAGCACATCACGCAGAAATGCGCCAAAGTCGAGTTTTTACCCAGGCCACAAGGTTTAATTTCGACGGGAAACACGTTAAAATACCAGCCTTTGCGCCAAATTCGGGAGCCGCTGTTTATGTTTTTAGTTTTTCTGCTGATTCTGTTGTTGACCGGCATCGCCGTGCTCTTGTGGTGGCGTGCGCGCGAAGAGCGCGAATGGCTACTGGAGTTTACCTATCTCAACCGGCACCAAAACAATAAGCAATCCACTGATATCGAAGCGGAAAACACCCCGCAGCAACAGCCTGCTCGCCCCAACGTGCTGCCGCAGCGTGCGCAAACCCAAGTGAAGCTGCACTATCAAAAAGTGCAGGACGAATTGCAGCGTAAAATCGAACTGCTTGCCGGCGGTGTGAAGAAAAAAACGCGCCGCCGCAACGTGAGCGAAAATCAAGAAGAACTGCCGATTTTCAGCCCCACCGAAGAAGAAACAGCCGCAGAAGAAGCAAGCGCCCTGCTGCCGGAAACTACTGCCGAGGCCACTGCCGAGCAGGCGGAACATATTGAAAACACGAATGCCGCCGAAACCGAAGCCAACACTACCGACGAACCGGAAATCCACGATTTGTCCGCTCCCGATGCCGATTTGCCGGTGATCACCGAAGCTGAGGCCACCCGCCACAGGCTACCTGAAAACATCGAAAACGAAGAAAACCAGCCTGAGCCGAGCATCATTTCCCTTTCTGAAGCCACCCGTATGCTGCATAAAAACGAAGCAGCCGAGGCTAAGCCGCTGGAACCTGTGGTGCTGAACTGGCCGATTAAAGCCCCCTCCCCCGCCCCCGAACCGCGCGAAGAAATCACATCAGCCGATCCCGCCGTGCAGTATGTGCGCGAAAAAATTCAAGCCCATCTGCCGCCCGTAGTCGAGCCTACACCTGAAGAACCTGCCGAAGAGCGGCACACCATCAGCCCCGACGACATCCGCAACAACCTCCTGCGCCAGCGCCTGCGTGCACGCCGGCAGCCCCAGCCCGCGCCCCAACCGGCCATTGCCCCGCAGCAGCCCGATTTGCCAGTAATCAATGAAGACGAAATCTTGGCTAATCTGGCCAAAACCGATGCCCCGGCCAATCGCCAACGCAGCCGCTTCAAACGCCAAACCGTGCGCGAGAGCGTGATTCCAGCCGCTGCGCGCGTGAACCACAGCCAGGGCGCACAAGTGCCGACGGCTATGCCGCCCCAGCAAGCCCAACCGCTGCCAATATCCACCCGCTTTACCCCCTTCAATCATGCCGCTGCGCCCGAAAGCCCCGACGCCCAGCCCACTGAGGAAGAGTCGGCGCGGCCCGCCGAACAACCGCCGATTTTTTTCCCGCAAAGCACCGTTGAAGACAGCCCACCTTGGAGCTTGGCTGAAACTGTGAGCGACGATACCGCTGAAACGTATTCAGACACCGCCGACCAAACCGGTGCCCAATATCACTTCCGTCCCGACCTCTCGCTTACCGAGCAAGCACCGGCTGCCGAACCCGCCATCGAATTCGACAACGGTAACGAATGGCAGCAGGCCTTGGAGCAAGGCGCAGCCGAAGCCCAGGCACAAGCTGCGTGGGTAAGCCCCGCGCCCACTGCCGCGCCCGGCATCCCTCCCCTGCCCGATCTGCCGCCGCAGCCCGCGCCAGTTTCGGCCGTTTCCGCCGTATCGTTTGCCGACTTCGGCCACTACCATGTGCCAATGAACGAGCTGCTTCTACCGCCGCAATACGACAACGAAGCCACCCTCAGCGAAGAGCAGTTGCTGGACAACAGCATCAAAATCGAAGAAAAACTGGCCGAGTTCCGCGTGAAAGTAAACGTGGTGGATGCTTATGCCGGCCCGGTGATTACCCGCTATGAAATCGAGCCCGATGTCGGCGTGCGCGGCAACTCTGTGATTAACCTGGAAAAAGACCTTGCCCGCTCGCTCGGCGTGGCCGCCATCCGCGTGGTGGAAACCATTCCGGGCAAAACCTGCATGGGCTTGGAGCTGCCCAACCCCAAGCGGCAGATGATCCGCCTGAGCGAAGTGTTCAATTCGCCCGTGTTTGCCGAAAGCAAATCCAAGCTCACCCTCGCGCTGGGTCAGGACATCACCGGCCAGCCGGTGGTAACCGACCTCGCCAAAGCCCCGCATCTTTTGGTGGCCGGCACCACCGGCTCGGGCAAATCCGTGGGCGTGAACGCCATGATTTTGTCGCTGCTGTTCAAGGCCACGCCCGACGAAGTGCGCATGATCATGATCGATCCGAAAATGCTCGAGCTCTCCGTGTATGAAGGCATCCCGCACCTGCTCGCGCCGGTGGTAACCGACATGAAACTTGCCGCCAATGCGCTTACTTGGTGCGTGAACGAAATGGAAAAACGCTACCGTCTGATGAGCCATGTAGGCGTGCGGAACCTCGCCGGCTACAACCAGAAAATCAAAGATGCCGCCGCCCGCGGCGAGCGGATGGCCAATCCCTTCAGCCTCACTCCCGACAACCCAGAGCCGCTCGTCCGCCTGCCGCACATCGTGGTGATCGTGGACGAATTTGCCGATCTGATGATGACGTCCGGCAAAAAAATCGAAGAGCTGATTGCCCGCCTCGCCCAAAAAGCCCGCGCCGCCGGCATCCACCTCATTCTCGCCACCCAGCGCCCCAGCGTGGACGTGATTACCGGCCTGATTAAGGCCAACATCCCCACCCGCATCGCTTTTCAGGTAGCCTCCAAAGTAGACAGCCGCACCATCATCGACCAAATGGGCGCGGAAAACCTGCTCGGCCAAGGCGATATGCTCTTCCTGCCGCCCGGCACCGGCTACCCGCAGCGCGTACACGGCGCCTTCGTGGCCGATAGCGAAGTGCAGCGCGTGGCCGAATACCTCAAAGGCTTCGGCGCGCCCGATTATGTGGAAGACATCCTCACCTCCGGCGTGGGCAGCGACGATTTGTTCAGCAACGCCAACAGCGGCATCGGCGGCGGCAACAGCGGCCAAGACCCCCTGTTTGACGAAGCCGTCGCCATCGTTTTGCGCACGCAGAAAGCCACCATTTCCTCCATCCAGCGCCACCTGCGCATCGGCTACAACAAAGCCGCCACCCTGGTGGACCAAATGGAAGCCGAAGGCATCGTCTCCCCCGCCGACACCAATGGTAAACGTACCATCCTCGCCCGGCCGGATCATTTAGACGACGGCGCATAGGGTTGAATAAGCTGAATAAAGGCTACCTGAAGTTTCAGGTAGCCTTTATTATTGCAACGGATTAACAAGCAACCTCACCTAATTTTGGCCGCACTAAGCACAAAACATCCATATGTTCTGTTCATTCTGACCTACGGTCACACAACAGGCTACCTGAAACACCCAAAGCAAACCCGCTGCCTACTCCCACTCAGGAATAGGTAGCGGGTTTGGTTTCTAAAACATTTTTTAGCTACTCCCTAGTCTCCAACTGCGCTGCAACGCTTCGAAAACTCATCAAAGCCGCTTCGATATTTTCAATGATTTCATCGGCCAAAATATCGGGGGCGGGCAGATTGTCCAAGTCGGTTAAAGAATGGTCTTTCAACCAGAAAATATCCAAGCTGGTTTTTTCGCGCTGATTGATTTCATCGATACTAAATTTACGCCAGCGTCCGTCTGGATTGTTTTCGGCATGATAGGTTTCTGCGCGCTTTGAACGGTCTTCGGGGCAATAGCAGGTAATGAAATCCTGCAAATCTGCCAACTGCATCGGTTTTTTCTTCAGCGTGTGATGCACGTTGGTGCGGTAGTCATACACCCAGACTTCTTGGGTAACGGCTTTTTCCTGTGCGGAGCGGTTATCAAAGAATAACACATTTGCTTTCACGCCTTGGGCGTAGAAAATGCCCGTTGGTAACCGTAAAATCGTATGCAAATCAGTCATCTGCAACAGTTTCTTACGCACGGTTTCGCCTGCGCCGCCTTCAAACAGCACATTATCGGGCACGACGACAGCAGCCCGCCCGTTGTTTTTGAGCATGGTGTAAATATGCTGCAAGAAATTGACTTGTTTGTTGGAGGTGGTTGCCCAAAAGTCTTGGCGGTTATAGACAAAATCTTCGGTTTCAGCTTCACCCTCGGCATTGGTAATGGTCATGGTGCTTTTTTTACCGAATGGCGGATTCGCCAAAACCAAGTCCACTTTGCGTGGGCTTGGTGCAACCAAGGAGTCGTCGGCACTAATCGGGCTATCGCCGTCCATTTCGCCGATGCCGTGTAAAAACAGGTTCATCAAACACAAACGGCGCGTATTGGCGACAATTTCATTGCCGAAAAACGTCCCGTTTTTTAACCGCACTTTTTGCTCGGCATTTAAATCGGCATGTTTTTCCAAATAGCTGTATGCCGCCAATAAAAAGCCGCCGGTGCCTGCTGCCGGGTCGGCAATCAGGGTATCTGCCTGCGGGCGGACACATTCGACAATTGCCTCAATCAAAGCGCGCGGCGTAAAGTATTGCCCCGCGCCTGATTTGGTATCTTCGGCATTTTTTTCCAAAATGCCTTCGTAAATATCGCCTTTCACATCCACGCCCAAGCGCGTCCATTTGGTTTCATCAATCATCGCCACCAAACGGGATAATTTGGCAGGGTCTTGGATTTTGTTTTGCGCCTTGGCAAAGATTTGACCAAGCAAGCCTTTGCGCATACTTAAATCGCGCAACAAAGCGAGATAATGGCTTTCCAATTCCGCGCCTGTGCGGTCGGTCAGACTTTTCCAGTTGTATTCTTCGGGAATGCCGACATCACGATTGTAGGGTGGCTGGCTGTATTCAAACGCCATTTTCAAAAAAATCAGATAAGTAATCTGCTCCAAATAGTCGCCGTAGCTCACGCCGTCATCGCGCAGCATATGGCAGAAACTCCAAACCTTTTGGACGATGGCGTTTGATGTATGGTTTTGCGTTGTGGTCATATTCGTTTTCTCTTTAATTTATTTATCCAAAAGGCCACCTGAAAAAGCCGCTTTTAAGACGGCCTGTTTGAGCAGCTCGGCTTGTTTGAGTTGTTTGGCAAGTTCGGCGGCGAGTTGGTCGCAAGCGGTGAGTTTGCTTTCTAAAATGGCAACGATTTGAGTCTGCTCGGCAAATGATGGAAGTTTAACTGGAAAATTACTTAATACTGTTTTATTGATTGATGCTAAGTTTGTTGTTTGTTTTCCTGTTTTCTCAAAATAACTTTGCCCATATCTGGAATTACCTAAGTATGAAATATATTTTGAGTGTGTAATTAATTTTAAAAATGGGCTTGCTCTAAACACATGATTTTGGGTGATACAGTTTGGTATTTGATTTTCCCAAATCCAACCTCGCCCCAATTTATCCCTATCTCCACCTTCATTAAATAACACATCTCCCAATCTCAAACTATATTTATCAAAATTTTCTGCCTCAATCTGCATTTCTTTAATTTCTTTTAAGTCCAAATACCCACGTTGTACATTTCCTACACGCAAATAATTAACTGTAATTGGATTTTCTAATTTTCGGCTAGCACTTACAGACATTCCCGAACCAATATCTGCAATATTTTCTAATTTCACTACTCCCCACCCACTCGGCAAATCTGCAAAATTGTCTTCAAACTTAGCCGCTTGTGTCGGGGCTTTGGGTTTACTCGGTTTTTTCCCTTCTTTTCCATTTTGTTCCCATTGGCTGACGGCTGTTTGCCAGTCGGCAAGCTGTCGGGCGTGGTGTTGTTCGCGGGTCGTCTGAATTTGGGCGAGCAGTTCGTTTTCAGACGACAAGGTGTCTGCATGCTTGCTACGCCATTCTTTGGTGAGTTCGCCGTTAAAGGCGTTTTTAAGCAGGGATTGGCGGTATTGCTGGATTTGCTGCGCTGCGGTTTTCAGACGACCTATGCCTTCGTCGATTTCATCAAACAGGCTTTCGATTTTATTGACGATGGCTTGTTGGGTTTCTAGATTTGGTGGAATGGGAAAAGCATAATTCCACAATAAATCGGGATCTACGTGTGGTGTACCAGAACCTTTAGCGCGAGTGTTAATTTCTTTATATTTTGACAGCAAGAAATAATAAGCATAAAGATTGTTTATATCTGGTAATAAAATACGAACAAGTGTACTGCCTAATACTCCTTTAATGCCTTTACCTACCAATCCAGAGCGTGAACCATCCCAGACCATTAAGAAGTCATCTTCATCACACAGAACACATTTCACTCCATCGGTATAATTTTTAATAACACCTTTTTCAAAAGCTTCAATATCCACATAGGGATAGCAATATGTATCTGTTTTTTCGCTAGATTGGTTTTTTGGTTTTTTACCCTTTTCACTAATAGCAATATCACCCAATCGTTCTATTTTCCACCCTTTCGGCAATTCTTGTTCTGTGGTCATTTTTATGCTGTCCATTGTTGGTTAATCTCGTCTAATAGGGTGTTAAAGTCTTGGTCGTTGGCGGCAACTTCGCTCAATACATCATAGGCTTGACCTAAGCCGCCGTATTGATTGAACGGGGTAAGTTCAAAGTCGTTTTCTTCGATAGCAAAGGAAGTGATGATGTGGTCACGAATCATGGTCAGCCATTGCATTTGTTCTTCAGTCAGCGGTTTGTCGGCGCGGGCGTTGTGTTCAAACGTCCATGTTTGGAAGTTTTTACGCACGGTTTTGGTAAACGGCGTGATTTTGTCATCAATGCCAATCACGCGGCGAACAAGGCTGACTAAGGCGGTGAGTTCGCTTTCTACCTGTTCGCTGACGTTATCCAAACGCGCGTATGCCTGCCAAATATGACTGAATGCCAATTTCGGTTTGGCTTTTTTGATGGCGGCTGCCAGCTCTTTAATCATCGCTAGGCTTAAGGCTTGGCGTTGATAAGGCTGATTATAGAAAATCTGCAAGGCGGTAATTTCGTCTTTGTTGCTGCGTATCCATTCGGCAAAATCTTGGGTCAGGGTTTCATCATTTTCCGCCCAGCCTGCATGGATGACTTCATCAATCTCGGCGTCAATTTTCTGCTCGTTTTGTTTGCGGATGTCGTCCAATGTGGTGATGAGTTCCATGGAAAGCGGACGTGTGGCAGCTTTGACGCGCTGTTTTTGTATCTGTAAAACGGTTTTTTCAGACGGCGTTTCATCAATGGAAATGCCTTCTTGCTCGCAGGCTGCCCGATGGATTTCATCGGCATTGATGGCGTGAAACAGGTCTTTGACTAATTGCGGTAATGGGACACCGCCAGTAATGGCGGTAATTTGCTGCTGTTGTTCGTCATCAAGCTGTTTGTTTAAACGGGCAAGGCGTGCCGCCAGTGAGCTGATGCTGTCGCTATCAAATGCGCCGCCGAAAACGACGGCTTTTCCTAAATCGGAGAAGCTGACCGAACGCTTGGTGTCTAATTGTTGGCTTGCCGTTTTGAGCGATTTGGTAACGCCAATCGCATCGACAATCACATAATGGGTTTTGGCTGATGATGCGGAAGGGCTGACTTTTTGCAAGCCTTCTTTATCAAGCGTGCGTGTGCCGCGCCCTTTCATTTGCTCAAAATAGTTGCGGCTTTTGACATCGCGCATAAACAGCAGGCATTCGAGCGGGCGGACATCGGTTCCCGTAGCAATCATATCGACGGTAACGGCAATGCGCGGGTTGTAGCTATTGCGGAAATTCGCCAAGACGGTTTTGGGTTCTTCGCCTTGTTCGATGATTTCGCCGTTTTCTCCCACAATATCGTCTTTGGCTTTGTAAGTGATTTTTTTGCAAAATTCGTTGCCTTGCCCGAACTCTTCCCGCACCATTTTGATGATGTCGTCGGCGTGGCTGTCGTTTTTGGCAAAAATCAAGGTTTTGGGCACTTCTTGACGATTTGGGAACATTACGGGCAAATGGTCGCGGAAAGTACGGATAATGGTGCGGATTTGGCTTGGATTGACAACATCCCTGTCGAGTTGCTTGGCAGTATAGTCTTCATCGCTATCTTGCTGCTGCCAGCGTTTACGGCGTGTGGTGCGTTCGCGGTGTTCGACCAGCTCTTCTGCTTTGAATTTGCCGCCATCAAGGCTGATTTTGGTATTGATCAGATAGACTTCATTGCCTACGTTTACGCCATCGGCAACGGCTTGCTCGTGGCTGTATTCGCTGACGACATTTTGATTGAAAAAGCCAAAAGTGCGGTTGTCCGGTGTGGCGGTTAAGCCGATCAGATAGGCATCAAAATAATCCAACACTTGCCGCCAAAGGTTGTAAATGGAGCGATGGCATTCATCGATAAAAATAAAATCAAAAAATTCGGGTGGCAGATCCGGTTGATAGGCAACGGGCAATGGTTCTTTTAAGCGGTTTTCCCATTCTTCCAATTCCATGCTGTCATCCGGTATCGACAGTTCTTCCCCTTTTAATAGGGAATACATGCGCTGAATGGTACAAATGCAAACTTCTACGCCGTTGGGAATATGCGGCGATTTAATGACTTGAGCGTTGTAGAGTTCAGTAAATTTGCGGTTGTCGTCAGACGGGGTAAAAACCAACATTTCCTGCTCGGCCTGTTCGCCCAAGTTGACGGTATCCACCAAAAATAAAATGCGGCGTTTGCCTGTGTATTTGAGCAAACGATACATAATGCTGATGGCGGTATAGGTTTTGCCTGCGCCTGTGGCCATCTGAATCAAGGCGCGCGGCAAATCTTTTGCCAAAGAGTCTTGCATATTTTCGATGGCGGTTAATTGGCAATCGCGCAATCCTAACGCCGCCGCAGACAGATGGTTAGGATTGAGTGCCGGTATGGCTTTAAGTTTGGCGCGCAGGGTGTTTTTGCCTTCGCTTGCCCATTTTTGTAGCGTTTCCGGACGGTGAAAGTGGAATACTTCACGGGCACGCGGGGCAGGATCGTTGCGGTTGGTAAAACGTGTTACTACGCCTGTGCTTTCATATAAAAAGGCAATCTCTGCTTGCTGAATATAATTAAGTTCGCTATCGGCATAGCGTGCGCTTTGCTCTTCCACCGTATTAAGCTTATGTCCAAAGTTTTCTGGCTTGGCTTCAATCATGGCAACCGGCTCGCCATCAACAAACAACAGATAATCTACCGGACCGCTGTCGGTAGGATATTCACGCACTGCCACACCCAAATTGCTATTGGGATTAAAGTGCTTCACCGACTGGATTGTCCAGCCCGCCTGCTCCAGTTTTTGGTCGATGATGTCGCGGGCTTGCTGCTCGGGGTGTTGGTTGTAGGTTACCTGTTTGCTCATAGAGATTTCCTAGATAACGTGTTGAATTAGGGGCCATCCTAGATAACTAGGACAGCCCCTAATATTCTAATTTATATGATTTCTCATAAATTCTTAAAATCGAAAAGCTTACAAAATGTAATTTATCTGTAACTCAGAAGGGAATATCGTCATCGATATCGTCAATTGGTGCCGGGGCAGGTGCGGCAGCTTGACGGCGGGGCGGAGTGGGCGGCTCGGCAGCGTAAGCCGGTTCATTATAGTTTTGAGCTGGCTGCTGGCGCGGGCTGCTGGGGGCGGCTGCATATTGGTCGCCGCCTTCGTAGGGGCTGCTGCCGCTGTTGCGGCCGTCGAGCATTTTCATTTCGCTGGCCACGATGTCGTAGGCAGTGCGCTCGATGCCATCTTTGCCGGTGTATTTGCGGCTTTGGATGCGGCCTTCGATATACACTTTGCTGCCTTTTTTCAGATATTGGCCGGCAATTTCCGCCAAGCGGCCAAACATACTGATGTTGTGCCATTCGGTGCGCTCCTGGCGCTGGCCGTTGCGGTCTTTCCAGTTTTCGCTGGTGGCAATCGAAAAATTGGCCACGGCATCGCCGCTGGGCAGGTAGCGCACTTCGGGATCGCGCCCCAAGTTGCCGATAAGTATCACTTTATTCAACATGATTTCCTCCTAAAATAATCTGTTTGGCAGCGGCTTCATCGAAACCCTGTTGCCGTGCCTTGATATAAACGGTTGAACGGTCGGCGCTGAGGCTGGCTGCCTCCACACCTTCAAACTGCTGCAATACAGCCAAGAGCCGCTCTTCGCAACCCTGCCATATGGGCGAGATGCTCAGTGCTAAATTGCGTACGGCAGCCGGTGCGGGCGCCGCTGCGGCCATCAGCAACCAGGCCAGCGTGAGCACCATAGAAAAGGCAAACACGCCGATCAAGCCGAAATGTTCAAACAAGCGCCCGCCGGCTGCACCGCCCACAAACACGCCGATGGATTGTGCCGTGTTATACATACCCATGGCGGTGCCTTTCAAATCCGTCGGCGCCACTTTCGACACGATAGACGGCAGGCTGGCTTCCAAAATATTGAACCCGACAAAATACACCACCAGCGATACGCCAATAGCCAAAAGCGAAGCCTGGCCGGCATAAATACCGCATAAAGCCGCCGCAATCAACGCGATACCGGCCACAAACACCTGCTTAAGCTTATTGCGCGTTTCGCCCACCACAATCGCCGGCACCATCAACAGCAATCCCAGCAATACCGCCGGCAGATAAAGCTGCCAATGCTGCTCTTTGGGCAGCCCCAGGCCGCGCATCACAATCGGCAGGCTGGCAAAAATCGCCATCATCACCGCCTGCAAGGCGAAAATACCGAAATTAAGCTGCATCAAGCGTTTATTACGCAACACCTCGCTGATCCGCGAAGTTTGCATTTCCGTATCTTCGTGGAACTTCCCTCGCTGCGGATTGGGCGTAATCCAAGCCACCACACCTATAGCCAGCACACACAACGCGCCGGTGAGCGCAAATAGGCCGGAAACATTGATATAGCGGGTAAGCAGCGGCGAAACCACCATGCTGACGGCAAAAGTGAGGCCGATGGTAAGCCCCACCGAAGCCATAGCGCGGGTGCGCACTTCTTCACGCGTTAAATCTGCCAAAAGCGCGGTAACTGCCGCACTCACTGCACCTGCGCCCTGAATCGCCCGGCCGATGAGCAGCCAGGTAACGCTATCTGCCGCAGCTGCAATAAAACTGCCCAAAGCAAACACCACCAAGCCGAGGTAAATTACCTTTTTGCGCCCCAACTTGTCAGAAAGCATACCGAGCGGCAGCTGAAACAGCGCCTGCGTTAAGCCATACACCGCAATCGCCAAACCGCCTGCCCCAGGAGTGCTGCCCGGCAGCTCTTTGGC
This sequence comes from Eikenella sp. HMSC071B05, assembly GCF_001811325.1. Classification (NCBI taxonomy): domain Bacteria; kingdom Pseudomonadati; phylum Pseudomonadota; class Betaproteobacteria; order Neisseriales; family Neisseriaceae; genus Eikenella; species Eikenella sp. HMSC071B05. The sequence continues at coordinate 280,441 of NZ_KV804551.1, read as the reverse complement.
ATACAGCGCCAACACGGGCAACACCAAAAACATGCCCAACATGCGCAGCGCATACACTCCGGAAAGCGATGTGCTGGCAAGCCATTCTGCGGGTAATAAGGCAGTACGGGGAGCTCGAGACATTGTGTTTAACCGAAAGAGTTGGGGAAAAATGCCGCAGATTATACCCGAAGCCTTGCTCCGTCGGTGGGCTTTTAACGCTGGCAAGGCCGGATTAGTTTTCAGGTAGCCTGCTTCGCGTTTGAGGCTACCTGAAAGGATATATGTGTAATAAAGCTCACGTCAGCACACCCCACCGGGCGGCATCCCGCTCTAACTCCGACAAATAATCCAGCCAAACTTGCGGATCGGGCTGCTCGCCGCCAAACACGATGCAGCCATCTTCGTCTTCGTAATATTCATCATCCCCGGGTTGGAAATGTTTGGCTGCTTGGCACTCTTCATGGTAGCGCTGCTGCGCCCATTCGCGCTCTGCCCGGTAAAACCGTTGCGCCTGTTCCGGTTCTCCCAACTTAGTGGCCAGTTGCATGGCGTGCCGGTTGCCGATAAGCGGATAAAGCTGCTGCGGCACGCTGTGTGCAGCAAAGTGTAGCAGCACAAATGTTTCCACTATGGTTTGCACTTCTTGCAAAACGGCAGCGTTATTGGCTCCGTCTGCCACTTCAAACCAAATATCTTGCTGCCCCGGCTCGGGCAGTAGAAAACCGATTCGCTCCTGTGCCAAGCAATCGAGTATGTTCGGAAAATCGGGCAGGGGCTGCCCGGCTTCTTGGAAACGTGGATCGTGTTGCAACGGAGGGCAGACGAGGCCAATATTGAAAGTAAAACTGATGCGGCTTTTGTCGCTCCACCGGCTTTTTTGCGTGTGAATCAGCTGACCAACGCCGTGTTTGATGTAGCGGTAGAAGTGGTTGCCTTTTTTCTTGAAACCAAGCGGTTTGAGTAGGATATGCAGATTCTTGATGGTTTGGCTGAAGGCTTGCGCGGCAGTGAAATATTCCATATTTTGCAGTTGATCTCAGATTATATTTTTTCAGGTAGCCTGCTTCGCGCTTGAGGCTACCTGAAAATAGAAAAGACACTTCGGCTATGCTGAAAATAGAAACATAGACTTTCAGGTAACCTAACTACGACCACTGCCAGCGATTCTGCCATGCCCCAATCACTGCATCGGGATAGCGCCGGCTGCCGAGGCTGCCGTTGTAGCGCGCCAATGCACGCTCCATATTGCCGTTTTCCAGATTGCTGTAGTGGCGCAGGATGGTGCAGCCGTAGCGCAGGTTGGTGCGGATGTCGAACAGATTGTGCTCCGGTTTGCCGATGTAGCGCTGCCAAAACGGCATCACCTGCATCAGCCCGCGCGCGCCCACGCTGCTGATGGCATACTGCCGAAACGCGCTCTCCACCGTAATCAGCCCCAAAATCAGCTGCGTATCCAATCCGGCACGGGTGGTTTCGTATTGGATGTTGATGAGCAGGCGGCGGCGCTCCAGCGGGTCGGGCACAAAACGTGCCAGCCGCAGCGACATATCATTGAGCCAGCGCGGCGCGTTATACGGGTTTTCAAACACCAGGCGCGGCGGGTTCACATTATTCACCGAATGGCGCATCACCGAAGTGACATCGTCCGACAGCGTCTCCTCACGCTGCGCCCCGGCACGGGCGGCTTGAGGCAGGCAGGCAACGGCGGAAACGGCAGCCAGCGAGGCGAGCAGGCGGCGGCGCTCGGGCTGTTCGGGGGCAGACGGATACGGCATGGTTTTAAAGTGTACCGATTAAGATGATAACAGCCGCTATTATAGTGGAGTTTCGCCCATACTGTGCAGCTTGAGCCTGTTTGCTGCACCGAAGCTGGCTATCCTCGATACAGGTCGAACAATGAAATGGCATTTTAGGTTCGCAGCAGCCGATGCTTTCAGGTAGCCTGACCTGATATCGTTGAAGCAATTACTTCTTCCCACAATGTGGCAGGTAGCCAGTATGAATACGGCAACAAAGTGCGCCCACTGCCTCAGTAGAAATAAGGTGCTTGGGCTATATTCTGCAATAAACCTTTAGAATTTCCGCATATGGTTGTATGATGTGTTCCCGAATGATGCGCACGGAGCGCAATCATTAATTAATATCCAAACCAATCCAGGAGAACCAAACAATGAACATGAAAAAATGGCTGGCCACCGCCCTGGCCTGCTCCGCCATCGCCCTCAGCGGCTGTGGCAATTCCGGTGGCACCCAGCAAGCTTCACAGCCTGCCGATGCCAATGCTTCCGGCGCTTCCGCCCCTGGCAGCGAAAAAGTATTGCGCGTGGCCACCAATGCCGAATTCGCCCCCTTCGAATCTAAAAACCCCGACGGCAGCCTGAGCGGCTTCGATATCGACCTCATCAACGCCTTAGCCAAAGAAGCCGGCTACCGCGTGGAATTTAAAGATCAATCTTGGGACAGCCTTTTCAACAGCCTGCGCAACGGCGATGCCGACGTAGTGGTGGCTGCCGTAACCATCACCCCCGAACGCCAACAAAGCATGCTCTTCACCGACCCCTACTTTGAAATCACCCAAGTAGTGGCCGTGCCCGAAGGCAAACAGGTGGCTTCCGTGGAAGATTTGAAAAATCTCAACCGCGTAGGCGTGGTAACCGGCAACACCGGCGATTTGGCCGCCTCCAAACTCTTGGGTGCCACCAATCCTAAAGTAACCCGCTTCGAAAGCCTGCCCCTCTTGCTGAAAGAATTGCAAAACGGCGGCGTGGACGCAGCCGTGAGCGACAGCTCTGTGGTGATGGAGTTCATCAAACACAACGGCGATAAAGGCTTCACCATGATTAAAGTGCCCGATTTCGAAGCCGAACACTACGGCATCGCCCTGCGCCAAGACGACACCGAGCTGCGCGATACCCTCAACAAAGCCTTGGCCGCCATCAAAGCCAGCGGCGAATACGACCGCATCCACCAGCAATACTTCGGTACCGCCGCTGCCAAATAAGCCGGCTCTGCCAATTTCGCGCCAAACTGCCTGCAAACAATATGCAGGCAGTTTTTTTATGCGGGAAAGTCTACCTGAAAGCTCGTTATTCCTTTTCAGATAGCCTTTAGCCAATCAACTCAACTGCTAATACGGTGCTAGCTATCCTTACCATACACCTGTACAGTCTGCGGCTCGCCGCCTTGTATCAATTGTAATTGGATTGGCTAGATCAGCTATCTCAAAACAAAGGCTACCTGAACCTTCAGGTAGCCTGTTCCGCATTGATCCGCGCTTAATGCAAATCTTTCAGGTAGCCGCCGTAGCCTTGCTGCTGCATTTGGTTTTCTGGAATGAAGCGCAGGCTGGCGCCGTTGATGCAGTAGCGCAGACCGCCGAGGTCTTGGGGGCCGTCGGGGAAGACGTGGCCAAGATGGGAATGGGCGGCGCTGCTGCGCACTTCGGTGCGGTGCATATGGTAGCTGTAGTCGTCGTGTTTGGTAACGGCATCGGGGCTGATGGGGCGGGTGAAGCTGGGCCAGCCGCAATGGGAATTGAATTTGTCGCGGCTGCTAAACAGAGGCTGACCGCTAACAATATCGACATACAGGCCGGGCTCGAACAGGTTGTCGTATTGGTGGCTGAAGGCGCGTTCGGTGTCACCTTTTTGGGTAACGCGGTATTGCTCGTCGGTGAGGGTGCGGCGCAGGGTGGCGTCGTCGGGCTTGCGGTAGGTGGCGGGATTGAAGCCTTGGGCGGGAGCACTACCGCCCTCGGCCGGTTCGAGCGGCTGGTCGGCCAGGCCGATGTCGATGTGGCAATAGCCGTTGGGGTTTTTGGCGAGGTAGTCTTGGTGGTAGGCCTCGGCGGGATAGAAGTGCTGCAGCGGCAGGGCTTCCACCACGATGGGGCGGCTATATTTGCGCTGTTCGGCCGCCAGGGCGGCGCGCACGGTTTGGGCTTCGGCGGGGTCGGTGTAGTAGATGCCGGTGCGGTATTGGCGGCCACGGTCGTTGCCTTGCTGATTAAGCGAGGTGGGGTCGATTACGCGGAAGTAGTAGCGCAACAGGTCGGTTAGGCTGATGCGCTCGGGGTCGTAATCCACCTTCACGGTTTCGGCATGGCCGCTGCCGTGAATCACGTCTTCATAGCTGGGATGAGCGGTTTGGCCGTTGGCATAGCCGGATACGGCATCCACTACGCCGGGCAGGCGCTGCATATAGGCTTCCACGCCCCAGAAGCAGCCGCCGGCGAGATAGATGGTTTTGGTGTGCGCGGTGCGGCTGCTGCCGTCGGCGGCGGTGTAGTGCTGCTGCACGGGCACGGCGGCGAGGTCGGCATTGGGGTTGTCGAGCAGGGCAAGGGCTTGTTCGCGCTGCAGGCTGCCCTTGTGCACGCGCAAGATCTCTCCCTCGGCTGAGAGCAACACCCAGCTGGGATACACACCGATACCGGCGGCTTTGGCCAGGCTGCCGTCATCGAGGGCTACCTGAAAACCGGGATAATCGAGCTTGCCGAACCATTCTTTAAATTCGGCTTCAGGCTTTTCGCCGAGAAAGCCGGGCGAGGCCACGGCAATCAAGTTGGCACGGGCGTTTTCGCCGGAAAATTCGGCAGACTGCTGCCATTCGGCGGTGATTTGCAGCTCGCTTAGGCACAAGGGGCACCAGCTGGCCCAGAATTTAACCAGTGTGGGTCGGCCGGGCTTGAGCAGGGTTTGCACGGGGCGGCCATCCGGGGTGTGCAGGGAAACGAGGTGTTGGGCAAAGGCGGGATTATTGGGCATGGTATGGGCTCCTGGTTTGGCTTGAGCGATGAATTTAGGGGCAAACAAGCCGAGGATAAGAACGGCGGGAATGATGGCGGCTAAGAGCAGCAATATTTTACGCAGCATGGTTTGAGCTTTCGGAAAAATGGAAGACATAGCTTAGACGGAGCAGGCCGCAGTTTTCTGACACACTATAGCGGTTTCTCTGTTGAAATAACACAAAGCGGCAAACCAAAGCCGTCTTATTCTTATTTTAAGCAGCTATAAAAATCAGCCGGTTAATCTTTTCAGGTAACCTTTATCCGGCGCCAAAGGCTACCTGAAACCCCATTTCCGCCACACAGCGGCGTGTTGTTCAAGCCATCGGTTTTCCAGTAAAATGCCGCCCTGATTATACCGCGCCGCCACTCCGAACGGCGGCCGTTTGAAAGACCATCATGAGCGAAACCAACCAAGAAACCCTGCTGGAATTCCCCTGCCGCTTCTCCATCAAAATCATGGGCGCCAAGCACCCCGAATTTGCCGTGCAAATATTGGAAACCGTGCGCCTGCACGCACCGGACACCACCGAACACGATATGCGCCACCGCGAAAGCAGCCAAGGCAACTACCAGGGCGTAACCGTTACCGTAAACGCCCACAGCAAGGCGCAGCTCGATAATATTTACCTCGCACTCACCTCACACCCCTTGGTGAAAGTGGTGCTGTGATGAAAGTCATCCAGCTTGGCCTGGCAGAATACAGCCCGGTTTTCCACGCCATGGAAGCCTTCACCGATGCGCGCAGCGAGCGCACGGAAGACGAGCTTTGGGTGGTGGAACATCCGCCCGTGTTCACTCAAGGCATGGCCGGCAAAGCCGAGCACCTGTTGGCCCGCAGCAATATCCCCGTGGTGCAGATCGACCGCGGCGGCCAAATTACCTACCACGGCCCCGGCCAGCTGGTGGTATATACCCTAATCGATTTCAAACGCCGCAAAATCAGTGTGCGCGAATTGGTGAGCCGCTTGGAAAACAGCATCATCGCCACCCTGGCCGAATACGGCATCGCCGCCGCAGCCGACCCGAAGCGCCCCGGCGTGTATGTGGACGGCAAAAAAATCGCCTCGCTCGGTCTCCGCATCAAACGCGGCGCGGTGTATCATGGCTTGGCATTAAACGTAAACATGGATTTGAGCCCCTTCCACCAAATCAACCCCTGCGGCTACGCCGGGCTGGAAATGACCCAAATCGCCGACTTGGTACAGCCCGCTCCATCCGTGGCCGACGTGGCCGCCAAGCTGACTGCCCATTTGCAGCAGCAGTTGAGGCTACCTGAAAAGCCGGCCGATTAGCCCCACACACAGGCTACCTGAAAAGTACACACCACATTAAAAACACAGCAAAGGTATAAACCATGACCACAGAAAACAAACAAGACAACAGCCGGGGCGTCAAACACAAAGGCGCGGCCAAAGTTGCCCGCATCCCGATTAAAGTTGTGCCGCTGGAGCAGAAACTGAAAAAACCAGCATGGATTCGCGCCCCGCTGCCCACCGGCAAGAAGTTTTTTGAAATTAAAAATATCCTGCGCGATCAGAAAATGCACACCGTGTGCGAAGAAGCCAGTTGCCCCAATATCGGCGAATGCTTCAGCCGCGGCACCGCCACCTTCATGATTATGGGCGACATCTGCACCCGCCGCTGCCCCTTCTGCGACGTCGGCCACGGCCGCCCCAACGCGCTCGACCCCGAAGAGCCGCAACACCTCGCCTCCAGCGTGGCTGCCATGAATTTGCGCTACGTTGTTATCACCTCGGTAGACCGCGACGATTTGCGCGACGGTGGCGCCCAGCACTTTGCCGACTGCATTACCGCCATCCGCGAGCGCAGCCCCAACACCAAAATCGAAATCCTCGTGCCCGATTTTCGCGGCCGCATGGACATCGCCCTCGAAATTCTGGCCAAAACCCCGCCCGATGTGATGAACCACAACTTGGAAACCCACCCGCGCCTCTACAAACAAGCCCGCCCCGGCGCCAACTACCAGCATTCGCTCGAGCTGCTGCGCCGCTACAAAGAAATGATGCCGCACATCCCCACCAAATCCGGCATCATGGTTGGCTTGGGTGAAACCGACGACGAAGTGCGCGAAATCATGCGCGATATGCGTGCCAACAACATCGAAATGATTACCGTTGGCCAATACCTGCAGCCCAGCAACAGCCACCTGCCCGTATTGCGCTACGTTACCCCCGAAATGTTCAAACAGTTCGAGCACGAAGCCTACGCCATGGGCTTCACCAACGCCGCCATCGGCGCCATGGTGCGCTCTAGCTACCACGCCGACGCGCAAGCTGCCGAAGCCATGGCCTCGGCCGGCGGTGGCGGCTGCCACCACGGGCATTAACGATACACGCCAAACAGGCTGCCGGAGCAATCCGCAGCCTGTTTTTTTGCACCATACAGGTTTCAGGCTACCTGAACGCATCAGTTCCACCTAAAGCCAAAGGCTACCTGAAAAGCTGTTGTGGCATTTTCAGGTAGCCTTTGCCCGCCCTACCCTCCGGCCTGTGCGCAAAAATTCCTATTTCGCTATAATTCACCTTTTCACTTTTACGGCTAATTGCCGAAATCACTACCCTCCAAGAGGATGAGGCCTGCACCAAGCCGCCGAATATAAATACTGTTTAAGGTATGCACATGCAACCCAGAAATGTGCCGCAAGCATTATTTGGCTAAGGCCTCAGGCTACCTGAAAGAATAAATATGAATGCTATGAACAACATTGTTGTCTATTGCGGCTCCAACCTCGGCGAAGACCCGAGCTACAGCCAAGCCGCCCGCGAGCTGGGGCGTGCCATTGCCGAACGCGGCAGCCGGCTGGTGTACGGCGGTGGCGGCATCGGCCTGATGGGCGAAGTGGCTTCTGCCGCCCTGGCTGCCGGCGGCAAAGTAACCGGCATCATCCCCACCTTCCTGCGCCACGAAGAAATGGCGCACGGCCGCCTCACCGAGCTCATCATCACCGATAATATGGCCGATCGGCGCACCAAAATGATTGAACAGGCCGATGCCTTCATCGCCTTGCCCGGCGGATTGGGCACCTACGAAGAGCTGTTTGAAGTGCTTTCGGCCGCCCAGCTCAAGCTACACAGCAAACCCATCGGCCTGCTCAACATCAACGGCTTTTTCAATCCCATCACCACCCTGTTGCAACACACCGCCAGCCAAGGTTTCATGCCAGCCGCCAATACCGGCTTAGTGTGTACAGACAGCAGCATCCCCGCCCTACTGAACAAAATGGCCGCCTATCGTTTCCAAGACGCCCCTAAATGGAAACGCCCCGCCTGGCAAGAGCAGGCAGAGGCTACCTGAAAATACTGCTTCCTCCTTTTATTCGGCAACAAACTCGCTCTCGCTTCTCCAACGGTAGGTGCTTCCCCAAGCCTACCGTTTCTATTTTTATAAACTCACGCTAAGCCCTTGCCGGCATAGCTCTTCCACTTCTTTTCCACACCCTATCCTACAGCTTTACTCTAAAAATTTCTGACTAAAGTCAACCCAAGGCGCCATATTTTATGATATGATGTATCAATAAATAGATAGGCATTCAAATAAACTGCCAACTCAGCCACATATCAAGATATTGTTCTTTAAAATCAACCAGCTTTAAATGCAGGCAAGGTATGCAAATAATTCTAATATTTGCCCACTTGAACGCAACAGCTAAAGAACTGTTACATTTTCTTAGCAGTCCTTAACTGTAATCCGATATTCTACCCGCCGCCAGCCTCGGCTGCCACGATTCTCTATCTAATGCCAGGCCACACAGCCAAGAATATCATTAATACCCTATCAATCACTTGCCTGCATACCCCATATGCAGGTTTATTTTTGCCCTTGTATCCGCAAGCGGCAAAACACAGGTTGCCACTACTGTTGTTGCGCCAAAATGGCACAACAGCGGTGGTAGCAAAAAGCCAGCTTACCTGCTGGCAAAAGCAGTTGTTTTTTTATTTACTTAAAGGATTTAGATCATGAAGAACATCTTATTAGGCTGTGGTCATAAGGAACTTGGTGACTATCTGAAGAGCTTGATTGAAACTTTGGAAAAGGGTGGTCACACCATCCGAATAGCCCATGACCCGCAAGAAATCCTGACGTTCCTGAAACATGACGCCAGAATAGGCTCAGTGCTTTGTACACTGGATATTTTCAACCGAGAATTAGACGAACAAATTATTGCACTCAACGATGAGCTGCCCGTATTCATTCTGAAGCCCACCGACTGCGACAAACCCGTGGACTTCGGCGCTGTAGGCGACCACGCCACCTTCATCGATTGCCATCTGTTCAGCAACGAAGACGTTGTTGATAAAATTGAAAAAGCAATCTGTCACTATATCGACAATATCACCCCGCCCTTCACTAAAGCCCTGTTTGACTACGTTGAGAAAAACAAATACACATTCTGTACTCCGGGCCACATGAGCGGTACCGCTTTCTTGAAATCTCCCGTAGGCAGCCTGTTCTACGACTTCTACGGCGAAAACACATTCAAATCAGATATTTCAGTTTCTATGGGCGAATTGGGCTCTCTGCTCGACCACTCCGGCCCGCACAAAGAGGCCGAAGAATACATCGCCGAAACCTTCAATGCCGACCACAGCTACATCGTAACCAACGGTACTTCCACCGCCAACAAAATCGTGGGTATGTACTCCGTTCCGGCCGGCAGCACCGTACTGATCGACCGTAACTGCCACAAATCATTAACCCACCTGTTGATGATGAGCGACATTACTCCAGTGTATCTGAAACCGACCCGTAACGCCTACGGTATCTTGGGTGGTATTCCGCAAAAAGAATTCACCAAAGAAGTTATTACCGAAAAACTTACCAAAGTTCCGGGCGCCACTTGGCCGGTACATGCCGTGATTACCAACTCCACTTACGACGGCCTGTTCTACAACACCGACAAGATCAAAGACACCCTGGATGTGAAATCCATCCACTTCGACTCTGCTTGGGTTCCCTACACCAACTTCAGCCCGATCTACAACGGCAAAACCGGTATGGGCGGTAAGCAGGTTAAAGACAAGGTAATCTTTGAAACCCACTCCACCCACAAACTGCTGGCTGCATTCTCACAGGCTTCCATGATTCACGTTAAAGGTAACCTGAACACCGCCACCTTCGGCGAAGCCTACATGATGCACACCTCCACTTCTCCGTTCTACCCCATGGTAGCCTCTACCGAAGTGGCAGCAGCCATGATGCGCGGCAATGCCGGTAAACGCCTGATGCAGGATTCACTGGAGCGCGCCGTTAAATTCCGTAAGGAAATCAAGAAACACAAAGCCCATGCCGATTCATGGTATTTCGACGTATGGCAACCTGAAAACGTTGATAACATCGAATGCTGGGAATTGCATCAGACCGACAAATGGCACGGCTTCAAAGACATCGACGCCCAGCACATGTACCTCGACCCGATCAAGGTAACTCTGCTTACCCCGGGCTTGGATAAAAACGGCGAGCTGGAAAAAACCGGTATCCCCGCTACCCTCGTTTCCAAATTCTTGGAAGACCGCGGCATCATCGTGGAGAAAACTGGTCCCTACAACATCCTCGTGCTCTTCAGCATCGGCGTGGACGACACCAAAGCCCTCAGCCTGCTGCACGCATTGAACGAGTTCAAGTCCCTGTACGATGCCAACGCCACCGTAGAAGAAGTATTGCCGCGCGTATTCAACGAATCGCCCTCTTTCTACCAAGAAATGCGGATTCAAGAATTGGCACAAGGCATCCACAGCCTGATCTGCAAACACAACCTGCCTGAACTCATGTTCAGCGCATTCGAAGTGTTGCCGACCATGGTGATGAACCCGCACAAAGCCTTCCAGCTTGAGCTGAAAGGTCAGATTGAAGACTGCTACTTGGAAGACATGGTAGGCAAGATCAACGCCAACATGATTCTGCCCTATCCTCCCGGCGTACCGTTGGTAATGCCTGGTGAAATGATCACCGAAGAGAGCAAGCCCATCTTGGAATTCCTGATGATGCTGTGCGAAATCGGCGCCCACTTCCCCGGCTTCGAAACCGACATCCACGGTGCTTACCGTCAAGAAGACGGCCGCTACAAAGTTAAGATTGTTAAAGCTTAACCCACGCGGTACGGGGCTTCATGCCCTCGCAGCATAAACCAACCGGCCTGAATAATCAGGCCGGTTTTTTATATGCCGATATAGCCGGGCAAGCAAAGGCTACCTGAAAGCGCAACTTTAACCAGTCAAAACCAGTTTCTGCAAAGTTACAAGTCTGCTGCTACTCATCTCCGGCTAAGGCTGCTGTCCGCGTACTGCCGTCCAAGCCGCATCCAACCGGCGGCCGGCCTCTTCCATCGTGGTATTCGATTGCTGCGCGGCCACATCCGCCTCATTCAATTGCGTTTGCAACTGCGTGATTTCCGCCTGTTTCTGCTGCAAAGCAGTTTGTGCCGCTTCCAAACGGGTGCGCAGCGTGTTCACACGGCTGCCGTTATCGGTTTGCGCTTTCAATGCTTCCTGATACGCCATCTGCGCACTCAAAAGCTCAGTTTGTGCCGCATCATCCGCCCAAGCTGGCGCAGCGGCGGCCAGCAGACACAGGCCGGCCACAATTCCCTTGATCCGCATATTTTCTCTCCTTAATTCTGCAAAAATCACAAAGTTTTGCCACAGGCAATTTCAAACTGTTTACCGCCGGCCGAACCTTTCACCACCGGCTGGGCAGGCCGCCTGGCTGTTTCATATTGGTTGGCAGCCAGTTTGTTGCCTGAAGCATCCCACATATCCACCGCAGCCAAATGGCGGGTGCGCGCCTGGCAATCGAACTGCCATTGGTTGACCGCCGTTTTGAAATGCGGCGTGTTCACATAATGCTCGCGCCCCACATCCGACACGGTAATCCGCTCGCGGAAGCTAACCCGGCTGCCTTCCTTCCGAATGCTGGAAGTGTCTATTTCGTAACGCATATTGCCGTTTTGGCTCACACCCACTTCTCTCCAGCTGCCGCCCAGGCTCGGCCCGCCGCTCATACTCGGACAACCCGCCAACACCAACACCGCACACAGCCCGGCCCATCTCTTCAGTTGCATAAAAATCCTTTCAGGTAGCCTTCAAACGCTATAAAATCCGCGCCATTATATCCAACAAATCCCGCAAACGGAAAACCACTCATGCCACAACCCTCCGCCCTCAGCATCCTGCGCGAAGTTTTCGGCTATCACGCCTTCCGTGGGCGGCAGGAAGAAATTGTGAACGCGCTGGCAGAGGGGCAAAATCTGCTGGTGCTGATGCCTACCGGCGGCGGCAAATCCCTGTGCTATCAAATTCCCGCCCTGATGCGGCGCGGGCTGGCCGTGGTAGTGTCGCCGCTGATTGCCCTGATGGACGACCAAGTGGCCGCCCTGCAGGCCGCAGGCGTGGCCGCCGCCAGCGTGCATAGCGGCATCAGCAGCAGTCAGGTGCAGCAGATTGCCGACACTATCGAGGCAGGCTACCTGAAACTGCTCTACGTTTCCCCCGAGCGTTTGGTAAGCGAACGCTTCCTGCGCTTTCTCGACCACACCGAAATCAGCCTGTTCGCCATCGACGAAGCCCACTGCGTGAGCCAATGGGGGCACGACTTCCGCCCCGAATACCGCCAGCTCGGCCTTTTGGCCGAGCGCTACCCCACCATCCCCCGCATCGCCCTCACCGCCACCGCCGACGCCGAAACCCGTGCCGACATCAAACACTACCTCAAACTGGAAAACGCCGCCGAATACATCGCCAGCTTCGACCGCCCCAATATCTACTACCAAATCATTGAAAAAAACAACGGCAAAAAACAGCTGCTCGATTTTCTGCACAACCGTCCCCACGGCGAAAGCGGCATCGTTTACTGCTTAAGCCGCAAAAAAGTGGAAGACACCGCCGCCTTTTTAAACGAACACGGCTACCGCGCCCTGCCTTATCACGCCGGCCTCACCATGGCCGAGCGCAACGAAAACCAACACCGCTTCACCCGCGAAGAAGGCCTCATCATCGTGGCCACCGTCGCCTTCGGCATGGGCATCGACAAACCTGACGTGCGCTTCGTTGCCCACCTCGATATGCCGCAAAGCATCGAACACTTCTACCAGGAAAGCGGCCGCGCTGGGCGCGACGGGCAGCCTGCCGCTAGCTGGCTGTGCTACGGCCTCAACGACTACTCCCTGCTGCGCGAACGCATCCAAACCGGCAACAGCAACGACTTCCAAAAGCAAATCGAACAGCAAAAACTCGAAGCCATGTTTGCCGTGTGCGAAACCTCCAGCTGCCGCCGCGCCGCCCTATTGCGCCACTTCGGCGAAGAAATCCCCCCCTGCGGCCACTGCGACAACTGCCTGCACCCGCCCGTCCTCTTCAACGCCACCGAAAACGTGCAGAAACTCCTCAGCTGCGTTTACCGCGTCGGCCAGCGCTTTGCCGCCGGCTACGTCATCCACGTATTGCGCGGCAAAGCCGACGACTGGATTCGGCAAAACCGCCACGACCAGCTCTCCACCTACGGCATCGGCGCCGCCCTGTCCGACAAAGAATGGCGCGGCATCATCCGCCAATGCATCGGCCAAGGCCTGCTCGCCACCGACCCGCACAACTACCACGCCCTCATGCTCACCCAAGCCGCCCGCCCCGTGCTGCAAGGCAAGCAGACCGTGATGCTGCGCCCGCTCAAACGCGAAAAATCCGCCACCCGTACCCCGCGCGAACAATGGCTGCGCACCGAGCGCGAAGAACGCCTCTGGCAAGCCCTGCGCCAATGGCGCACCGAACGCGCCCGCGCCGAGAACGTGCCCGCCTACATTGTGTGTGGCGACCGCACCCTGCAAGACATCGTGCAGCAACGCCCCGCCAGCCTCTCCGAACTGCAAAACATCTACGGCTTGGGCGAAGCCAAAATCCAAAAATTCGGCAGCGATATCCTCGAAGTCTGCGCCCAATTCACCCAAGACAGCGTCCCCGAAACCGCCCTGCCAGATGCCTAAGCCAATCCATAAAAGGCTACCTGAAATTTTCAGGTAGCCTTTTAAATGCGGACAACACGTTTCCAGCCAATTTATAGTGGATTAAATTTAAATCAGGACAAGGCGGCGAGCCGCAGACAGTACACACGTTACGGCAAGGCGAGCCAACGCTGTACTGGTTTTTGTTAATTCACTATACCTTTGCCACACATGGCGCAGCCCATATTGTTCGGAGCAAGCCAGGCAATACCGAAGCAGTAAAACCAGCTAATTTAAATATAAAAACACAGGCTTTAATCAGATTTTATGTGGCACGAATCAACTATCTGGTGCACAAACCGCCCTGCTCATGCAGAATGATTCAGGCTACCTGAAAGCAGTCTGGCGCTGCAAAACTCAGGCGGGGATATCTGCATTGCTCAGATGCGTACATCCCAGCCGCCTGCACAACAAAAAGGCTACCTGAAAACCATATCGCATAATTTCAGGTAGCCTTTCGCGCAAAATCAAACCGCCCTGCAGCATGATGCCGAAGGGCGGTACTTCAAAAGCAAGCGGAAAACAAAACCCAGCTAAATCCCGCCCTGCGCCTTCACTTTTTCACCACCTTCCAGCTTGTTCAACGCAGAAAGATAGGCTTTGGCGGTGGCAGCCAGAATATCGGTGTCCGCACCCTGGCCGTTGGCCACGCGGCCGTTTCTGGCCAGGCGCACACCGGTTTCGCCTTGGCTTTCCGTGCCGAAGGTTACCGCGTTCACCGAATAAATCTGCAATTCGGCGCCGCTCTGCACCACGCTTTCGATGGCCTTGAAAATCGCATCTACCGGGCCGGAGCCGGTGGCTTCGGCGTGCTGCTCTTCGCCATCGGCACTGAACACGATTTCGGCGCGCGGCAATTCACCGGTTTCGGTAACGATTCGCTGCGAGATGAATTTATAACGATCAGGCGTGAGATTAGACATTTCATCCGATACCAGCACATGCAAATCTTCGTCAAAAATTTCGCGTTTTTTATCGGCCAGTTCTTTGAAGCGGGCAAAAGCAGCATTGAGTGCTTCCTCACTACCCAATTCAATGCCCAGCTCGGCCAATTTGGTTTTGAAGGCATTGCGGCCGGAAAGTTTACCCAAACTCAATCGGTTAGCCGACCAGCCCACCGATTCGGCCGACATAATTTCATAGGTTTCCCGATGTTTGAGCACGCCGTCTTGGTGGATGCCTGATTCGTGGGCAAAAGCGTTGGCACCCACAATGGCCTTATTGGGCTGCACCGGATAGCCGGTGATACTGGACACCAGTTTAGACGCGGGCACGATTTGGGTAGTATCAATGCCGGTTTCCAAGCCGAATAAGTCGTGCCGCACTTTCAGCGCCATCACAATTTCTTCCAAGCTGGCATTGCCCGCGCGTTCGCCCAGGCCGTTGATGGTGCATTCCACTTGCCGAACGCCTGCCTGAATTGCGGCCAGCGAGTTGGCCACAGCCATACCCAAATCGTTGTGGCAGTGGGTGGACCAAACCACTTTGCCGCCGTTGGGTACGCTGCGGATGATGCTGCTGATGCGCTCGTACCATGCGGATGGGACAGAATAGCCCACGGTATCGGGGATATTGATGGTGGTGGCACCCGCATCAATAACTGCCGTGAAGATTTTTGCCAAAAAATCCAAATCGGAGCGCACTGCATCTTCTGCAGAGAATTCCACGTCGTCCGTGTATTCTTTGGCAATTTTCACCGCTTTCACCGCTGCATCGATCACCTGCTGCGGCTTCATTTTCAGCTTGTATTCCATATGGATGGGACTGGTGGCGATGAAGGTGTGGATGCGCTTTTTCGGTGCGGGTGCAATCGCCTCGCCGGCCTTGCGTATATCGTTCTCCACTGCCCGCGCCAACGAGCAAACGGTTGATTCGGTAATAGTTTTGGCGATTTCGTGCACGGCCTCCCAATCGCCGGGGCTAGCTGCAGCAAAACCGGCCTCGATGACATCCACCCCCAGCCTCTCCAGCTGCCGTGCCACGCGCACTTTTTCTTCCTTTGTCATGGCGGCACCCGGGGATTGCTCACCATCTCGCAAAGTGGTATCGAATACCACTATGCGGCTGTTGCCTGGCTGTGCCGGGGCGCGCTGCAAAGTAGGCTGCTGCTCCAGAAAAGCATTCAAATCCAACGGCCTGCCTTGCGCTTCAGCCAAGGCAGTCAGCCTTTGCAGCTGTGCCAACGGCAGCGAACCGCGTGTGCGCCATTTGTAAATGGCTGCGGTGGAAGCGGCCCCTTCAGGATCATGCCGGCGTAAGGCCTCGGCCAATGCGTTTACGCCACCGAAATAAGCAATCAGGAGATCAATATCAAGCTTCATAATGGACTTTCAGTCTAATTTAAACCGGAAATTTGCTAATTACTAGTATAATAGACATTCATAGACATAAAAGCAAGTAGAAATTATATGAGAAACGCAAGAGTAAGCATAATTTTATACTTATTGTCCACAATAACGCACTTGTTGCACATATGCCTTAACCTTTCCCCGCACTTTAGCCACTTACTGGACATAAATGTAGAGAAATCGCTATAATTTAAAACAGATACAAAGGTTTTTGAAACAGAGGAGCTTGCTGAAACATAACAAGCAAACAGCTTGCTGCCGCTCAAAGTGGCAAGCTTTAAAAACCGGCCACGCGCCGCGATAACAAACAGATAACAAACACCGATTCTGATACCTACAGCCGAACAACTTCATCCCGCATAACCAAGGCTTCACTGCCTTGCCAAGCAAACTAGCAAAATAATTAGGGATGCAAAGTGTTTCGTGCCATTACTTGCGGGGGCAGCGATGTTCGATTTATCTCTTTCTCTTTCTTTCTTATTACTGGCTCTGTTGCTATGGCTGCTGGTACGCCTGAAACAGCACCACCGTCAGCGCAAGCCGCTCACCACTCACGGGCATGACGATTGCAGTTTTTTCACCCGTGAATACCACCGGGACCGACAATAGCCCATTCTGTGGCAGCCTCGCGGTGCATATCTTGTTTTAACTCCGCTGAAGCAAATGCTTTCAGGTAGCCTCACTACAAAAAGGAATCCCATGCCACATAGCTTCCGCCGGTCTATCTTCCGCAGCCTCGCCTTGGCCGCACTCTTGATTACCCTGCCCGCCGCCGCGCAAACCCCGTCTGACGAATCTCTTAACCGGCTGATTTAGTTGCAAAACCTGCCCGCCCAGCTGCGTACTGCCGTACCAGCCGCCACCGATTTCACCAACCAGGAAATCAACCGACAAATCAATAGCAACACCCGCCTGAGCCCCGAGCAGCGTGCCGCGCTACAACGTGCTTCCGAACAATATGTTTCCGGCATGAACCGCGAAGTTTTCCAATCGGAAGAATTGCTGAACCAAATGCGCGAAATCAGCCGTGATGCCATGCGCCAAACCTACACACAAGAAGAAGTGGACGCCATGATCGCCTTCTACCACACACCTGCCGGGCAGAGTGTGTTGAACAAACAGGGCGATTTGACCAAAACTATGATGCCGCCGATGATGCGCCTAATCAGCCAGCGCTACGAACAGGTAAGCCAGCGCCTTACCCCGCAGTTCCGCCGCGAAGTGGATCGTATCCGGCGCGAAGCTGGACGTACTGAGCCGCCACGCCACAGCGGCCGCGGCAAATGCCGTTAAACAGCCCGAACAGCACAACGGTACGGCAAATTTCTCCCTGCAAACCCTACCCTATCCAGCCACTGTGCGGGTAAAATACGGCCATGCCAACAGGCTACCTGAAAGCGAAACCTCTACGCAGTTAAAATCCAACGTAACGGCGTGTAGGCCATACCAAACTTTTCAGGTAGCCTTTGACACAGATAACCCGCAAAAACATCCTAATCGAGTTCCTCATGCCCACTCTGTCCCAATTCCTCCAGCAACACCTCGCCGAACACCAACTGCCTGCCGAATTAGGTAGTGTAGTTTCCACCATCGTCCAAGCCTGCCAAACCATCAGCGGCCAAGTGCGCCAAGGTGCGCTCGCCGGTGTGCTGGGCGAAGCCGGCAGCAGCAATGTGCAAGACGAAGCCCAGAAAAAACTGGACGTGATTGCTAACCAAATCCTGATTGACGCCCTCTCTGCCAACTCCGCCGTGGCCGGCTTGGCTAGCGAGGAAGAGGAGCAGTTTGTGTCCGCCAGCGATCAAGGCCGCTATCTCGTGCTGTTCGACCCTTTAGACGGCTCGTCCAATATCGACATCAATATTTCGGTCGGCACCATCTTCTCCATCTTGGAAAAACCTGCAGGTCCGCTTTCCACCCAATCCTTCCTGCAAAGCGGCCGCGCCCAAGTAGCCAGCGGTTATACGCTCTACGGGCCGCAAACCCAGCTCGTGCTCTGCCTGCGCCACGGCGTGGCCGTGTTTACGCTGGATGCCGGCGGCCAATTTGTCCAAACCCAGCTCAACCCGCAAATCCCGCAGGCCACGCGCGAATTTGCCATCAATATGTCCAACCAGCGCCATTGGCAGCCGCCCATGCAGCAATACATTGCCGAACTGCTCGCCGGGGAAACCGGCCCCCGCGGCAAAAACTACAATATGCGCTGGGTAGCCAGCATGGTGGCCGAGATTCACCGCATTCTCATGCGCGGCGGCATCTTTATGTATCCCAAAGACGCGCGCGACCCGGCCAAGCCCGGCAAACTGCGCCTGATGTATGAAGCCAACCCATTGAGTCTGATCATCGAACAAGCCGGCGGCGCCAGCACCAATGCCCGCGAGAGCATGCTCGATATTCAGCCAGAAGGCCTGCACCAACGCGTGGCCGTGATTATGGGCAGCCGCGAAGAAGTGGATTACGCCACGCGATTGCACCAACAATAAACCCAAGGCTACCTGAAATAATTTTGGCTTCACCGAAACAGCCGCACGCAACAAGATATTGTTTTAACTCCGCTGAAGCAGATGCTTTCAGGTAGCCTCCCCTTAGTTTTTTAATCCAACATCGAACACACCATGCAAACTATCCGCGCCGCCGCCATCCAACTCGTTTCTCACACCGACCCCGCCATAAACCGCCGCAGTGTCGTACAGCAAGTAGCCACTGCCGCCCAAGCCGGCGCCGACTGGGTGCTGCTGCCCGAATACTGGTCGCTAATTGGCCAACACGACACCGACAAACTCGCCCAAGCCGAACAATTCGGTCGCGGCCCGCTGCAAATCTTCATGGCCGAGCTGGCCGCCCGCCACCGCATCGTCTTATTCGGCGGCAGCATCCCCCTGCTCGCCAACGAAAGCGGCAAAATCATCAATAGCCTGCTCGTATACGGCCGCGACGGCCAATGCCTCAGCCGCTACGACAAAGCCCACCTCTTCAGCTACACCGGCATTGGCGAAAGCTACCGCGAAGCCGACACCATCGAAGCTGGCAACAGCATCCCCTCGTCTGTGGAAATCGACGGCTGGCGCTACGGCCAAGGCGTGTGCTACGACCTGCGTTTCCCAGAAATCTTCCGCGCCCAGCAGCCGTTTGACGTACTCCTCCTGCCTGCCGCCTTTACCTACACCACCGGCAAAGCCCACTGGCAAACCCTGCTGCAGGCCCGCGCCATCGAAAACCAATGCTACGTTATCGCCGCCGCCCAAGGCGGCCTGCACGACAGCGGCCGGCGCACCTACGGCCACAGCATGATTATCGATCCCTGGGGCGAAATCCTCGCCGAGCGGCCAGAAGGAGAAGGCTGGATCATGGCCGAACTCAAGCCCCAACGCCTGCACACCGTGCGCAACCAACTGCCCGCCCTGCAGCACCGCCGGTTTTAAACAAAAAGGCTACCTGAAAAACTATTTCTTATTTTCAGGTAGCCTTTATCCGGCCATATAGGCTACCTGAAAACACACGGCAACCCTGTTCACAAGAAAGCAAACCATGCAAAAAATCGTCGTCCTCACCGGTGCCGGCATCAGCGCCGACAGCGGCCTGCGCACCTTCCGCGACACCGACGGCCTGTGGGAAGGCTACAAAGTGGAAGAAGTGTGCACGCCCGAAGCCTTCGCGCGCAATCCCAAGCTCGTGATCGACTTCTACAACGAACGCCGACGCCAAGCACAGGCTGCCGAACCCAATGCCGCCCATCGCGCGCTGGCCGAACTGGAAAAATATTATCAGGTTCAAATTGTTACCCAAAATGTGGACGACCTGCACGAACGTGCCGGCAGCAGTACCGTGCTGCACCTGCACGGCGAATTGAACAAAGCCCGCAGCAGCGCCGACGAAAACTATGTGGTCGAATGGACGGGCGACCAATCTATCAACGACACCGACCCGCAAGGCTACCCCATGCGCCCGCACATTGTTTGGTTCGGCGAGGCCGTGCCGCTGATTGAAACTGCTGCCCGCTGGGTGTCGCAGGCCGATAAAGTGCTGGTGGTCGGCACCTCGATGCAGGTGTATCCCGCCGCCGGCCTGGTGGAATACGCGCCCTACGAAGCCGAACGCTATCTGGTCGATCCGCGGCCGCCGGTGGGCTTGGCAAACATCAGCGTCATCAAAGCCAAGGCCAAAGACGGTGTGCCGCAACTGGTAGAAAAACTGATTGCCGAAGCCACACGGCACTGATTGCCGCTAGCCCGCCAGAAAGATACGGCAGTTTTGCCGAAACAAACCTGCTGTTTTCAGGTAGCCCCTCCTGCGGCAAAAGGCTACCTGAAAACTGTAACCCTTTATTTCAAACACCACTTATCCTAAAGCACGCCCATGACTACCATTCTGCTCTATTCCTTCACCTACCTGGCTTTCGCCGTTGCCGCCGTGCTCGTCTCCAAAAAACTGGGTTTGGGCTCGGTGTTGGGCTACCTGATGGCCGGCATCGCCATCGGCCCGGTTTTAGGCTTCGCCGGCAAAGAAACCGAATCCATCCAGCACGTTGCCGAATTCGGCGTGGTGATGATGCTGTTCCTGGTCGGTTTGGAGCTGGCGCCGCAAAAGCTGTGGCAGCTGCGGCATAAGCTCTTGGGGCTGGGCGGATTGCAGGTGCTGCTCTCCGTGGCGGCGATTGCCGGCATCACCATAGCCATCGGCAAAAGCTGGCAGATGGGCGTGGCCGTGGGCTGCATCCTGGCGCTCTCCTCCACCGCCATCGTGCTGCAAACTTATAGCGAAAAAAATCTGATGCAGTCGCCCGGCGGGCAGGCAGGCTTTGCCATCCTGCTGTTTCAAGACGTGGCCGCCATCCCGATGCTGGCACTCTTACCGCTCTTGGCCGTCGGCCACCACCACCGAAGCGGCCCGCACACCACCAACCTTTTGGCCGACCAGCCCGGCTGGGTGCTCGCCGCCGTGAGCATTGCCGCCATTTTGGCCATTGCCGTGGGCGTACGTTATCTGGTACCGCGCATGTTCCGCTTCATCAGCAAAGTCCGCCTCAACGAAATGTTCACCATGTTCACCCTGGCCTTGGTGGTGGGCATCGCCACGCTGATGTCGCTCGTCGGCCTCTCCCCCGCGTTGGGCGCATTCGTGGCCGGTGTGGCGCTGGCCAACAGCTCCTACCGGCACGAAATGGAAAGCCATCTCGAGCCCTTCAAAGGCCTGCTGTTGGGGCTGTTTTTCATCACCGTGGGCGCGGGCATGAATTTCACTCTGTTGGCTAAAGAGTTCTGGGTGGTGGCTGCCATCACCTTAGCCACACTGGCGGTAAAAGGCATCATCCTATTCATCCTCGGCCTGCTGTTCCACCTGCCGCGTATGGGCAGCAAACTGCTCGCGCTCAGCCTGGCGCAGGCCGGTGAATTCGGCTTTGTGCTGCTCACCATCGCCCGCCAGAGCCATGTTCTGCCGCGCGCCATGGCAGACCGAATCTCGTTGGTGGTTGCCCTCTCCATGCTGCTCACCCCGCTCCTGTTCATCTTCTACGACAAAGTGGTGGCCCCACGCGGCATCGTGGAAGAAAACCAAGAGCGCCCACACGACGTGATTGAAGAGGAAAACCCCGTCATCCTGCTCGGCCACGGCCGCTTCGGCCAGCAAATCAACAGCCTGCTCACCGCCTGCGGCTTCCACACCACCGTGATCGACTACCAAGCCGACACTGTGGAAGGCCTCACCAAATACGGCAGCAAAACCTACTACGGCGATGCCACCCGCCCCGAGCTGCTCAATTCCATCGGCCTGGCGCACGCCAAACTGCTCATCATCTGTATCGGCAACCGCGAGCAGTCCACCGAAATCGTGGAATTCGTCCACCGCCACTACCCCAACCTGCCCATCATCGCCCGCGCCCACGACCGCATCCATGCCTACCACCTGCACCATGCCGGCGCCAACTACATCATCCGCGAAACCGTAGACGCCGCCATCCGCAGCGGCCGCCTCGCGCTGGAGAAACTCGGCATCAACTCTGAAAAAGCCCAAGAGCTCAGCGAGTTCTACGCCGCCCGCGACCGCTATCAAATGGACAAAATGGCCGAGAAATACACCCCCGACCTGCCCGTGTTTGCCAACGAGCCCCTGCTCCAAGCCGCCCGCGAAATCGATACCGAAACCGCCCAAATGATGCAGGCCATACTGCGCGGCGAAAGCGTAGAATGGCAGGAAGACCCAGAAAGCTGGACCCGCCTGAAAAAAGGCCTCACCTAAGCTGACGAGCCTGCCATGCCAAGCAAAACCGACCTCCGCCGCCACTTCCACCGCCAACGGCAAGGCCTGCCGCCTGCCCAGCGGCAGCGTGCCGAAAAACGCATCAACAACCTGCTCAAAGGCTACCTGAAACGCGGCAAACGGCTGGCCATCTATTGGCCCATCGGCAGCGAGCTACGGCTCGACAGCCTCGCCGCCGCCGCCCGCCAACGCGGCACCGAGCTCTACCTGCCCTACATCGAACCACGCCGCCAGCGCCTGTGGTTTACCCCCTTCCCGCAACAAGGCCGCCCCGAACGCCGCCGCCAAGGCAAACTGAACATTCCCCAATTTGCCGGCCGCAAAATCCGCATCCACAACCTGCATAGCATCATCATCCCCCTAGTTGGCATCGACCGGCGCGGCTACCGTCTCGGCCAAGGCGGCGGCTTCTACGACGTTACCCTCGCCGCCCCCCGCCACCGCCTCTGCCCGCACAAAATCGGCGCCGGCTTCGCCTGCCAGGAAACCGACATCCTGCCAGCCGAAGAGCACGATATGCAGATGGATGTGTGGGTGTGCGAAAACGGCATCCGGCGTTTCGGCAAAACGGCCGATGTTCAGCGCTAGCTAAAAATAGATACAACAAAGGCTACCTGAAACTTTAGCTTCGCAGAAACTTCACTGCGCTGCGTTTTCAGGTAGCCTTTTTATTGAAGCAAACGCTGTACTGTGTGCCAAAATTTTCAGGTAGCCTGCATTCGATATAGCAGGCTACCTGAAAATCCGTTTACAGCCCGAAAGCTATTTCGCCTCCGGCGCCTTGGCAACGGACACCGTGGCGGGGCGCAGTACGCGGTCGTGCAGGGTATAGCCCTTCTGCATCACGTTCACGATGGTGTTCGGCTCTTGCTCGCTTTCCACAGTTTGGAAGGCCTGGTGGCGGTGCGGGTCGAGCTTGTCGCCGGGCTGGGGCAGGATTTCTTTGATTTGAGCCTGCTCGAAGGCACGCTTGAGCTCGGTGAGGGTCATCTCCACGCCCATTTTCAGCGCATCGAAATTGCCGCTTTGGTCGAGCAGCGCCATTTCCAAATAGTCTTTTACTTTCAACAGCTCTTCGGCAAATTTCTTGGCGGCGAATTTGTGGGCGGCCTGGATTTCTTCCTGATGGCGGCGGTTCAGGTTTTGCAGCTCGGCCTGATGGTATTTGTTGATGTCGGCCAGCTCGGCTTCCAGCTCGGTCACGCGCTGAGCCAACTGCTCCGGCGTAGGCTCGGCAGCAGCTTCAGCGGTGGCCTGCGGCTCAACCGCTTCGGCCTGGGCTTCTTGCTGCGGGAGTTCGGTTTCGGGGTTTTGGTTTTGGTGTTGGTGATGTTGATGATGAGACATGAAAATTCCTTTGAAAGAGAGCTTTTGCCCTGCCAAATGGGGCGGAGCGGCCGATTTTCAAGCGAAAAGGCGGCGGCGGGCATAATTATTTTGCTGCGGCTGTCAGAAACGGCATGCGCCGCTCGTCTATATAAGCAAGCCTGTGGCGGCAAAGTTAATTTCATCAATCGCTTTGTTAAATTAAGCCCATGGCGGGCAAGTTACTATTTCCTTATAATCCGCGCACATTTTTGTGCCCTTGTTTCAACTTCGTTGAAGCTAACGCTTTCAGGTAGCCTTTATGTTTAAAAAATTGATTCAATCTTTCACCCTGCCCGTGCTGTTGTGCTCCGGTATGGCGGCACATGCAATCGATGCCGGCCAGCTGCTGCCGGCGGAGCAGGCGTTCCGCCCCACGGTGGCGGCGGGCGAGCAGGATGTGGCCGTGCAGTTTCAAATTGCCGACGGCTATTATCTCTATCAAGAAAAAATCCGCGTAGAAACCGAACCATCCGGCCTGCTGGGCACGGCTAAGTTTTCGCAGGGCAAGGAAAAGGAAGATGAATTTTTCGGCAAGCAAACCGTGCACTACCACCAAGCCGTGGTGAAACTGCCCTTCCAATCCGCCGCACCCGCCACCTACCGCCTCACGCTCACCTACCAAGGCTGCGCGGATGTTGGCGTGTGCTATCCGCCGGTAACCAAAACACTGGAAATTAAAGGCACGGGCGTGTATGGCGACACAGCTACCCCGCCCGCCGGCGGCAGCAACCGCTTCACCGCGCCGCAAGACGGCTCGCCCGCTGCCAGCCCCGTGCCGCAGCCGCGCAAAAACCCGTTTAGCCTGTCGCGCGACACATTGGGGGCAAACCTGCTGGCTTTTTTTAGTTTCGGCATTGGCTTGAGTTTTACCGCCTGCATGTATCCCCTGCTGCCCATTGTGTCGGGCATCATCGTGGGAGACCGTGCCAATGCCGGCAAACGCCGCGGACTGATTTTGTCTTCGGTTTATGTGCAGGGGCTGGCGCTCACTTATGCTGCCGTGGGCGTGCTGGCCGGGCTCACTGGCTCGCTGCTCACCGTGTGGCTGCAACAGCCGTGGGTGGTGCTTTCTGCCGCCGCGCTGATTGTGGTACTGGCGCTGGGCATGTTCGACGTGTTCACTATCCAGCTGCCCTCCTTCATCCAAAGCTACTTCCAACAACAGAGCAGCAAGCTGTCCGGCGGCAAGATGGCTTCCGTGTTTGTGATGGGCATGCTCTCGGCGCTGATTGTCGGCCCCTGTGTGGCGCCGCCCCTGGCCGTGGCCTTGGGCTATATCGGCCAAACCGGCGATGCCGCGCTAGGCGGCCTGGCCTTATACAGCATGGCGCTGGGCACCGGCGTGCCGCTGGTTCTGGTGGGCACCTTCGGCGGGCACATCCTGCCTAAGGCCGGTGCGTGGATGAACGGCATCAAACATGCCTTCGGCATTATACTGCTGGCCGTGGCCGTGTATCTGGCCGCCCCCTTCCTGCCCTATGGCATAACCGTGGCGCTTTATTCCCTGCTGTTGGTTATCCCCGGCAGCCTGCTGTTGGGCAAACACCTGCGCAACCGCCAAATCAGGCCTTTGGCCATGGGGCTGGGCAGCCTCCTGCTCACCGTGGGCGTGTTTTTCGCCGTGCAGAGCGTGCGCATGCAGCCCACCTTCCTGCACCAGGCGCTCACCGTGTTCCCGCCGCAGCAAACTGCGCACCGGGTATTCACCGCACCACAGCAGCTCAACAGCGCCATGCAACAGGCTTTGGCCAGCGGCAAGCCTGTAGTGCTGGATTTTTATGCCGACTGGTGCGCCAGCTGCAAGGAGATGGAACACAAAACCTTCAGCCGCCCCGAAGTGCAGGCCGCCGTGCCGCCCGAGCGCGTATTCAAAATCGACCTCACCGACAACACGCCCGAGCAGCGCGCGCTGTTGCAGGAATACGGCCTGCCCGGCCCACCCGGCATCTTCGTTATCCATCCCGACGGCCGCCGCAGCAGCCCGCTCATCGGCTTCACCGAGCCGGCGGCATTTATCGAATGGTATCGGCAGCAGGTTTCCTGAAGCCGGTTGGAATAAAAGCAAAGGCTACCTGAACAGTTTCAGGTAGCCTTTTTAATGTGTAGCTTTAATATGCAGCCATATTTTCAGGTAGCCTGAAATTTTGGGGCTACCTGAAATATACAGAAGCAAGCCGAGCGAATATCGGCATAACAACACTAGCCGCAAACCATACAAAAGGCTACCTGAAACTTTTCAGGTAGCCTTTTGTATCACGCAGCAGCCTTATTCAAACGGGCGCACCGGCATCCCGAACATCGCACGGGCAGTGTTCAGCATCTGGCAGGAGAAGCCCCATTCGTTATCATACCAAGACAACACTTTCACCATATTGCCGTTGGAAACTTTAGTCAGCGTGCTGTCGAACACGGAAGCCTGGGTGGTGTGGTTGAAATCGGAAGACACCAGCGGCATGCTGTTGTAGCCCAGCACGCCTTTCAGGTAGCCTTCGCTGGCGGCTTTCACCAGAGCGTTGATTTCTTCCACGCTGGTATCGCGGCCGGCTTCAAAAGTTAAATCCACCAGAGAAACGTTGATGGTGGGCACGCGCACGGCGAAGCCGTCCAGTTTGCCTTTGAGCTCGGGCAACACCAAGCCCACCGCTTTGGCAGCGCCCGTTTTGGTGGGAATCATGTTTTCCACCGCGCTACGGGCGCGGCGCAGGTCTTTGTGGCTCACATCGGTCAGCACTTGGTCATTCGTAAAGGCGTGGGTGGTGGTCATCAGGCCTTTGGCAATGCCCACGCCCTCAGCCAGCACTTTGGCTACAGGCGCCAAGCAGTTGGTGGTGCAGGAAGCGTTGGACACAACAGTCATCTCAGGGGTGAGCACTTGGTGGTTCACGCCGTATACAACGGTAGCATCCACATCATCGCCGCCGGGTGCGGAAATCAGCACTTTTTTCGCACCGGCCTGAAGGTGTGCCGAGCTTTTTTCTTTGCTGGTGAAAGCGCCGGTACACTCCATCACCAAATCTACGCCCAGCTCTTTCCACGGCAGCTGGGACGGATCGCGCTGAGACAGGAAGCGGATTTTGTCGCCGTTCACAATCAGATGGGTTTCATCGTGCGACACCTCGGCGGCAAAGCGGCCGTGCACGGTGTCGAATTTGGTAAGATGGGCGTTGATTGGCAAATCGCTGCCAGTATTGATGGCGACGACTTCAAATTGGTCGCGCAGGCCGTATTCGTAAATCGCGCGCACCACCTGGCGGCCGATGCGGCCATAGCCATTGATGGCAATCTTCAAGCTCATGTTTACACCTTTCGTGAATTCCAAAAAACCCCGCGCCAAACAGCCCGGGCAGACACAAAATAACAAAGCGCATTATAGCGGGTTTATCCGCCAAACTACAGCCGCCAAATCCTAAGAGGCTACCTGAAAACATAATTCTGCCGTTCCCCCCTTTACTTTTCCGCGCCGCAAGGTTAAAAAGGCAGTCTCATTTCATTCACACTTCTTTACCAATCAAGGAGCAGTTATGCAAAAAGTAGGATTTGTCGGCTGGCGCGGTATGGTCGGCTCGGTTTTGATGCAGCGTATGCGCGAAGAAAACGATTTCGCCCACATCCCCGAAGCCTATTTCTTCACCACCTCCAACGTAGGCGGCAACGCTCCCGATTTCGGCCAGGCCGCCAAAACCCTGCTTGATGCCAACAATCCCGCCGAATTGGCCAAAATGGACATCATCGTTACCTGCCAGGGTGGCGACTACACCAAATCCGTGTATTCCCAACTGCGCGAATCCGGCTGGAACGGCTACTGGATCGATGCCGCCTCCGCCCTGCGCATGAACGATGATGCCGTGATCGTGCTCGACCCGGTAAACCGTAACGTAATCGATGCCGCCCTGCAAAACGGCGTGAAAAACTACATCGGCGGCAACTGCACCGTTTCCCTGATGCTGATGGCCCTGGGTGGTTTGTTCCAAAACGGCCTGGTGGAATGGGCTTCCAGTATGACCTACCAAGCCGCCTCCGGCGCGGGCGCAAAAAATATGCGCGAGCTCATCAGCGGCATGGGCGCCATCCACAGCAAAGTGGCCGCCGAACTGGCCGACCCCGCCAGCGCCATCCTCAATATCGACCGCAAAGTATCCGACTTCCTGCGCTCGCCCGACTACCCCAAAGCCAACTTCGGCGTGCCGCTGGCCGGCAGCCTGATTCCGTGGATCGACGTAGACTTGGGCAACGGCCAATCCAAGGAAGAATGGAAAGGCGACGTTGAAACCAACAAAATCCTCGGCGGCAGCCGCCCCACCATCGTGGAAGGCCTGTGCGTACGCATCGGCGCCATGCGCTGCCACAGCCAGGCCATCACCCTGAAGCTGAAACAGGATCTGCCCGTATCCGAAATCGAAAGCCTGCTCGCCGGCGCCAACGATTGGGTGAAAGTTGTGCCCAACACCAAAGAAGCCAGTATGCACGAGCTCACCCCCGCCGCCGTTACCGGCACGCTCACCGTGCCCGTAGGCCGCATCCGCAAGCTCGCCATGGGCGGCGAATACATCAGCGCCTTCACCGTGGGCGACCAACTGCTCTGGGGCGCGGCAGAACCCATCCGCCGCATCCTGCGCATCGTATTGGGCAATTTGGATTGATTTAACTTGCCCTGAAACAGCATTAAAGGCTACCTGAAAACAGTCATGGCTGACTTTCAGGTAGCCTTTATATTGTTTCATCCCCTTTCAGCAGCCCGAGATCTTTACCGCATCAGGCTACCTGAAAACGATGTTTCGGCGCAGTAAAAGTAGGTTGGGTTAGCCACAGGCGTA
>NZ_KV804551.1:236911-251772 GCF_001811325.1 Eikenella sp. HMSC071B05 | reverse complement strand
AGTAGGTTGGGTTAGCCACAGGCGTAACCCAACACAAAGAGTATCCGATTGTTGGGTTACGGCTTGCAGCCTAACCCAACCTACATCTAAAACGATGTTTCGGTGCAGCCGAAGCTGAGTTTCTGCGAAGCTAAAACCCAGCCCCGTTTTGCGCTAAAATACCCGCTTTCCATTCTTCCATAAGGCCGCCCGCCATGCCTCAGCAAACCGCACACTACCTCAAAGACTACCGCGCCCCCGAATATCTGGTACCGCACATCCGCCTAAATTTCGATGTGTATGACGACCATACCGCCGTTACCGCCGAACTTTCCATCGAGCCCCAGCCCGATGCCAACGGCACATTGGTGCTGCAAGGCTCGGCCGAGCTGGTTTCCCTCGAGCTCAACGGCCAAAGGCTACCTGAAACCACCTACACTTTAGAAAACAACACCCTATCCATCCCGAATGTTCCCGCCCAGCCCTTCAAGCTAAGCGTAGCCACCCGCCTTTATCCGCACCACAACAAATCCCTGATGGGGCTCTACGCGAGCGGCGGCAACCTCTACACCCAATGCGAACCGGAAGGCTTCCGCAAAATCACCTACCACCCCGACCGCCCCGACGTGATGGGCATCTACACCACCCGCATCAGTGCCGACCGCGCCCGCTTCCCCGTGCTGCTTTCCAACGGCAACCACACCGGCCACGGCACGCTGCCCGACAACCGCCACTGGGCCGAATGGCACGACCCCTTCGCCAAACCCAGCTACCTGTTCGCCCTCGTGGCCGGCAATTTGGTGTGCACCCGCGACAGCTTCACCACCCGAAGCGGCCGCCAAGTGGTACTCGAATTCTTCACCCGCGCCGAAGATGCGGGCAAAGTGCGCTTCGGCATCGAATCACTCAAACACGCCATGTGCTGGGACGAAACCCGTTTCGGCCTCGAATACGATTTGGATATTTTCATGGTGGTGGCCGTGGGCGACTTCAACATGGGCGCGATGGAAAACAAAGGCTTGAACATCTTCAACACCGCCTGCGTGCTGGCCGACAGCCACACCGCCACCGACGCCGATTTCGAGCGCGTGGAAGGCGTGATCGCCCACGAATACTTCCACAACTGGACCGGCAACCGCGTTACCTGCCGCGACTGGTTCCAGCTCTCGCTCAAAGAAGGCCTCACCGTATTCCGCGACCAAGAATTCTCCGCCGACCGCGCCAGCCGTGAAGTCCGCCGGATTGAAAACGTATCCTTCCTGCGCGCCCACCAGTTCCCCGAAGACGCCGGCCCCACCGCCCACCCCGTGCGCCCCGCCAGCTATGTGGAAATGAACAATTTCTACACCCTCACCGTGTATGAAAAAGGCGCCGAAGTGGTGCGCATGTATCACACCTTCCTCGGCGAAGAGGGCTTCCAGAAAGGCATGAAGCTTTATTTCCAGCGCCACGACGGCCAAGCCGTTACCTGCGACGACTTCCGCGCTGCCATGGCCGATGCTAACGGCTTCGATTTCGAGCAATTCGCCCTGTGGTACAGCCAGGCCGGCACGCCGGTGCTGGAGGTTTCAGGTAGCCTGCAAGCCGGCAACCGCTTCGTGCTGAACATCCGCCAAAACATCCCGCTCACCCCCGATATGGCCGCCAAACAGCCGATGATGATTCCGCTCAAAATCGCCCTGTTCAGCGCCGACGAAGACACCTTCGGCCAGCCCATCCCCTTCAGGCTACCTGAAAGCGTACAGGAGCAAACCGAAGCCGTGCTCACCCTGCGCCAGGCCGAAGAAACCGTTGCCCTGCAATTTGAAGGCAACCATCAACAAGTCGTCCCCTCCCTGCTGCGCGGCTTCTCCGCTCCGGTAAACCTGCACTACGCCTACAGCGAGCACGAACTCTCCGTGCTGCTCGCCTGCGACAGCGACCCCTTCGCCCGCTGGGAAGCCGCGCAAACCCTCTACCGCCGCGCCATCGCTGCCAACGAAGCCGCCCTGCTTTCAGGTAGCCCCCTGCCTGAGCACCGCGCCCTGCTGCAAGCCATCGACTACGTTTTGCGTGCCGATATCAGCGCCGCCTTCCAAGCCGCCCTGCTCGCCATTCCCAACGAAGCCGAACTCTGGGCCGGCCGCCAAAACATCGATCCACTCATCGTCCACCGCGCCCGCGAAGCCCTGCTCGATTTGATTGCTACGCACTTTGCCGAACAATTCGCCGCACTCAACGCCGAAGCTCGCCGTATGGAAGAAGAGCAATCCGGCCTGGCCGAGCCCTACGAATACCACCCGCAGCAAGCCGGCTGGCGCGCCCTGCGCAACGCCTGCCGCGCCTTCATCCTGCGCGCCCGCCCCGAGCACATCGACCAAGTGGCCGCCAACTACAGCCAAATGGCACACAATATGACCCACGAATGGGGCATCCTCAGCGCCGTCAACCACAACGATCGCCCCGAGCGCAACTGCCTGCTCGAACAATTCGCCGCCAAATTCCACAGCGACGACCTCGTGATGTGCAAATACTTCAGCCTGGTTGCCGCCAGCCACCGCGCCGACACCCCCGCGCAAGTGGCCGCCGCGCTCGAACACCTCGCCTTCAGCCTGGAAAACCCCAACAAAGCCCGCGCCCTGCTCGGCAGCTTCAGCCGCAACGTGCCGCACTTCCACGCCAAAGACGGCAGCGGCTACGCCTTCCTCGCCGACCAAATCGGGTGCATCGACCGCTTCAACCCCCAAATCGCCGCCCGCCTCGCCCAAGCCTTCAACATCTGCGCCCAGCTCGAACCGCAGCGCCGCAGCCTAATGCGCGCCGAGCTGCAAAAACTCGCCGAAAACCCCGCCCTCTCCAAAGACGGCGGCGAAATCATCGGCAAGATTTTGCAGGCTTCCGCATAAGGGGGAACACAACAAAAGGCTACCTGAAACTTTCAGGTAGCCTTTTGTTGTGCCGAAAACGGCTATCAAGCCTTACGCGGCTTCGGGCAATTCGAAGATTTCGCGCAGCAGTTTTTTGTAGAAGGCAAAAGCGGTGAGTGCGCCTTGCAGGGCTTGTTTGCGTTCGCTATCGGAAATGTCCAGATTGTTCAGCTGCTCGGCAAAACGGCGCCAGTGTTTGCCCCGGCCGTCGGCGTGCGGGCCGAGGTGGCGGGCACCGTGTTCGGCGTTGTAACCGAGGTTGTTTTGCGCATCTTTAAACAAGAAGGCGGCACCCACGTTGGAGCCTTCGGCGCAATAGAGCCAGCCCAATGCTTCTGCGCCTTCCGGTTTGGGAATAGGCAGGGAAACGGCTTTTTCGGCAGCGTTCAGATCTTGCAGGTCGAGGATGACGTCATCGTAGCGGGCAAGCTCGGCCAGGCCGGTGATTTTTTCGTTGAGCTGCGGGTTTTTGTAGATGTCGTCCACAATTTTGTGGAACACGGCTTGCAGCTGTAGGAAGCGGATGTAGTTTTCGGTGTTGTCAAAAGGTTTAACCGACATCACCAGCTCGTCCACGCTGTCGTGGGTGGTGCGGCAGTTTTCTTTCAGATATTGATTGAACGGGATATCTTGCATGGTTTGTTTTCCTTGTTTAGGTGTGTTGCTAACATCAATTTCAGGTAGCCTCCAAAGAAGTGCAGAGGCTACCTGAAAACATAAGCTTCAACGTAGTTGAAACAGTTTCCTTACTGCCAAGGTTTAAAACTTGGCTTCGATAATAAGGCCGAAATTGCGGCCGGGTGCGCTGAAACGCTCAAGGCCGGCATGGGCGCAGCCATCGTGGTGGGCAACGCCGCTTCGGTCGGTACAGTTATCCACACGGTTTACTGTGCCGAATTCGCGAATGCTGCGCAGGGTTTCCCAAGTGTAGTAATGACGGTTGAACAGGTTGTAAATGCCCGCGCTAATCGTTACATGTTTCCTAAACTGGTAGCGGGCGGTTAAATCTACCAACCAGATATTGCTGCTGTGGCGTGCATAAGGGAAAACCCTGCCCGTATTGTCGTAGGATGCGACAGTGTCTTCCGGTTTTTTGCGCGCAAAATAGCTAACGTTCAAATCCACGCCCCAACGGTTATCCGGCTGCTGGTAACCGATACCGATCACGCCGTTAAACGGCTGGATGGCGTTAATCGGGATATTGCCGTCGGCTTCTCCTTTGGTGTAGTTCGCGGCCAAGGTGGTGTACATACCGGCGGGCAGGCCGATGCTATCGAGATTCCAGCGTGCTTTCAGCTCCAAACCTTTAATTTCGGCTTGAGAACGGTTCACGTTTTGGTAAACGTCAGCGTATTCGCGGTTGCTTAAGGTTTTTCTGGTGTAGTCCCAGGTCATCACCTCTTTGTAGCCGCGGTTCACGAAATCAATGAAATCGGTGTAGCGGGTGCGGTAGCCGGAAAGGCGCACATGCCCCCAGTTGCCGTGCACATCGATGCCCAGCTCAACGTTTTTGGAACGTTCGGCCTTCAGGTTCGGATTGGGTTCGACATAAAACAGGGTGTTGGGGAAATAGAACCACATTTCATCGGTGGTGGGCGCGCGGAAGCCGGTGCTGTACTTGCCTTGCAGGGTGACCGACGGGCTGATGTTCCAATCCAATGCGGCCACATAGCTGGGCGAACTGAAGCGTGCCTGTTGGTTCCACAGGCCTTTGGCTTCAAGCTGGCCTTTCACGTCGGGATTGAAACTTTCCGTATCCAGTGTGTGCATTTTGGTGCGGTCGTAACGCACGCCGAGGTTCAGCTTAAAGCGGTCGCTGAAGCGCAGGGTGTTGTTCCAATAAAGATTCGTGTTATTGGATTGAGTGCTGACCAAGAATTCTTTTTCATCACGGTCGGAAGCCAGGCGGTTGGGATAGAAAACGTATGTCCAATAACTGGTGTTGCTATTGGTGTTGCGCTTGCGCGATCCTCCCACGCCGTAGGCCATATCCCACGTCAGGCTTTTGCCGAAATCGAAATGTTTTTCGGCAGCCACTTTGAATTGGTCGGTATCGTAATTCAGGCTGCGTCGGATGAAATAGTTTTCGGCATTCCGCCCCATTCGTTGAATGTAATCTTGCTTGGGAATATCCCAAGTCAGGGTGGTCATGCGGATTTTCTGTCTGTCGAGGCTCACTGTCAGCTTGTTCCACGGCCCCCATTCCAGCAGGTTTTCGTATTCCAAGCCAACGCGGCGGCGGTAGGCCACGTCTTGGCGGTAGCGGTAGCTGGTGCTGTCATAAGCACCAAACAGATTAGAGAACTCATCCGTTTCCCGATCCTGTCTGGAGGTTTCGTAAATACCGCTCAGATAGTTGCTGTCGTTGAAGTGATAGCCGAGGCGGAACAGGTCGGCATGATCTTCAGTGTTTTGCGGGTCGGGGGTGCCGCGTGCCACGCCGCTATATGTTGTATTACCAAATTGGTAGTTGTTATTGAAGCGCAGATTGACGTTTTGGCCTTCTTTATGGTTTTTGGTTTCGTGCCCGTTACGCACAGTGCCCACCACCAAGGCATCAAACCCGCCCAGCCGACCGGCAGCGGTAATGCTGGCCAACCATTGTTCGGAGCGGCTCAGATAGCCGGTTTTCATGCCGACATGGTATGGCTTATCTTCATCCACATAATCGCGCGGCGATTTGGTGCGATAAATCACTGCGCCACCCAATGCGCCGCTGCCGGCGGTGATAGAATCAGCGCCTTTGCTGATGGTTACCTCGCTCATGTGCTCCAATTCGGCAGCGTTGCGGTTGGTGTTGAAGTTGCCGTATGCGCCAAATAGTTCTTGGAAAGCAGAAGAAGAGCGGCTTTCGCCTTGGTCGAGGCCGTCCACTACGATAGCCACGCGGTCTTTATCCACGCCGCGGATACTGAAACCGTTGGAGCCGGCACGGCCACCTTCGGCCACACTGATGCCGGGATCGTAGCGCACCATATCGCGGATGTCCTGCACCATTTCTTTATCCAGCTGCTCGCGGCGGATGCGTTCGCGGCCAAGCTGGCGCGGCGCATGCCTGCGACCTTGGATTTCGATGGTTTCCAATTGGGCGGAACCGGCATCGTCCGTTTCGCCCGCTGCCCAAATCGGAGCAGAGAAGATGCTGCACAGAGCCAAGAACAAAATGCTTGGCCGGTGTTGATGGATATGTGTTTTCATGATTCTGTTAGCGAATTGAAAATGAAATAAAGGCTACCTGAAAATAGGATTAGGGATTAACGGGAGTTAAATCTGTGGCGGTGCTATTGGGGTCACGTCGAGTATCGGTGGCTGAACCGCCAAATACGCTGTCGAGGCTGCGGTTGCCGTTGAAAGTAACCTTGCCGCCGATTTCCGTACCGGCCGGGTTGTACCAACCGCTCTTACCGTAGAAGCCACCATTCACTTGGCCGCTCACCCCGCCGGAAGAGGCTGTGCCGCTGAAGGTATTACCGTTTACAGTAACATCGTTGAAATCGATGTCTGCACCAAAATCGGCATTGCCTTTAATCGTGCCACCCACTTTCCCGGTGTTGAAATTAACGGTTAGCAAAGAATTAACCCGTTTGGCAGGGTTGGTATCAGTGTTATAGGAAGAGGCCACAACCGAACCGTCTTTCACGCGGAAGGCCCAAACTTCGTAGGTAGCTTTGCCGGTGGGTGCGGTGGCGCCACCACGTTTCTGCATATCCGCCGTGTCGGCCAATATGCCGCCAGCGAATAGATCGGTTTGCCCGTCGGCGCCAATCCATGCGCCATAACGCAGAGACTGCAGGTAGCCTGCGGGGAAATTAGCATCACCGTTTTCACAGCACACCAGCAGCTTGTTACCATCGCTTGAGGTTTGCGGCTCCATCTTGGTGGGTTGGTTTTTATCGGGCGTAAAACGGCTGGAGAATCTTGGCGGATTAGTGAACCCATCAAAGGCATAACTTTTACCGTTTGGCGCCTGATAGATGAATTTGTTTTCAGACGACGGCGTGCCCCAATACTCCACATACCACGACACATAACGCAGCTGCCCGTTACCGGTTTGGAAGGTGGTGGGCGTTTCGCCTGTGCTGGCCGGGCCAAGGATTTTGCTGGAGTCGGCCGGAGTCAGCGGCGGTATGGGAGCGGTACCGTCTGGAATGGTTACCCCGCCGCTGCCGGCACATCCTGCCAACGCAGCAGCCACAGACAAAGATAAAATCAGGTGTTTCATGCTTACTTAAATCCTGCCTTCGTTAAAAAGAATGGTAATATATCTCATTTATATAAATAAGAAAACTGCTTTATTTGCACGAAATATCTAAACTTAACGAAACCTTATCTATTATATTTCATTATTTTCAAACAATTATTTATCATATGCAGATGAAAACGAGTGCGCTTCTGATTATTTTTACGTTGTGTACAGCGCAACACAGTTGGGGCAATACAACGCCGGAACAGGATCAGAAGCGTTTTTTGCAAACGGGGCAGCAGCAGTGGCTGCGACAGTTGGAAAACAACGCGCAAATGCCTGCAGCCAAAGATGGGCAGCAGGCCGCGCCGGTGCTTACACAGCAGGATTTGCTGGCACGGCCGCAGCTCTTGGCGCGGATGCTGGTGCAGGTGTTAAACGGCCCGCCGCAGCCGGAATTGTTGGCGGATTTGACTTCACTGTATGCGCAAACGCCGCAGCCAGACATGGTGTTGCTGCAGCGTGCACAAGGCATGCAGGCTAGATATGCGGGCGACTATGCGCGTGCAGTGCAAATTTATCGGGAACTGGCGGCAGAAGAGCCGCAGGATGTGCGCATCCGCCTGGATTTGGCGGCCATGCTGGCAGAAGATAAGCAATGGCGCGAATCAGCACAGCTATTTGAAACTGTGCGGAGCGAGCAGGAGGTGCCGGCGGAAGTGCAGAATAATGTGCAGCATTATCTGAACCATATTGCCAAACAGCAGCAATGGCAGTGGAGCGGCGGGCTTTCGCCCTCGTTTGATAACAATGTGAACAACGCACCGCCGCCGCATTGCAGCCCGTTCGGTTGCAGCCGCGAACGCGCAGAAGATGCTGTGGGCGTGGCTTACAGCCTGGGTGTGGCGAAAAACCAGCCGCTGGCCGGGCATCATAACTTGCACGTGCAACTGGATGTGAGCGGCACCAATTATTATTGGAGCAACAAATCGACCTACGACAGCGCCTACGGCCGTTTGGGTGCGGGCTGGCTCTGGCAGGATGCGCGGCAGCGGCTGTTGGTGATGCCGTTTTACCAATTCCAGCTCAGCGGTACCGACAATTGGGATGGTCGCAAACCGCAAAACAACCACACGCTGAAAATGCACATGTGGGCGCACGCCCCCGGGCTGCGCACGGAATACAGCCGCCTGCTCACCCCGCGCTGGCAGCTGCACACCGCACTGGATGCCTACCGCCAGCACTATCGGATGGATACCAAAGCAGAAATGTATAACGGCTGGTATTTGGGCGAAAGCATCTCCCTTGCCTGGCGAGCCACAGCGCGCAACACACTGTATGCCGGGCTGAATTTCAACCAGATGCTGCCGGAGCAATCTACCCTGAGCGGCAAACCGAACAATGCCGCCTACCGCCGCCACGGCATCGCTGCCGGCTGGATTCACGATTGGGACGCACTGGGCGGCCTCTCCACCCGACTCAACGTATCCTTCGCCGAACGGCGTTTCCGCGGCACCGCGCTAAACATCACGCCACAAGGCTTCCCGCACGAACAACGCCGCGACCGTGAAATCCAATACTCCGCTTCACTGTGGCACCGAAACTGGACCATCCTCGGCCTCACCCCGAAGCTGAATTTCTCTTGGCAACACACCCGCAGCAGCCATGTGTGGGCAGAACGCAAAAGCCGGCAAGTGTTTGTGGAATTGGAAAAGCAGTTTTAACAAGAGGCTACCTGAAAGTTTTAGCTGCATAGAAACTATACAGCATGATGTTTCAATTCATTGGAACCACACTTTCGGGTAGCCCCAATTCCCCGCCCTGCCTGTGCTATGATTCGCTTTTTATCCACACCACACAAACCCTACCATGACCACCCTGCAAAACGATACCTTCCTGCGCGCCCTAGCCAAACAGCCTGTTTCCCACACCCCGGTATGGCTCATGCGCCAGGCCGGGCGCTATCTGCCCGAATACCGCGCCGTACGCGCCCGTGCCGGCGGCTTTTTGGATTTATGCAAAAACACTGAGCTGGCCACCGAAGTAACCCTCCAGCCCATCGACCGCTTTGGCCTCGATGCCGCCATCCTCTTTTCCGACATCCTCACCGTGCCCGACGCCATGGGCTTGGGCCTCTATTTTGCCGAAGGCGAAGGCCCCAAGTTTGCCCGCCCACTGCAAAACGAAGCCGACATTGCCGCACTGCAAGTGCCCGATATGGCTAAACTGCGCTATGTATTCGACGCCGTTTCCTCCATCCGCCGCGCGCTGAACGGCCGCGTGCCGCTAATCGGCTTTGCCGGCAGCCCCTTCACCCTCGCCTGTTATATGGTGGAAGGCGGCGGCAGCAAGGAATTCCGCCAAATCAAAGCCCTGCTCTACCGCCGCCCCGAGCTGTTGCACCACATCCTCAATATCACCACCCAAGCCGTAACCGCCTATCTGAACGAACAAATCGCCGCCGGCGCCCAAGCCGTGCAGATTTTCGACACCTGGGGCGGCCTGCTTTCCGACGCCGCTTTCCCCGAATTCAGCCTGGCCTATATGCGCCAAATCATCAGCAGCCTCACCCGCGAACACGAAGGCCGCCGCGTGCCCGTTATCCTGTTTACCAAAGGCGGCGGCCAATGGCTCGAACTGATGGCCAAAAGCGGCGCCGACGCGCTCGGCTTGGATTGGACGGTAAACCTCGGTCAGGCACGGCAGCGCGTGGGCAGCCAAGTGGCGCTACAGGGCAACTTCGACCCTGCCGCCCTGTTCGGCACGCCCGAATCCGTCCGCGCCGAAGTACACCGTATTTTGCACAGCTACGGCGAAGGCAGCGGCCATATCTTCAACCTCGGCCACGGCATCAGCCAGCACACCGACCCGGAAAACGTACAGGCGCTGGTGGATGCCGTACACGAATACTCCGCCCGCAGCATAGACTAAGCCGGCAGCTTGGTTTTCACTCCGTTCCATTCAGCCAATATTTTCAGGTAGCCCCAAGCTATTCAGGCTACCTGAAAATATCAACCACGCTATAGAGCCTCCTCAGCTTCATCATCCGCATCGCCCCGCTTCCCGCCCACCGAAAACAGCGTAAAATACGCCCTTCCCCATCCCACTCAAGGATTAGACCATGCCACACCGCAACACGCCCACGTACACCCAGCCGCAAGGCGAGCTCCTGCTGCGCACCGTAGCCATGCCCAGCGACACCAACCCCAACCAAGATATCTTCGGCGGTTGGATTATGTCGCAGATGGATTTGGGCGGCGGGATCTTGGCTGCCGAAATCGCCCAAGGCCGAATCGCCACCGTGTGTGCGCAAGAAATGAACTTTATCCGGCCGGTGAAAGTCGGCAACGTGGTGTGCTGCTACGGCCGTTGTGTGCGCGTAGGCAACACCTCGCTACAACTGAAACTCGAAGTGTGGGTGAAAACCCTGATGAACGACCACGTTACCGAAACCCGCGAGCTGGTAACCGAAGCCATGTTTACCTATGTGGCCATCGATGCCCAAGGCAACCCGCGCCCGGTGCCGAAGGAAAACAACCCCAAGCTGGCCGGCTTGCTGTAAGCACTTGTGGCTACCTGAAAATCTTAGTATTAATTTTCGGCTGCTTCCGCCAACCTGCGCCGAGCAGCCATGCCCAACCCGCTCCACCCATACCATGCAAACGGTTTAGGCATTACCGTGAAACGGCCAACACAAAAAGGCTACCTGAAACTGCATCCGCAGAATTTTCAGGTAGCCTTTTTCGCTTGCTAGCCGACACCATCGGCTCACCCCGACACATCCGCCCAAGTCAGCCCGAAGCGTTGCAGATATTTGCGAAGGCGGTCGCTGTCGTTGGCGGTGGCGCGTTCCAGCCGCGATACGTTAAACAGGGCGCGGCCGGCGGCGGCCATATTGGGGTGGCGGCGGCATTCGGCGATGACGTGTTGCAGTTGGACGCGGTCGAACAGGTCGAGGGTTTCGGCATCGATTTTGGCGGGGAGGCCGTCTGAAAACCGGTTTGCAAAAGGGTTTTCCGCATCGTCCGCATCCGTTTCGTCCGCCCACAGCCATTTCAGACGGCCTATTTCGGCTTCAACCGATTCGGTCTGTATCCTGCCCTGCGGGGCAAGCGTGGCCAGGCGCATGATGCTGGCGGCAAGGTCGCGGAAATTGCCGCGCCATCGGGCTTCGCTTGAATGGGCGAAGGCAAGGTAGGCGGACAAGGCTTCTTTATTGAAACGGGTGGCGTGGCCGAGCTCCTGCGAGGCGAGCGCGAGCTGGTGTTCGATGTTCGGTTCGATGTCTTCGCGGCGGTCGGCGAGCGCGGGCAGCGGGTAATTCCAAATATTGATGCGGGCGAACAGGTCTTCGCGGAAGCGTCCGGCGCGGATTTCCCGCCGCAGGTCGCGGTTGGTGCCGGCAATAAGCTGGAAGCTGCTTTGCACTTCCTTGTCGCTGCCGACGGGATAAAAATGTTTTTCTTCAATGGCTTTGAGCAACATGGCCTGTTCGTCCAAGCCCAATTCGCCGATTTCGTCCAAAAACAGCACGCCGCCGTCGGCGGTTTTCAGGTAGCCTTCGCGCTTTTCCGCCGCGCCGGTAAACGCGCCTTTTTTG
The DNA here is from genome assembly GCF_001811325.1 of Eikenella sp. HMSC071B05. NCBI lineage: Bacteria > Pseudomonadati > Pseudomonadota > Betaproteobacteria > Neisseriales > Neisseriaceae > Eikenella > Eikenella sp. HMSC071B05. The sequence continues at coordinate 240,104 of NZ_KV804551.1, read as the reverse complement.
TGTCCGAACAGGGCGGAAGCCGCACCGTCGCCGCGCAAGGTGGCGCAGTTCACATCGACAAACTCGCCTTTAATCAGGTGGCGCGCTTTTTTCAACTCGAAAATCCTGCGTGCCAGCATCGATTTGCCCGCACCGGTAGGGCCGGAGAGCAATATCGGCGACGGGGAATGCAGCGCGACTTGTTCGATTTCGGCAATCATGCGGTTGAAGGCGGCGTTTTGGGTGGAGATGCCGCTTTTCAGGTAGCGCACCGCGTCATCACGCACGGCGGCGAGGCGTTCGGCCAGCACGTCGTAACGCGCCAAGTCCAAATCGATGATTTCATAGCGGCCGACATCGCCGGCCGCCATGCTGCGTTTTTGATTTTTCGGCGGCGCAGTCTGCAACAGCACACCGGGGATTTGGCGCGATTCCACCAATAAAAACAGGCAGATTTGCGCAACGTGCGTACCCGTGGTGATGTGTGTGAGATAGGTTTCCTCCTCCGTATCAAACGCATAGCCCGCCGCCCAATCGTGCAGCTTGGTATAAACCTCGGAAAAATCCCACGGGTTTTCCAGCTCCATCGGCACAAGATTGACGGCGGTGTGCGGCGATACGTCTTGAATATCGGCTTTTACATGATCCGCCAGATCGCGGTATTTCTCAGCATAAAACAGCTCCATGCGGTCAATATGAAAATCCTGGCGCTGATTCATGGCGATGTTCGGCCGCCACTTCTGCCAACGCCCTTGACCGAAACCGCTGTCCAATACCGTGCCGAGAAAGCTGATGGCGACGTTTTTTCTACTATTCAATTTTCTATCTTTCTATCTTTTTAGATATTTTTTAGCATTCTACTCCTTCCATAGCAAAAGGCTACCTGAAAATATTTTTTCTTTATTTTCAATCAATTAAAAATAATTTTTGCCATTTTCCTCATATTTGGCACAGCTATTGCAATATAGCCACCAAGCACCCTAGCAAATGCCGGAGGAATTACAGCCTACTAAGCTCGAGGTCGCAGGTTCGAATCCCGCCTCTGCCGCCAACGATGGCAGAGTAGCTCAGAGGATAGAGCGCGTAACAATTTCTCCACTTCTAGTTGCCAAAGTGCCCCCTACGGGCGGATGCCGGCAGGATTACATTGTCTGGAAACAGCGGGTTCGATTCCCGCCGCCGGAAACGGCGAAATCCTGCCAATCTAGCCGCCCACCTTTTTTCGCGGCATGGAAAAACAAATGCCTTGGAAACTACATTGGTCGCAGGTTCGAGTCCTGCCCCGCTCCAAGCGGGTAGCTCAGTTGGTAGAGCATCGGCTGTTTCCCAAAAACCTAGCTGCCCGCCGTACCCCCTTTTTACGGCGGCAGGCGGATGCCTGAAGGGATTACATTAACCTTCCACGTTAAAAAACCGTATCTCTTCAAATACTAGCCGCCGCGCTGCCACCCATTCGAGGCCGTCTGAACAGTTCTTCAGGCTACCTGAAACCCTAAAAACAACAACACGAAAGGAAATGAAAAATGGCTAACACCACCTTGTTCCAATCCATGAAAACCCGTTTGACCGCCGCCAATACCCGTAACGAAGCAGGAGGCATCGCCTACACGCTGACACCCAAACAACAGCTCGCCCAACTTGCCGCCACCGGCTGCCTGAACAGCACTTACTACGCCGATGCGCAAAACCAGCTGGAGCAAGTATTGGAATTAACAAAAAACCTGGATGCCGAGTTTATCGCCAAAACCGCCGTGTACGCCCGTCAAAAAGGTTTCATGAAAGACATGCCCGCGCTGTTGCTTGCCGTGTTGGCGCAAAAAGATGTGAACATGCTTGCCCGCGTATTCGACCAAGTGGCGGACAACGGTAAAATGTTGCGCAACTTCGCACAAATCATCCGAAGCGGCGCGGTCGGCAGAAAATCCTTTGGCAACCGTCCGAAAAAACTGATGCAGACCTGGCTTTTGACCGCCACCGAAAAACAATTGTTGAACGCCGCTATCGGCAACACCCCGTCGCTGGCGGACGTGGTCAAAATGGTACACCCCAAACCGCGTGAAGCATGGCGCGCCGCCTGGTTTGCGTGGCTCATCGGCAAACCGCACGACCGCGAAGCATTGCCGCCTATCACCCGCGCCTTTGAAGACTACAAGCAAAGCCGCCAAGGCGCATTGCCCGACGTCCCCTTCCAAATGCTCACTGCCTTGGAATTGAACAGCGGCGACTGGGCGCAAATCGCCCGTAACGGCTCATGGCAGCAGGTTCGTCAAAACCTGAACACCTTCCTGCGCCACGATGTGTTTGCGAAAAGCAAAAACATCAAAATGGTGGCAGAAAAACTGCGCGACAAAGCCGCCATCCGCCGCGCCCGCGTCCTGCCTTACCAATTGCTGACCGCATATCAGGCGACATCCGAACAGATGCCGTCTGAAATCCGCGAAGCGCTGCAAGACGCGATGGAAACCGCCGTACAAAACGTACCGGCAATCCGAGGTAAAGTCGTGGTTTGCCCGGACGTCTCCGGCTCCATGCACAGCCCGGTTACCGGCTATCGCGGCAGCGCGACCAGCAGAACCCGCTGCATCGACATCGCCGCGCTCGTGTCCGCCGCCATGTTACGCACCAACCCGCAAGCCCGCATAATACCGTTTGAACAAATCACGGTAAACGTGCAGCTCAACCCGCGCGACAGCATCATGACCAACGCCGAAAAACTCGCCAATATCGGCGGCGGCGGAACGGCATGCAGCGCACCGCTCGCCATATTGAACCGCGAAAAAGCCGATGTGGATTTGGTCGTCATCGTGTCCGACAACGAAAGCTGGGCAGACCGCGAACAACATTGGGGCGGCAAAACCGGCCTGATGAAAGAATGGGACATCCTGAAACAACGCTGCCCCGAAGCCAAACTCGTCTGCTTGGATATCCAGCCCTACACCACCGCACAGGCGCAAAACCGCCGCGACATCTTGAACATCGGAGGCTTCTCCGACCAAGTGTTCACACTCATCGGCTCGTTCGCCGAGCAAGGTATGGGCGCGGATTTCTGGGTGGAAGAGATTGAGAAAACCGAGCTGGCGGCGGTGTGCTAGTATTTTTCAGATAGCCTTTGCCGCACGGTGGAGGCTACCTGAAAACCTATGTGCAACACCCGCAGCACAGGCATTTCCACTCTTCATTCGATATAGTGAATTAAATTTAAATCAGGACAAGG
>NZ_KV804551.1:185882-236811 GCF_001811325.1 Eikenella sp. HMSC071B05 | reverse complement strand
AGGTAGCCTCTTATCCAAAAGGCTACCTGAAATTCCGCAGGGGCAGGTTTAAAACCTGCCCTCCTTTATCTGCGCAGCCCAATGCCGCCGAATTTTCCATTAGAAAAATGTAATTACCCATCATTTTTTCATTCGAAAAAATGTAGTAATCCTCTATTTTTTCATTAGGAAAAATGTATTCCCGTCTGTATAATGCCAAAAAATCGGCCATTAGGACTTCCTATGCAGCGCAGAATCATCCAATCCTTAAAAAAGTGGAAACACAAGCCCAACCGCAAACCACTGATTATCCAAGGGGCAAGACAGGTGGGCAAAACATGGGCGATGAAGCATTTCGGCGAAACCTGTTTCGCCCAAACCGCCTACATCAATTTCGACCACAACCCACGCATGCAAACCCTGTTTTCAGGCGATTACAACATCAGCCGCCTGCTGCTCGGCCTGAAAATCGAAAGCGGCGTGGATATTCAAGCCGAAGATACCCTGCTGATTTTTGACGAAATTCAAGAAGTGCCGCAGGCCTTGGCATCGCTCAAATATTTCTACGAAAATGCGCCGCAGCTCCACATTGCAGCGGCAGGCTCGCTCTTGGGCATCTCCCTGCACCATCAGGTTTCCTTTCCTGTTGGCAAGGTGGATTTCCTACCGCTCTATCCGATGGATTTTCATGAATTCCTCACCGCGCTTGGGCAGCAGGATTTGGTGCAGCTCTTGGAAATGTGCGATTGGCCGCTGATTGCCGCCATGAAAAGCCGCTATATCGAGTTACTGCGCCAATATTATTTTGTCGGCGGCATGCCGGAAGCGGTACAAACCTTTATTGACACGCAAAATTTCAGCGAAGTGCGCCAAATCCAGCGAAACCTGCTCACGGCCTACGGGCAGGATTTCTCCAAACACATTGCCGACGGTCACACCGTGCAGCGCGTGCGTGCCTTATGGCAGGCCATCCCCGAGCAGCTTGCCAAAGAAAACAAAAAGTTCATCTATGCCCACCTGCAAAAAGGCGCCCGCAGCAAAGACTACGAAACCGCCCTGCAATGGCTCAAAGACAGCGGGCTGGTACACATCGTGCCGCGCATCAAAAAGCCGCACCTCCCCCTTACCGCCTACCAAGACAACGCCTTCAAACTCTACGGCTTAGACGTAGGGCTGCTCGCCGCGCAAAGCGGGCTGAATGCGGGCACCCTGCTGGAAGGCAACCGCATTTTCACCGAATTCAAAGGCGCGCTCACCGAACAATACGTTTTGCAGCAACTCATTGCTTCGCAAGATAATCCCGTTTTCTACTGGGCAAGCGAAAAAGGCACGGCGGAAGTGGATTTTGTGTTGCAGCGCGGGCAAGGTGTGATGCCGATTGAAGTGAAGGCGGAAGAAAATTTGAAAGCGAAAAGTTTGAAGGTGTACACCGAGCAGTTCAAGCCCGAACAGGCGATACGTTTTTCCATGGCTGATTATCGGGAGCAGGAGTGGATGACGAATGTACCGCTATATAGCGTATGCGCGTTTTGCAATGAAAAATGAACAAGGCAGGTATTTCCCCGCCGGCTATTTGGAGGCTACCTGAAAACCGTTTGCACAAAATTTTCAGGTAGCCTCTTATCCAAAAGGCTACCTGAAAGCATCAACTTCAACAAAATTAAGGGCTGCCGGCGATTACTCTTCCAGCCTTACCACCTGATCTTTCTCGTCTCTCGGCAGAATCAGATTCAGCGCCACCGCCATAATGCCGCCGGCAGCAATCGCGTTACGGAACACTTCCGGCAGCGCCTTAAATACTTCCGGCTCAAAAGCCACGCCCAAGCCGATGCCCACCGAAGTAGCCGCAATTACGGCCTCGCGGCGGTTGATGCCATGGGTCATGATGATGCGCACGCCGGCAATCGCAATCAGGCCAAACATCAGCACCATCGCCCCGCCGAGCACCGGCGAAGGAATGGTGGTGAACACGCGCCCCACCACGGGGAACAGCCCGGCCAGCACCAAAATCACAGCAATATAACGCCCCACATGGCGCGAGGCCACGCCCGTCATTTGGATTACGCCGTTATTTTGCGCAAACGTGGTGAGCGGCAGCGAGCCGAGCGCCGTAGCGATCACCGACACCAGCCCGTCGGCAAACACCCCCCCGCGCAGCCGTTTTTGAAACTCGTCGCCCTCATATGGTTGGCCAGACACCATCGCCGTGGCCGTAAGGTCGCCCACCGCCTCGAACACGCTCAACAGATAAATCGTACCCGCCACCAAAAACGCGCTCCAATCAAAGGCAAAGCCATATTTAAACGGTACAGGCAGCGTGAACAGCGGCGTGTTTTGCAACGGCGAAAAATCCACCATACCCATCGCCAGCGCGGCAATATAACCCGCCACCAGCCCCACCGCGATGCCGCTCATGCGCAAAAACGGATTGCGCATACAGTTGAACAGCAACACGATGACCAACACAAACCCAGCCAAGCCGATATTCTGCACTGAGCCGAAAGCATCCGTACCCTTCGCGCCGAAACCGCCGCCAAAATCAGTGATGCCGATATCAATCAGGCTCAATCCGATCAGCAGCACCACCACGCCGCTCACCGTAGGCGTAATCACCCGTTTCAAATAAGGCAGCGCCCAAGCCGAAGCGCAAATCAAAAACGCCCCGGCAAACGACACGCCCAACAGCGTGGACAGCATCGCCGACTCGCTCAGTCCACCTTCGCGCATGCCCAAACCCAGCGAAATCATCACGCCCACAAAGGAAAAGTTTACCGACTGAATCGAAAGCAGTCCCGAGCCCACCGGCCCGAAGCGGCTCACCTGCAAAAACGTGCCGATGCCGGAAGCCACCATCGCCATCGAAACCAAATAAGCCGTGGTTTCTGCAGGCAGTTTCAGCGCACCGCCCACAATCAGCGCCGGAGTAACCATCGGTACGAAAATCGCCAACAAATGCGTTATTGCGCTCAACAGCGCATTGGCAAACGGCGGCTTGTCTTCCAGCTTATACACCAAATCCGCCTCGGCGGCGGCTTTCATATCGGCATCAGCCATAATTTATTTCCCTGATAATAAAAGGATTAGCAACTCCCAAAGCCGCCGTAAAACAGCAGCCCCGGCTCAAATTTGGGCGCGATTGTAATGCTTTTTACACAATCAGCGCAAAGCAAGCGTATTCCGTTTTCAGGTAGCCTTATAATTCATAGCTATATTTCTATAAATACTATCTATAAAACTATATCTTTCACCATACATACTAATCATCCGCCTACCGATAAAATATAGTCCCCTGTAATATCAATCTATTAGACAAACAACTCACTACTTGGCACAATCCATGCTAAACAAATCATATTGTTAAAAAGGCTACCTGAAAGCACCCATGCCCTTGCTCCACCTAGAAACCCTACCCCACGCCGGCCTGCCTGAATGGCAACACCGCCAACGCTGTGCCTCTATCAGCCGCTTCCACGAGCTCGGCGGCGTGCTCGATTTCCAGCAATTCGCTTACACCACTGCCGCCGCCAACGAGACCGAACGCCGCGAATACCACCTGGCCACCGCCAACCACACCCTGCATGCCGTTATCGCCGAGCGCAACGCACAGGCCATGCAGCGCGCAGCCCGATACCAAGTGCCCGCTCCCGCCCCGCTTGCCCAACATTTCAGCCTGCAAACCGATATGGGTCGCAAAATCAGCGCAACAGAGTTCTACGGCAACCAGCTCGATTTGCAACACTCCCGCCTCATCGTGCGCGGACAAGGCAGCCAATTCGGCCGCTACCTCTACCACCATAGCGAAACCGATGCCGAGCACACCATTGCCAGAGAGATGCCCAGCAGCGCCTTCTGCCACGCCTTCCTCAATCCGCCCTACCCCGCCCACTTCGGCCAAACGGCCCGCGAAACCGGCGAATATTTTCTCGATTTCTGCCGCCAACTGTTCGGCAGCCTGGACCACATCGAAGCCTACGCATGGAACACCGATTGTTCCGACTATTTTACAGACGGCCGCGAATGGTGGGGCACATACTTCTGGACCGTATACAGCCCGCAAAACCGCCTCTACACTGGCATCATGGGCTCTGCCACCGACTAATTGAACACACAGCAACAAACTTTCAGGTAGCCTCTAATCCTCCCCCAAGGCTACCTGAAACCGCAAACCAAACAAACCATGACTGCCCACACCCCACTCTTTCTCCAAGCCTTTCCCGCCGCCTGCCAAACCGAAGCGGCGCAGCTCTTGGCCAATATGCAACACCCCCGCTCCCCGAGCCCCACTCCAGAGCCGGACAAACTGCTGCTGGGCGGCCAAACCATCCGCCTGATTCGCCGGCAATACGGCCTCACCATTGCCCACCGACCCGAATCACTCAACTCCATCCAGCACGCCATGTTCCACTGCCTGCACACCCGGCACTACGACGGCCACATCCGCGCACAACACTTCGCCGCCCTGCTCGACCCCGGCCAGCCCGCCTTTGTCGCCCCCTTCGCCACCCAACTGCTCGGCGAATACGTTTTGCCCATTCAAGAGCAAGTACACACCTTTTTCCGCCACAATCGCGCCATCCTGGCCGCCTTCTTAGCCGAAAACCCTGCCTACTGGCGCAAACAGCAAAACCGCATCCGCAGCTATTGGCACTGCTACCACTGCCACCAATACCCTAACTGGCCAAGCTACCCCATTAACCGGCTGGCGCAAGAAATCGATGCCGAAATAAAACGACATCACCGCTCTTCTTCAGGTAGCCTGTCCTGAAAGGCTACCTGAAAGCGAAGCTTCAACGCAGTTAAAATGCAGCGCAGAAGAGTTGCTGCGAAGCGAAAACAAACCGACAAAAGAAAGACACGCAACCATGCAAAAATTCATCCTTATCCGCGGCCATCAAGGTTCGGGAAAATCGACTTTCGCCGAACAAAAAGCCGCCGAGTTTGCCAAGCAATACCCCGATGCCGAAATCATCCGCATCGAAAACGACCTGCTGCTCACCGATGAAAACGGCGTATACCGCTGGTCGGGCGAGGCCGTGGATAAAGCGCAGAAACAAGGCAATGCCATGATGCGCAATGCTTTAATTGCAGGCCGGGCAAATCCTGCCCGCCCCATCCTCATCATCAATTCCAACACCAACCAAAAAGCCTCCCGCTGCCGCCACCTGCTCGATTGGGCCGCCAAACACGGCTTCCACACCGAAGCCTACCGCCTGCACAACTTTTTCCCCAACCAACACGGCGTGAAAGAGCACGACGTGCTGGCAGCCTATGTGAAGCTCAATCAAAACCCCCTGCCCGGCGAAATCCACATCGAAGCCGGACAACCCGCCAGCGCGGCGCAGTTGGCACAAATCGAACAAATGCAGGCCATCGAGCAGCACGCCCTGTCGTTTGACGAAGCGCAGCAAACCTTCGTCACCGAACACTATCTGCAACACGGCAGCCGCAACTTTACCGCCAAAGCATCCAAGCGCTATCCCGAATTGCGCGTGTTGAAATACGCCCGCAGCGTGTTCTACAACAACCGCTTCGACGATGCGCTGCTGGAAATGCGCGGTTTGATTATCGATGCGCACAACCGCATCATCGTGCGTCCGTTTAAAAAAGTGTTCAATTACTCGGAGCGTATCGCCAAAGGCAGCCGTTATCCAATCCGCGTCGGCGACGAGCGATTGGTGGACGCGGTGGTAAAAGTGAACGGCTTCCTCGGCTGCTGCACTTTCGTCTCGCTTCCAAGCGACCACCCGTCCCACGGCGCGGCGTTTGACGGCAAAGTGCTGTATTCGACTACCGGTTCGCTTGATAGCGCGTTCGCGGACATGACTGCCGTACACTGCGCGCAATACGAAACCCTGTTCCGCGCTTATCCGAACCACACTTTTTTATTTGAAATTACAGACGCGAAAGACGTCCACATCATCCGCGAAGAATTGGGCGAAACCTTAATCGGCTGCATCGACGTGGCGACAGGCCATCAATTTAGCGAAGCCGAATTAGACGAAATCGGCAAACAATACGGCATCCGCCGCCCCGAGACGCTGAAAAACATCACGTTCGGCGAGCTGAAAGATCGTCTGAAAAATGTGGAGCACGAAGGCTTTATGGTATTTGATGCGCAAAACGGCGAAATGCTGTTCAAACTCAAATCGCCGTATTACCTGATTTCCAAGTTTCTGGGACGAAGCAACGAAGGCAACATCGGCCGCAAACTGGACAAACGCCACGTCGATGAAGAGTTTTACCCCTTAATCGACCACATCCGCGACCATCGCGAAGCGTTCAACGCCATGTCGGAATTGGATAAGATCGCGTTTATCCAAGCATTCTTGCGCCAGTTGTAAGAATAGCTGAGAAAAAAGGCTACCTGAAAACGAACGCAGTGAGTTTCTGCGAAGTTAAAACGAACGCAGTGTAGTTTCTGCGAAGCTAAAGTTTCAGGTAGCCTTTTGTGCGTTTACGGTTTGCAAGCCCGTCAAACACCACGTTCGAAGGCTTCGATCTCGCCTACTTTCGGCGCATAGCCGCTGGAGGTGTCGTGGCGCAAATCCAGCCAGATGTTGACCAGTGCCCAAGCGGCGGGGGCGGCGATGACATTTTGCCCCATGCACAGCACTTGTGCGTTATAGTTTTCCACCGAGCCGCGCAGGGTGAGCAGGTCGTGGGCGGTGGCGGCACGGATGCCGCGTACTTTATTGGCGGCAATCGCGGTGCCCACGCCCGTGCCGCAAATCAAAATGGCGCGGTCGGCGCAGCCGGCGGCTATTTCCTGCGCGGCGGCAAAGGAGAGCTGCGGATAGGTGCCGTCTGGCGACGACAAATCCACCAGGCCCGTCACACGCGGGTCGTGTTGCAGATGCGTTTTGAGTGCGTTTTTCAATTCAACGCCGTTGGCCGGCGCGGCTATCACGAGTTTCATCAATCGCTCCTTATTCTGATGTGGGAAATGCTGTCAGTATGCGCCGCTTGGCTGCTGCTTTCAAGCCGGGCTTCGGCTTTCAGCTAGCCTTTCGGAGTATCAGACTGCATTGTATAAAATCCACTATAATCCCCGCTTTCTGCCCGTTAAAGGCTACCTGAAAATGCCCGTTCTCCCGTCCGATACGCCGAGCAGCCCCGGCATCGCCACGCTGTTCGGCCAGCCGGTTACCGACTTGCCCGCCGACCTTTTTATCCCGCCCGATGCGCTGCAGGTGGTGCTGCACAGTTTTGAAGGCCCGCTCGATTTGCTGCTGTACCTTATCCGCAAGCAAAACATCGACGTGCTGGATATCCCCATGCTCAAGATTACCGAGCAATATCTGGCCTATATCGCGCAAATGGACGAGCAAAGCCTGGATTTGGCCGCGGAATACCTACTGATGGCGGCGATGCTGATTGAAATCAAATCACGTCTGCTCCTGCCCGCGCCGCCTGCTGCCGAAGATGAAGAGATTGCAGACCCGCGTGCCGAATTGGTGCGCCGCCTCTTGGCCTACGAGCAGATGAAGCTCGCCGCCGTGGGATTGGATGCACTGCCCCGCGCCGGCCGCGATTTCGCTTGGGCGTATCTGCCGCTGGAAATCACCACCGCCGCCAAGCTGCCGGAAGTACAGCTGGCCGACCTCACCCAAGCCTGGCTCGCCATCCTCTCCCGCGCCGGCCAACGCCGCAGCCACACCGTGGTGCAGGAAAACGAAGCCCTTTCCGTGCGCGCCACCATGAGCCGCATCCTGCGGCATCTGCAAGACGGCGGCTGCCGCTTCAGCCGACTGTTTGAGCCGGAGAGCGGCGTGGCGCAGGTGGTGGTGTGCTTTATCGCCCTGTTGGAGCTGGTAAAGGAAGGGTTGGTGCGGCTCACGCAGGAAGACGGCGCGTTTGGCGATATTTTGGTGCGCCTGCCCGGTGAGGCAGATGAAACCGCTGTGCTGCAAAGCGAAGGCGATGATGCAAACCAATAGCAAGGCAGGCTGCCCATACAGCGATATGGTTTCCAGCCAGCCTTGACAAGGCCTCCTGCCAGTCAAACAATAACACCCCTCCGCCTCCTAAAGGCTACCTGAAAATATATCGCTCCAAATCGAAACCGCCATGCCTGCCAATTCCGACCTCTACCGCATTCTCAGCCAACACTTCCTCGACCTTCCCCATTCCCGCGCCATCGGCCTGCGCTACGAAGGCATCCGCGCCCGCCGCCCTGTGCTCAGTTTCGATTGGCAGCCCCACCTCGTTGGCCGCCACGACACCCAAACCATTCACGGCGGTACCATCACCACCCTGGTGGATATGGTTTCCGCCTGCGCGGTAACCGCCCAGCTGCCCAGTGCCGAAATCCTCGCCACTCTCGATATGCGCATCGACTACATGCACCCCGCCACCCCCGGCCGCCGCATCTACGGCCGCGCCGAATGCTACCGCCTGGCCGGCCAAGTGGCTTTCGTGCGCAGCAGCTGCTACCAAGAAGACCCTTCCGACCCCTTTGCCTTGGGCATGGCCACCTTCATGCGTACCCCGCTCACCCCCGCAGAACAAGCCAAACTACAGGAGATGTTGCAAGCATGAGCAGCCCCTTCATCCTATCTCCCGAGCTCACTGCCGAAGCCGCCAAACTCATCCCCTACACCGCATTCATCGGCCTGCAATGCGGCGAATCCAACGGCACGCCCCTGTTTGCTCTGCCATACAAACGCGAAAACATTGGCAATATCTTCCTACCCGCCCTGCATGGCGGCATGCTCGGCGGCTTCATCGAAAGCTGCGCCGTGCTCTTCCTCTACCGCCAGGCCGGCCTCGCCGAGCTGCCCAAAATGATCGATTTATCGCTCGACTACCTGCGCAGCGGCAAACCAGAAACCACCTACGCCCGTTGCGCCCTCACCCGCCAAGGCAGCCGCATCGCCAACGTGGCGGTGGAAGCCTGGCAGTCCGATCCCGCCAAACCCATTGTGGTGGCCCGCTGCCACTTCCAAATGCCCGCCGCCCAATAGTTTTCTGCCTTCGACATGCACAAAATTTCAGGTAGCCTGTTTTAACGGAAAACAGGCTACCTGAAATTTTTATAATGGAAAAAGAATGCTACGGTGTTGGTTCTCCTCGCTGTACTATCTGTGGTTCACCTTTTTGTCCCATTCTTCATTTTCATCCGCTCTTTTGGGATGACACATCAAACCCTAATCCACATACTCTCCCTCATCCTTATTCAAAAACGCATACGGCACGCCAATCAGCAGCCCGCCACCAATCCAATTCGCCACAAAAGCCACGCTGCAATGACGCAGGATATTCAGCGCTTCAAAATGCGACACGCTATCGGCAATCTGATTGAAGCCCACCAGCGCAAACGAAGCAAAGTTCGCCGCCACGTGTTCGTTGGCCAAAAACACAAACATATACACCGCCGCAAACACTGCCGCAATCTTCGCCGCCTGCTCCTTCAGCAACAGATACGCCACCACCGCCACGTTCACAAACAGATTGGCAAAAATCCCCTCCGCCAGCACCAGGCCGTTTGGCCGCTCCAGCTTGTGCTCCACCATATTGGCCAAATAGCCATCCGCCGAAATGTGGGCAAACGCGCTGGTTTGGTTGAACAGCCAGGCGGTGACAATCGAGCCGATTAAATTAAATGCCGTACAGTAGAGCAAAATAATCAGCGCCTTTTCCCATTTGATTTTTTTGAGGAAGGTGCCGGCCGTGAGATACATCATATTGGAAGTGGTGAGCTCCGTATTGAGAAACAGGATATACACCAGCCCCCACGAGAAGAAAAACGGGAAAGCAAAACGCCCCAGCGAAGGGTGCACCGTGTTGAGCACATCCGCCGCAATCACGCCCGTGGCCGGCGTGAGCGTGAGCAGCATGCCGGCAATCAGCGAACGCAGCGCATACTTCGACTTGCTGTGCTCAAACAGCCACGCTTTCTTGTGGCAGGCCTGCTCGATTTTTTCCACAAATACGGATTGCGCCATAGCGGTTCCCTTTTTCAAATTGGATTGCTTTCAAATTATGATTTGTATGTTTCAGGTAGCCCTACTAAAGCCAACACAGGCTACCTGAAAACTTCTCTGGTGCCGGTGTCGGCACAGCCATACCGGCTTATTGTGCTGCTGCGGTGTAGCCTATCCGTTTCAGCTGCCTCAGGCAAGTATGGCAGGCTACCTGAAAGACTTGGCTTCAACACAGTTCAAACGAAGCGGTAACGCCTCACGGGCGCCTATTCAAACATTTCCTGCCATTTCACCAACTGTTCGGCAAACGGCCATTCCACGCTGTCGAGCAGGTTTTTGGTGATCAGCCCCAATTCGGTGTCGCCTTCGATTTGCAGTTTGCGTTTGAAAAACAGGGTATCCGGGTCTTCTTCACGCAGCATCATGCGCAGGAAATCCACGCCGTTGGCGGCCAGCCGGAGGTCGGGTTCGCCTTCGAAGCGGCGGTCGAGGAAGCGTTCGCCGTCAGCGGTGAAGCGCACGGTGATGCCGGCATCGAGTACGTCGATTTCGAAGGTGCGTCCGTCAAACAGGCTCATGTCGGCAGGCAAGAGGCCGCGCTTGAGCATGAGATTGAGGGTTTTAACCAGCGCGAAACGCGGCGGCAGGGCGGGCAGGCGGCGGCCGATTTGGGCGCACCATTGCGGCAGGGTGATGTCGGGTAGGGGCATTTGGTTTCCTTTCAGACGGCGTTGATGCCGTAGGCTTTGCGGTGGGCTTCCACGGCTTCGATGCCGGGTTTGCCCAGCCAATAGCCGTCCACGGGCGTGCCGGTGGACAGGCGGGCGAGTTCGGGCAGGGCTTCGTCTAGGGTGGTTTGGCCGTCGAGCACGGCGCGGTGCAGTTCGATGATGCGCGGCATGTCGGTGAGCTGGGGCGAGAGGCGCAGGATGTTTACGCCGATGGCGGCTATGTCGGCGTGGTGCGGCAGCAGGCATTGGCTGCCGTAGGACATGGTTTGGATGCCGTTGATGGTGAGGAACGGCTGGCCTTCGCGGGTGTTCATGGTGAGGCCGTGTTCGTGGTCGAGGCAGCGGAATTCGCAGCTGTCTTTGTTTAGGTTGTAGTGCCGCGCGGTGAAGCAGCGGGAGGAATAGGCCAAGGGGATTTTGCCCCAGGCGAAGATTTCGGTTTCGAGGCCGTCTGAAAGGCGGGCGATGTCGGCCACTTTGTCGCGGGCGAGTTCGGCGGGGGCGACCCAGCGGTATGCGCCGAGGTTTTGGAAGAGTTGCAGGGTGGCTTCGTTGTAGATGTTGAGGCTGGCGCCGGCCACGAAGGGGATACCGTGTTCGCGGGCGAGTTTGACCGCGCCCATGTCGTTGGCTTCGATTTTGAATTGGGTTTGGCCGGTGATTTTGCGCAGGCGTTTGAGGTCGGATTCGCTTTCGAGCAGCACTTGGGAGGAAAGGATGATTTCTTTGCCGCTGTCGGCGAGGTCTTGGGCGAGGCCGAACCAGTCGTCGAAACGCATTTTCTGGCGGCGGGAGCAGACGGTTTCGCCCAGATAGATGGTGTCGAGCGGGCTGTCGAGCATCTGAACGTAGAATTCGAGCAGGGTTTCTTTCTGCCAGAAGAATTGGATGGGGGCGAGGGAGAGTTTCATGGATGTTCCTTTGTTTTTTTGTCTTTTCAGACGGCCTGGAGGCTACCTGAAAATCGTTTGGGCAAAGCGGGCAATGTTTTTCCGGTTTACGGCCTGCAATACAACGACGGCTTCGTTCTCTAAAAAATCGGCGGCGGAATCATCGGCATAGGTTTGATTGAGGCGGCACAAATCGTAGAAGGTAAAAACAAACTCTTGTCCGTTGATATGCAATGGAAAATCCAACAGGCAACCTTTGCTCTCGGCTTCAAATTCAGCCAGGTCATCAAACCATTCCGGGAAGGTGATGTGCATAGGATTCCTTTTCAGACGGCCTTATTGTGTTCGGTTTCGGCGGCGTAGATATATTGCATCAGCGTTTCGATAAAAGCGGCCAAATCGCGCTGCCACGAGTGGCGGTTGGTTTTGGTGAAATACAGCGATATTTCAGGCTTTTCCATTAAGTAGCAGCCGAAGCTGGCATACAGCGGTACGAGGCCGGTGTCGTGGGCGTTGTGGAAGGTGATGGTCAGCGGCAGCGTGAAATAAGGGTGCGCAAGCGTCCACACGGCGGGGAAGGCATGGGTATCTTCTTCGACGGCCACGGTCAGGTCGTATTTGTATAGGGCGTTGCGCAGGTCTTCGATGTGTTTTTTCATGCTCTTATTTTCCGCACTGTTTTTCAGGTAGCCCCTACCGCAAAACGGTGGGACAATGCTTTAACTTTAACGCTTTGTTTTTAGGAGCAAGCCATGCAGCCCGACCGGATATTGTCTTACGCTTCAGACGGCCTGACCGCCGCGCTGTACCGCGGCCGGTACGCGCCACCTTCCGACCGCATCGTTATCATACTCGGCGGCAGCGACGGCAGTTACGCGCTCACGCAAACCTATGCCGCCGTGTTCGCCGAAAACGGTCTGACTGCGCTGGCCGTGCCTTACTGGGGGCAGCCGCACCTGGCGCAGGGGCTGGCGCAAATTGCCGTGGAAACGGTGGAAACCGCCGTGCGGCGGGCGCAGGAAATGGGTTTTTGCCAAACCGGCGTGTGGGGTATTTCCATGGGTGCGCAACTCGCCCTGCTGGCCGCCTCCCTGATTCCCGACATCGGCCGCGTGGCCGCCGTCAGCCCGCTGGACGTATGCGTGCAGGGTTTACAAACCGCGCCGCGCAGGAAGCTGCTTGACTGTTCCGCCTTCACCTGGCGGGGGTGCGACCTGCCATATTGCCCGCTCCACATGAACCGCCTGCGCGTATTGCGGGATTGCGTGAAAACCCGCAGCCTTTGTCTGCGCTCCTGCTACCGCGATGCGGTCGGTGCAGCGGAGGAAACACGCATACGGGTGGAAAACATCCAAGGCGCGGTGCTGCTGCTTTCCGCCGAAGACGACACCATGTGGCCTTCATACGAAGCCGCGCGGCGCATCGTCCGCCGCTTGGAAGACGGCGGCTTCCAGTATCCCGTCATCGAACGCGCCTACCACCGCGCGGGGCATTCCCTGTTTCCGGTGGAAAGCCGCTGGCACAAACTGTTTGCCAACGCCCGCCGTTACCCGCAGGACTACATGGCCGCCGCCCGCGACGCGCTGGCGCAGGCACTTGACTTTTTCCACGGCTGGCAATAGGGCAAAGGCCGTCTGAAAGCCTTCAAAGCAGCCGAAACTTTTCAGACGGCCTTCGGGCTGCTTGAAATTTATTCACGCCGCCAAACCCAATCCGCGTTTGATTTGGCTCGCATCCGCACCGCACCTTTGTCGGCGGAAGCGGTCGGATACTTGTATCCGACATTTATATTGATCGAAGTGTCGGATTCGAGAATCTGACCTAAAGCTGCTTTTTCAGGTAGCCTTTCAGACGGCCTTGAGGCCGTCTGAAACTACTTCCAAGGCCGGTTATATGCGCCCAGCGTGCTTTGGCTGCCTTCGGACACCTTGCCCAAAGCCGCGTCCCATGCGGGGGTTACGCGGTAGTGTGCGGGGTCTGCCGCCGCTGCGTCCAAAGCCTGCCGCAGCGTGCGCGTAACCTGCGCGGTATACATCGGGCTGCGCTGGCGGCCTTCCACCTTCACCGCCGCCACGCCGATTTTGATGAGCTGCGGCAACACTTCCAACACGTTCAGGCTGGTCGGCTCTTCCAATGCGTAATAGGTTTCGTCGTTCACCTCAAAACGGCCTTTACACAAGGTCGGATAGCCTGCCGGTTCGTCTTTGTTGAACTGGTCAATCATCACCTGATTGAGCCGCACATTCATTTTGTCGGGCAGCTGCTCCCAGCGCACAGCCTTGGCAGGCGAACACACGCCCTGCATATTCGGCGACTCGCCCGTGGCGTAGCTCGACAGGATACAGCGGCCTTCCACCATCACGCACAGGCTACCGAAGCCGAACACTTCAATCTCCACATCCGTGTTTTCAATCACATGCTGCACTTGGTCTATCGTCAGCACGCGCGGCAGCACGGCGCGGCGGATACCGAACAAGTCCTTCATTAAATTGATGGCTTCGTAATTGGTGGCCGAACCCTGCACCGACATGTGCAGCCGCAGGTTGGGGTGTTTTTCGCAGGCGTAAGCCATCACGGCGGGGTCGGCCACAATCACCGCGTCCGCGCCCAAATCGGCGGCGGTGTCGATGGCGCGCCGCCAGCGTTCCACCTGCCCGGCTTGGGCGTAGGTGTTGATGGCCATCAGCACCTGCCGCCCGCGGTCGTGGGCGTAGCGTATGCCTTCGATGATGGATTTTTGGTCGAAATTCAGGCCGGGGAAATTGCGCGCGTTGGTCGCGTCTTTCAGCCCCATGTAAACCGTGTCCGCACCGTTGTCCACGGCAGTTTTCAGGGCGGGCAGGTTGCCGGCGGGGCAGACGAGTTCGGGGATGCGGCCGCGCTCGGCCGGCTGCGGCCGGGCAGCGGGTTGGGTTTGGTGGGTAGGCTGGAAGTCGTCAAACAGCATAGCGTGTCCGTTTGTCTGTGGGCAAATACTGGGCATTCTACGGGCAAGGCGGCGGTTTGGCGCTGATTTAAATCAACTTCGCTGGGCAGGTATTTTTCAGGTAGCCTGAGCCCTGGCAAATAAAGCTACCTGAAAGCGTATTGCCAATTTTCAGGTAGCCTGCAAGCAAAAGGCTACCTGAAAATCCTGCCCTTTCATCCACCGCGCAAGTAGGCAGCCGCCTGCAATATGCAGTAAAATCACGCCCAATTTTTGTTAAGCGCACCAGCCGCCCGAATCATTATTTTGAAAGATACCGAAACGCCATGAAAACCTCCGAACTACGCCAAAAATTCCTAAAATTCTTCGAATCCAAAGGCCACACCATCGTCCGCTCCTCTTCGCTCGTGCCGCACGACGACCCGACGCTGCTGTTTACCAACGCCGGTATGAACCAGTTTAAAGATGTATTCCTCGGCTTTGACAAACGCGCCTACAACCGCGCCACCACCGCGCAAAAATGCGTACGCGCCGGCGGCAAACACAACGACTTGGAAAACGTCGGCTACACCGCCCGCCACCACACCTTCTTCGAAATGATGGGCAACTTCTCCTTCGGCGACTACTTCAAACGCGACGCCATCCACTTCGCTTGGGAGTTCCTCACTTCCCCTGAATGGCTGAACCTGCCCAAAGACAAACTCTTGGCGACCGTGTATGCCGAAGACGACGAAGCCTATAATATCTGGCTGAACGAGATCGGTATGCCTGCCGAGCGCATCGTCCGCATCGGCGACAACAAAGGCGCGAAATACGCGTCCGACAACTTCTGGCAGATGGGCGACACCGGCCCATGCGGCCCGTGCTCCGAAATTTTCTACGACCACGGCGAAGAAATTTGGGGCGGCATTCCCGGCAGCCCTGAAGAAGACGGCGACCGCTGGATTGAAATTTGGAACTGCGTATTCATGCAGTTCAACCGCGACGAGCAAGGTAATATGAACCCGCTGCCCAAGCCGTCCGTCGATACCGGCATGGGCTTGGAGCGCATGGCGGCAGTAATGCAGCACGTCCACAGCAACTACGAAATCGACCTGTTCCAAGACCTGCTCAAAGCCGTTGCCCGCGAAACCGGCGCGCCGTTCAGCATGGACGAGCCGAGCCTGAAAGTGATTGCCGACCACATCCGCTCCTGCTCCTTCCTGATTGCCGACGGCGTGATGCCGTCCAACGAAGGCCGCGGCTATGTACTGCGCCGCATCATCCGCCGCGCCGTGCGCCACGGTTACAAACTCGGTCAGAAACAGGCGTTCTTCTACAAACTCGTGCCCGATTTGGTGGAAGCAATGGGCGATGCGTATCCTGAGTTGAAAGAGAAACAAGCCCAAATCAAAGAAGCCCTGAAAAACGAAGAAAGCCGCTTCGCCCAAACTTTGGAAACCGGCATGGCTTTGCTGGAAAACGCCTTGACCAAAGGCAGCAACAAATTGGACGGCGAAATCATCTTCAAACTCTACGATACCTACGGCTTCCCATACGATTTGACCGCCGACATCTGCCGCGAACGCAATATCGATTTGGATGAAGAAGGCTTCAACCGCGAAATGGAAGCCCAACGCGCCCGCGCCCGCGCCGCGCAAAACTTCAAAGCCAATGCGCAACTGGACTACACAGGCGCGGACACCGAGTTCACAGGCTACGAAAAACGCAGCCAAGAAACCAAAATCATTGCCTTATACAAAGGCAGCGAAGCCGTGGACGAACTGCAAGCAGGCGAAGCAGGCGTAGTCGTTTTGGAGCAAACCCCGTTCTACGCCGAAAGCGGCGGCCAAGTTGGCGATGTGGGCTTTATCTTCGCAGGCGAAAACCGCTTCCGTGTCGAAGACACGCAGAAAATCAAAGCCGCCGTACACGGACAATTCGGCTCAGTCGTATCAGGTCGTCTAAAAGTGGGCGATGCCGTATCCGCCGAAATCGACAACGACATCCGCAACAGCATCATGCGCAACCACAGCGTTACCCACCTGATGCACAAAGCCCTGCGCGATGTTTTGGGCACACACGTCGAACAAAAAGGCAGCCTGCAAAACGCCGAGCTGACCCGCTTCGACATCTCCCACCCGCAAGGCATCAGCGCGGAAGAAATCGCCGAAGTCGAACGCCGCGTCAACGCCGCGATTATCGCCAACGTGCCCGTCAAAGTAGAAACCATGTCCATTGAAGACGCGCAAAAATCCGGTGCCATGATGCTCTTCGGCGAAAAATACGGCGACTTTGTCCGCGTCATCACCATGGGCGACTACTCCACCGAACTGTGCGGCGGCACCCACGTCGCCCGCACCGGCGACATCGGCTTCTTCAAAATCATCAGCGAAGGCGGCATCGCCGCAGGCATCCGCCGCGTAGAAGCCATCACCGGCCTTGCCGCGCTGGCATGGGCGCAAAACCAAGAAAGCCTGATGCAAAACATCATCGCCGAAGTCAAAGCCCAAACCGAAAAAGACGTACTCGCCAAAATCCAAGCCAACGCCGCAAACGCCAAAGCCTTGGAAAAAGAGTTGGCAAAAGCCAAAGCCGAACTCGCCGTCCACGCAGGCGCCAAACTCTTGGACAACGCCAAAGACTTGGACGCAGCCAAACTCGTCGCCGCTCAAATCGAAGCCGACGCAGCCGCCCTGCGCGAAATCGTTACCGATTTAACCGGCAAATCCGACAACGCCGTGATTCTTTTAGCGGCAGTGAACGACGGCAAAGTCTCCCTGTGCGCCGGCGTATCCAAAGCCCTGACCGGCAAAGTGAAAGCAGGTGATTTGGTCAAATTTGCAGCCGAACAAGTCGGCGGCAAAGGCGGCGGCAGACCGGACTTGGCACAGGCGGGGGGGACGGATGCTTCCCAAGTTGGCGCGATGCTGGATTCGGCAGAAGGCTGGGTTAGAGAGAAGCTGTAATTAGAAAAGTGCAGGCTGCCTGAAAGTGGGTTTTCAGGTAGCCTAAAACTTATATTGAATATTGATGTCTGATTATTCAGCCGTTTTAAAATAAGGATCGAGCATGGGCGTTAAACGCATTGTGGCCAATATAAACGTAACCCAACCCGCCGCAGCAAAGGCTTTCTACCATGACTTGCTTGGACTGGAATTGCTGATGGATCATGGGTGGATACAGACCTACGGACAGGATGCGACTATGTCTGTGCAGGTCAGTTTTGCTAGTGAAGGCGGTTCTGGTATGCCTGTGCCTGATTTGTCTATTGAGGTGGACAATCTGGACGAATTATTAGAGCGGATGCAGCATGCTGGTTTCACGCCTGAATACGGGCCGGCTACTGAACCTTGGGGCGTGCGCCGCTTTTTTGTGCGCGATCCGTTTGGGCAGCTGGTGAATATTTTGCAGCATGAGTAAACGATTCTCTAGGGGGAGAGTTTACATAGCATAGCACCAGCAAACTTTCAGGTAGCCTTCCCATACAAACAGCCTGCACTCTCCAAACTAGAGTGCAGGCTGTTTTGATGCCAACAACGTTACAGTGCGAATGCAGTAAAGCAATACACCGTAATGCCGGCAATAATCACATACACAATCGCATAAGGCATGGCCGAGCGCAGGAAGGCGCCTTCTTGGCCTTGCTGTTCGCAGGCGGCGGTGGCGATGGCGATGCTTTGCGGCGAAATAATTTTGCCGCCGGTCGCGCCGGCCGTGTTGGCGGCGGCGAGCCATGATTTATTCATGCCCAGTTGGTCGGCCACGGAGGCTTGCAGTTTGCCGAACAGAATGTTGGAAGAAGTGTCGCTGCCGGTGGCGAAGGTGCCGATGGCGCCCACCAGCGGTGCAACCAGCGGATAGAACGTGCCGGTGGCGTCTACCAAGCCTTTGGCAATCACGGCAATCATGCTGCTGTGGCTCATAATCGCGCTCATGGCCACCAAGCAGATGACGGTGATGCCAGAAGCCTTCATTTTCACCAAAGTCTGCCCCAGAATCTGGAACAGTTTGCCGGCGGAAACGCCTTGCACCAAGCCGCCGATAAACGCGCCCAAGAACAGCATAAAGCCGGCGTTAGACAACCAGCCGAAGGAGAAATATTTGCCTTCCGCATAAATCGGCAGGTGGATTTTGCTCACCAGTGTGGATTTCAAAAACGCGCTGATGGGGCCGGACAAGGGGCTGGCCATGATGATGAAGAACAGGATGAAGCCGTACACCGCCCATGCTTTTGCCATTTGCCCCATGCTGATGGCTTTATCGGCCGGCGTATCTTTTTTCTCGGTCATTTTCGCATACAGCACGATGAAGACGATACAGGCAATGCTGCCCAAAATGGCAGGCGTTTCCGCGCCGATGAAATAAGCGGCCACAAATTGCACGCCCAGCGACAATGCGCCCACCACGGCCGACAGGATAATGTTGGGCACGATGTATTTTTTCGACGTGTCGGTCAGCATCAGGATGACGAACGGCACCAAGAACATCAAGAAGCCCAGCTGGATCACCACGTCGCCGGCAATGGCATGGGTCTGCTCAGCAGTTACCGCCGAGCCGAACACCTCTTTGGCCAAGGTAATCACGGGGATACCAACCGCGCCGAAGCCTGTGGCCACGCTGTTACCGATGAGCGATACGAGCGCGGAGAAGCGCGGGCTGAAACCCAAACCAATCAAGATGGCGGCCGGAATGGCCACCGCCGTGCCGAAGCCCGCCATGCCTTCCAGCAGGCCGCCGAAGCCCCACACAATCAGCAGCACCTGAATGCGCTTGTCGCTGGAAATGTTGGTAAATTGTTGTTTAATCACTTCAATCTGTTTGCTTTCCAGCAGCACGTTGTAGCTGAACAAGGCCATCAGAATCACAATCAGAATGGGGAAGATGGCTTTCAACACGCCTTCGGCAAATGCCCAACCGACATATCCAGCGCCGTAGCCTGTGGGGGGTACGAAGCCACTCACGTTGGGCACGGCAAAAATAGCAATCAAAACAGCGGACAATGCAGCCAAGATGGCGCTGCGGTCGCCGCGCATTTTGAAGCCGATCATCAAAATAATCAGAAATAAGATAGGAAAGACGGAAAGGGCGATACTCATGATGTCTCCGTGTGTGTCAATAAAACGCCGTGAAGGCAGGGGGAGGCGGTAAATACAGGGTGCAGGCTGCTTTTTGAGCATTCCAACATGCAGCGCAGCGCTTGCCGTACGCCATCAGGCTACCTGAAAAAGGCTACCTGAAACGGTTTCGGCTTCGCGCCGCGCTATGGTTATATTGGCTCAGAAAGCAGCCTGCACTCGGTTTAGCCGGAAGTTTTCTGTTGTTTTTCTTGCAACAACTGGTGCAGCGATTTGGGCGCGGGCTTCATTGGCACGTGGTTGTCGGTCCAAGTCAGCTGTTTGCCCGGAGTCAGGCCGCGGAACTTGGTGGCCAGCGCGCCGAACATGCGGTAGGCAGTTTTGCCGGCGAAGATGCCGTCGAACATGCGCCAAGCCAGCTGCTCGCCCAAGGTATGCGACGCGCCTTGGCCTTTAATCGGATAGGGCACGGCTTCGTCGGGCGCGCGTTGCGCTTCTTCGCGCAGGCGCTGCATTTGCTCGGTAATCGGGATTTTCACGGGGCAGACTTCCACGCACGCGCCGCACATGGTGCAGGCGGTGGGCAGGTCGCGGGTGGGCTCCAAACCCAGCAGGTGCGGCGACAGGATTTCGCCAATCGGGCCGGGATAAGTGGTGCCGTAGGCCGCGCCGCCGATGCGGGTGTACACTGGGCAGTGGTTCATGCACGCGCCGCAGCGGATACATTGCAGCGTGCGGCGCATTTGCTCTTCACCGTAGGCCTGGCTGCGGCCATTGTCCAGCAGCACCAGGTGCATTTCCTGCGGGCCGTCCAGCTCGTCCGAACGGCGCGGGCCGGTAATCATGTTGAAATAAGTGGTGATGTTTTGGCCGATGGCGCTGCGCGGCAGCAGGCTGTAAAGCGGCGGGATATCGGACAGTTTGGCCACCACTTTTTCAATGCCGGTAATGGCGATGTGCACGGGCGGCACGGTGGTGGACAAGCGGCCGTTGCCCTCGTTTTCCACCAGGCACAGCGTGCCGGTTTCGGCCACGGCGAAGTTCACGCCGCTCAAGCCGACATCGGCGGTGCGGTACACGTCGCGCAGGGCTTGGCGGGCAAAGCCGGTGAGTTGGTCCACGTCGTCGGTCAGCGGTGTGCCGATGTTGTTGTGGAACAGTTCGCTCACTTGCTCTTTGGTTTTGTGGATGGCGGGCATCACGATGTGGGTCGGTTTTTCGCCGGCCATTTGCACGATGTATTCGCCCAAATCGCTTTCCACGGCTTTAATGCCGCGATCGGCCAAATAATGGTTCAGCTCGATTTCTTCGCTCACCATCGATTTGCCTTTCACCATCAGTTTGCCCTGATGGTGCATCACAATGCCGTGGATGATGCGGCAGGCTTCGTCGGGCGTTTCCGCCCAATGCACTTTCACGCCTAATTTGGTCAGGTTGCTTTCCAGCTGCTCCAGCAAATCGGGCAGTTTGGATAGCGAACGTTGGCGGATGTGCTCGCACAGGGTGCGCAGCATTTGCAGTTCTTGTTCGTCCGACAGCACGATTTTGCGCTTGGTCATCAGCATATCCATGGCCGTGCGCAGGCTTTTGCGCAAAGGTTTGTCGGCCAGGGCTTCGCGCGCGTTGGCTTTGAAGGTTTCAGGACGCGGATGGAAGTGTACGGTTTGTTCGGTTCTCATGCGGCATTCTCCAAATCGGCAGGGTCGATATTCTCGGGCAGGATGGCCAATACGACCATATCGCGCGGACCGTGTGCGCCGAAGGCAAGGGTTAATTGGATATCGGCGGTTTTGGATGGGCCAGATGCCAAAATGATATTGGTGGGCATGGCTTCGATTAAGGCTTCGCCATGCAGCGCCGCATGAAAGGTGTCGTACATTTTGCGTGTATCGAACAGGCAGATGTGTACGGGGGGAACCAGGCTTTGGCTGCGCGGTTCTTCGGGCGAAGAAACCATCATCACCGTGCCGGTGTGGGCGATGCCGCAAACGGACGAGGTGAAACCAGCCTGCACGTCGGCGAAGAATTCGTCTTTCCAATCGTCAATCGGTTTGTCGAAGGCGCGCGTTTCCACAGAAGCAGCCTGCAAAGCCTCTTGGGCGCGGCGGCCGTGTTCGGTTTGCGGCGAAAGCAGCATGTTTTGCAAACCTTTTTGCTGCGCCACTTCCACCAGCTTTTGTTCCCAATCGTTTTCGCGCACCCAGAAAATCTCGGTTTTCACCGCGCGCATGGTGGTTGCCCAATGGCGCAGGCGGGCGGTTTCGCTTTCCCATTCGGGCGACATTTCTTGGTAGTAATCGAAAGTTTGCGGCTCTGCCATCGGATAGGCGTTGGCTTTGCGGAGTTTGGCCAGAATATTGTCGCGCGCGCTCATGCTTTACCTCCCGTGCGTTCCAGCAAGAATGTGGCAATGTGTTTGGGTTTGGGCATGTTCGGCTCGTCTTTGGCGATTTTGCCGCCGATGTTCATCATGCAGCCTGCATCCGCGCTCACGATTTCTGTGGCCTGCGTTTCTTTCAGCGCGGCCACTTTGTCGGTCACCATCGCGCCGGAAATGTCGGATTGCTTCACGGAGAACGTGCCGCCGAAGCCGCAGCATTCGCTTTCGTGGTCGTGCACGATGCGCTCCACGTTTTGCAGGCTGTCGATCAGCTTCCAGCCGGTGATGTGCACGCCCATTTCGCGGCGCGCCGCACAGGAAGTATGCACCGCCACTTTCACCGGCTCACCCACGTCTTTGGGCTCGTAGCCGATGTCGACCAAGAAATTGGTGAACTCAACCACACGGCCGGCCAATTCGTTGGCGCGCTGTTCGTATTCGCTGCCTTTAAACAATTTGGGCCAATGGTGCTTCATCATGCCGCCGCAAGAGCCGGAAGGCACAACAATAGGATAGTTTTCGGTGAACAAAGCGAGCTGGGCTTTGGCCACATTAAATGCTTCTTCGCGGTGCCCAGAAGAGAATGCAGGCTGCCCGCAGCAGCTTTGCTCCATCGGGAAATGCACTTTGATGCCTTGCTGCTCCAGCAGCGTGATGGCGTCCATACCTGCTTCCGGCATAAACAAATCCAAAAGGCAGGTGCCGAAAAAGTAAACATCGGCGGGTTTGCCGCCGTGCGGGGTGGTTTGGTTGGTGTTCATGATTATGCTTCTTATGGTTATTTAAGAATCAATAAATGTATTTGCCATAGCAAATCCGTGCTACTTTAAGCGATATACTTTTCAGCGGTCAAGATACTTATTAAAGTATGGTTAATGGTGAATGTTGCTAATATAGTAGAGAGCAGCTTTAGCAGATTGCAGAGTAAAATTCATTGTTATGCGGGAGACAGAAGAAATTTATATTTGATCAATGGATTGCCATTCCATTCGACTAAAGGCTACCTGAAAATTTGGAAGCACGACATAACAAAATACCGGCGTGGCAATGCCGGTATTGCATAATCCGAAAGGCTGTTTCACTAGCCAATTTCTAACCAAAAGGCTACCTGAAATTTTTCAGGTAGCCTTCTCACCACAAACACCCTACCCATCTAAAGTGCAGGCTGCTTTTTCAAGGAAGAATACTCAATCTCATGAAATGGCTGAAAATAATACTTTTGTAGCTTTATCCAGGCTGAGACTTTTTGTGGTTTGGGAAACGGGCACAGCGCA
Source organism: Eikenella sp. HMSC071B05 (assembly GCF_001811325.1). Lineage (NCBI taxonomy): Bacteria > Pseudomonadati > Pseudomonadota > Betaproteobacteria > Neisseriales > Neisseriaceae > Eikenella > Eikenella sp. HMSC071B05. Next base: position 213,651 of record NZ_KV804551.1, on the reverse strand, counting down.
CCCCGCTGCCGGGTTTCAGGCAGCCTGAAACCAACCATGCTTTTCCGGTGCGGTTGCCCAGAACGGCAGCCTCATCCGGCTCAACGCGCTGATTTTGCCAGATAATCCCGGCCGAAGCGGTCAGCGGCGAGCAGTGCGGCATACACGTCGGCGGGCTGCACGTTGCCGGGCATATTGCCCATGGTGTCGCCTTCGGCGCAGGCGGCTTCGGCCACTTGGCGCATTTTGGCTTCAATGCCTTCGGTTACGCCGATTTGTGCCAGCGTAACGGGCAATCCGACATCCACGCACAAGCCGACAACCTGTTCCAGCTCGGCGTTGTCTGCGTTTTCCAGCATGAGCTGGGTCAGCAGGCCGAAAGCGACTTTTTCGCCGTGCAAGTTGTGGTGGGTTTCGGGCAGCACGGTCAAACCGTTGTGCACTGAGTGCGCGCCCGCCAAACCGCCGCTTTCAAAACCCACGCCGCTCAAATAGGTGTTCGCTTCCACCACGCGTTCCACGGCGGGGGTTACCACTTTGTCTTTTACGGCAGACACGGCTTTGCGCCCGTTTTCCAGCAGCGTTTCGTAACAGAGTTTGGCCAGTGTGAGCGCGGTGGGCGACACTTTCGCCCCGGCCATGGTGTCCGCGCCGCTGTTGGCGCAGGCACGCGCTTCAAACCATGTGGCCAGTGCGTCGCCGATGCCCGCGGCCAGCAGGCGCACCGGTGCGTTGGCCACTACTTCGGTGTCCACCAGCACGCGTTCGGGATTGTTGGGGAAGAACAGGTAGGATTCAAACTCGCCCGCATCGGTGTAAATCACGGACAGCGCGGAACACGGCGCATCGGTGGAGGCGATGGTGGGGCACACAACCACGGGCAGGCCTGCGTAATAGGCAACCGCTTTGGCCGCATCCAATGTTTTGCCGCCGCCCACGCCGATAACGGCTTTGGCGCCGTTTTGTTCGGCAATGTTTTTTACACGTTCGATTTCGGTGCGGCTGCACTCGCCGTTAAACGGCACAATCGTGTGCTGCACGCCGGACGCATTCAGGCTACCTGAAAGTTTGTCCTGCAAGATGGACAGGACGAATTTGTCCGCCAACACGGCTACGTTGTCAGCCAACGGCGAAACGTGTGCGCCGATTTGCCCGAACAGGCCTGCACCTTGGATGTATTTGCCGGGAGATTGGATGGCGATGGTTTGCATGGTATTTCCTTTCATCAGGTTGGATAAGGTCGGATGGTGTTGTCTGTTTACTCAACCGAAAAATAAACCATAGTGCATGCCCCGATGCAAGGCATGAAGGCGATGTTATTGTTTTAAATCAAAGGATATTTCTTTCAGGCCACCCTATTCTTCATGCAAATCCGTGTCCGTCCGCTGGCGGGGTAGGGATTTTCAGGTAGCCTCAAACTTCCGAAAGGCTACCTGAAAGCGTCAGCTTCAACGAAGTTAAAATGAAAAAGCAGCCTGCACCTTCCCCAAACAGGGTGCAGGCTGCTTTTCTGTTCGGCAGGCCTAACCGCAACCGCCGCATTTGCCGCAGCCGCTGCTGCAATCGCGTTTTTTCGGTTTGAATACGAATTTCCGCAAGAGGAAGAATACGCAGGCGAGCATAATCAAGCCGACGATAATATATTGAGTCATCACATTATCCTTGAAGTAATTTGGTAAACCACAAATGCGGCGAAGTAAGCCATCAGGAATAAATAGCCGGTAATCATCACCATACTTTTTGTGGATTTGGTTTCGCGTTTAATCACAGCCAATGTCGCGGCGCACATGGGGGCGTACACATACCAAGCCAGGAAGGCGAAGGCGGTCGGCAGGCCCCAGTTGTTGTGTACAATCGGAATCAGCGCGTTTTGTACCGCGTCTTCAGACGACGCGCTGACGGAATAGACCGTACCCAGCGCGGCAACGACGACTTCACGCGCGGCGATGCCCGGAATCATGGCGATACACATTTCCCAAGTGAAGCCCAGCGGGGCGAACAGCGGCTGGATGGTATTGCCGATCATGCCGGCGAGGCTGTAATCGATTGCAGCCCCAGTCGCGCCTGCGGGCGGTTGCGGCCAGCTGACCAAACCCCACAAAACCACGGTCAGCGCGAAGATAATCGTACCGGCGCGTTTCAGGAAGGCTTTGACCCTGTCCCACAGGCTGGTGATGATGTGTTTGAAATTGGGCGTACGGAAGGTCGGCAGCTCCATCAGCAGGGGGAATTGCTGCACGTTGCCTTTGACTCGTGCCAAGCGTTTCATGATATATGCCGCCAGTGCAGCCGACAGGATGCCTGCGAGATAGAGGACGAACAGCGTCAGTCCTTGCAGGTTGAAGATTCCGCCTACTGTGCGGTCAGGAATGACGGCGGCGATAATCAGCGCGTACACGGGCAGCCGCGCGGAACAGGTCAGCAGCGGGGCGACGGCGATGGTAACGAGGCGTTCGCGCGGGTCATTAATCGTACGCGCCGACATCACGGCGGGGACGGCGCAGGCGAAACTCGACAGGAGCGGGATGAACGAGCGTCCGGACAGGCCGCTTTTCGCCATCACGTTATCCAGCAGGAACGCTGCGCGCGGCAGGTAGCCGGAGTCTTCCAAAAGCAGGATGAAGGCGAACAAGATCGTAATCTGCGGCAGGAACACCAACACGCTGCCCAAACCGGCAATGACGCCGTTGACGAGCAAGTCGCTAAGGATGCCCGGCTCCATGTTGGCGCCTATCCATTCGCCCAGCGCGGTAAAGCCGCCTTCGATGGCGTCCATAATCGGCGCCGCCCATGTGTAAACCGCTTGGAACACCATAAACAGGATGAACAGCAGCAGAATCATGCCCCAGACGGGGTGCAGCACGATGTCGTCGAGTTTTTTGTGCCATGCGGGCAGCGTCATCTGGGTGCGCACGACTTGTGCCAAAATCGATTCGACTTCTTGATAAAGCTTGTCGCTCTCCAGCGCATCAAGCGTGCGTTCGGCAGAAGCGGGATTGGCGGGGAAAGAGCGTTTGCGCGGCAGCTTCACCACGGCTTCGCGTACCGCCTGTACGCCCGACGCGCTCACTGCAACTGTTTCCAAAACAGGTGCATCCAACAACTCGCTCAGTTTAGCTGCGTCGATATTCAAGCCCCTTCTGCGGGCAACGTCGCTCATGTTCAGCGACACCACCATCGGCAGTTTCAGCGTTTTCAGTTCCAAAATCATGCGCAGGGTCATGCGCAGGTTGGTCGCGTCGGCCACGGCGATAATCGCATCGGGCGGAATGCCGAGTTTGCCCACCGCCACGTCTTTCGCCACCGCTTCGTCGGGGCTGGTGGTACGCAGGCTGTATGTGCCGGGCAAATCAACAATGCGCACGGCTTCGTCGTCCAAAAACGCGCCTTCGCGCTTGTCCACCGTTACGCCCGGATAATTGGCCACTTTGGCGTGCGCGCCGGTCAGCCCGTTGAACAACACGGTTTTGCCGCAGTTCGGCGCGCCGATGAGGGCGAAATAGCTCAATTCCATCGTATTTCCTTTTTGATTTTTCTCGGTTTTCCTTCTGTTTGCCGCGTGCAGGCTGCTTTCGGGCGGCGCGACACGGGTTTCAGGCAGCCTGCACTTTGGTCGGCAGGATTGCAGGCTGCTTTTTCATTTTAACTTCATTGAAGCTGACGCTTTCAGGTAGCCTTTAAGGTGCAGGCTGCTTCTGTTCCGCATCAACCAAATGACACATAATTTTCCCCGCCTCTTCCTGCCGCAGCGAAAACTGCGACTGGTTGCCCAAGCGCACCGCAAACGGCCCGCGCCCGAAGCCGCCCACGGCAATCACCTGCAAAGGCATGCCGCCGGAAAAACCCAAATCCGCCAAACGGCGCGACACCAAGGCATCAAGCTCGCCGAACACAGGATTGGGGACAATGGAATCGATATGCGCAACCGCGCCTTTGCGCAGCTGGGAGAGTGGGATGGTGGACATGGCAGGACTCTCTAGAACGAAGTTGGTAGTTTCACGGCAAAAATGGTTTTGATTATTTTTTCTTGTCGAAGTTACTATGATAATAAATCTTATTAACGTAGAACTCAAACCGAAAACCGCAATCATTCTAGCTTTATTAAGTAAATTATTGTGTTAAATCAAAAAAGAATGGTTTTCTGCTCAAAGTAAGACAATATGAAAAGCAAATAAAAAGGCTACCTGAAAATGCAACGCAGCAAAGTTTCTGCGAAGCTAAATTTTCAGGTAGCCTTTTATTTTGTTTCATCATGTTGCTGAAGCAGCTTTCCATGTAGATTGACGGTCTGGTGCTCCACCATATGCAAATGAAACTATTTAGCCACACATAATTCCTACCTGCCAAGCCGCACCTATTGCGTATTTCAGCCCAACCATTACTCTATTAAACCATTTAAATAAAAACAAATCTTTACGGAAATTTAAAAAATAAACAAAATGGTGTATGATTATTCTTACGATATGCCCGGAGCCGTTATATAGTCGTTCCAAATAGGAATGAAACCAGGCGGCAAGCTGCAGATAGTATTAGGTTAACCATAAAGCGAGCCAACGTCGTATCATTCCTTTTTAGAACATCTTATGCACAGATGGCAAACGGAGTATCGATGAGCATCTATTAGGCAATACCGATATCTGTCCAAATTCTGAATTAAGGAGAAGTTTATGTATCCGATTCAAGAACCACTCCGCAGCGGCATGCTGCCTGTATCTGAGCTCCACACGATCTACTGGGAGGAAAGCGGTAATCCCGCAGGCATCCCTGTTATCTTCCTGCACGGTGGCCCTGGCGCTGGATCTAGTCCGGCTTGCCGGGGTTTTTTCAATCCGGAAAAATACCGTGTCATCATCATCGACCAACGCGGCAGCGGCAAATCCACCCCTTATGCCGAAACTCGCGAAAATACCACCTGGGATTTGGTTGAAGACATTGAAAAAGTAAGAAAAATGCTTGGCATCGAGAGCTGGCTGGTATTCGGCGGTTCATGGGGTAGCACCCTATCTCTTGCCTATGCCGAAACCTATCCCGACCGTGTACGCGGCTTGATTTTGCGGGGCATTTTCCTCTGCCGCCAAATTGAAATTAATTGGCTGAGCGAAGAAGGCGGCGTGAGCATGATTTACCCCGAGCAATGGCAGCGCTATTTAGCCGCTGTGCCGCTGGAGAAACGCGCCGGCTCGCTGGTTGAGGCTTATTATTGGATGCTTAATTCGCCCGACCCCGCCGTGCATCTGCCTGCCGCCAAAGCTTGGGCAGATTGGGAAAGCTGGCTGATTTGGTTCGACCCCAAACCAGTAGACGAAGACCCACAAGCCTCCTTGGCCATCGCCCGCTTCGAAAACCACTATTTCATGCACCAAGGGTGGTTACAGGGCGATAAATCCATCTTGGCCAACGCCCACAAAATCCAACATATCCCCACCATCATCGTGCAAGGCCGCTACGATCTCTGCACTCCCACCCGCAGCGCATGGGATTTGAAGCAGGCACTGCCGCAGGCCGATTTGCGGATTATCCAAAGCGGCCACTACGCGCAAAACCCTGCCATCGCCGATGCCCTAGTGCAGGCCACCGATGAATTTGCCGAACGGCTCGGCGCTTGATTGATTCCGTTGAGCACTCTCGATGAGGCTACCTGAAAACCATTTTGCTGTTTCAGGTAGCCTTTTTGATTTAATGCCAATCATGCCCGGCAATGAACTGCTATCATTTTGTTGGTAATGAAAGTCCACAGACACACTCTTACCACCATGCAGCGAGCCATCAGCAATATACAGACTAACGCTGCAGCATTCCTTCGTTAATCACCCTACCCCACTCAAAGGATATCCAAACATGACAACCCGCACCGAACACGACCTCTTAGGCGAACGCGAAATCCCCGCTGCCGCCTACTGGGGCATCCACACCCTGCGCGCAGTGGAAAACTTCCAAATCTCCGGGCAGAAAATCTCCGACGTGCCCCAGTTTGTGCGCAGCATGGTGATGGTGAAGAAAGCTGCAGCCCAGGCCAACGGCGAGCTGGGCGCACTCAAGCCCGAAATCGCCGCCGCCATTGCCCAAGCCTGCGACGAAGTGCTGCTCAACGGCCGTTGCCTCGACCAGTTCCCATCCGACGTATTCCAAGGCGGCGCCGGCACTTCGGTGAATATGAACACCAACGAAGTCATCGCCAACCTCGCATTGGAAGCCTTAGGCCACGCCAAAGGCCGCTACGACATCATCAACCCCATGGATCATGTGAACGCCAGCCAATCCACCAACGACGCCTACCCCACCGGCTTCCGGCTGGCTGTATACACCAGCATTGGCGAACTATTGGGCAAACTAGCACACCTGAAAGACACCTTTGCTGCCAAAGCCGATGAATTCAAAGACATACTAAAAATGGGCCGCACCCAGCTGCAAGATGCCGTGCCCATGACTGCCGGCCAGGAATTCCAATCCTTCCAAGTGCTGCTGGCAGAAGAAGAAACCAATCTCGAACGCACCCGTCAACTGCTGTTGGAAGTAAACCTCGGCGCCACCGCCATCGGTACCGGCATCAACACACCGCAAGGCTACGCGCCGCTGGCCGTGCAAAAACTTTCCGAAATCAGTGGCCTACCCTGCAAGCTCACCGAAAACCTGATTGAAGCCACTTCCGATTGCGGCGCCTATGTGATGGTGCACAGCGCCCTGAAGCGCACCGCCGTGAAGCTCTCCAAAATCTGCAACGACTTGCGCCTACTCTCCTCCGGCCCGCGTGCCGGCCTGAAAGAAATCAACCTGCCGGAAATGCAGGCCGGCTCATCGATTATGCCCGCCAAGGTAAATCCCGTGATTCCCGAAGTGGTGAACCAAGTTTGCTTCAAAGTAATCGGCAACGACACCACCATCACCTTTGCCGCTGAAGCCGGCCAGCTCCAACTCAACGTGATGGAACCGGTTATCGCGCAATCCATGTTTGAAAGCATCTCGCTCTTAGGCAACGCCGCCGTTACCCTGGCCGACAAATGCGTGCGCGGCATCACGGTAAACCGCGAAATCTGCGAACGCTACGTCTTCAACTCCATCGGCCTGGTAACCTATCTCAACCCCTATATCGGCCACGAAAACGGCGACTTGGTAGGCAAAATCTGCGCCCAAACCGGCAAAACCGTGCGCGAAGTAGTGCTGGAGCGCCAGCTCTTGAGCGAAGCGGAGCTCGACCGCATCCTGTCGCCACAAAACTTGGCCAATCCGCATTTGTAAGCTTGAGGTGAAACAAAATAAAGGCTACCTGAAAACCGATTACTGGTTTTCAGATAGCCTTTTGTTTAATGCTTAAATACAGCTATTCCACCTTGGGCGTGCGGTGGGAGCCGCGCACCATGTCGAGCAGGAACAGGCGGCAGTCAAGGTTGCCGTTATACAGGGGAATTTTGCGCTTGGGCGACAGGCGCATGAGTTTGGGCAGGTCGCGGTCGGCGGTGAGCAGGCCGCAGAGCCAGCCGGGGTAGTGCTGTTTGAGCCAGGAGCCGAGCTGGGGGTAGAGCGCGTGCAGGGTGTGGATTTCTTCGAGGCGCACGCCGTAGGGCGGGTTGGCGAGGAGGATGCCGTTTTCGCCGTTGGGTCGGGTGTCGCGCACGTCGGCTACCTGAAAAACGATGTGCCCGGCCACTTGGGCTTCGCGGGCGTTGATGGCGGCGGTTTGGATCAGGCGGCGGTCGGTGTCGCTACCGGCGATGGGTGCGGGAGCTTGCGGCAACACGGCAGCTTGGGCTTCTTGGCGCAGACGCTGCCAGAGGCCGGCATCAAAGTTATCCAGCTGCTCAAAACCGAAACGGCGGTCGAGGCCGGGTGCGCGACGGGTAGCGATAAGGGCGGCTTCGATGGGGAGGGTGCCGCTGCCGCAGAAAGGGTCTTGGAAAGGCTGGCTGCCGTTGTAGCCGGCGAGCAGGAGCAGGCCGGCGGCGAGGTTTTCGCGCAGGGGGGCGGCGCCGGTGTCTTGGCGGTAGCCGCGTTTGAATAGGGCTTCGCCGCTGGTGTCGATAAAGATGGCGGCGTGCTGCTCGCTGATGAAGGCGTGGATGCGAATGTGCGGATCGGCTTTGTCCACGCTGGGGCGTTGGCCTTGGCTGCTGCGGAAGCGGTCGCACAGGCCGTCTTTGATTTTGAGGGCGGTAAAGTCGAGGCTTTTCACGCGGGCGCGTTTGCCTTCGACCTTGATTTTGAAGGTTTGCCCGGCATGGAACCAGTCTTCCCAACGAATGCTTTTGGCGGCGCGGTAAATGTCGTCTTCGCTGCGATAGGGCTGTTTGGCCAGTTGCAGCAGGATGCGGCTGGCGGTGCGGGAGTGGAGGTTGGCGCGGTAGGCGGCTTCGAGGCTGCCTTGGCAGGATACGCCGCCATCGGTGGGGGCGATATGGGTGCAGCCTTGGGCGGCCAGCTCTTGGGCAAGGATGGTTTCGAGGCCGCGCGGGCAGGTGGCGAAGAGGGTGTGGATGGTCATGGCTGGCAATCGGGTTGGTTGGGGCTGGGATTATAGCGGGAAACGGGCAGATTGCGGCGGGAGGCTACCTGAAAAGTATCCGGCGGCAGCTTGGGCAGTATCATTGCCATTTTAATCCGCTATACAATACGGAATTTTCGGTTTCAGGTAGCCTTTCAATATGAACACAGATTTCTCCGCCCGACTGGTGCGCTGGCAAAAGCAACACGGGCGGCACGGCCTGCCTTGGCAGGTGTGTGAGCCGTATGCGGTGTGGCTTTCGGAGATTATGCTACAGCAAACGCAGGTGTCCACCGTGTTGGCATACTACCCGCGATTTCTAACGGAGTTTCCAAACGTGGCCGCGCTGGCTGCGGCGGATGAAGACGAAGTGCTCGCGCTGTGGGCCGGGTTGGGCTACTACAGCCGCGCCCGCAATCTGCATACGGCGGCCAAACAGGTGGTGCACGATTTCGGCGGCCGCTTTCCCGATACGCGCCAAGATCTTGAAACGCTCAAGGGCGTGGGGCGCAGCACGGCGGCAGCGATTGCCGCCTTTGCCTTCGGCCGGCGCGAAGCGATTTTAGACGGCAACGTAAAGCGCGTTTTGTGCCGCGTGTTTGCGCAAGACGGGGCAATCGGCGACAAAAAATTTGAAACCGCTTTGTGGGATTTGGCCGAAAGCCTGCTGCCCGCAGCCGAGGAAATGACCCCCTACACGCAAGGGCTGATGGACTTGGGCGCGCTGGTGTGCAAACGCAGCAAACCGCGCTGCGATACCTGCCCGATGGCGGAAATCTGCCTGGCCAAACAGCAAGGGCGGATTGCCGAGCTGCCGCGCAAGAAAACCGCGGTGGCGGTGAAGGAGGTGGCGCTGTATTGGCTGGTGCTGCGCGACAAACAGGGCCGGGTACTGCTGGAAAAACGCCCGTCCGGCGGCATTTGGGGCGGGCTCTACTGCGTGCCCTGCTTCGAGCGGTTGGATGATTTGTATGAGCGCGCAGCCGCGTTCGACGTGGCAGCGGAAGATTTGGCCGAAGGAGATTTGGTGAGCCACCGCCTCACGCACCGCCTGTTGCAGATTACGCCTTTACAGGCAAACGGAGTGGCGGCCGCTGCGGCACACGGCAGCCTGTGGGCCAATGCGGCGGAATATGGTTTGCCTAAGCCCCTGGCAGAATATTTGCGGCGCGGGTAAAGCAAGAGGCTACCTGAAAGTTTCAGGTAGCCTTTCGGTTTCGATTGAGGCTACCTGAAACTTATATTGCAACGCCCAGCTTCGCCAGCAGCCAATCTAAATAAAACAGGCTGTAAATCGCCGCGAGTGCCAACACAATGCCGGCTTGATTCACTGCCGAAATCTTTTCCTTGAACGCCAGCGCGCCGGTGAGCGTGCCCAACGCAATCACGCCCAAGTTCATGCCGGCAAATACTAAGGTCGGGTCGTCGGAAAAAGCATGGTGCGCCTTGATATAAAACAGGATATTGCCAAAGTTCAACAGCCCGAGCAGCAGACCGCCGGCAAAATCCGCCGCCTTAAGCGGTTTGCCCTGCCGCCACACATAACCCCACATCAGCACGCAAGCCAGCGCGAAGGCCACAAACAGATTCAACGACATCGCCTGCCCGGTTTTGGATAGCTGTTTGAATAAAATATCAATCACTCCGAAGCCCAACCATACCCCCGCCAGCCAAAACATCCCGCCATCCTGCTTACCCTTGCCCGGCTTGTAGAGCAAAGCCGCCAGCGCGCTGAAAGCCAGCACGATGCTCACGATTTTATTGCTGTTTAGCCGTTCGCCAAACAGCAGAAATGCCGCCAACACCGGCAACACCAGCGACAGGCGCTGTGCCGCATCCGAGCGCACAATCCCAGCCTGTTCCACCGCCCGCGCCATCACCACAAAAATGCTCGGCAACAGCACGCCCAAAGCCAAAAACGGCCACAGGCCGCCAATATCCGTCCCGCGCAGGCTATCCAGCGGCGGCGCAAGCAGCAGCCAGCAGCAGGCCGTAGCCACAATATAGTTCACCGCAATTGCGTGTTCAATGTGAATTCCTTGTTTGCGCGCTATTTTCAGCAACACAGAAACCGCCACACTGCACAACACCGCCAAGGCGAGAAACTGCCATGTCCAGGAGGCAGGAAGAAAAGATAAAGCAGATAAAACCGGCATAAATTGATATTTAACGATAAAAGAGAAAAAAGAAAGGGCAGGATGGCAGCTTAGAAAAAATCGAAATCCATCTGCTCCGGCAGCTCAATAGAAACAACCTGCTGCTCAGCCGCCAACTGCAATAGTTTGCGCTTGCGCAAACGGCACAGGCGCAGCACATTCTGCTTCTGCGTATCCGTAAGCTTCAGCCAATACAGCCGCTCCTCACGGCTGCGCAAACAGCCTTTGCAATAGCCCTTGCTATTGGCCTGACAAACACCGATGCAGGGGCTGGGAATGCTGAAAAATTCGAGTTGTTCCATAGTGTGTGCGAAACGCTGCGCGAAGGCGGCATTGTATAGCAAGCGTTTGGGTGGAAGCCAGCGGCGGAAGGGGTGGCTGAAAATGCCATATCACCAGAATGCGGCGAAGCTGAAGTTTTTCAGGTAGCCTCACCAAGCAAGCAGCCGACATCAATCTTCGCTATTTATTAGGCATCCACCAAACCCGCAAATACCCCCTGCCCCACCAAAAAGCTACCTGAAAACCCATTCCGCTATATAATCGCCCGGTTTTCTCACTCTTAAGGCTACCTGAAACCATGAAAGCCATGATCCTGGCTGCCGGGCGCGGCGAGCGGATGCGCCCGCTTACCGACGCCCTGCCCAAACCCATGCTCCCCTGCGGCCGCGAGCCGCTCATCGGCTGGCATTTGCGCCGCCTGGCCGCCGCCGGCATCAGAGAAATCGTTATCAACCACGCCTGGCTCGGCGAAAAAATTGAACAAGGCCTCGGCAACGGCAGCCGTTATGGCGTGTCTATCCAATATTCGCCCGAAGCACCCGGCGGGCTGGAAACCGCCGGCGGCATCGCCACCGCCCTACCGCTCTTAGGCAGCGAGCCTTTCCTGGTAATCAACGGCGACATCCTTACCGATTTCGACTGCCGCGCCGCCATCGAGCGTGCCGCCCAAATGAGCGAGCACACCCTCGCCCACCTCTGGCTCGTGCCCAACCCCCCGCACCACCCGCAAGGCGACTTCCGCCTGCAAGCCGGCGGCCAAGTTAGCGACGCCGAAACCCAAGAGTCCGCCCACACCTTCAGCGGCATCGGCCTCTACCGCCCCGAGCTTTTCGCCCACACCGCCGCCCACCAACGCGCCAAACTCGCCCCCCTGCTACGCCAAGCCATGCAGCAAGGCCAGGTGTGCGGCGAAATACACACCGGCCTGTGGCTGGATGTGGGCACGCCCGAACGCCTGCAGGAAGCCGCCCGCATCAGCGGGCAATGGGCAGGCTGATACTGCCTTATCCAAAATCCGTTTTAGCTTTGCTTTCTTCGTAAGCTCCGTTTTAACTTCGTTGAAGCTGACGCTTTCAGGTAGCCTTCTCCTATGCTTAAAGGCTACCTGAAAACCCAAACCCCTTTATCGGCCAATCCATTATGAACGCCAAGCACACCCTCGAACGATACAACCAAGAACAACACACCGCCCAAGAAGCCCAGCGCCTTGCCCAGCAAATCATCTTCGGCCCCATCGCCTTCCAAGCCTCCCGCCTGATGGTGAAATTCGGCATCCTCGAGCGGCTCAACCGCGCCGCCGAAGGCCAAACCCTCGAAGAAATCGCCCAAGAAGCCAAGCTCAGCCGCTACGCCGCCCAAGTGCTGCTCGAAGCCTCCCTCTCCATCGGCACCGTCCTCTGCGAAAACGAACGCTACCGCATCAGCAAAGTCGGCTGGTTTTTAATCAAAGACCCCATGTCCCCCATCAACATGGATTTCGTGCACGACGTCTGCTACCAAGCCGCGTTCGACCTCGAAGCCGCCCTGCTCGAAGGCCGCCCCGCCGGGCTCAAAGTGTTCGGCAACTGGCCCACCGTGTATGAAGGCCTCTCCAGCCTTCCCCCGCGCACCCTCGAAAAATGGCTCGCCTTCGACCACTTCTATTCCGACCAATCCTTCCCCGCCGCGCTGAAAATCGTCTTTTCCCAACCCGTCCGCCGCCTGCTCGATGTGGGCGGCAACACCGGCCGCTGGGCACTGCAATGCGTGGCATACTACCCGGAAGTGCAGGTCACCATCATGGATTTGCCCCAGCAAATCCAACTGATGAAAGAGCACACCGCCAGCCTGCCCGGCGCCGACCGCATCCACGGCCACCCCGCCAACCTGCTCGACCCCGCCACCCCATTCCCCGAAGGCTTCGACGCCATCTGGATGAGCCAATTCCTCGACTGCTTTACCGAACAGCAAGTTACCTCCATCCTCAGCCGCGCCGCTGCCAGCATGAGTGAAAACAGTACCCTCTATATCCTCGAGCCCCTGTGGGACAGGCAAAAATACGAAACCGCCGCCTACTGCCTCACCCAAACCAGCCTCTACTTCACCGCCCTGGCCAACGGCAACAGCAAAATCTTCCACAGCGCCGACCTCAGCCGCTGCATCGAAGCCGCCGGCCTGCAAATAGCCAAAATCCACGACAACCTCGGCCTCGGCCACAGCCTCTTGTGCTGTAAGAAAGCGTAAAATAGAAAAAGGCTACCTGAAAAACCAAACCGCAGTTTTCAGGTAGCCTCCAACCCGCATAAAAGGAACCCACCATGCAAGCCATCAAATTAGCCCTCATCCTATCCGCCGCCGCCCTGCCCCTTGCCGCCCAAGCCAAACAGCCCGCCCGCCAAGCCCCCGGCCTGCCCCAATTCATCCGCAGCATCAACCACGACGCGCCCATCAAATCCGGCCCATTCACCATCCGCCGCGCTGCCGCACAAGGCGGCAACATCCTGATTGATGCCACCATCAACAGCCAACTGCTCCCCCTGCCGCCTGCTGCCGAACGCGAGCCCACCGTCCAAGCCCTGCAAACCCTTGCCGAAGCCTCCTGGTGCGAACACCCCCAATTCCCCGCCCTCAACCAAACCCGCAGCCTCACTACCCGCTACACCATCAGCGGCGAAACCGCCCCCATCAACATCACCATCCCTGCCGGCCGCTGTGCCCAAATCCAAAGCAGCCAAAGCCCGGCGCAACAGGAAGAAAACGGGCAAATCGCCGCCCTCATCCTCCTCATTCCCGGCATGAACCAGCGCCTTCCCCTCACCGAAGACAAACTTACTCTGCAACGCGTCCGCTTCGACCACACCACGCGCACCATGCACAAATACCTCACCCTCAACGACCCCGAGCTCACCAAACAGCCCGTCGCACAAATCCGCGCCAAACTGCAAACCGAAGCCCGCACCCTCGTGTGCGACGACCCACTGCTCGCCCAAAGCAACCACTACTACCCCACCGCCCACCACTTCACCCTCCCCGGCCAATCCGAAACCTTCGAAGCCACCGTTGCCAAAAACAGCTGCACCGAAGACGCAAAATAAACCGCCCGGGCACACAAAGGCTACCTGAAACCTCGGCTTCGCAGAGATTTGCAAAACCCGTTTTCAGGTAGCTTGTATAGCCGAGCACAATTAAACCCTTTCCACCTATTCCCTCTCTATCATGAAACCCCTGCTCTCCATCCTGTCCATATCCCTTCTCGCCGCCTGCTCCAACCCATCCGAAACCATACAGCAAGCCCCCTCTGCGCCCGCACCTGCACCGAACACCGCCTCCATCCCCGCAGCCGCTCCAACGCCCGCCGCAGGCGAAGACCTGTCTATGGTGTCACACACCCAAGAATTCAGAAAACCACAGTCTACCCAAGAAGATGCCGTATTGATGGAAAGCACCGTATATAGCAAAACCCAAAACGGTCCCGTCCTGCTCACCCGCCATACCGTCCTCCCGCAAGACCGCCTCAACCAAGACCACAAAACCCACGGCCTCGTCTGCTGGAACTGCGAAAACCACCTCAGCTCCTATTTCGACCTTGCCAGCACCCGCTTCGACCCGGATACCCCGAGCGGCGTGTACTTCAACATGATCATCAACTCCACCGATGAGGAATCCGGCAACGCACCGCGCTCCAGTATATTGAAACTACACATAAACTGCGCCAACGGCCAAGGCACGCTCCTCACCAACACCCTCTACAGCCGCTTCTTCGGGCGCGGCCAAGCCCTCACCCGCGACATCCCGCGCAACGAAACCTTCGTGCTCGATCCGCACACCGTAACCCCTCAAGCCCTAGCCGCCGCCGAAGCCTGCCGCATACAGGCACGCCCGCTGTGGAACAGCCGCATGGCCGTGGAAAAACTCGAAGCCGCCATCATCAACAAAAACCTGCAACGCCGGCAGGAACGTGAGCAAGGCAGCCGATAGGCTACCTGAAAACCGAACTCATACCATGTAAAAACCACCCGCAAGCCAAGCTCCGCAGAAACCCCGGTTCAGGTAGCCCAACCCGGGAAGCAACAGGAAACCTCATGTCCGCACGCCTTCAAACCCTCCTCCTAACCGTCTTGCTGGCCGCCGCCCCAAGCATCCAAGCCCAGCCCACCCGGCAAGAGCTGCAAACCGTCATCAATTCCATCAATCGCAAACCATCTGCCCGTTTCGGCAGTAACACCGCTAGCCATAGAGTATTGTTGGAAAATGGCCATGTCGTGTTTGATGTCGTTATCAATACAGAATCCTCTTCTCAGCCCAAACCCCTTCCGATTGACTTGCTGCCTCTCCTACAATCCAACCTGTCAGATCTAAACTTAGGATTTTTATGCGGAAGCAGAGAAGCTTGGCAACTCAGTGATCTATCAGGCGTAATCATGCGCTATCGTCTGGCGGATAGGCGCAATGATGTTATTACTGCCACGCTCCCTAAAGGATATTGCGCTACCCATTCCACCATCCATCCCCAAACAGAGTCTGAAAAAATGGAAGTTGCAGCTAACATTGCAGCCACTACAAATCAACAGTTACCACTCAAACTGAACGAGCAACTAACTTTGATACGGGTAGCAGTGGACACAAAGAATCCAACCATACACCGATACTTCATTATTACCGACCCATCCATCATCGGCTCAAACTTATCCGCTTTCCGTACCTTTCTCCAACAATCTCTAGAAAACGCCACCTGCACCGATCGGACAAATGCCGAAAACAACCGTCATTTCGCCACACACGAACACCTTACTTTCGCCAACCGCCCGGGTTCGGTCGATGTCGTCATCCCCCAAGGCTTTTGCGCCAACCGCCGATAGGCAGCAGCCAAAAAAGGCTACCTGAAAACCCCGTTCCGAGTTTTCAGGTAGCCTTTATCGCATCAATCAAACTGTATCAAGACCCGCTAAACAGGCTCTTAAACCACAGCACGATGCTGTCCCACAGGCGGCCGAAGAAGCCGGCTTCGGCCACGTCGTTGAGCGCCACCACGTCTTTCTGCGCCACCACGCGGTTTTGCGCGTCCATAAATTTCACGGTGCCGAGCACTTGGCCTTTGCTAATCGGGGCGAGCACGGGCTGTACGGTTTCCAGTACGGGCTGAAGCTGCGCGGCCTGGCCGTGCGGCACGGTGATGTAGGTGGCGTCGATAAAGCCCACGTTCACCGAGTTATCCGCGCCTTTATACACTTTCACCTGCGAAATGGCGGTCTCGGCGTCATACAGCTTGGGCGTGTCGTAGGATTGCAGCGCCCAGTTGAGCAGTTTGCTGCTCTCGGCGGCGCGCGCCTGCATGCTTTCGGTGCCCACCACCACGGAAATCACGCGGCGGCCGTTGCGTTTGCTGGAGGCAACCAGGTTGTAGCCGGCGCTGTCGGTGTGGCCGGTTTTCATGCCGTCCACGTCGGGGTCGCGGTAGAGCAGCAGGTTGCGGTTGGGCTGGGTGATGTTGTTGTAGCTGTAGGATTGGATGGAATAGAGCGGATAGTATTGCGGATAGTCGTGAATGATGGCCGCGGAAAGGGTGATGAGGTCTTGCACCGAGGTGTAGTGCTGCGCGCCGGGCAGGCCGGTGCTGTTTTCAAAATGGGTGTCGTTCATGCCGAGCCGTTTGGCTTCGGCGTTCATCAGCTGCACAAACTGCGCTTCGCTGCCGGCCACGGCTTCGGCCAAGGTGATGGAAGCATCGTTGCCGGACTGCACAATCACCCCTTTGAGCAAATCGTCCACGCGGGCGGGGGTTTTCGGGTCGAGGAACATGCGCGAACCTTCCGCTTTCCAGCCCTGCTCGGACACGGTAAAGGTTTGATCCGGTTTGAGCTTGCCTTCTTCCAGTGCTTTAAACACCAAATAGGCGGTCATCAGCTTGGTGAGCGAGGCGGGCTCGATGTGTTCGTTTAATTTGTGCGAGGCGAGCATCTGGCCGCTTTGCGCGTCATACACGGCATAGGCCGAGGCTTTGATTTCGGGCAGTCCCACAGCGGTTACGGGCTGGGTGGCGGCGGAATTGGCAGCGGCCGGGGCGGAAGCGGCGGGCGCAGAGGCTTGGCTGGGGGCGGAAGCGGCTTGCGGCGCGGCCTGCACCTGCCAGCCGGCCACTAAAAGGGATAAGGTGAGGAGGGTGAGTTTTTGTTTCATTGCGTTGTCTGTTGGATTTGATTGAATGGCTTGCCGCCAGCAGGCTTGGGATTGAGGCTACCTGAAAGCGGGGCTGCAACGAAGTTAAAGCGCAGCAGAGGTGCTGCAAGGCAGAAATTTTTTCAGGTAACCTGCCGCCAAAAACCAATCATGCGGCAAAATTGCGCCGATTATAGCCGCTCAAACTTGTATTGCTAAGCGTTTAACCTGATTTTTCTTGCCAGCGGCAGCGCAAACGGAGTATCTTGCCGCCTTTCAAAACGATTTCAGACACCACCATCATGCCTTTGCCCCACACCGACTATCTTACCCGCATCCTCACCGCCTGCGTTTACGACGTGGCCGCCGAAACGCCGCTGGATTTCGCCCGCAACCTTTCCGCGCGCAGCGGCAACCGCATCCTGCTCAAACGCGAAGACCTCCAGCCCGTTTTCTCCTTCAAAATCAGGGGTGCATACAACAAAATGGCCAAGCTGCCGCCCGAGCTGCTGCAGAAAGGCGTGATTACCGCCAGCGCTGGCAACCATGCCCAGGGCGTGGCGCTTTCCGCGCAGAAGCTCGGCTGCGAAGCCACCATCGTGATGCCCGAAACCACGCCGCAGATTAAAGTGGACGCAGTGCGCTCGCGCGGCGGCAAAGTGGTACTCAAAGGCGTGTCGTTCAACGATGCCTACGACCACGCCGTAAAGCTGGCCAAAAGCAGCGGCCAAACCTATATCCCGCCGTTCGACGACCCCGACGTGATTGCCGGCCAAGGCACCATCGGACTGGAAATCGTGCGCCAGCATTCCAAGCCGATTGATGCCGTGTTCGTGCCCATCGGCGGCGGCGGGCTGGCGGCCGGCGTGGCCGTGTTCATCAAACAGGTGCGTCCCGAAATCAAAGTAATCGGCGTGCAAACCCATGACTCCTGCGCCATGAAAACCTCCATCGAAGAAGGCTGCCTGGTGGCTCTCAAAGATGTCGGCCTGTTTTCAGACGGCACGGCGGTGAAGCTGGTGGGCGAAGAAACCTTCCGCCTGTGCCGCGAATTTTTGGACGAAATCATCACGGTGGACACCGACGCCATCTGCGGCGCGCTTAAAGATATTTTCGACGACACCCGCAGCATCTGCGAGCCCGCCGGCGCGCTGGCCTTGGCCGGCCTCAAAGCCTACATCGCCCGCGAGCAGGCGCAGGGCCAAACCCTGATTGCCGTAACCAGCGGCGCCAACATCAATTTCCACCGCCTGCGCCACGTTTCCGAGCGCAGCGAACTGAGCGAAGGCAACGAAGGCATTTTTGCCGTGTCGATTCCTGAACAGCCTGGCAGCTTCCTCAAGTTCATCAACATCTTGGGCAGCCGCAACATCACCGAATTCAACTACCGCTACGGCGACGACACCACCGCCCATATTTTTGTAGGTATCCAAAGCAAAGGCGCGGCCGACCTGGCCGCCATCAGCGCCGAGCTCACCGCCGCCGGCCTGCCCAACACCGACCTCTCCGAAGACGAAACCGCCAAAATCCACATCCGCTACATGGTGGGCGGCCGCACCGGCAAAGTGGCGCACGAACGCCTGTTCAGCTTTGAATTCCCCGAACGCCCCGGCGCACTGGCCTATTTCCTCAACCGCATGCAGATCGGCTGGAACATCACCCTGTTCCACTACCGCAACCACGGTTCGGATTACGGCCGCATACTGGTGGGCATCGACGTGCCGCCCGCCGACAACCAAGCCTTCGACACCTTCCTGCAAGAGCTGGGCTATGTGCACACCGAACAAACCGGCAACGCCGCCTACCGCCTGTTCCTCGGCCAGGCCTAAATCTTTTCAGGTAGCCTCATCAGCTCGTTCAGGCTACCTGAAAGCATCAGCCTTAGCGCAGTTCAAACCAAAATCCATTTATAAACCAAGAGAACCCAAATGCTCGCTCCCCAACACCTACTCTGGATAGACGGCCCCGCCGGCCGCCTGCACACCATCTATCTGCCGCCCGAAGCCCCCGAGCGCGGCGTGGCCATCATCAATCACCCCAATCCCCTGCACGGCGGCACGTTTACCAACAAAGTGATCCAAACCGCCGCCAAAGTCTATGCCCGCCTAGGCTTCCACTGCTATCTGCCCAATCTGCGCGGCGTGGGTGAAAGCGAAGGCGAACACGACTACGGGCGAGGTGAAACCGACGACTGCCTCGCCGTCATCGACTACGCCCAGAGCCAACACCCCCATGCCGCCCAACTCATCATTTCCGGCTTCTCCTTCGGCGGCTACGTGAGCCTGTTTGCCGCCCAGCAGCGCCGCCCCGATGCCCTCGTACTGCTCGGCCCCGCCGTGGGCATGTATGAAGTGCCCGCTGCCCAAGCCACCGACCCGGCGCACACCTTGGTAATCCACGGCGAAATTGATGAAGTCGTCCCACTGGCCAACGCCCTCGGCTGGGCCGCCCCGCAAGACATCCCCGTGGTTGTGCTGCCCCAATCCTCTCACTTCTTCCACGGCAAACTCATCCCCCTGCGCGACATCCTGCTGCGCTTCGTACCCAGCCTGTTGGAAAAATAAGCTGATCGGTTTCAGGTAGCCTTTGGATTGGACAGGCTACCTGAAAAACTATCCGCCATACTTCCCCCCATTGAAACCACAATGTCCGCCAGCCTACGGCGCCCAACCAGGCTACCTGAAACTCATCTCCTCCTTACCGCCATGCCCGCCTGCCAACCCGCCATCATCCTCACCACCTGCCCCAGCCAAGCCGAAGCCGAACGCATCGGCAGGCTCCTATTGCAACAGTGCCTCGCCGCCTGCGTACAATACGAAGCCATTCAAAGCCAATACCTCTGGCAGGGCGAGCTCTGTTGCGACAGCGAAATCCGCCTCACCATCAAAACCGCCGAGCAGCACTATCCCGCCGTTGAACGCCTGATTCTCGAGCAGCACAGCTACGATTGCCCGCAAATCCTGCTGCTGCCCGTATCCGGCGGCGCAGAAGGCTACCTGAAATGGCTGAACGACAACCTCGCGCCGTAACCCGGCGAGCTTTAATCCAGCCTCTCATCCACTATTGCCGCAGATCAAAGGCTACCTGAAATATTAGCTCCGCAGAAACCCGCAGAGCCCGCTTTCAGGTAGCCTTCGTTGCCAGCCGCATACAGCTGAAGGACTTTGCTACATGCCAAGCCACAAGCCGCAAATAGGCTAATCCATATAGCCAGACCAGCCGCCGCCGCAGGAAGCAAAGGGCTTTAGCTATCGGCACCGAATTCGGCTACAATACCGCCTAACATGAGTTAAATAAACTCCCCTTCCCCAGCCAACCGTCGGCAGTACAAACGGCACAGTCGGGGCAAGAGCAGGTTTGTTCAGCTTATCCCCCGCTGCCCGCCAGCATCCATCCATTGTCTGTCAAAGGAGACCCAAATATGTTTTCCCGCAGCATCACCATCGCCAAATACGATCCCGACCTCGCCGCCGCCATTGCCGCCGAAGACAAGCGCCAGCAAGACCACGTTGAGCTGATTGCCTCCGAGAACTACGTCAGCTGCGCCGTGATGGAAGCCCAGGGCAGCCAGCTCACCAACAAATACGCCGAAGGCTACCCCGGCAAACGCTACTACGGCGGCTGCGAACACGTGGATGTGGCCGAAGAGCTTGCCCTCGAGCGCGTGAAAAAACTGTTCGGCGCCACCTATGCCAACGTACAACCCCACTCCGGCTCGCAAGCCAACCAAGCCGTGTATGCCTCCGTATTGAAACCCGGCGACACTATCCTCGGCATGAGCCTCGCCCACGGCGGCCACCTCACCCACGGTGCATCGGTAAACATTTCCGGCAAGCTCTACAACGCCGTTACCTACGGCCTGGACGAAAACGAAGTGCTCGACTACGCCGAAGTGGAACGCCTCGCGCTTGAGCACAAACCCAAAATGATTGTGGCCGGTGCCTCCGCCTATGCCTTGGAAATTGACTGGGCACGTTTCCGCCAAATCGCCGATAAAGTAGGCGCGTACCTGTTTGTGGATATGGCACACTACGCCGGCCTGATTGCCGCCGGCGAATACCCCAACCCCGTGCCGCACGCCGACTTCGTTACCACCACTACCCACAAAACCCTGCGCGGCCCGCGCGGCGGCGTGATTCTGTGCCGTGACAACACCCACGAAAAAGCGCTTAACTCCGCTATTTTCCCCAGCCTGCAAGGCGGTCCGCTGATGCATGTGATTGCCGCTAAAGCCGTGGCCTTCAAAGAAGCCCTGTCACCTGAATTCAAGCAATACGCCAAACAGGTGAAAATCAATGCCGCCGCCATGGCCGAAGAGTTGGTAAAACGCGGCCTGCGCATCATTTCCGGCCGCACCGAAAGCCACGTTTTCCTGGTGGATCTGCGCCCGAAACACATCACCGGCAAAGCCGCTGAAGCCGCACTGGGCAAAGCGTTGATTACCATCAACAAAAACGCCATCCCGAACGATCCGGAAAAACCCTTCGTTACTTCCGGCATCCGCGTGGGCACCGCCGCCATCACCACCCGCGGCTTCGACGAAGCTGCCGCCCGCAAACTGGCGAATCTGGTGGCCGATGTGCTGGACAAACCCGAAGACGAAGCCAACCTGGCTCGCGTGGCCGGCGAAGTGAAAGCCTTGTGCGACCAATTCCCGGTATACGGCACATAAGCAGACAGCTTGGATCGCCTCGCTTGAAATAAAACCAGCCGGCTGTTTCCAGCCGGCTTTTTTATGTCATTCAATATATAGCGGATTACAGATAAGGCGGCAAGTCACCGTCAGTATGAGTAATACGGCAAGGCAAGACAACGCTGTAGCATTCTTGTTTAAAAGGCTACCTGAAACTTTCAGGTAGCCTTTCATTCATGCGCTTGAACCAATCAAACCGAAAACGAAGAACCGCAGCCACAGGTGGTTACAGCATTCGGATTGCTGCGGATAACGAATTGTGAGCCTTGCAGGCCTTCGGTGTAGTCGATTTCCGCGCCGAGCAGGTATTGGTAGCTCATCGGGTCGATTAGGAAAACGAGGCCGCTTTTTTCGATTTGGAAGTCGTCATCGTTCACGATTTCGTCGAAAGTGAAGCCGTATTGGAAGCCGGAACAGCCGCCGCCGTTCACAAACACGCGCAGTTTCAAATCGGGGTTGTTTTCTTCGGCAATCAGCTCGGCTACCTTATTGCAGCAGCTTTCAGTGAAGATAATGGGATCGCTGTGATCAATGTCAGACATGATTTATTCCTTTTTCTGTGTTATGCGGGATGGGCTTATTGTGGCGCAAAGCGGTGTTTGCGGGCAAGTCGGCCTTGAGTAAATTCTAAGCGGCAAATAAGGGCGGATGCTGCGGGTTTAAAGTGCAGGCAGGCGGTGCCTGCGGCAAAATATTTTAAGGCAGGCGTTGCGTTTCGCCATCACTGCATATAAAGGCTACCTGAAAAACCTTTTGCCATTTTTCAGGTAGCCTTTTGATTTCAGGCAGCCCTAAGCCAATTCTTCCTGCCATTGCTCTAAGAGCTTCTGCCACTCGCCTTCGTTCTTATGGCCTTGCGCGATGGCGGCTTTAAGGTGGGAAATCGCTTCGCCGGCGTTGGCACGCACGCCCCAGCCGTGGTAGTAGAGGCAGGCGAGGTTGTAGTGCGCCACGGGATCATGCCGAATGGCGGCTTTTTTAAACCAGGCTGCGGCTTTTTCGTAGTCTTTGCCCACAAATTCGCCAAGGAAAAACATCATGCCGAGGTTGGTTTGCGCACGCGGCAGGCCATATTCGGCGGCTGCTTTGTAGAGCGAGAAGGCTTGGCCGATGTCTTGGGTCGCACCATTGAGGCCAAAGTGGCAAACGAAGGCTTGCCGGTAGTGTTCTTCGGCCAGCTGCTCTTCCGGGTCGGGCAAGTGGCACACCGGGTCGGACGCACG
This sequence comes from Eikenella sp. HMSC071B05, assembly GCF_001811325.1. Taxonomy (NCBI): domain Bacteria; kingdom Pseudomonadati; phylum Pseudomonadota; class Betaproteobacteria; order Neisseriales; family Neisseriaceae; genus Eikenella; species Eikenella sp. HMSC071B05. The sequence continues at coordinate 190,707 of NZ_KV804551.1, read as the reverse complement.
GCGCTGGGGTTTCACCGGCTCGGCCAGCTTTTCTTTGGCTTCTTCATGCCCGTTGAGCACGGCTTGTTCATACCATTGCCGCGCCAGTTTGTCGTCTTTGGATACACCCAAGCCGTAGCGGTACACATCGCCCATCTGATACATGGCGTCGGCATTACCCAAACGCACGGCCTGCTCCAGGCAGCGCACGGCGGCTTCGAAATTTTGCTGGATGCCCTGCCCGGTGAGCAGCTGTTTGGCCAGCAGGTTCAACGCTTCCGAGTCGTTGGCATTGGCAGCTTGGATAATCCATTGTACGGCGGCTTTGGGATCGGCAGCGCAGCCGATACCGTTAAGCCGCATATGCCCGGCCTTGCTTTGGGCAGCCACCACGCCTTTGGCAGCCACACGTTCATACCAATGCAAGGCTTTGGCTTTGTCCATGCCGCCGAAACGGCCGGTTTCATACAGGCGGGCGAGCTGCCATTGCGCATCGCCGTAGTCGTGCTCGGCGGCGCGTTTGAGCCAGCTGATGCCTTGGCGCACGTCGGTTTTGGTGCCCAATCCGTGCAGGAGGGCATAGGCCATGTGGTATTGCGCCTGCGGTTCGCCCAGCGCGGCGGCATGGGAGGCCCAGGCAAAGGCTTTTTGGTGCTGGCCGTGGGCGGCCGCGTTTTCCATCAGCCACACAATGGCCGGCGGGAATTTTTGCGCAGCCAGATGCTGCATCACTTGGCTGGCGGCCAATACGTCTTGCTGCATTCCTTCGCCGTTGGCCTGCATCAAAGCCAGGCTGTAGGCGGCTTTCAGGTAGCCTGAAGCGGCGGCACGCTCCAGCCAATATAGTGCGGTGGCATAGTTTTGCGGCACATTTTGGCCTTGGCGGTTCCATTCGCCCAGCTCGTATTGCGCCTGCTGATGCCCCATTTCGGCGGCCTGGAGCATATCGGCCACGGCTTTTTCGCGGGTGTCTTCTGCTTCCAACAGCTGTTGGGCGCGGCGGTAATAGGCTTCGGCATCAGGCAGATTATCCTGCCCCGTCCGATTTGTTTTCACCAGCTTAACGGCTTTGCGCCCGAGTGCAAATTTAATCATTCGTTCCAACCGTATTTAAATCTTTCTTTTGGCGGCTATTGCGGCCTGGCCGCATACCGCCACTCCCTAGTTAAGGCCGGTTGGCAAGGGCTATTCCCCTGCCCGCTAACTGTTCTGTTGCACGGCATCTTGTTAATATACAGACATTTTAGCATGCCGGTATACCCTGTGGCAGCCCGTTTAAGCTATTTGAGGCTACCTGAAAAGCCAGAACACACCGATAATTTGCTAACGGAGCCTCTTTTACGCATAAATTGCCAAACTTTCGGGCTATGAATTGTCGTTCATTTGATTTTGGTCAATATTTCTCCCGACTATTATCTTTATAATTCCCTCCAAGTTGAAAGGATTTAGTGCCCGGCTGACAATCAAAGCCGGTTGGTTGAAATAGAGATGCTCCTGTTTCTTGCAACATTGGATTCATTTTCCTCTTGATGTGTGTGTGTTTAGGTGTGGCCGACTGCCACACCTTTTTTTATCTGCAATATTTAGCCAAAGTAGCGGAAGCGAACCAACCCGCTATAAAATGCCGCTTTTCCCAACTCAGCGCCACCCCATGCTCAGCTACCGCCATGCCTTCCATGCCGGCAACCACGCCGACATGCTCAAACATTTTATCCTGTTTCTCACCCTCAGCTACTTCAACCGTAAAGACAAGCCCTATTGGTATATCGACACCCACAGCGGTGCCGGCTTATATCGCCTGACAGACGATGCCGCACAAAAAACCAGCGAACACCAACAAGGCATCGGCCGCCTGCTCGCCGCGCCCGCCCTGCCTGCCGAACTGGAACAATTCCGCCAACACCTGCGCCATATCCTGCCCGCGCCCGATTTCTATTGCGGCTCGCCCCGCCTTGCCCAAAGCCTGCTGCGCGACAGCGACAAAATGCGCCTGTTTGAGCTGCATCCCGCCGACTTCGCCCTGCTGCAGGAAAACACCCGCGCCGACCGCCGCATCATCACCAAACAAAGCGACGGCTACCAAAGCCTGATTTCCCTCCTGCCGCCCCCGACGCGACGCGCCCTAATCCTCATCGATCCGCCCTACGAACAAAAACAAGACTACCGCCAAGTAGTCAAAACCCTGCAGGCTGCCCTGCGCCGCTTCGCCACCGGCTGCTATTTGCTGTGGTATCCCTGCCTTTCGCGCGAAGAAAGCCGCCAACTGCCCGCTGAACTGCACAAACTGCCCGCTACCCATTGGCTGCAAGCCGAACTGCATGCCCACGCCCCGCGCAGCGACGGCTTCGGTATGCACGGCAGCGGCATGTTCGTTATCAATCCGCCCTATCTGCTGGCCGAACAGCTCGCCGCCAACCTGCCTGCCCTCGCCGAACTCTTGGCGCAAGACAAAGGCGCTAGGTTTGTGCTGGAGCAAGAAAGCGCTTAAGCATTTAAGTTTTCAGGTAGCCTTTTTCATGCAAAGGCTACCTGAAAAATACAGCACCACGCCAAACCAGCAAAGCAATAATGCAAAACCCTGCAGCATCATATCCCCTCTGCTTAACAACATCAATTTTCAGGTAGCCTGCCCCCCTTGCCCCATCCTAACCGGCAGGCTACAATCCGCGCCCGTTTTAATACAAAACAACAGGAAAGCCCTATGGCACATCAACTCAATAAAGGCAAAATCCGTAATAACGCACTCAAAGCACTGGTGCGCTCCAATCTGTTCCGGCACAAAACGGAACGCAAAAAGAAAGGCAAAGGCAGCTACAACAGGCAGGCAGCAAAAAAATGGCGGGACGGTTTTGAACAACCGTCCCGTTTTGATTTGTATCGCTACACTGATAACCGCCTCAGCCCTCCCTGCCCACCTCCCATTCCGTGCAGGTAGCTTTTTCAACGCTCCATGTTTTGTAATGTGCCGACATCGCCACACTACCTTGCCACCACCGCGAACTATCCGTTTTTAAGCGTTATCAACTATCTATTTATCATTTCATATACAGCCATTAAAAAATAGCTTGTTTGAAATTGCCGCTGATTCGCACCATCAACATCCCTATTAAATCCGCTCATTCTGGCATACCCATCGGCCGTCAAAACCAAATATTGAAAAACTGGGGAAAATAAAACCCTATACAAATGAATATATTTTTCAATTATTGGCCACACTCTATTATATTTTGTTTGGAAATTGGTTATAGTTACGACCGCAAGCCCTTTTAGCTCAACCCAACATGAGAAGGAGGAAAAATGTCCCAATCTGCTGCAAAAGAAACCCTGAATCCGTTCGAAATCGCCCGCAAACAGGTGAAAACCGCCTGCGACCGGCTCAATGCCGACCCTGCGGTGTATGAAATTCTGAAAAACCCACAACGCGCCTTGGAAGTCAGCTTCCCCGTCAAACTCGACAACGGCACGGTCAAAACCTTTACCGGCTACCGTTCGCAACACAACAATGCCGTCGGCCCCTACAAAGGCGGCGTGCGCTTTCACCCGAATGTGAATCTGGACGAAGTTAAAGCCCTGTCAATTTGGATGACCATCAAATGCTGTGTCGCAGGCATTCCTTACGGCGGCGGCAAAGGCGGCATTACTTTGGATCCGCGCGATTATTCAGAAGCAGAGTTGGAACGCATTTCACGCGCTTATTCCGAAGCCATTTCCCCGCTGATCGGAGAGAAAATCGATATTCCCGCCCCCGATGTGAACACCAACGGCAAAATCATGTCGTGGATGGTCGATGCCTACGAAAACGTCGTTAAAAAATCCGCGCCCGGCGTGTTTACCGGCAAGCCGGTCGAATTCGGCGGCTCTTTGGCGCGTACCGAAGCGACGGGTTACGGCGTGAACTTCGCCGCCGTCCAAGCTTTGGAGAAACTCGGTAAAGACGTGAAAGGCGCAACCTACGCCATTCAAGGTTTCGGCAATGTGGGCTATCACACGGGCTATTACGCGCACAAAGCTGGTGCAAAAATTGTTGCCGTTTCCACTGTCGATGTCGCCATCTACAATGAAAACGGCTTGGATATGGAAGCCCTATTCAAAGAGTATCAGACCAACGGCTTTATCACTAACAAAGCCGGTTACGGCAAGGAAATCAGCAATGCCGAACTCTTGGCGCTGGATGTGGATGTACTCGCCCCTTGCGCGCTGGAAAACCAACTGACTTCCGAAAATGCCGGCAAAGTCCGCGCCAAAATCGTGGTCGAAGGCGCAAACGGTCCGACTACGCCCGAAGCTGATGCCATCCTGCGTCAAAACGGCGTATTGGTCGTGCCCGATATTCTGGCGAACTGCGGTGGCGTGGTGGTTTCCTATTTCGAATGGGTGCAAAACCTGCAAGGCTATTACTGGGAATTTGACGAAGTTCAGGAAAAAGAAACCGTTGTTCTGCGCCGAGCATTCCGCGATATTTGGAATCTGGCGCAAGAGTATGATGTGGACCTGCGTACCGCGTCTTACATGATGAGTATCCGCCGTGTTGAAAAAGCGATGAAGCTGCGCGGCTGGTATTGATGGCTTGTTGAAAAAACGGTTTGATAAAGGGTTGCCTGAAAATATTCGGGCAACCCTTTCGTTTATGGATATTTGTCCTTTAACTAGGTATTGACAGCGTAATCAGGGAGTAGCAGAGATGCCGAATGACACCAGAATTACTTAATAAAATGATAAAGATAGGTTTAACAATTCAAGATACAAAACAAAAGGAAAGCCCGATGGCACATCAACTCAATAAAGGAAAAATCCGTGATAACGCACTCAAAGCGCTGGTGCGCTCCAATCTGTTCCGGCACAAAAC
>NZ_KV804551.1:133106-185782 GCF_001811325.1 Eikenella sp. HMSC071B05 | reverse complement strand
TGGCGGGACGGTTTTGAACAACCGTCCCGTTTGATTTGCACTATGCATAACCAAAGTGCCGCATACAGCCTTGACTGGCATGTATGGAAAATATTTCAGCTACAGGCTACCTGAAAACCGCTGCACCGATTTTCAGGTAGCCTCATACTTGGGCAGATTCCAAACCTACGCTACGGTTTATTCCCAAACAATACCCCATAACCAAAAGCAAGTAACAGCAACACCACTATCAGCCAAGTAAGAGGCGATTCATTCAGCTCTTTGTAACGCAGACCGATTGCCTTACAGGCTCGATAGCGTAGGAAAAACGGCAAAAGGGCGTAGGCAAGCATCACGCCCACCGCCAGCCAAAATAGGATTTGCCCCGCCAGCGGCGACAATGAATCCAACACGCCCACCATCCAAGCAAACAAGGCAAGCAGCGCGGGAATCCCGAGTGTGTATGCCCATAGTCCCCCTGGTTTCCGCATGTGCCATGGTAGCCTTAGCAGGACTATCCAAGCTCAGGACACTTGCCCCGCTGCCGCCGCTATAACTGCCCTGCGGTGCGTTGTCAGTGGTTTCCTGCCGTGCCTTATAGGGGTTGTATATGCCGTTCTTCACATAGTTTTGGCATTGCTTGGCAGGCAGATCCAAGGGCGTGGCCTGTTCGGTGTAGCAAGTGCAGCTTGTATCGGTTTGCACACAGGCAACAGGGTAGGGCATGGTTTGGATATTGCGGTTATGGTTGTTATAGATGGGAGCAGTCCACGGCTGAAAGGTGATCTGATTCGATGATGTGTTCGAAAAGGATGAAGCTGCGATCTGATTCAATGTTCAGTTTGATGGCGAGTTCACAGAAAAGATCGCCTGGTTGCTGGCCTAGGTAGGCGGTGATGTTTGGATAGGTAGGTAATTGATAAGACATGAAAAAAGCTCCTTTGAGTTAGCTTGATCAAAGAGAGCTAGTCCAGCCTTATGATGTGAATAATGCCTGTCTGGCAAAGATACCGTCAGGACTAGCCCCCGACGGCGCGAAATATATAAGGCTACCTGAAAATTGATTTCCATTTTTCAGGTAGCCTTTTGTGGTTACACCAAGCCTTTCTTGGCTAAGTAGCCTTCGTAATCGCCCATGTAATATTCGAAGCCGCCTTTGCCGTCGAGCTCGATAATCTGCGTGGCAAGAGAAGACACAAATTGGCGGTCGTGCGACACGAAAATCAGCGTGCCTTTGTATTTTTCCAGCGCCATGTTCAGCGATTCGATGCTTTCCATGTCCATGTGGTTGGTCGGCTCGTCCATAATCAGCACGTTGGGGCGCAGCAGCAGCAGTTTGCCGTAGAGCATGCGGCCTTTTTCGCCGCCGGAGAGCACTTTCACTTTTTTCACCACGTCGTTGCTGCCGAACAGCAAACGGCCGAGCGTGCCGCGAATCACTTGTTCGTCGTCGCCTTCTTGGCCCCATTGGCGCATCCATTCGGTCAGGTCCATGTCGCAGTCGAAGTCGTTTTCGTGGTCTTGCGGGTAGTAGCCGATGGTGGCTTTTTCCGCCCATTTGATGCAGCCTGCATCGGGTTTGATGTCGGAAAGTTTTTCGTCAAACGCGCCGGCAAGGAGTTTCAGCAGGGTGGATTTGCCCGCGCCGTTCGGGCCGATGATGGCGAGGCGTTGTCCGGCTTCCAAAATATAAGACAGTTTTTCAAACAGAGTTTTGTCGAATGATTTGGCGAGGTTTTCCACTTCCACGGCCTGGCGGTGCAGCTTGTTTTTCTCGTCGGTTTCAAAGCGGATATACGGGTTTTGGCGGGTGGACGGTTTCACTTCCACCATTTCGGCTTTGATTTTATCGGCCTGTTTCAGACGGCTGGTGGCTTGGCGGGCTTTGGATTTGTTGGCACTAAACCGCGCCACAAATTCTTGCAATTCCTGCAATTTTTCTTTGGCTTTGGCGTTGTCTTTCAGCGCGCGTTCGCGGGATTGGGCGGAGGCGAGCATGTAGTCGTCGTAATTGCCGGGGTAAACGGTGATGGTGTTGTAGTCCAAATCCGCCATGTGGGTGCAGACTTCGTTCAGGAAGTGGCGGTCGTGGCTGATGATAATCATGGTGCTGTCGTATTGGTTCAGCACGCCTTCCAGCCAGCGGATGGTGTTGATGTCCAAGTTGTTGGTCGGCTCGTCCAAAAGCAGCACGTCGGGTTTGGAGAACAGGGCTTGCGCCAGCAGCACGCGCAGCTTGAAGCCGGGCGCGACTTCTGCCATGGTGGCGTTGTGCAGTTCTTCGGCAATGCCCACGCCGCTGAGCAATTCGGCGGCACGCGCCTCGGCGGTGTAGCCGTCGTATTCGGCGAACTTGGCTTCCAGTTCTGCCGCGTGCATATAGTCTTCTTCGGTGGCTTCGGGGTTGGCGTAAATTGCGTCGCGTTCGGTCATCGCCGCCCACATTTCGGTGTGTCCCATCATCACCACGTCCAGCACGCGCATGTCTTCGTAGGCAAACTGGTCTTGGCGCAGTTTGCCCAAGCGCACGCCGTGTTCAATCGCCACTTCGCCGCTGGTCTGCTCCAAATCGCCGCCCAAAATCTTCATGAAGGTGGATTTGCCGGATCCGTTCGCGCCGATAAGGCCGTAGCGGTTGCCTTCGCCGAATTTGACGGATACGTTTTCAAACAGCGGCTTCGCGCCAAACTGCATGGTGATGCCGGAAGTGGAAATCATGGGTGCGCCTTTGCGGAAAATTAGAATATAAAAAGCGGGCGATTTTAACACAATCAATGCTTTCTGTATTTAAAACAACCCTTCTCACCATAGCCGGCATCTATGGCAGCGGAAGCCGTTCTTTCTTCTTGCCGGGCGAGGAGTTGCAAACAGCATGAGCAATACCGCAACGCCTGCTGACGCAGCAGGCAGAAGTGCTTTAGCCGTGCTTGCAAAATTTTCAGGTAGCCTTTACCCTAACGCCATTATTCATTTCCACATCTTAACCAATATCATGAACAAACCGTTCCGCACACTCATCCTGGCCGCCGCACTCGGCTGCTCCGCCCTCGCCGCCCATGCCGAAACCCGCGTGTTGCTTGAAACCAGCCAAGGCAATATTGAGCTTTCTCTGGATGAAACCCGTGCACCGAAAACCGTGGAAAACTTCCTCGCCTACGCCCGCAGCGGCTTTTACAACGGCACCATCTTCCACCGCGTGATTCCCGGCTTCATGATCCAAGGAGGCGGCCTCACCGCCCAAATGGCCGAAAAAGCCCCCATCCGCCGCGCCCTCGATAACGAAGCCGCCAACGGCCTGAAAAACAACCGCTACACCATCGCCATGGCGCGCACCCCCCAGCCGCACTCCGCCACCAGCCAGTTTTTCATCAACCTGAAAGACAACGAATTCCTCAACCACACCGCCCCCACCGCTCGCGGCTACGGCTATGCCGTGTTCGGCAAAGTAACCGCCGGTAAGGAAGTGGTGAACAAAATCGCCGGCGTGCCCACCGGCACGGTGGATATGTATCAAAACGTGCCCCACACGCCCGTCGTGATCCGCCAAGTGCGCGTCCTTTCGCAATAATCCCAACGCATCAGGAGTATGACCAGATGAAAAAAGCCCTTACCCTCGCCGTTCTCGCCGCCGCCTTCGGCAGCGCCCAGGCCGACACCTATAAAATCGACAGCCATCACACCAACGCCCGTTTCGCCATCGACCACTTCAACACCAGCACCAACACCGGCGGCTTCTACAACCTCTCCGGCACGGTGGAATACAACCCGCAGGCCAAAACCAGCAGCGTGAAAATCGACATCCCCGTGGCCAACTTGCGCAGCGGCAACGAACAGTTCGACCACCACCTTGCCTCCGCCGACCTATTCAACGCCGCCCAATATCCCAGCATGCGCTTTGAATCCACCCGCTTCAACTTCCGCAACGGCAAGCTCGCCAGCGTGGACGGCCGCCTTACCCTGCTCGGCCAAACCCACCCCGTGCGCCTCAACGCCGACCGCTTCAACTGCTACCACAGCCAGCGCGCCAACGCCCAAGTGTGTGGCGGCGATTTCAGCACCACCATCGACCGCAGCAAGTGGGGCATGAACTTCCTGCAAGGCGTGATCAGCAACCAAGTGAAGCTGAACATCCAAATCGAAGCCGTTAAACAATAATCCCGTATCAAAGGCTACCTGAAACCCCAAACCGTTTTTCAGGTAGCCTCTTCCCTTTTCTCCAACCTAATTACAGGACAATAGACATGATCAAACTCCACACCAACTTCGGCACCATCGGCATTGAGCTCGACCACGAAAAAGCCCCCGAAACCGCCGCCAACTTCGAACAATACGTGAAAGACGGCTTCTACGACGGCCTTATTTTCCACCGTGTGATCAAAGGCTTCATGATTCAAGGCGGCGGCATGGACGAAAACATGCAGGAAAAACCCTCCCGCGCCCCGATTAAAAACGAAGCCCAAAACGGCCTGAAAAACAACAAATACACCATCGCCATGGCGCGTACCCAAGCCCCGCACAGCGCCTCCTCCCAATTCTTCATCAACACCAAAGACAACGACTTCCTCAACCACACCTCCCCAAGCCTGCACGGCTGGGGCTACACCGTATTCGGCAAAGTAGTGGAAGGCCAAGATGTCGTCGACGCCATCGAAGGCGTGGCCACCAAACGCCACGGCTACCACGACGACGTGCCGGTTGAACCCGTAGTCATCACCAAAGCCGAAATCGTATAAGCAAACCAGCCGGGCCGGCTGCAGCATGCCGGCTCGGCTTTCACATATAACCATCTATGTATAAAGGGAAAATAATATGATCTTCATCTGGGGCAGCAAAGGCTATTTCGACGACCTTGGCGAAAGCGGCGAGAGCTGCATCTGCAGCCACTGCAACAACCGCGTCAACCTGCACATCACCAACGCCTACACCAAATTCACCTTCTTCTTCATCCCCCTGTTCCGCATGGAATCAAAATACTACCTCACCTGCCCCATTTGCTCCCACGGCTGGAAACTCAAACGCCAGGAAGCCAAACAATTGATGCAACCCCGCTAAACTGCCATGCCCATCGACCTCGGCATTTACCACCGCCGCCTGCACAAACTCGCCTACTACACCCGCCACAGCCCCTTCGGCCTGTTGCCACACCGCCTGCTCGCCAAATCCATAGAGCCCGTATTGGCCGAGTTTGCCCGCCTTCCCAGCGAAATCCAGCAGCAAATCCGGCAGCGCGTGGACTACTGCAACCGGCAAAACCAACCGTTTGCCCTTTCAGGTAGCCTCACCCCGGTAGGCCAAGCCGGCAACTTCAAACGCGGCAGCCACACCTCCGCCTACTACTACGACCTCGCCGCCCTCCTGCGCTACTTCCCGGCAGAAGCCCGCTTCGCCTACGAATTCGGCGATGTCACCCACATTCCCGCCCAGCCCGCTTTCGTGAAAAGCCGCCCCATCCGGAGCGACAACCAACACTCCGTTTTACTCAAGCTCGACAGCGTGCGCCACTTCTACATTTATCCAGACCGTACCCCCTTTGCCGCCAAACGCAACCAACTCGTCTGGCGCGGCGCCGCCTTTCAAGAACAACGTCTGCGTTTCTTGAGCCAATACCACGACCATCCCCAGTGCGACGTCGGCTGCGTACACAAACAATCCATCGGCCAGCCCTACCACCGCAGCTTCATGAGCGTAGGCCAACAGCTGCAATACAAATACATCCTCAGCATCGAAGGCAACGACGTCGCCACCAACCTCAAATGGATACTTGCCTCCCGATCCCTCTGTTTCATGACCCCCCCCGTCTACGAAACCTGGCTGCTGGAAGGCCTGCTGCAGCCTGAAGTCCACTACGTCCACCTCCAGCCCGACTACAGCGATTTCGAAGAAAAACTCGCCTTCTACCAGCAACACCCCGATGCCGCCGAACGCATCATCCGCAACGCCAACGCCTATATGCAGCCCTTCTTCAATAGCAGGCAAGAACTGATCACCAGCCTGCTGGTGATGCAGAAATATTTTGAATTAGCCAAAAACTGATGAATCAGCCCGGCCACAACAAAAGGCTACCTGAAACATAGCGTAAACCACACACGCTTTTCAGGTAGCCTTATTCAATTATCTTCAATCAAAACCGCTCGTGCGGCGCCAGATAGCGCCACTGCCCCGGCGGCAGCGCGCCGAGTTTCACCTTGCCGATGCGGATGCGCTTGAGCCCCACCACACGCAGCCCCACCAGCTCGCACATGCGGCGGATTTGGCGTTTTTTGCCCTGTTTCAGCACAAAGCGCAGCTGGTCTTGGTTTTGCCACGACACCTTGGCCGGCCGCAACGCTTCGCCGTCCAGCTTCAGGCCGTGGTTCAGCAGGCGCAGGCCTTCTTCGGAAAGCTTGCCCTTCACGCGCACCAGATATTCCTTTTCCACACCGCTGTTTTCACCGATCAGGCTTTTGGCCACGCGTCCGTCTTGCGTGAGCACCAGTAGCCCGACCGAGTCGATATCCAGCCGGCCGGCGGGGGCGAGACCGTGGCGGTGTGCCGCTTTAAACTTTTGCGGGCTGCGGTCTTCCGGCCAATGGTTGGCCTCAGTAATCAACTCAGCAGCGCTGCGGTAGCCTTTTTCGGCCTGCCCGCTCACGAAGCCCACCGGCTTGTGCAGCAGGATGGTCACCCGCCCGGCCTGCTCTTCGTGCGCGGCGCGGTGCAGCTCGATGCGGTCGCCTGCGCCCACCTTTTGGCCGAGCACGGCTTTCTCGCCGTTCACGCTCACCCAGCCGCGCTCGATATAGGCATCGGCTTCGCGGCGCGAACAGAGGCCGAGCTCGGCCATGCGTTTGGAAAGGCGGACGGTGTTGTCGGGTGTGGTCATATTCGTTTCTTTGTTAGGCAGATTTTGATTTCAGGTAGCCTGCTTGGCGCGAAGAGGCTACCTGAAAAACAGGAATGGCAGCTCAAGCGGTTTTCAACTTTACAGGAACTCAGCCTTAGCTTAGCCAAACATCGCTTTTAGCTAGCCTCTCGGGCAATCGGCTACCTGAAAACAGCATCGGGCTTGGCCGCGCCGCCACTTCACGGCGCCCTATTGGCGGGCTGCCGGAAATGGCCGACGATTTCGTGGCGGAACAGGACGTCCTCTTCGCGCGTGCCTGCGCCTATATTGTGGATAATCAGCGGTGTATCACCCTGTTTGCGGTCGGATACGATGCCGATATGCGGCAGCCCTCTGCCCGCCAGCCGCCAGGTAACGATGTCGCCCGCGCGGTATCCGTCTTGCACCGCCCAGCCGTGCCGTGTGAAATAAACCTCCAGATTCGGCACGCGGCGGTGGTCGATATTCGGATCGGGGCGTTTCAGCCCCCAGCGGTTCGGGTAGGCGGAAAAATTCGCTTTCATGTCTTGGTGAACCAGCTGCTGCAAGTCTATGCCCTGCTGCCGCAGTGCGCGAACCACCACATCGGTGCACACACCTTTCGCTATCGGCACATCACCCATCGGATAATCCAGCGCAGTATAGGCGGGGTCGTAGCGCACGGTTCGGCCGATTTGGCTGCGGGCGGCGCGGACGATGGGCGGCGCCTTATCCGCGTTGCCGACCTGCTCCGATGCAGGCGGCGGCGCGGCGGGATTTTGCGGCGGGCGGGTGGGATTCGCAAAATAAGCGGCAGAGAGGGCAACGGCAATCAGTAGGGCGGCGAAACCAACGCGGCGGAGCAAACGCATAACTCAACTCCTTAAAATCGGTCGTTCAAGGCGGAGGCAAGCTGTTTCGGGAGAACAGGCTACCTGGAAGCGAAGCCTCAACGCAGTTAAAACCATATAGGCTTTGCTCGGCCGGGCGATTTATAGTGGATTAACATAAACCGGTACAGCGTTGGCTCGCCTTGCCGTACTATTTGCGATTTATTTTCAGGTAGCCTCTTCGGGATGCTGGGCAAACCAATCGCGCACGCGCTGCAAATCTTCGGCGGTGTCCACCCCGGCGGCGGGGGCGTTGTCGCACACGGTTACAGCGATTTTGCCGCCATGCCACAACACGCGCAGCTGTTCGAGCGATTCGATGCTCTCCAGCGGCGAGGGCGGCAGGCCGACGTATTGGTGCAAAAAGCCCACGCGGTAGGCATACAGGCCGATGTGGCGCAGCGGGGCGAAGCCTTCGGGCAGCACGGCTTGCGTTTCGGCGAAGGCGTCGCGCGGCCAGGCGATGGGGGCGCGGCTGAAATAGAGGGCGTTGCGCCGCTGGTCGAGCACCACTTTCACGCAGTTGGGGTTGAGAAATTCGGCCGCGTCGGCAATCGGGTGGGCGGCGGTGGCCATTTGCGCACTGCTGCTGCCGAGCAATTCGGCGGTGCGGTTGATGAGGGCGGGATCAATCAGTGGCTCGTCGCCCTGCACGTTCACGGCGATGTCGCTATCGGCCATGCCCAGCAGCAGTGCGGCTTCGGCTAGGCGGGCGGTGCCGCTGGTGTGCTGTTTGCCGGTGAGCACGGCTTCAATGCCGTATTCGGAGCAGGCGGCGGCAATGGCGGTGTGGTCGGTGGCCACGACGATGCGCTGTGCCTCGCTCAGCTTGGCGCGCTCGGCCACGCGCACCACCATGGGTTTGCCGGCAATATCGGCCAAGGCTTTTTCAGGTAGCCTGCTGGAGGCCAGGCGGGCGGGGATGATGACGGTAAACGGGGTGCTCATGCGTGCAGCTCTTCTTCGGTGAGGGGGCGGGCTTCGTTTTCCAGCATGATGGGAATGCCGTCGCGGATGGGGAAGGCCAGCTTGGCTTGGCGGCTCCACAATTCTTGGCGGCCGGCATGGTATTCGAGCGCGCCTTTGGTGAGCGGGCAAACGAGGAGGTCGAGGTATTTTTTGTCCATGGTTTGGGGTCTCCGGTTGGTTGGGTTGGCGCGGCGGGTATCGGGCGCGAACGCCTGTTGGCAAAATTGCTTACGCTGTGAGGCTGCCCGAAACTTTTCCGCGCGGCCTGCCGTGCCGCTGTTTTCAGGTAGCCTGCTCCTTAGTCCGGCAGGCAGCGGCGCATTACGGCCTGCACTAAGGCTTCCGGCAATTCGGCGCGCACAGGCAACACCCATACTTCCTGCGCGGTGTCGGCGGCGAGCTTCACTGCGTCTTTTTCAGTGACGATGTAGCAATCGGCTGCGGGCAAATCGGCAATCTGCCAGGCGGCGTGGTCGGGCAGGGCAATTTGCCGTTCGGTTTCGATGCCCAGCCGCGCCAGTTCGGCAAAAAAACGTTCGGGCTTGGCGATGGCGGCGGCGGCGATAACGCGGCGCTGTTTCAGGTAGCCTTCAGGCAAGGGTTCGTGCGGGCGGTGCAGGCGGTAAATCTGCCCGCATTGCAGGCGGCTGCGGCAAAGCAACACGTTATCCGGCAGCGCCCAATCCGGCTCGTGGCTGTCGGGCGTGCTGTTAGCGAGCAGCACGGCGTTTACGCTTTCCAGCCGCTGCAAAGGCTCGCGCAAATTGCCGTTGGGCAGCAAATCCAGCGGCCGCCCTACATCGGCGGCGGGGAACACGGCCAGTTCGAAATCGCGTTGCAGGGCATAGTGTTGCAAGCCGTCGTCGGCAATGATGATTTGCACTTCGGGATGCGCGGCCAAAAGCGCCCTGCCCGCTTCGGCACGGCGGCTGCCCACGGCGGCAGGAGCGCCGGTGCTGCGATGCAGCAGCAGCGGTTCATCACCGGCCTGCGCGGCGGTGCTTTGGCTGGTTAACACATGCACGCCCTGCCCGCTGCGGCCATAGCCACGGCTGATGATGCCGGGGCGGATGCCGCGCTCCTGCAAGGAACGCACCAAGGCCTGCACCACCGGGGTTTTGCCGCTGCCGCCAGCCTGCACATTGCCCACCACTACCACCGGCACAGGCAGCTTTTCGCTGTGCCGCCGGCCTTTCAGGTAGCCTTCACGCCGCCGCGCCGCCAACAGGCCGAACAGCCGCGCCAGCGGCCATAAAATCGGCGTGAGCAGCGGGTTGGGCGTTTGCCAATGGCGCTCGATCAGGCGGTGCAGCATTTTTCAGGTAGCCTCAATCTTTCAGCTGGCCTGCCGGGCGCGGCGGTAATGCACGAAATCGAAGCGGATGCCGTTGGCAGCAGCGGTGTGGCTGCTGCGTTCAACCTCCTGCCATTCGTCGGGGTCAAAGGCGGGGAAAAAAGCGTCGCCGTCAATATCTAAGCGCACTTCGGTGAGGCGCAGATCGGTGGCCAGCGGCAGGGCTTGGGCGTAAATCTGCGCGCCGCCCATGATGATGATTTCGGGCACGTCGGTCAGCACGGCCAGCGCGGCATCTAAGCTGTCGGCACGTTCCGCGCCTTCGGCCTGCCAGAGCGGCTGGCGGGTAATCACGATATTGCGGCGGCCGGGCAAGGGTTTTTTCGGCAGCGAATCCCAAGTTTTGCGCCCCATCACCACGGGTTTGCCCAAGGTGTAGCGTTTGAAAAAGGCGAAATCTTCGGCAATATGCCAGGGCATGGCGTTGCCGCTGCCGATGCAGCGATTGTCCGCCACAGCGGCGATAAGAGTGATGGTTGGCATGGGAGGCTACCTGAAAAGTGGAGCAAAACGCCGCCATTGTAACGCAAGCCATCTTCCTTCACAGCCCCAAAACGTGCGCTTTGGTGTAAAATCCGCTTTCTTTGCGGCGCATGCCGCTTTTGCTTATTTCACTACAACGGAGCAGCGGACATGACCATCATCCCCCCCAACCACGACGGCGCAGGCCTGAATATCGGCATCGTACAAGCCCGTTTTTCCAACGAAATCGGCAGCGCCATGCTTGAAGTGTGCACCGAAAAACTGGTGGAAATGGGCGTGCCCGACGGCAACATCACCGTAGCCACCGTGCCCGGCGCGCTGGAGGTGCCGCTGGCGCTACAAAATATGGCGCAGTCGCACAGCTTTGATGCACTGGTGGCCTTAGGCGCGGTGATTCGCGGCGAAACCTACCATTTCGAATTGGTGTCGAACGAGTCCGCCGCCGGCATCAGCCGCGTGGGGCTGGATTTCAACATCCCCATCGCCAATGCTGTCCTCACCACCGAAAACGACGAACAAGCCCACGCGCGCATCCAAAGCAAAGCCGCCGAAGCCGCCGTGGTGGCGGTGGAATGCGCCAACCTGCTGCGCCGCCTCAATCCGGCCAGCAACAACCTGCCCGATGCCATCGTGTAGCCCTTGATTTCAGAAAGCCGAGTAATGAAACCGAAAAACCGCACCCCGCGCCGCCGCGCACGCGAATTTGCCGTGCAGGCGCTGTATCAGGCCGCGCTCAACCAGCTGCCCGATGCCGAAGTGGCCAAAAACATCCGCGAAAACGAATACTTCGCCAAGGCCGACAACGAGCTCTTCACCGCCATTTTCTTCGGCGTGCAGGCCAAACGCCGCGAGCTGATGCAGATCATCCGCCCGTTGCTCGACCGCGACGAAAAAGACCTCAGCCCCATCGAATGCGCCGTGCTGCTGGCCGCCGCCTTCGAGCTGCGCGATATGCCGGAAACGCCCTACCCCGTGATCATCAACGAAGCGATTGAAGTCACCAAAACCTTCGGCGGCATCGACGGCCACAAATTCGTCAACGGCATTTTGGACAAACTGGCGGCCGAACTGCGCCCCAACGACCCGAAACGCGCCTAATCCGCACCCGTTGGCGCATGCCGCAGGCTACCTGAAACCGCCGTATCCGCTTTCAGGTAGCCTTTGGCGTTTTATCGTGAATATGAATAAAAACAAACCGTAGGATAAAGTAAAGCACCCCGCCTGCTATTTTTCAGGTAGCCTCAGCCGCCGCTACGCTATCCCGTTAAAACAGGTAAAATACCTGCCGCACAGGCTACCTGAAACTGCCACGCCATGTATTACAAACTCGCCCCCATCATCCACGTCCTCTCCCGCCTCGGCTTCGTGTTTTCGCTGCTGCTCTTGGCGCCCACGCTCGTGTCGTATCTCTACCAAGACGCTGCCTTCTGGGTGTTTGCCGACACCGCCGCCGCCACCATCTGCGCCTCCGGCATCATCTGGCTCATCACCCGCAGCCATCAGCGCGAGCTGCGCACCCGCGACGGCTTCACCCTCGTTTTCCTGCTGTGGGTGGGTTTTGCCGTGGTCGCCTCCCTGCCGTTTTATTGGTATCTACCCAGCATCAGCTACACTGACGCCTTCTTCGAAGCCATCTCCGGCCTCACCACCACCGGCGCCACCGTTTTCACCAACCTCGACAGCTTTCCCCCCTCGCTCAACTTCTGGCGCCACCTGCTTAACTGGGTGGGCGGCATGGGCATCATCGTATTGGCCGTAGCCATCCTGCCCATGATCGGCGTGGGCGGCACCCAGCTTTTCAAAGCCGAAATCCCCGGCATCCACAAAGACAGCAAGCTCGCCCCCCGCATCTCCCAAACCGCCAAAAACCTTTGGTTAATCTACGTTTTCTTCACCCTCATCACCTGCCTCGCCCTGCGCCTGGCCGGCATGAGCTGGCTTGATGCCGTGTGCCACGCCATGTCCTGCCTCGGCCTGGGCGGCTTCTCCACCCACGACCAAAACATCGCCTATTTCGATTCCGTGCCCATCGAAATGATTTTGTCCGTCGGCAGCATCATCGCCGCCATCAGCTTCACCAACCACTACTACGCCTTCCGCCAACGCAGCCTCAACGTCTACCGCCGCGACAGCGAAGTGCGTGTGATGATTACCACCCTGATTGCCAGCATCATTGCCTGCACCCTCTATCTGTGGCACAAAGATTTCTACCCCGATTGGTCGCACGCCCTGCGCTTTGTCGGTTTTAACTTCATCTCCATCGGCCTGGCCAACGGCTACGCCAACACCGACTTCGCCGCCTGGCCGCTGCCCGTATCCCTCTGGATGTTTTTCCTCGCCAATATCCTCTCCAACGCCGGCAGCGCCGGCGGCGGGCTCAAAACCATCCGTGCCATCGTATTGTTTAAATTCAGCCTGCGCGAAATGATGCTGCTGCTGCACCCCAACGCCGTGCACACCGTAAAAATCAACGGCATGCACATCGCCGAGCGCACCGCCATGACCGTGCTCGTATTCACCGCCGTTTACTTCCTCACCATCATCTTCGCCACCTTCGCCCTCATGGCCACCGGCCTCGATTTCGTTACCGCCCTCACCGCCGCCACCGCCTGCATCACCAACGCCGGCCCCGGTCTCGGCAGCGTCGGCCCCGCCGGCAGCTACGCCGAACTAGCCGCCGTGCAAAAATGGCTGTGCGCCGCCGTCATGCTGCTCGGCCGCCTGGAAATCTTCACCGTGTTCATGCTCTTCACCCCCGCCTACTGGCGCAAATAGCGTTGAGCGGTTTCAGGTAGCCTCACCACAGATGATGGCTACCTGAAAAGTAGCGTGGCGTTTATGCCCAATCCAGCCCAATATTCCATTCACCTCATCGGAACAAACCCATGCCTTTCCCCGTAGAGCCCAAATATATCCAAGCTGCCGAACAATCCCTCGGCATCCAGCTCCCACCCCGCTTCAAAGCCAGGCTCTCAGCCGAAAACGGCGGTGAAATCCTGCTCGAACCCGACAACGAAGACAGCAGCTTCACCCTCCTGCCCGTATTCGACACCTCCGACAAAAAACGCCTGCGCCGCACCTGCAATCACATTGCCAAAGAAACCGCCTCTGCCCGGGAAAGCTGGCATGGTTTCCCCGCCCAAGCCGTGCTGATTGGCGACAATCAATGCGGCGACTTCCTGCTCCTATTGCCCGAATCCCCGCAACAGCTCGGCGAAGCCATCTTCCTCTGGTCGAGCGACGGCGGCGAACTGGAACAAGTAGCCAGCAGCATCGACGACTTGGCCGAGTAAGCATTTGATCTTTTATCTTATCTTTTCAGGTAGCCTACCAATTGAGCAGCCTGTACAAAGTAATCCAGGTAATTGGTGAACTATGCGAGCAAGACCAAGTTTTCTTTCTGGCATCACCATTTTCAGGTAGCCTTTCCCACCCAATCCGTTATAATCCCGTCCGTATCGCAGCAGGCCAGACAGTCGCCGCGCCTTTGGGCGGGGAGGAAAGTCCGGGCTGCACAGAGCAGGATGCCGGCTAACGGCCGGGCGCCGCGAGGCGACGGAAAGTGGAACAGAAAGCATAACCGCCGATGGCCGTGGCAACACGGCACAGGTAAGGGTGAAATGGTGCGGTAAGAGCGCACCGTGCGGCTGGTAACAGTCCGTAGCAGGCCAAACCCCATCCGCAGCAAGACCAAACAGAATGCAACGACGCTGCTCGCCGAGCATTCGGGTAGGTTGCTTGAGCCGCTTGGCAACAATCGGCCTAGAGGAATGACTGTCCAACGACAGAACCCGGCTTACCGGCCGGCTGCGGTACCCATTATTTCTAACCGTTTCGATAAAACCGATGCTGCCTGATTTACCCTACCGCGGCCTAATCGGAATGACTGAATATCGAAACTGTGCCAATCCATAAAATATCAAAACAACTACGGGCGGAAGTGCTTTCACACTTCCGCCCGCATCATTGGCAAGGGTTTAGAACTTATTGAACCTGGCTGCCTACCAGGCCGCCCAAGGCAGCACCCCCCAAGGTCGAGCCGGTGTCACCGCCAATCACATTGCCGGCCACGCCGCCCACTGCGGCACCCACTGCGATATTGCGCTGTTTGGTGGTCATGCCGGTACAGGCACTCAGGGAGGCAGTCAGCAGCATAACAGTGAAAATAGAAGTAATGGTAGATTTTCTCATGATATATACCCTTTCTATCAGTATCAGAGAGGTATGGCGGATTTGACCACCCTACCTGCCTGTGAGAGTATCGCATTTTTCTGTGATTGCATCAAAAGGCAGGTAAATGTCTGTTTACTCCGTTGCACACATCATTCACTTATTCTGTGCCATTACCTTCGTGGGCGGGGTGTTGTTTGAGTCGCTGGTTTTATCGGTACTACACACCAAAAAAGTCAGCCGTGAGGCTCGGCGCGAAGCCGAACGGGCACTTTCCGCTCGGGCGGTGAAAGTCATGCCCTGGGTAGTTGGGTTGCTGTTTCTTTCCGGCCTGGTGATGATGCACCGCTACCTGCAAATTCTCCACAATCCGTTTGCCAATTCTTTCTTTATCCAGCTCTCCATCAAGCTGCTGCTGGCTTTCAGCATCCTCTGCCACTTTCTGGCCGCCGTTACCCGTATGCGCCGCCACACCATGACCGTGGCCTTTTCCAAATACATCCATCGCGCCGTGCTGGTGCAGATGCTGCTGATTGTGTTTCTGGCTAAAGCGATGTTTTACATCGCGTGGTAACACAGGCTACCTGAAAGTATCAGCCACAATCTAAAATGAAAATAACGTTTCTGTACTGTTACGCCAAAACATAAGCCTCAGAGCAGTTTAAAGCCACAATCCAACCTTCTCCTTCGTTCCAATCCTACATTGTTGCGCGATTCTCACAACCCGCCCGTCACCCTGCGTATCGGGTGCAAACAGATTTGCCAAACCGCCGAATATGGTTTAGAATCGCGCCGTTTTTCAGTTATTTATACGAGATAAATGAGAAATGGCCCCGAGGCCATTTTTTTGTTTTTTCAACTATGGAATCATGGATATTCAAGCCGTTTTAGAAAAAACCCTGCCCGGCCTGGGCTACGAACTGGTGGATTTCGAGCTCACTGCACAAGGCGATTTGCGCGTGTTTATCGACAAGCCCGAAGGCATTACCGTGGAAGACTGCGCCACCGTCAGCAACCATTTGAGTCGCCTCTTCATGGTGGAAGATGTGGACTACAAACGGCTGGAAATTTCCAGCCCCGGACTCGACCGCCCACTAAAAAAAGCGGCTGACTTTATCCGTTTTTCAGGTAGCCTCGTCAAGCTGAAAACCCGTTTGCCGGTAGAGGGTCAGAAAAACTTCATCGGCCGCATCGAAAACTTTGAAAACGATGTACTGACTATCGCCTTCGATGGCAAAACTGCTGCCATCGAATTATCCAATATCGACCGGGCGCGCCTGAAGCCCGAATTCTAATTTGCCTATTTATCAATTAATGGAGAGTTCATTCCCATGAGCCGCGAAATGTTGCAACTGGCCGAAGCTCTGGCCAGCGAAAAAAACGTTGAATCTGAAGTGGTATTCGAAGCATTGGAGTTCGCCCTGTCGGTGGCCGCCAAGAAAAAGGCCGACCGTGAACACATGGACGTGCGCGTGAGCATCGACCGCAACACCGGTGAATATCATACCTTCCGCCGCTGGTTAATCGTAGCCGATGAAGACTACACCTACCCCGACACGCAAAAAACCATCGAGGAAATTCAAGAAGAATTCCCCGACTCCCCACTGCAAATCGGCGAGTATTACGAAGAAGAGCTGGAAAACGTGGCCTTCGGCCGCCAAGCCGCACAAACTGCCAAGCAAATCATTTTGCAGCGCATCCGTGATGCCGAGCGCGAGCAGATTCTGCAAGAATTCCTCGCCCGCCGCGAAGACGTGGTAATGGGTACAGTCAAACGTGTTGAGCGCCACGGCATCATCGTGGAAATCGGCCGTTTGGACGCACTGATTCCGCGCGACCAGTGCATCCCGCGCGAAAACTTCCGCAGCGGCGACCGCATCCGCGCCCTCTTCCTGCGCGTGGACGAACAAGGCAACAGCGGCCGCAAACAAGTTATCCTCAGCCGCACCTCACGCGAATTTTTGGTGAAACTGTTTGAACAAGAAGTGCCGGAAATCGAAGACGGCCTGCTAGAAATCAAAGAAGCTGCCCGCGACCCCGGCCAACGCGCCAAAATCGCCGTTAAATCTAATGATGCGCGTATCGATCCGCAAGGCACCTGCATCGGTGTGCGCGGTTCGCGTGTGAATGCCGTGTCCAACGAATTGGCCGGCGAACGGGTGGACGTGGTGCTGTGGTCGCCCGAAACTGCCCAGTTTGTGATTAATGCACTCTCCCCCGCCGAAGTCAGTCGTATTCTGATTGATGAAGACAACCATTCGGTAGACGTTATCGTGGCTGAAGACCAGCTCGCACCCGCCATCGGCCGTGGTGGCCAAAACGTGCGCCTCGCCGCCGACCTAACCGGCTGGCAGCTCAATATCATGACCGTACAGGAAGCCGAAGAGCGCCACGAAGCCGAAGATGCGCAAATCCGCAGCCTGTTCATGCAACACCTGAACGTGGACGAACAAACCGCCGACCTGTTGATTGAAGAAGGCTTCGCCGCTTTGGAAGAAGTGGCTTATGTGCCTGCTGCCGAACTGGTGGAAATCGGCTTCGATGAAGCCACCGTAGAAACCCTGCGCAACCGTGCCCGCGACGCTATCCTCACCCTGGCCATCATGTCGGAAGAAAAACTGGACGAAGTGGAAGAAGAGCTGAAAACCCTCAACGGCATCGACCAAGACATGCTGCGCGATTTGGCGCAAGCGGGCATCACCACCCGCGACAGCCTGGCCGAGCTTTCCACCGACGAATTGATCGAAATCACCGGCGTGAGCGAAGAAGAAGCCAAAACCGTTATTTTGGCCGCCCGCGAACATTGGTTTGCCAAAACACAGGAATAAGGAGGCCGGAAACTTATGAGTAATACCGTACAACAATTTGCCGCCGAACTGAAAAAATCCGTGCCCACGCTCTTGGAGCAGCTTAAAGCCGCCGGCGTGGAAAAAAGCAGTGGTGCTGACAGCATCAGCCCGGCAGACAAACAAGCCCTGCTGGCGCACCTGCGCAAACAGAACGACAGTGGCACTGTATCCATCAGCGTGAGCCGTACCCGTACCGAACGCAGCACTGTGGCCGGCGTACAGGTGGAAACCCGCCGCCGCCGCCGCGTGGCCGTGCCGCCGATTGAAGCAGTTGCCGAGAGCAAACCCGCTGCTGAAGTTGCCCCGGCACAACCAGCCGCACCTGTTGCCACAGAAGCACCTGCAGCCGACCCTGCCGTGGAAGAACCAAATGTTCAGGTAGCCTCAGAGGCTGTCGAAACAACAGTGGTTGAAACACCTACCGCAGAAACTACTGCTGCCAAAGCTGATGCTACACTGGCAGCTACTGAAGCAGCCACGCCGGATGACGCTCCGGCAGCCGAAGCCAAACCGAAACGCAGCCGCAAACCGAAAAAAGAAAAGGTCCCTGAGCCAACACCGCAACCGGTGGAAGTGGTTAGCGCCGCCGAAAAGGCCATGCGTGACGAAGAAGCCCGCCGTGCCGAAGCCCTGCGTGCCCACCAACAAGCCCTGTTGAAAGAAAAACAGGAGCGCCAGGCCCGCCGCGAAGCAGCCAAACTGCAAGCTCAGCAGGAAGCCAAACTGGCCAAAGAGCAGCAATCTGCCCCACGCAGTGCCGCACCGAGCGAAAAAACTCCCCTTTCCTCCGGCAATGCCGCTCCGGTCGGCAACCGCCCGAAAAAAGGCGATCGCCACCAGCAGCGCGACGACGATATGCCGCGCAGCCGTTCCGCCAAAGGCAAAGGCAAAGAACGCAGCAATCGTGGCGATGAGGAGCGCGTACGTGGTGGTAAAAAAGGTAAGAAACAGCTCAAGCTGGAGCCGAACCAACACGCCTTCCAAGCCCCGACCGAGCCGGTGGTGCATGAAGTGCTGGTGCCCGAAACCATCACCGTGGCCGATTTGGCACACAAAATGGCAGTTAAGGGTGTGGAAGTAGTGAAAGCCCTGATGAAGATGGGCATGATGGTGACCATCAACCAATCGCTCGATCAGGAAACTGCGTTGATTGTGGTGGAAGAAATGGGCCACATCGGCAAACCCGCCGCTGCGGACGACCCCGAAGCCTTCTTGGACGACACCGAAACCGCGGTTCAAGCCGAGGCTCTGCCGCGCCCGCCGGTGGTAACCGTGATGGGCCACGTGGACCACGGTAAAACCTCACTGCTCGACTACATCCGCCGTGCCAAAGTGGTGCAAGGTGAAGCCGGCGGCATTACCCAGCACATCGGTGCCTACCATGTGCAGACCCCGCGCGGTGTTATCACCTTCCTCGACACCCCCGGTCACGAAGCCTTTACCGCGATGCGCGCACGCGGCGCACAGGCCACCGATATCGTGATTCTGGTGGTGGCTGCCGACGACGGCGTGATGCCGCAAACCATCGAAGCCATCGCCCACGCCAAAGCGGCCGGTGTGCCGATGGTGGTGGCCGTGAACAAAATCGATAAGGAAGCCGCTAATCCCGAACGCATCCGCCAAGAGCTGACCGCACACGAAGTCATCCCCGATGCTTGGGGTGGTAATGTGCAGTTTGTCGATGTTTCCGCCAAACAAGGCATCAATATCGATGCACTTTTGGAAGCCGTGCTGCTGGAAGCCGAAGTGCTCGAACTGAAAGCGCCGGTAGACGCACCCGCCAAAGGCATCATCGTAGAAGCCCGCCTTGATAAAGGCCGCGGCGCGGTGGCCACCCTGCTGGTGCAGAGCGGCACGTTGAAAAAAGGCGATATGCTCTTGGCCGGTACAGCCTTCGGCAAAGTCCGCGCCATGGTGGACGAAAACGGCAGACAGGTACAGGAAGCCGGCCCCTCCATTCCGGTAGAAATCCTCGGCCTTTCCGACGTGCCCAATGCCGGCGAAGACGCCATGGTGTTGGCTGACGAGAAAAAAGCCCGCGAAATCGCCCTGTTCCGCCAAGGCAAATACCGCGACGTGCGGCTGGCCAAACAGCAAGCCGCCAAGCTGGAAAACCTATTTGCCAACGCCGGCGATGGTCAGGCGGCACAAAATCTGGCCGTTATCATCAAAGCCGACGTGCAGGGTTCGTACGAAGCGCTTTCAGGTAGCCTCAAAAAGCTGTCAAACGACGAGGTGAAAGTGGAAGTGCTGCACAGCGGCGTAGGTGGCATTACCGAAAGCGATGTCAACCTAGCCATCGCCTCCGGCGCCTTCATTATCGGCTTCAACGTGCGCGCCGACGGTTCCGCCCGCAAGCTGGCCGAAAACGAAGACATCGAAATCCGCTACTACAACATCATCTACGACGCCATCGACGATGTGAAAGCAGCCATGAGCGGCATGCTCGCCCCCGAGCAGAAAGAGCAGCAAACCGGCACAGTGGAAATCCGCCAGGTCATCAATATTTCCAAAGTGGGCAACATTGCCGGCTGTATGGTTACCGACGGCCTCATCAAACGCGACAGCCGCGTTCGCCTCATCCGCGACCATGTGGTGATCCACACCGGCGAGCTCGAATCGCTCAAACGCTTCAAAGACGATGTGAAAGAAGTGCGCATGGGCTTCGAATGCGGCTTGATGCTGAAGAACTACAACGATATCCAAGAAGGCGATATGCTGGAAGCCTTCGATATCGTGGAAGTAGCCCGTACCCTGTAAACAGGCATCAAGCGAAACAGGAGGCTGCCCGAATCCGTTTCAGGTAGCCTCTTGTTATATCTTAAGCACAACAGGCTGCATTGAGAGCATTGTGGCGCAGTAAAATGTTGGGCAAATCAGCAACTTTACCAAAGCTCCACATTTCGATGATGTTTTTATAGCCAACCAACTTAACTTTCGTTACGACGTTAGTTCATCTTGTATCGAAATCAATTTGGCTTGCTATAACAATTTGGCTATATATGTAAAGAAATAAATGCCTCAGCCTATACCCAGCCGGCGATGGTTGTCGTATCATATCGCCTGTTTACACCGTGTTTGCCCACCATACCAACCGCTGCCCTGATGAGTACGCGAAAATGAACGACAAACAAACCTACACTTTTGAAACGTTTACCCTAATCCGAGAAATACGCCAACGTGAAAACGATGAGCCGATCATCGTGGCCACCCTTGTCATGCCCGACAACTTCGTGCTTACCGGACGGCTGCCCATGCGCCCTGTT
Source organism: Eikenella sp. HMSC071B05 (assembly GCF_001811325.1). Classification (NCBI taxonomy): domain Bacteria; kingdom Pseudomonadati; phylum Pseudomonadota; class Betaproteobacteria; order Neisseriales; family Neisseriaceae; genus Eikenella; species Eikenella sp. HMSC071B05. The sequence goes on along the minus strand of NZ_KV804551.1, from coordinate 164,981 downwards.
GATCGTGAAAACGACCTCAACGTTATTCGCTTTTTGGAAAAGTCCTTCGACCTGAAGCCCTATTTCAAAACATACACTTTTGAAGAACAGTTGGGCGAATTCGACCAACTGCGCATCCAACATCGTAAAAAACAATATGATTCGCTGATGGATGCCCTGCTCGATCGCACCAGCGAACTGAAATAACCCCTATATCGAGAAAGACCACATGGCCAAAACCCACCGCGGCTACGCCCGCCAAGACCGCGTGCGCGAACAAATTATGCGCGAGCTGGCCGAGCTCGTCCGTACCGGCCTTAAAGACCCGCGCGCCGGCTTCATCACCATCAACGAAGTCGAGCTTACCCGCGACTACAGCCACGCCACCGTGTATTACACCGTGCTCGACGATGCCACGCGTGAAATTACCGCCGAAGCGCTGGAACACGCCAAAGGCCACCTGCGCAGCGAGCTCTCCCGCCGCATCAAGCTGTTTAAAACGCCCGAGCTGCACTTCAAATACGACCAATCGCTCGAACGCGGCATGAGCATCTCCCAATTAATCGAGCAGGTTGCCGCCGAAGAGCCAGTACAAGATTAGGCTACCTGAAAAATATGCCCTGTTGATTGAACAGGGCTTTTCTTCATAAGCGCCACCGCAAAAACATTTTCAGGTAGCCTCACTCACACCACAACTCTAAACCATCCACACCATGAATCCCTACTTACAAAACGTCTTCTCCCAACTCAACAGCCTGATTCTCGGCAAAGAAGCCGTTCTCCAACACCTGATGGCCTGCATCCTGGCCGACGGCCACGTTTTGCTCGAAGACGTACCCGGCGTGGGCAAAACTACCCTCGCCCACGGATTAGCCGCCGTGCTCGGCCTCGGCTACCGCCGCGTCCAATTCACCAACGACATGCTGCCCGCCGACCTTCTCGGCATCAACGTCTTCCAACCTGCCGACGGCCAATTTAAATTCCATCCCGGCCCCATTTTCCACCACTTCCTGCTGGCCGACGAAATCAACCGTGCCTCGCCCAAAATGCAGTCTGCCCTTTTGGAAGCCATGGAAGAAAAACAGGTTTCCGTAGACGGAAAAACCTACCGCCTGCTCAAACCATTCTTCGTCATCGCCACCCAAAACCCCATCGAGCAGCTCGGCACCTTCCCCCTTCCCGAATCCCAACTCGACCGCTTCATGATGCGCCTCTCACTGGGCTACCCCTCCGCCGAAGCCGAACGCCGACTCTATGCCCAAGGCGACCGCCGCCAACTGCTGCCCGCGCTCAAAGCCGTGTGCAATGCCGAAATCCTGCTCCAATGGCAGGCGCAGGCCGCCCAAGTGAAATGCTCGCAGCAGGCCGCCGATTATGTTTATCGGCTGGTGCAATCCACCCGCCAGCCCGGCCTGTTCGTTACCGGCCTCAGCCCACGCGCCGGGCTTGCCGTGGTTAAAGCCGCCAAAGCCTGGGCCTTCCTCGCCGGTCGCGATTATGTGCTGCCGGAAGACATCAAAGCCGTATGGATAGCCGTGGCCGGACACCGCCTGCAAACCTTGCAGCCCCAATCCATCCCCCAGCTGCTGGAACAAATGCTGCTTCAGGTAGCCGTATCGTGAGCGCCAACCAATACAGCCCGCGCCTGCGCGACCTCCGCCTGCGCCCCACCCGGCTCGGCATCAGCCTGGCCGCCATGATTGCCCTGTTGTGGCTCGTCGGGCTCAATTATCAGGTAAACCTCGCCTATATCGTCGCCTTCTGGCTCGCCGGCTTCCTGTTTGTCGGCACCCTGCTCAATTGCCTCCAACTGTTCGGCCTGCGCCTCGACCTCACCCTGCCCGAAGAACTCTTCCAAGGGCAACCTGCCGATATCCAACTCTTCCCTGCCTCTTCCGTCAAAGCCCGCCACCGCCAGCTGTGGTTTGCCCCCGAAAGCCGCCGCAACACCGATCCCGAATACCGCGCCGCCCTATTCACCGCCAAGCAGCCCCAACCTTTCATCTGGCCCGTGCTGCCCGCACGGCGCGGCCGCCTCATCCTGCCCCCGCTGCGCTGCGCCAGCGTGTGGCCGTTTGCCGTGAGCAGCGTGGAATGCGTATGGCACTGGCCCGACAACGGCCTCGTCTATCCCGCCCCCCAACCGCACACCGCCCCGCCCGGCAGCACCCCAGCCGAAGAAGGCGAGCCGCGCCGCAAGCTCGGCGGCAACGAAGACCTCGCCTTCCTGCAAGACCACCAACCCGGCACTTCTCTGCAACACATCGCCTGGAAAAGCTACGCCAAAAGCGGCCGCCTGCTCGACAAACACTTCGAAGAACCCGCCTTCCACGCCGCCGACCACATCATCAGCTATGCCGACTACCCCGCCGGTACCAGCACCGACCGCCTCGCCGGCCTCCTGTGCTACCGCGTGCTCGAAGCCCACGGCCGCGGCCAGCGTTACACCTTAATCCTGCCCGGCCAAACCATCCCCCCGCAAAACGGCCAGCGCGAAAAATGCCTAGCCGCGCTAGCCGTGATGTGAGTAGTTATATGTATTAGGAAATACCGCATTGGAGCTGAACAACAGCAAGGCTTATCAGCTGACGGTATGGACTCCATGCGCACTCTTGTTTAGACAAGATTGATGAAAGGCTACCTGAGAAATCCATATCCTACTTTCAGGATTCTAGATGAGTGCCACACAAACCAGTACAACTGATTAAATTTATTTGATTATTTATTTTCAGCTATCTCACAGTAATACCGATAGAATATGTATGGAATAATAAATACCTATTATTCTCTTCTTGCTATGAATCAATAAACACTTCAATACTCTCAATTATTTGATCTTTAAAATTAGTTATATCAACTGCTTCTCTATAGTTAGTCTGTATACTTATTCCTTTTATAATTTCTCTGTCTTCCCATGATAAATTATTAACAAAACCTACTTCACATTGATCTAAATTACCATCAAAATTCTCTAGTTCGTTTATAGTAATTTTTTTGGCCAAGTAATGTAAGTCTGCATAAAATAATATATCATATTTATCTAAAACTAAAGATACTCTATCTCCTAATCCTAATGAATTTATATATTTACCTTTATATTTATTCTGCAGACAGATACTTGATAAGATAAAACTACCATCTTGTCGTTTTGAAAACCTTAAGACAACTGAATTATTCCAATATGCGTATATATCATCAACTATTTCACCATCCCACTCCCAAGGTTCTTCATTGTATATACACCATATATCTTTTGTTTTTATTATTAAATTTTCTCCCATATTTTCATCATAATCTTCATACGGAATACCCAATGAACAATTTCTTATACTCACATCATGTTCTTCAACATTAATATAGTCTACTTTTTTTATAAAAAAATCAAAATTTAATCCTAGATTGATATTGGCAGCACCAACATTAGGTTCTATTTCCGCATATAAATCTGGGATTAATTTATCACTAAGGTCAGTCATGTTCCCATCTCCATGCTTCATGTATTTATCTAAATAAATTTGATGATTTGTATCAGTAGATGGCAATAGACAAAAAAAGAACCGCTATAAAGCGGTTTGTGGTGCCCGAGACCGGAATCGAACCGGTACGCTCGTATTAAGGAGCGACGGATTTTAAGTCCGTTGTGTCTACCAATTCCACCACTCGGGCCGGGCTGTGGTTTGTCAGCCTGGATGATTGGAGGCGGGGGCGCGGATTTTAACCGGCCTATGCGAGGGTTGCACCCCACGCAGCATAAACACTCTGCCACCCCGCCGTGCTGATTGATGTATGGTTGATTTAAACCGATACCGCAACGGCTATTTGCTATCTGCGGCTTACATTCACTTTGGTATTTTGGAGGCGGGAGTCGGAATCGAACCGGCGTACACGGCTTTGCAGGCCGCTGCATAACCACTTTGCTATCCCGCCAAATTAGCTTTTGGCCGACTGTATCGGCCAAAAGCTAAAACTTGGAGCGGGAAACGAGTCTCGAACTCGCGACCTCAACCTTGGCAAGGTTGCGCTCTACCAACTGAGCTATTCCCGCTTGGGATTCGGATGATTGAAAACTTGGAGCGGGAAACGAGTCTCGAACTCGCGACCTCAACCTTGGCAAGGTTGCGCTCTACCAACTGAGCTATTCCCGCGTAGCACCCGAATCGATAAGTGGATAGTGGAGCGGGAAACGAGTCTCGAACTCGCGACCTCAACCTTGGCAAGGTTGCGCTCTACCAACTGAGCTATTCCCGCTTGGGATTCGGATGATTGAAAACTTGGAGCGGGAAACGAGTCTCGAACTCGCGACCTCAACCTTGGCAAGGTTGCGCTCTACCAACTGAGCTATTCCCGCTTGGGCGTTTTCCGGCTGCGCCGTACTTACGAAAGGGGCATATTATAGGCAGATTTAGCAAATAGTCAATATCCATTCTGGAAAACTTGGCTAAGGATTGTTATTTATGCTGATTTTTCTGCCACTCTTTGCCCCGTCGGCACGGCTGCGGCTATTCAAGCCACTCCTGCAGGGCGGAAACGGGAATGTCCCAGCACCACAAACCCTCCTGGCCATGCGGATTCAGGCCGCGCACAAACAGGTAACGCACATGGATGTATTCGGGCAGGGCGCGGCGTTGTTTCAGGTAGCGTGCGGTGGCCACGGCATAAATCAGCGCCTGCAGATAATAGTGGTGTTCGCCCACTGCCGCACTCATCGCGGCCTGGCTGTAATCGGCCAAATGATTGCCCAAGTGATTGGATTTATAGTCGATTACGCACACCCTGCCGTTCTCGTCTGCCGCAATCAGGTCGATGAAGCCGTTGAGGAAGCCGGTTACGGCGTGGAAATCCGGCTGCGGCAGGTGGGCGGCAGCGTTTTCAGGTAGCCCGATGTCAGGGCGGGCAAACCAACGGCGCAGGCGTTTCAAACCGAAATCGTGCAGGTGCAGCACGAAGCCCATTTCCGCCATGCGGCTACCGGCGGGGATGCCGGCCAACTGCGTATTCTCTGCCAACGGCGCACGGCGCACAGCTTCTACCATTTCCAACACCGCCGGCAGCCATTGCTCGGACTCAAAGCCGTGTCTATCTAGGATATCGGCATAGGATGCCGCTTGTTCGGCGGCGGGGTGGACAAAATCGGTTTGTTCCAAAATGCTGTGCAGGCAGATGCCGGGATTGGTGCCAGCTGGAAAAGCCAGCAGTGCGGTTTCAGCTTCGATTTGCCACAAATCATCCTGCCCGCTTGGCAGAACTGGGCTTGGGCCGTCGAAACGCAACTCGCTGCTTACACTTTTGCTTCGCAGAAACTCGCTGCGTTCGTTTTCAGGTAGCCTTTCGGTTTCGGCGGCGGGGTTTTCATCAGCCAGCAGGTTTTCAGATAGCAACTCTTCAGCGGCAAGGGTTTGGCGGCTCAGGCCGGTAAAGCTGGTATGGCGGATAAATTGCAGCGGCCGCTCGGGCAGCACAAGGGCGCGGTAACTGCCCTGCTGTTCGTCGCGGGCGCGGTAATTGGCTTCGGGCGGCTCGCCTTCCAGCCATTGCAACTGGCCGGGCGTGGCACTTTGGATGCATTGGAGCCAGGCCCGGCGCAGGGCTTCGGCCAGGGCTTGGCCTTTCAGGCCGCGCCAAGAGTCGCGGATGGTTTGGCAGTCGTCTCCGGCCGCTTCGGCCAGGAGGTAGGCGAAGGTGTTTTCCGGGGTGTTGCTGCAGGGGGCGGCGTAGAGCACGAGCTGCTCGCGGGCGCGGGTGAGGGCGACATACAAGAGGCGCAGGCGTTCGCCGAGGTCTTCGGCAAACAGCTGCCGCTCGTCTTCTTCACCCAGCTGGGCTTTGGCCAACAAAAGGTTACGGCCGTTGCTTTGGCTGATGATATTCCAGTCTTTCACCAAATCGCGGCTGGTATCCCACACGAAAGGACAAAACACCAGCGGGTATTCCAGCCCTTTGGCCGCGTGCATGGTAACGATTTTCACCAAGTCTTCATCGCTTTCCAGCCGCAGCTGGTATTCCGTGTTTTTTTTGTCTTTTCCAACGTTTTGCAACTGTGCTTCCAGCCATTGCGCCAATGCGGAAGGCGTAACGCATTCGTCGGCGGCCAGCGCCAGGATTTCGGCCAGCTGCCAGAAGTTGGTGAAACTGCGTTCGTTGCGGGTGTGCAGAAGGTGTTGTTCGAGGCCGCTTTGGCGGGCGAAACGGGTGAGCGCGGTGTAGATGCCGTGCTGCCGCCAGGCTTCGGCGGCGGTTTCGGCCAGGGCGATCCACTCGGCCAGGCGGTTTTCGTTGCCGTTCAATTCGGCCAGGTCTTGCGCGGTGTAGCCATAGAAAATGCCGCCGAGCACGAAGCGCAGGTATTCGGTTTGCTGCGGGGCCAGCCAGAACAGCAGCAGGGCGTGCAGGGCTTCGGCTTCGGGCGTGTCGAACACTGATTGCTGTTGCAGCAATACGCTGCGCACGCCCCGGCGTTTGAGCGCGCGCGCAACCAGGGCGGCTTCGCTGTGGGTGCGGACCAATACGGCCACCTGCCCCGGATGCAGTGGCACGTTTCCGCCGCCGTGTTTACCGCCGATGGAAAGGCTACCTGAAAGCGCCTGATTGAGCCGTGCGGCAATTTCGCGGGCGCAATAATCGGCACAGAGCTCGCGCAAGGCATCTTTATTCGGCAGCTTTCCTTCGCTTTCGCCCGCCGGGTTGATCCAGCGCACGGCCACGGCGGCTTCGGGCGAGGGGCTGAGCAGGCTCTCGGCGCGGGCGGCCTGCACGGCGGGGTAGGCAATCTGCGGTAGCACGAAGGGGCGGCTGCGGGCGGCAAACAGATGGCCGATGCCGTTGACCAGATTGCGGTGGCTGCGGTAGTTGGTGTGCAGGGTGTAGCTTTGTTCGGGGGCGGTTTCGGCTGCGGCGGCGAGGTAGGCGTGGATGTCGGCGCCGCGAAAGCCGTAGATGGCCTGCTTGGGGTCGCCCACCAAAAATACGGGCACGCCTTGGCGGATAAAGGCGGTGTGGAAAATGGCGTATTGCAGCGGGTCGGTATCTTGGAATTCGTCGATGAGCGCCACGCGCCATTTGGCCGCCAGGGCTTGGGCAAGCGCTTCGGCTTGCTCGGGATGATCGGAGTTGGACAGGGCGGCGTGCACGTCGAGCAGCAAATCGTCGTAGTCGCGGCGCGGGCTGCGGCGCTTGTCTTCAGCCAAACGGGTTTTCAGGTAGCCCAAACATTCGAGCTTGAGGCGGATAGCGGCTTCCTGCTCGGCTTCGCTGATTTCGGCCAGGCGGCGGCCCAGAACGGCCAAGGGCTGGAGGGCGGCGATGTCGGCTTCTTCAATATGCTGGTTTTTCTTGATTTTGCCGCGCAAGGCGTTGTCTTCAAAACACAGCAGTTTGTCCGGCTTGGAAAGCATGGGTTGTTCCAAACCTTCTTGTGCGGCTTGCCGGAGCTCGGCAAACAGGGTGTCGATAGAGGCGTTGAATGTGCCGCCGTGAAGCTGCGGCTTGATGCGGCGGTACACCGCTTCGATTTCCTCCACATCCCGTTGCAGCTTCTGCCAAGCGGCATTGTAGCCTTGCAATATTTGCGGCAGGCGGTTTTCAGGTAGCCTGTAATCCAGAAAAGCACGTTTGAGGCTACCTGAAAATTCAGCCAGCACGGAGGCGGGGGTGATGCCGAATTGGGCGGCAATGCGCGCGTTTTGCGGATGGTCGGCCACGTGTTCACGCCAGAAATCCTGCGCGGCCACCAGGCGGGCGTCAGTATCGGCAGGGCCGGTTTCCAGTTCGAAGGGCACGCCGCACAAAAAGGCGTAGTCGCCCAACACGCGCAGGCAGAAGCCGTGGATGGTGTAGATGGCGGCGGTGTCGAAGCCGGACAGGGCGGCCTGCAGCTGCAGGATGAGTTTGCCGCGCTCTTGTTTGGCCAAGGCTTCGGCCAGCAGGCTTTGCAGAAACTCATCGGCCGGCGTTTCCCCGCTCTGCAGGGCAGCCAAAACTTCGCCCAGCCGGGCGCGCAGGCGGTTTTTCAGCTCGGCGGTGGCGGCTTCGGTGAAGGTAACCACCAGTATGTTTTCCGGCGCCCAGCCTTCGAGCACCACCAGGAGGGTGAACAGCGCGGCGATACTGTAGGTTTTGCCCGTGCCTGCGGAAGCCTCGACAAGGTGGGTGCCCTGCGGCGGCAGCGGCAGTTGTGCAACGTGGAAATCCTGCATGGTGGAGTCCTTGGAGTTTCAGGTAGCCATGGATAATGAGCATTATTGTACGTCCTGTCCAGCAAGCTGTCTGCGGACGATAGCGGATCAAATTTGCTGCCGATGCGGGGCTGTAAACCGCTAACAAGACTCGAAAGCACATTAATACCAACATACGCCGTGGCAGGAATAAAGTTAATCCGCTAATTTAAAAATAAATATAGCTTGGCAGAGTAATTGCTTTCAGGTAGCCTATAGGTCTATTGCTTACCGGGCAACACTGCTCAAACAGGCAAAGGTCGTGCCGTGTTGCCCACGGCGGTTGGTTTTGGACAATTTTTGTCCAATTATTAATAATCATAAATAGTTTTCAAACCATTCAAGCCCATATTGCCATGTAATGGAATGCAATGGCTGATTGGCTGAAAACAAATAATCTTGCCACTACTTACAACCAACCAATTGCAGCTGAGCAGAAACCAATAATTAAAGGGAAAACATGATTCAGCATTACGACGTCGTTATCATCGGCGCCGGCCCCTCTGGGGCAGTGGCGGCTGCTTTATTGAACAAGCGGGGATTCAATGTTTGTGTGGTGGAAAAGCAGCATTTTCCGCGTTTCGTTATCGGCGAGAGCCTACTGCCGCATTGCATAGAGTTGCTGCATGAGGCCGGCTTCCTGCCTGCCGTGCAGGCCGGATTCGGCTTTCAATATAAAAACGGCTTCGCTTTCTCCTGGGGCGAACGCAACACCAGCTTCAAATTCACCGATAAATTCTCCTCCGGCCCATCCACCGCATTCAATGTAGAGCGTGCCCGTTTCGATAAAATCCTGATCGACGAAGCCATCAAGCAAGGCGTAACCGTACAGTTCGGCTCCACGGTGAAAGCCTTCGACAACCATGGCGATTTCGCCAAACTGGTGGTGCAGCAGGAAGGCGGCGATCCTTATGTGCTGGGCGCGCGCTTCGTGCTGGATGCCAGCGGCTACCACCGCGTGCTGCCGCGCATGCTCAGCTGGGACATTCCTTCCGACCTGCCTGTACGCCACGTGCACTTTACCCATATCGAAGACCACATCACCGATCAGTCCTTCGACCGCAATAAAAACCTAGTGTGCGTCCACCCCGAACACCGCGATATTTGGCTGTGGCTGATTCCTTTCTCCAACGGTCGCGCTTCAATCGGCGTGGTGGGGCTACCTGAAAAACTCGGGCAGGAAAGCTCTGCCGTTATCCTGAAAAAATTTGCACTAGAAGTGCCGTTCCTGCGCCGCATTTTGAAAAACGCACAATGGGATAACGACTTCCCCTTCATCTACCTGCCCGGCTATTCCGCCAGCGTGAAATCGCTCTACGGCCGCCACTTCGCCCTATTGGGCAATGCCGCCGAATTCCTCGATCCGGTATTCTCCTCCGGCGTTACCATCGCCACCCACTCGGCCAAGCTCGCCGCCGATTTGGTGGCTCGCCAACTGAACGGCCAGCAGGTGAACTGGCAAAACGAATTCGCCCGCCCGCTGATGTCTGGCGTAAACGTGTTCCGGCACTATGTGGAGGCTTGGTACTCCGGCACGCTGCAAGACATGATTTTCAGCGGCCAGCGCACGCCGGAAACCGATCGCATGCTCAGCGCCGTGTTTGCCGGCTATGTGTGGGATCAAAACAACCCCTATGTACACGATGCGCAACTCTTCACCTCGCAGATTTGGGAGCCCGCGCCCAAACACGACACTGCCGAAGCCGGTTAGCCGCCGTTTTGCGCTATAATTCGTTTTACTGCCGCTTCTGTGGAAGCCGATGTTTAGCTTACTGTGGAAGCAAATGTTTTAGCTTCGCAGAAACTTCGTTTTCAGGTAGCCTGCTTAAGGGGCTACCTGAAAATCGTTTAAAGCATCTCCGAATAACTTAAAGGCTACCTGAAAACAAACCGCTTCTATTCCGATTACCCCCTTATCCCATTTGAATCACGCCATGAAATCTCCCGAACTCCTTCTCCCAGCCGGCGGCCCCGAGCGCATGCGTACCGCCTTCGATTACGGCGCCGATGCCGTGTATGCCGGCAGCCCGCGCTATTCCCTGCGTGCCCGCAACAACGAATTCGCCAAGCTCGACATATTGCAGGCCGGCATTACCGAAGCCCACGCACGCGGCAAAAAGTTCTACCTCACCGTCAACACCCTGCCGCACAACAGCAAGCTCAAAACCTTTGTGGCCGATATGGAGCCGCTGGTTGCCATGAAGCCCGACGCGCTGATTATGGCCGACCCCGGCTTGATTATGGTTACCCGCGAACGCTGGCCCGATATGCCCGTCCACCTCTCCGTGCAGGCCAACACCACCAACTACTGGGGCGTGAAATTCTGGCAGCGCATCGGCGTGGAACGCATTATCTTGTCGCGCGAATTGAGCATGGAAGAAATCGCCGAAATCCGCCAAGAATGCCCCGACGTCGAGCTCGAAGTATTCGTACACGGCGCACTCTGCATCGCCTACTCCGGACGCTGCCTGCTATCCGGCTACTTTAACCACCGCGACCCCAACCAAGGCACCTGCACCAACTCCTGCCGCTGGGACTATAAAGTCCACCCCGCCGAAATCGACGAAATGGGCGACGCCCGCCTGCTGCAAGGCTTTGATTTCAACAAAGCCCAAGAAGAAGCCAACGCCGCCTTCGAAGGCATCAACGGTCAAGTGCGCCACCCCGCCGCCAATAAAATCTTCCTCATCGAAGAGAGCAACCGCCCCGGCGAAATGATGCCGATTATGGAAGACGAACACGGCACCTACATCATGAATTCCAAAGACTTGCGCGCCGTAGAACAAGTGGCTGAGCTAGCCCGTATCGGCGTAGACAGCCTCAAAGTGGAAGGCCGCACCAAATCCGTGTATTACGTCGCCCGCGTGGCCCAGGCCTACCGCAAAGCAATCGACGACGCCGTAGCCGGCCGCCCCTTCGACTACAGCCTGCTGGCCGAACTCGAAGGCCTCGCCAACCGCGGCTACACCTCCGGCTTCCTCGAGCGCCACCAAACGCAAGACTACCAAAACTACCTCACCGGCCATTCCGTGGCCAAACAGAGCCAATACGTCGGCCACGTTACCGAAATCGACGCCGAAGGCTGGGCCACCGTGGAAGTGAAAAACCGCTTCGCCGTGGGCGACACGCTGGAAATCATCCACCCGCAAGGCAACCAAACCATCGTGCTGCAAGCCATGAAACGCAGGGGCGAAGCAGCGGAAGTTGCTCCCGGCAACGGCATTCAAGTGCAGATTCCGAATATGGTAGACAAGGATAAAGCGCTGATTGCAAGAATATTGAATCCTTAACCCGTCTGCCGAATTAGGGTTTAAAGACTACCTGAAAACTGTTGCCAATCATTTCAGGTAGCCTATATTTCGGAAACGCTCAGCACTGGCATAAGGCTCAATCATGAAAAAACTGCTTGATTATCACGGTGATTTAAAGCGTGGAATGGTTCTTCGCCTGCCTGGCGCATATCCGCATGAGGAATATGTTGATTTGATGTTGGTGGAGCTGCCGGGGGGCGACAGAAGGTTTGGTTTGCTGGTTACCACCGGCCATAAGGCAGGTTTGGTTTTGGTAAAACTGCCGCAAGAAGCCGAGCTGGCTGGCGCGTCAGGTATCAGCCGGGAATGGGTGGTGGATAATTGGAATCGATGGATATATGAAACTTGCCGTGCCGAAGAGGTTTATCTGATAGAAAATTATTCCGTTCCCCAGCCGCTAAAGGCTACCTGAAAACCTTACTTTACTTGTCATCTACGCTATGCTCAAACATCACCCCCATGCCCCGATCCTGCTGGCCTATCTGCGCGTGTTTGCCATGTCGGTGGCCGCTTTTGTGGTGTGCACCACTGAATTCATCCCCATCGCCATGCTTACCGACATCGGTAAGGGCTTTAATATGTCTGCCGCCGATACGGGCATCATGATTACCGTGTATGCCTGGGTGGTGTCGCTAGCTTCGCTGCCGCTGATGCTGCTGGTGGCCAATGCGGAGCGGCGCAGGCTGCTGCTTGCGTTGTTTGTTGTGTTTGTGGCCGGGCACGGACTGTCTGCCGTGGCTTGGAGCTTTCCCGTGCTCCTGGCTTCGCGTGTGCTGATTGCCTTTACCCATGCGCTGTTTTGGGCCATTACCGCCTCGCTGGTGATGCGATTGGCGCCGGCGGGCAGGCGGCAGCAGGCTTTGGGCTGGATGTCGCTGGGCACTTCCATGGCCACGGTATTAGGCTTGCCACTGGGGCGGCTGGTGGGGCAGTGGCTGGGCTGGCGGTTTACCTTCGCGCTGATCGGCATACTGGCCTTGGGCGTGATGGTGCTGCTGGCCAAAATACTGCCGCGCCTGGAAAGCAAAAACGCAGGTTCACTCAAAAGCTTGCCGCTGTTGGCCAAACGCCCGCGCCTATTGGGGATGTATGCGATGGCGGTGCTGATTGTGAGCGCGCATTTCACGGCCTATAGCTACATCGAGCCTTATGTGCTGGAAATCACCCATATGCCGCCGGATACGGCCACGGCGCTGCTGCTGGTGTTCGGCTTGTCGGGCATGGCGGCCAGCTGGCTGTATTCACGCTTCTACCCGAAACACCCCAACCCTACCCTGCTCAGCGCCGCCACTTTGCTGCTGGTGTCATTACTGCTGTTTAAGCCTTTAGGCGACAGTACGGCGGCGATGTTTGCGCTCTCGCTGGTCTGGGGCATCGGCATCGGTGTGCTGGGGTTGAGCATGGTTGCCCACGTGATCCGCTATGCACCGGATGCCACCGATGTGGCCAATGCGATTTACTCGGGCAGCTACAACATCGGCATCGGCGGCGGCGCGCTCTTGGGCGGCATCATCTCGCGCCACTGGGGGCTGGGCGCACTAGGCTGGGTAGGCGCCGCCCTCGCCGTTGCCGCGCTGGCAGTATTCGCGTGGACGCAGCTTGGCTTTAAAACAAAGCCGGCTTGAGATTGAGTGGCCGAGTCGATAAAAAGACTGGCTAACAACCACCAACTCAACTACTGCCTGCCATACAAAAGGCTACCTGAAAATGCTTGCTAGCACTTTCAGGTAGCCTTTATCTATGCGCTAGCTGCTCATATTCTTTTCGGTTTCATGAGCGCTCTGATCTGCGTTTACTCCTGATAATCAACCAACCCCAACCGATTGCCGGACGGATCGACAAATTCCACTGCCCATCCGGTACGGATACGGAATGGCTCGCTTAGAAAACGGATATTCCTACCCTGCAATGCGGCATATTTTGCCCGCACATCTTCCACTTCAATCCACAAAGTAGGAGCCATATCGGGGAATTTTTTCCGCTCTTTGAGGATGATGGCCGCTTCTTCGTTACCCACCCGAAAAGCCACCATGCCGTTTGCAGAAAAGTCGAATTTAACGGGCAACTCCAGCACATCTTGGTAAAAGCGGCAGCTCGTAGCAAGATCATCGGCGGGAAAGAAAAAATTATCGTACTTCATTATTTTCCTCCTTACTAAGAATTTGTTAGCACCACCGCTTTTTCACCGTTATGCCGTTAAGATCGCCTGAAATAACACTGTTTAGTAGTCGATTTTCAGGGTTTCTTCAGCCACGCCGGCTACAGCCGGGGAGCGGGTGATGGAGAGTTTTTCTTCGGCGGAAAAGCCGATGGTTTCGCCATCTTGCAGGGTAACGTTTTGCGAGATAAGGTAGTCGCTGATGTTGCACAGGAAAGCGTGCAAATCGGCAGGCTCTTGTTCGCTGTTGAGGATTTCGAGCTCCATTTTGTTGAATTGCTCCAGGCCGATGGTGTAGGCACTGCTTCCTTCTTCGCTGCCGTAGAGGCCGATAAATATCCAGGCGGGAATGGGTAGTTCGTTTTCGTGCAGGCTGCTGCATACGTCGCGGTAGAAATCGGGGGCGAAAACGGTGCCGGAGGTGTAGATGCCGATGCTGTTTTCGTCGGCCAGGGCGGCGCAGGCCAGTTTGCTGTAGAGCGCCATCACATCGACCGGGGTGGCGTCGGTTTCGCCAAGAGGCATCACGACAAGCAGGATGTGCGCCTGATGTTTGGCGGTTTCCTCCACGGCTTCCGGCCAGTAGTAATTAAAGGCGGCATTTTGTTCGGCTTCGCCGTCGGGCAGCGGCGCAGGCATGAGGGAGAGGGCGCAGAGCAGGCCGTTTACGTTGAAGTTGAGGATGCCGTCTTCGTTGGTGATGCCTTCGCCTTCGTCCGGGCTGATGCCCCATTCGTGTTGTAAGGTGTGCAGGAAGCGAGCGGGGTCGAAACGGTTTTCTTTCAGCAGGACAAAGCCTTGGGCGTGGCGCATGATGAGCCTTTCGAAGGTGGGTGTGAAAGTGGGCAGTATAAGGTGGATGGCGGTAAAAAGGCTACCTGAAATGTTTGGGGGTTTTCAGGTAGCCTTTTCAGGCAGGCTTATACGATGGTTTGCTTGCCGTAGCTTTCGATGATCTCCTTTATCCGCAGCATGGTTTCTTTGGGCGGGGGAGACACGCCTTTGAGCTTGTATTCGTCGCCGCACAATTCCCATTTGTGGGCGCCGAGTTCGTGGTAAGGAAGGAGTTCCACGGTATCGGCGTTGGGCATATCGGCAATGAATTCGCCGAGCAGATGGGCGGAGCGGTCGTCGTCGGTGTAGCCGGGCACGACCACATAGCGAATGCGGGTGGGCTGGCCTCGTTCGGCCAGATAGCGGGCAAAGCGCAACACTTTGGTGTTTGGGATGCCGACCAGCACTTTGTGAATCTCGGGATCAATTTGTTTGAGATCAAGCATAACGAGATTGGTGTTATCCAGCAGCTCTTCCATGGCGCTGTCGTAATGCAGGGCGTAGCCGTTGGTGTCGAGACAGGTGTGGATGTCATGCTCGCGGCAGGCCACAAACCAATCGCGGATGAATTGGTATTGCAGCAGGGGCTCGCCGCCGGTAGCCGTTACGCCGCCGCCGGTGGCGCGGAAGTAGTGTTTGTAGGAGAGCACTTGCTGCATGAGCTGGGGCACGGTGAAGTGCAGCTCTTTTTCGCTGTGCCTATCCCAAGTGTCGCGGTTGTGGCAGTAGAGGCAGCGCATCAAGCAGCCCTGCATGAAGAGGACGAAACGCAGGCCGGGGCCGTCTACGGCACCGCCAGTTTCTACGGAGTGGACGTAGCCGATGCCTTCGTAGGGGCGGGCGCGGGTGTCGGGCTGCTTTTTAGGCGGAGTATCGGAACTAATAGGGATGGTTTCTGGCATGGTGGTTGGCGTGTGTTGGTTTCAAGTAGCCTTGATGGCTTTGGGTGTTTGGGCAGCGGGCTGAAAGCTCACTCTGCCCTACTTGGGCTATAAATTTTCAGGTAGCCTGGGCACAGGAGTGAGGCTACCTGAAAACTGGAATAAACAAAAGTGCCGGAAGGAATTCCGGCACTGATTCCAGCTAGCTGGGCATGATTACATCCGGCTGGTGAAGGTGCGAGTAATCACGTCTTGCTGCTGCTCTTTGGTGAGCGAGTTGAAGCGCACGGCATAGCCGGACACGCGGATGGTGAGCTGCGGATATTTTTCCGGGTGTTCCATTGCATCAATCAGCATTTCGCGGTTGAGCACGTTTACGTTGAGGTGCTGGCCGCCTTCCACACCGGCTTCGTGGTGGAAGTAACCGTCCATCATACCGGCCAAGTTGCGTTCGCGGGAGCTTTCGTCTTTACCCAGCGCGCCAGGGATAATGGAGAAGGTGTAGGAAATACCGTCTTTGGCAAACTCAAACGGCAGTTTGGCCACAGAAGTCAGCGAAGCCACCGCACCGTTCACATCGCGACCGTGCATGGGGTTGGCACCCGGGCCGAACGGCGCACCGGCGCGGCGACCATCCGGGGTATTACCGGTTTTCTTACCGTATACCACGTTAGACGTGATGGTAAGCACCGATTGGGTCGGAATGGCGTTGCGGTAGGTCGGATGGGTGGCCACTTTTTTCATGAAGCGTTCCACCAAATCGCAGGCGATGCTGTCTACGCGGTCGTCGTTGTTGCCGAACTGCGGGTATTCACCTTCGATTTCAAAGTCGACGGCAACGCCGTTTTCGTCGCGGATCGGTTTCACTTTGGCGTATTTGATGGCAGACAGCGAATCGGCAGCCACCGACAACCCGGCAATACCGCAGGCCATGGTGCGTTTCACATCACGGTCGTGCAGCGCCATCAGGGCGGCTTCGTAGCTGTATTTGTCGTGCATGTAGTGGATGACGTTCAGCGCGGTAACGTATTGGGTGGCCAGCCAGTCCATGAAGCTGTCCATGCGGGTCATCACGGTGTCGTAGTCCAATACTTCGTCTTTAATCGGCTCGGTTTTGGGGCCGACTTGGTCTTTGGATTTTTCGTCCACGCCGCCGTTGATGGCGTACAGCAGGGTTTTGGCCAGGTTGGCGCGCGCGCCGAAGAACTGCATTTGTTTGCCGATTACCATCGGGCTCACGCAGCAGGCGATGGCGTAGTCGTCGCTGTTGAAGTCGGGGCGCATCAGGTCGTCGTTTTCGTATTGGATCGACGAAGTGTCGATGGAGACTTTGGCGCAGAACTCTTTGAAGCCTTGCGGCAGTTGTTCGGACCACAACACGGTGATGTTCGGTTCGGGAGACGGGCCCATGTTGTACAGGGTGTGCAGCACGCGGAAGTTGGTGCGGGTGACCAGCGTGCGGCCGTCCAAGCCCATGCCGCCGATGGATTCGGTGGCCCAAATCGGGTCGCCGGAGAAGAGCTGGTCGTATTCGGGCGTGCGCAGGAAACGAACCATACGCAGTTTCATCACTAGGTGGTCGATGAATTCCTGTGCCTGGCTTTCGGTAATCACTCCGTTTTTCAGATCGCGCTCAATGTAGATATCCAAGAAGGAAGACACGCGGCCGAAGCTCATGGCGGCGCCGTTTTGCGATTTCACGGCGGCGAGGTAGGCAAAGTAAGTCCATTGGATGGCTTCTTGCGCGTTTTTGGCCGGACCGGAAATGTCGAAGCCGTAGGAGGCGGCCATTTCCTTCATCTGTTTCAACGCAATATGCTGCTCGTTGATTTCTTCGCGCAGGCGGATAACGCTTTCCAAGTTTTGGCCAGATTCCAAATCGGCTTGTAAAGAATGATACTGCTCGGTTTTATCTTCCATCAGGCGGTCGATACCGTAAAGCGCCACACGGCGGTAGTCGCCGATGATGCGGCCGCGGCCGTAGGCATCGGGCAAACCAGTTAAAACGCCCGATTTCCGGCAGCGGCGGATGTCGGGCGTATACACATCAAACACACCTTGGTTGTGGGTTTTGCGGTATTTGGTGAAGATTTCTTCCACTTCGGGATTCAGTTCCACACCGTAGATTCGGCAGGAATCTTTCACCATCTTCAGGCCGCCGAAGGGCATGATGGAGCGTTTCAGCGGCTCGTCGGTTTGCAGACCGACGATGGTTTCCAAATCTTTATCGATATAGCCGGGCCCGTGGCTAGTGATACCGGAAACAATTTGCGCATCAATCTTATACGGCGCGTGGGTTTTATTCTCAACCTTAATGCCTTCCATCACTTCCGCCCACAGCTTGGTGGTGGCTTCAGTGGCCGGAGCCAAGAAACTGCCATCGCCTTCATAAGGGGTGTAGTTTTTCTGGATGAAATCACGCACATCGATACTGTTTTCCCAATCGCCACCGGCAAAGCCTGCCCAAGCAGCTGGACGTTCTATTGCTGAAGCCATATTAACCTCCTGTTTAGTATGAGTAAATAAAATAACGTTGCCAATTAAAATTCATCATAGAGAATAGCACGCCCCATGCCACTTTGGGCAGGAAACTCTAGTTAATCGGTATTTTATTGATATAAATCAAACTTTATATTTTAATCATTATTTATCAATACACTAGAAACAAAAGTGATTCAGGTAGTCTTTCCTGTATCTATACCCTGCTCTGCCCATAATTCCGGCTGACTGCCCTGTGGCAACAGGTGGCTGACACCCAGGCCGATAAGGCGGTAGTCGCGGCCGGCAGGCATGCGCTGAGCCAGCTGCCGAGCAGCCTGCTCCAGCGCGGCAGCATCAGGCAGGACGGAGGAATAGGTTTGCGAACGGGTGAGGATATGGAAATCGGCGGTTTTCAGCTTGAGCGTGAGCGTGTGCGCCTGCACTTGTTTACGCTGAGCCTGCACCCATAAATCTTGCGCCAAATCAGCCAGGTGGCGAACGATTTTACTCAGCGGCAAATCCTGCGGCAGGGTGATTTCGGTGGAGATCTGCAAGCGCTCGCGCTGCGGCTGCACGGGGCGGTTATCGATGCCGCGGGCGAGGTCGTAGAGGCGGTAGCCCCAGCGGCCGAACAGGTTAACCAATTCGCCGCGCTGCATTTTTTGCAAATCCCCGGCCGTTTGCAGGCCGAGGGCGTGCATTTTTTGCAGAGTCTTTTTGCCCACGCCGGGAATTTTGCCCAGCGGCAGGGTGAGCAAAAATTGGGCGATGCGCGGCGGCGGGATAACGAATTGGCCGTTGGGCTTGCGCCAATCGGAAGCGATTTTGGCGAGAAACTTATTCGGCGCGATACCAGCCGAGGCAGTAAGGCCGGTTTGGCACAGGATTTCGGCACGGATGGCAGTGGCGATTTCGCTGGCATAAGGCAGGTTTTGCTTGTTATGGGTAACGTCCAGATAGGCTTCATCCAGCGAGAGCGGCTCGACTAAATCGGTGTGCTGCCGGAACACGGCGTGAATCTGCTGTGACACTTCACGATACAGATGAAAGCGCGGCGGCACAAACACGGCCTGCGGGCACAGTCGCCGCGCAGTAGCGGCAGGCATGGCCGAATGCAGCCCGAAACGCCGCGCCTCGTAAGAAGCGGCGCACACCACCGAACGGCCGCCCTCCCAAGCCACCACCAAAGGCTTGCCGCGCAGATGCGGCTGCTCGCGTAGCTCTACCGAGGCGTAGAACGCGTCCATATCGATGTGGATGATTTTGCGGGCGGCAGGCATGGCGGGAGGTGTGAATAAGGAAGATAAGGATTATAACGGATGAGGCAATCTCATTTCAGGCAGCCTCATCTCAGCAATACAGTTGTACGCGATCCTACCCTCCTTCTGCTTGCTGATCTGACCATGAAAGTTCTGTATCACACGCCTGCTATAAAGGCTACCTGAAAGTTAGCTTCAGCAAACTCCGCTCCACTTTCAGGTAGCCTTTTGCGTACTTACTCCCTACTCTTGTGCCTCCCTCGCTGCCGGCCGTTGCAAATGCCGCTGCATATAGCTTGCAAACGGCTCCACGTTTGGCACCACTTGGGTGCGAAACATGCCCCAGGCCAAGAGGCCGCTCAAGTATAAATCAAGCGCACTAAAATACTGCCCCAGGGCGTATTCGCGGCCGTCGGCCAGCAGGGTTTTCAGGGTGTGTAACGCAGTATCGAAATCGCCGTAGCCGATCGCGCGGCGGCGCTCTTCACTCTGCGGCACTTGTTGCCAACGGTCGAGGATGGCGTATTCAAGTTGCGTACCAAACCACAGCCAGCGGTAGTATTGCCCGCGCTCCGGCGTGCCCGCAGCCGGGATCAGCCTTTTTTCGGGGAAAAGCTCGGCCAGATAGGTGAGGATGGCGGGCAGCTCGGTAATCACTTGTCCGGCGTGCTTAATGGCGGGCACTTTGCCCATCGGGTTGATGGCCAAATAATCCGCCTCTTTGAGCTGCGAGTAATCCAGCGCTACAGTGTCGTAATCCGCGCCGCATTCGGCCAGCATCCAGCGTACATTGTTGCCGCGCGAAGGGTGCACGGTATAGAGGGTGATTTTGCTCATGATATTTCCTTTTAAAACAGTTGATTGTGCTTTCAGGTAGCCTGAAGTGCCGCCATGATACGCCATGGCTGTGTCAGTTTTTGTCAGCAGCCAAAACCATCGCTGAAACGAAATCAACACTAGCGGCTCAAATCAAACGCACTCAAATCCAGCCCTTCCTGCTGCCGCCAGCGTTGCAGTAACAGCCGATGCGGCATCGGATAAGCCGCGCCGGTTTGGGCTTGCGTGATGCGGTCGCAGCGGAAATGGCGGAATGCCTGCCTCAACGTGCACCAAGCCGCCAACAGCCGCACTTCGTCCAGATAGCCCAACGCCACCGGCCACACCGTGCGATTACTGGCTCGCCCCTGCAAATCTGTGTAGCTGAAGCTGAGCGCCGTTTCCTGCCGCAAAGCCTGCCGCACCAGTGCCAACACCTGCCCTTCGCCGCTCCCATACGCCGTACCGCCCATCGGATACACCGCATGCGCCGCCGCCTGCTCGGCCAGGCGTGCCGGCAACACCGCGTGCACCTTGCCCAACACCGAGCGCGCCGCCTCAGCCATTTCGCCATCGGCATGCGCCGCCGCCCAACGCATGCCCAGCATCAGCGCTTCCAGCTCGTTTTCGCTAAACATCAGCGGCGGCAGATTGCAATCCTGCTGCAACACGAAGCCCACGCCCGCTTCGCCGCCAATCACCGCGCCCTGCCCGCGCAAGGTATCGATATCACGATACACCGAGCGCACGCTGATGCCCAGCTCCTGCGCCAACAGCCGCGCACTTTTCGGATGGCGGCTGGCACGTAGAAGCTGCAAGAGTTTGAGCAGGCGGTCGGTACGGCTGGGCATGATGAATCTCCGGATGGTTTTTCAGGTAGCCTGACGGCTTAAATGGGAGGCTACCTGAACATAATTAGGGATGATACCGCGTTTGCAGTTGACAGCGGCAAGCTGGATAAGCTCCAACTAAGCAGTCGATACACTTTCCATCTGATAGAGCTAACTATATGCTACCTGAAAACAAGCCAACACCAGCAACGACGTGGCACTGTTGCCTGATGGCTAAGCTCGCTTAAAAAAGGCTACCTGAAACTTTCAGGTAGCCTGCTAGTGTGAATTTATTCTAAACCGGAACTGTATTGGTCCGACTAAGCCGCACCATCCACACTATCACCTCTGTTCGCGGAAATCTTCCCCCTTAAACACCCGCCTCGGGTTGCCACGCTCCACTTGGTAGAGCGATTTGTGCGCATCGGCGGCATGCTGGCGCAGGGCGGTTTGGTGGTGTTCGGCCAGTTTGAGCGCGAGCAGCTCCAGCGCGCGTTTTTTGTTGGCGTGCTGGCTGCGCTCGCCCTCGGCGCGCACGGCGATGCCGCTGGCGAGGTGGACGGCGCGCACGGCGGATTCGGTTTTGTTCACGTGCTGCCCGCCTTTGCCGCCGGCGCGGCAGGTTTGGAATTCGATGCCTTCGTTTTCCGGCAGCGCTGGAATTTCAGGTAGCCTGAACACGCCGATATACCAGTTTTTGCGCGGGTGCTGCAGCCGCAGCGGGCTGGGGCACACCCATTGCAGCGTACCCTGCCAGCTTGCGGCCAGGCTTTCGGCACGGCTGCCGGAGAGCTTGAGCACGGCAGAGAGGATGCCGTGTTTGCTCGAGGTTTCTTCCAATATTTCGGCCTCCACGCCTGCCGCTTCGGCCTCGCGCAGGATTTTTTGCAGGGCGAAGCGGCCAAACATCTGACATTCAGCCGGACCCTGGGCGATGGAAATTTGCAGATAAATCATGGTTTACTTCCTTTTCATCTTCGGCCGGAACGAATGCTTGGCATCGAAACCTTTGTTGCCGATTTTGTCTTTATCTGGTACAGGCGGACTGGTTTCGGCCTCGCTTTTAAGCTGCGAGAGGTATTCGCAAAGGTGCTGCCACACGATATCGGGATCGATATACACGCCGAGGCCGGAGAGCTGCGGGTTTTCGGCAAAATCTTGGCGGCTGTCGAGCCGGGTGGGCCGGTTGGGGTCGGCATAATAGGCGAGCAGAAGCGGCGTATGGCGGTATTTGGCGATTATGGGATGGCTGCGGCTGCAGCGGCGGGGGCTGAAGTCGGGCGTTTGGAAGTGGCAATACCCCGGCCAATAGTAGTTATGGCATTGCGGCAGGCAGTATTCGCTGCCGTCGAGAAAGCGAACCATACTCAGGGGAAAGCGGTGGCGGCGGTGTTGCAGATACACGGTATCGATGTCGTATGAGCTGTATACCTGCTTATCGGCAGCAAACAGAAACACGCGCAGGTTGCCGATATACAGTTCGGATATCACGGCATAACTGCCAAATTCCTGCTGCCATTCGGCAGGCGGTTTGGGCAGGCCGCGCAGGATTTCGGCATCTGGCGGCTGGCGGCGGTCGAATACCAGTACGGGGTCGATGCCGTATTTGGCTACTTTGTGGTCGTAGAAGTCTTTAAATTTGCTGATGATTTTCATGCCATCACTCCCCGCAGCCGCCGTTGGTTTTGTAGGTGAGCACCGGCTTGAGGCGGGCTATCGGCTCGATCAGGCCGGCCTGCCGCATGGCTTCGATGATGCTGTCGATATTTTTGTAGGCTTGTGGGGCTTCTTCAAAAATCAAGGCTTTGTCGGCACACACCACGATGCTGCCGAAGGCGGTGCGGCGTAGGCTGTCGGCACTGTATTTGTGCGACAGGCGGCCTTTGCATTCGCCGCGCTGCCATTTGCGGCCGGCGCCGTGGGCGAGCGAATTGAGGGCGATACTGCAATCGGCGGCCGGTTCGACTAAATAGCTGTAGTCGCCACGAGAGCCGGGAATCAGCACCAGGCCGCAGTCGGATGGGGTGGCGCCTTTGCGGTGCAGCCAGCCGGTTTCGCCACCGATTTCGGCCTGTTGCAGGAAGTTGTGGTGCACATCAAGCAGGCAGCGGCCTTCGGCATGCCAACGCTCCAGCATACGCTCGGCAATCAGCAGGCGGTTGGCGCGGGCAAAGGCCAGCGCATCGTCGTGTTCGGCCAGATAGGCGGCAGCTTCGGGGCTGTTTTCAGGTAGCCCTTGATGGCCGTGCGCGTCCACATGGCGACGTAAGACCTGCTGGCCGAGCCCGCGTGAGCCGCTGTGCACGAGCAATTGCAGGCAGTCGGTATCGAAGTTTTCAGGTAGCCTTTCAGGGCGGTAAACGGTATCTACGGTTTGCAGTTCGGCAAAATGGTTGCCGCCGCCGATGGTGCCTAAGGCTACCTGAAAAGGATGCTGCGGCAGGATTGAGTTAATCCGCTCCTGCCAATTTTCGCCTAACGGTGTATCGATGCTACCGAGCTGTTTGGCCAGCTTGGCGGGTTTGGCTTTGTGTGTGTGCAAATCGGTTTGCCACAGCGCCATGCCGCAGCCGATATCGTTGCCGATGAGCGCGGGATAAAAACGGCCAAGGCTGAAAAATGCCGCACCGACGGGATAACCTCGTCCGGCGTGCAAATCAGGCATGCCGGCCACCCGGCGCATCTGCGGCAGGCGGGCAGTGGTTTGGAGTTGTTGAATGGCGTTGCCTTCAACCCAGGTATTTGAATCGGCTATTAAAACAATGTTTTCAGAAATGATTTGGGGATTTTGTGTGCCCATAATGTACTTTCTTGCGGCGGATAAATCCGTTTGCGCACAGCTCTGCCAAGCACGCGTGAACACGGTGGCAATAGATTGAAACGGCAAATAAATTTATCCGCAGAATGCAAACGGCAGGCGCGGGAAAACAGCGCATCAAATGCAGTTTGCAGAATAGGGAGAAAGCAGCCCGAAGCGGGCGGCACAGAAAAAGGGAATGGCCTTAGGCTTCTGAGCTGCAAAGGATTGAACGGAGGATTGAAGTGTACGGCATAGCCAGCTCCTTTCTTTGCAGTGGTGAATAAATAATGAAAACCCGCGCATAGTAGCGGCCGGATACTAGCTGAGGCAAGTGCATGGCAGAAAAGGCAGGAGGATTGTTGTATTTTTCCCGCACCATACTAGGAGCAGTAAATAATAAAAACCGGCTGCCTGGTCTATCAGACAGCCGGTTTCGAATATGGCAATTAGCCCATGTTGCGCTCAGCGTTAATCAGAGAACGGCGAGCCAAAGCCAAGTTAGCTTTGCTTCTGTCCAATACAGAGTACAGGAACAGACCATCATGACGGGGCAGCGGACGCAACAGGTGGTATTGAGTGCCCAAAGTCATCAGGATGTCTTCGATTTCATCTTTCAGGCCAAGCATCTGCATGGTTTTGTTTTTGGCACGCATCACCTCAGTGTTGCCTGCGGCGGCAATTTCCAAATCAATGGAAGGGCTACCGCCACCGGCCAACAACATGCCGCTGGAGTAATCCACTACTGCGGCAGCCAGGGCACCATCCACGTTCAGCATTTCCGCTACGGTTTTATCGTAATTCATTTTCTACAAGATCTCCACAAAAACAAAATAAAAACAAACAGTTCATACTTCCCGAAACTAATTCATACTCTCTATTTTGTAACTCAGGAAGGTTTGGCAGGCTTTATTATCCCAAAAATATCACCTACTTCTCTTAGTGAACCAAACTAGGCAGCTGGCTAGAAAAGCTTTTCTGCCATGTCCAACACTGAATCGCAGTATATGCCTTTTGCTTTTCAAAGTAAATATTAACACCGACATAATTGTATGCATTTGATACATAGCTGCTTCAAGCACATACGCTCAAGCCCCACACCCCTCTTTTCAATAGAAAAATAATCAATAAAAATCAAAAATCTATGCACAAAAAGCACTACCCATGCAGCCAATCTTTTTCACTACATAACACTATTTTTTCAGCTATTTTTTGTTTCAAACACACCGCACCCACCCTATTTCCGCTATCTAGCACAGCAAAGAAGACCTTTACACAACGCAGGCTTATAATCCTATTTTCCCTCTTTTTCAGGTAGCCTCACATGACACAACCCACCTGGCAAGCCGGGCGTTTCCGCATCAATTTATCCACGCCCAAAATCATGGGCATCATCAACCTCACCCCCGATTCATTCTCCGACGGCGGCACCTACTCCCGCAGCAGTAGCGCCGCCCTCGCCCATGCCGAACGCCTGCTGGCCGAAGGCGCACACATTCTCGATATCGGCGGCGAATCCACCCGCCCCGGTGCCGCCCACGTCTCCCCCGAAGAAGAATGGGCACGACTGCAACCCATCGTGAGCGAAATCATCAAATGGGACGTCCCCCTCAGCGTGGACACCCGCCGCACCGCCATTATGCAACGCCTGCTCGGTAATGGCCTGGCCGACATCATCAACGACGTATCCGCCCTAGAAGACAGCGGTGCTATCGAACTGCTCGCCGCCCACCCCGACACCGGCATATGCCTAATGCACATGCAGGGGCTGCCCGAAACCATGCAAAACAACCCGCAATACCAAGATGTGGTGGCCGAAGTGGCAGGCTACCTGAAAGCCCGTGCCCAAACCGGCCAAGCCGCCGGCATCCGCTCCGAACGCATCGTACTCGACCCCGGCATCGGCTTCGGCAAAAACCTCCAACACAATATCCAACTCATGCGCCACCTGCCCGATTTGCAAGCACAAACCGGCTTGTCCCTGCTCATCGGCGTATCGCGTAAACGCATGATCGGCGAAATCACTGGCGAGGCCGACCCTGCACAACGCATCCACGGCAGCGTAGCCGCTGCCCTCTATGCCGCGGAACGCGGTGCCGCCATCCTGCGCGTTCACGACGTGAAAGCCACCGCTGATGCACTGAAAGTGTGGCAAGCATTGCACTAGACTCTTGCGGCATTAAAAAGGCTACCTGAAATTTTCAGGTAGCCTTTCATCAGTCCTGCCTATTGCAAACCAAGTATCGGCTTGAAAGTGTGCTGGATGGCGAGGAAGTCATCGAAGGAGAGCAAGGGGTTGTCGTTGAAGATGATGTACACCCCATCAGCCAGCGGGCGCACATCGGGCACTTTCCCTGCAAGGCGGCGGATGACTTCGTCGCGGCCGTAGCCCAAGGCGGTTTGGCACAGGTCCTTATCCCAATAACAGGCGGGGCTGAGGGTGTAGATATTGTTGCGGCCGTTAGGGGTGATGCCGCGGGCCCTTAAATCGTTGTAGGCAGGAACAATGGAAATAGAAAAGCCGCTGGAATCAAAAGTCGGCGATTCACCTGGGCGATATCCTTCTTCATAATAAATAGCGTAACCAGCATAAAAATTTTCAGCTGCTCGTGGCTCGAAAATTTCAATCACTTGTGGGAAGTGGCTATAAGCCACATCATGAAAATTTACCTTTTTATAGCCAGGCTTGAACTCATACCATATTTTGTCTATCCCGCTGAAATAACATTCATCAAGTTCTGGTCTTCCGTAATCAACACGTCTTTCATACTCATACCATTGAGACACACGCGGCGTATCAGGATGCTTATATTTAACATATGGCTTTTGCTGTTCGCGATGTGGCATTTTTAAGCTGCTTAAATCCACACCTTTTAATCCAAACGGCGCACCGACATGACTGAGACGATCCAATAGGTAACGATGCCGATCTTCAAACGGTTCATTGATATTCATAAGCCGTTTCATTCTAAAAAAAAGCAGATCAATTTCTTCCACAGTTTATCTCTCTTTCACTAACAACAAGCCACACATCAGCATTCAATCAAGCCACCTGAAAACTATCAGCTGACCAGAAACACTGCTGCACTGTATTTCCACTTCACCGGAGCCTCACTTTTCAGGTAGCCTCCACCCTGCTAATCCTCCCCCTCCTTCGGCGGCACGGGTGCGAACCAGCCCACCAGCAGGAGCAGCAGCCCCACGCCGATAAATGACACGATGCGGGCGATGCCGCCGCTGCCACCCAGTTCCACCGTAAACAGCTTCAGCACCACCACGCCCATCAGCCCGGCACCGGCCATCCAACGGATGCGACGCCCCAAGCGGTGGCCGGACACCATCAGGCCGATGGCAGCGGATGCCCACACGATCGACAGCGCCGCCTGCAGGCTGAAGGAAGCCATGATGCCGTGCAGCGTCCACTCCACGCCCATATAGAAATACCACAGGCGCAGCACCGCGCCGCTCACCAGGGTGAGGCCGAGCAGCACCGAACCGGCCAGGTGCAGCCGCAGGCCCTCGCTTTCCAGCTCAAATTCTTCCTGCCACAAATCAACGCAGCGCAGCCACAGCGCCCCCACCAACAGCCCGGCCAAATCCATCGGATTGAGCAGCGGCAAGTAGGTGAAGGGTTGCACAGTGCGCGGCTCGAGCGCATTGTTTGCCACCAGCCACATCAGGGCGTAGCCGCCGCACAGCAGCGAGCAGGCGGCCGCATAGGGGCGCAATGCGGCACGTTCCCGCCCCAGATACAGCAGCAGCCACAACGCCAGCGGCAGCGCCAGCCAGCCGATTTGCCCCCACACGCCGCCCAGTATTTCGCCGGCAAGGATGCCGCAGAAGGCGGTGGCCGAAGCCGCCCACAGCGCAAACGCCGCCATGCTCCAGCCGCGTTCGGTATCGTGCGAACGGAAGCCTTGCAGGCGCAAAACCCATGCCAACAAGGCAGCCAGCGCCAGGTGCATGAGGCTACCTGAAAGCGCGTGCGCCACCAAATCGGCACGGCTCAATCCGCCAAACAGCAGCATGGCGTTCGGAATCAGCAGCGGCACCAGCAAAAGCGCAGTGCGCCTGCCCTGCCGCCAATCGAGCAGCCAGGCTGCCGCCGTCCACAACGCGAAGGGCAACGGCAAAGTCCACAGCGGGGCGCTGCCGGCCAGGCTTTCCGGCAGATGGTGCAGCAGGTTGACCGAAGAGAGTATCGTGCCCAAGAATGCCAAGCCGAGCAGCAACCAGCCGGCAGCTTGGTGCAGCAGCAGAGGGAGTGGAAACGCGGTATCGTGCTGCTGCCTGCTGCGCCTGTGTTTGCCGCGCAGAAGCGCACCGGGTTCATTTTCAGGTAGCCATGCCTCACCCTGGCGGTGCAAAGCGTAGGCCGACGCACCCAACAATAGCGTGGCGGCAAAGCAGCAGATGGTGGACAGCCAGCCTTCCCCGCCGGACACAACTGCCAGCAACAGCATCGCCAGCATCCCCCAGCTTACCGCGGCCACTGCAAACAAACCGCTGCCGGGCAGCCAGGCGAATTCGTCTGCCTCATCCGCATCTTCGTCTGCCCCGCCTTCATCGGAGAGGCTACCTGAAAGTGCGGCCAGCGGGTTGGGCGCAAACGCATCCTGCAACACCGCCTGCACCCGCACCGCCGCCCAGGCCAATGCGGCCAAAGCCACCATTGCCCAATGGCGCGGCAGGCACATCAGCGGCAGCAGCCCTGCAAGCAGCAGGCCTGCGCCCAAAGCGCCGCGCTGGGCACAGCTTTCCCAATAGGCCGAACCGCGGCAGCGCCAACGCAGCCAAGCGGCATACATGGCCAGACCGGTCGAGGCCGTCGCCAATGTGGGCACCAACGGGCCAACCAGCAGCGGCACATTTTCTTCGCTCACAACCTGCCAGCCCAATTCGCCGCCAAACAGCAATGCACCCAGCGACAGCGCATACACCACCACCGCCAAAAACCGCGTGTGCGGCCGCTGCTGGCGCAGTGCAAACACATATACCAGCCCAGCCTCCAGCGACCACAACGACACCGTGGCCGCCTGCTCAAAGGCCAGCGGCACCGCCAGGGTGGCGAACACGAGCGAAAGCGCCGCCAACGCTTGGCGCAACAGCGGGAAATCGCGGCTGCCGGTAAACACCCCGGCCAGCAGGGCATATACCGCAGCAAAACCCAGTGCCGCGCCCGCCGACCAATGGCCGCCCTCGGGCAGCATATGATATTGCAGCACAAACGCCGACACGGCCGAGCCGAACAGCAGCGTGCCGTCTATCGCGCCGATAGTCATGCCGTGGCGTACCAAACTATCAATCAGTTCGTCCAACCCAGCGTTATCCGGCACGGCTGCCTCATCGGCCTCATCGCGCCGGTGCAGCGCGTAGAGGCAGGCCAAGAGCGTGTAGAGCAACCAGTGGAAAATCAGGAAAGGCTCGGTGCTGGCGAAATACTCGCCCGTGTATTCCGCAGAGCCCCACATCACGGCAATAAACAGGCTGCCGATAAAGCCGATAAGGTTCAGACTGCGCCAAGTTTTGAAGCGGGCGATTGCCGCCACGCCGGTGTTGAGCAGCGCCAGATAAGTGAACAGCACCACATGGCTGCCGCTGCCATCGCTCACCAGAATCGGTGCGGCCAAACCGCCGATAAGCGCCACTTGCGCCATGATTTTCGCATCTTGCCGCACCGCCAGCGCCGCCATTGCGCACACCAGCCCCACCATCAGCACAAAAGCCGTGCCCGCAGGCAGCAGCGGGTGCAGCTTCACCGCCGCTAGCGTGGTCAGATACATCACCGCCATGCCGAAGCCTTGCAAAATCAGGCCATATTCGCGGCGGCGGCGTTGCAAAAACCAACCCGACACGGCAGCCGCCAAACCCGAGCCCATCACGCTCAGATAGCGCATTTCAATCGGCACATGAATCCGCTCCGAAGCAAAGCGCAGCAGGAACACCAGCCCCAAAAACAGCACCACCACGCCGGTTTTCAGCAGCAGGTTGCCGTGCATCAGCCAATCGATCAGCGGAGCAAATGCGCTTTCCTCCCGCTCAGCCGGGCGGGCAACGCGGCGCCGCTGGGCGGATTGATCGGCCGGTGATTGGGCAGTCGTTTGAGCTTGGCTTTGCGCCGCCATCGCTGCTTGAGCCGGAGTGCGTGCAGGCGTTTGGGCTGCGGTTTGCGCCGACCCCCGTTTGCGGATTCTCACCGTGCCCGGTCGGCTGCCCGGCATCACGCCATGTTCCTCAACAGCCGCTTCAGGCTGCCGTGCGGCAGGAGCAGGCTGCGCTGCCGGAGCAGGCGGCACCTTTTCCCCCGCTGCCGATGCAGCAGCCGTGAGGCTACCTGAAAACGCAGGCGCAGCAGGTTGTTCGAATGTGGATTGGCTAGGTTGACCAGATTGGACAGGAAGCGGATGTACCGCCGTTTCTGCCGGTTGGTAATGGGCAGCCAGATGCGCTGATTGAGCCGGGCTGGCTGCCGCAGAAGGAATGGCATCAAACGCAGCAACACTCGGCTGCGATGCGCCCGAAGCAGCTGAAGTGGGCACATTCGGGTTGTACGGCCAGCCGCTGAAATCAGGCTGCGGCGCACTAGGCGCATTGGGCTGAAGCCCGGCCTGCCCAAGGTGTTGAGGCACAGCCTGATCGCTTTGGCGCAGCTCGCTACTTTCACTTTCAGCCAGCCTTTGCTCCCGCAGGGGCTGGCGGCGGCGCAGCTGTTCCACTTCTTTCTGCAAGCGCGATAGCTGTTCGGCCATCTCCTGCTGCTGCATCCTCGTTTGGAACAGCATCACCACAAAAGCACCGAACATCAACAGCAATAAGGTTACGACAAAAGCCATATCACACCTCGTTTGGGCGGCAGCGCACAGGCTACCTGAAAGCGAACACAGCGGGCTTCGCCAAAATAGTTTGATTAGATTATTACTTGGATGGATTATAGCGGTATCTGCTGGCGGCGGGGAATGCGGCAAAATAGCCGCCCAAAAACTTTCAGGTAGCCTCTTGCGGGGAGGCTACCTGAAAAATAAACAGCGGGCGGCTTGCTATATACCAATATGCAGCACCAACCCTGCCTGCCGTTACAACCAGCCGAGGCGATATAAGATGATTTGCAGCAGCACAAACAGGATGAGCAAAGTCATCGAGAAGCCCCAAGAATACCAAAATTGGAGGGCTTTACCCCGCCAGCCAGAAGGTGGTTCTGTTGCAGGCGGTTCGGTATAAACCACCGCGCCTTTTTTTACACAGTAACTTTCGCCCGCATCGCCAAGCACATAGCTGCCGTCGTTGGGCGCCAGCATGATGTCTAGCAACAATTGCAGCTGGCTTTCGCTTGGATTTTTCAGCCACAGGCTGCCGCCTTCCTGCTCGTTGTGGCTGTAGAAAATAGCGGTGTCTTCGTCTGGCTCGTTTTCAGGTAGCCTGTCGGCGTTTGTGGGCGGGGCGAAGCAGATGAAATTGCCCTCGGCATCATTGCAGGCTTCGAGCTGGAACTGCTCTTTCAACAGGCGGGCGGTGTCGTTGAAACTGTCGAGGATTTTGGGTTGGCCGGGAGCTTGGTCGTTTAGTAAATAAACCAGATAGCTCATTGATTTTCTCCGTTAGTTTTGCCCGGCTTCGCCTGCGGTGCGCCGGTTGTGTACGCGTTTGCCGTGGATGCTCAGATGGCCGGCGGCGAAGTCGGCCACGGCTTGCGGCAGCAGTTGGTGTTCGATTTTCAGCACGCGTGCGGCCAAGGTATCGGCGGTGTCGGTATCGTACACGGGCACGGCGCCTTGGGCGATGATGGGGCCGCAATCGAGCTCGGCGGTAACGAAGTGCACGGTGCAGCCGGCGAGGCGGCAGCCTTCGTCGATAGCGCGTTGGTGGGTGTGCAGGCCGGGGAAGGCAGGCAACAGAGAGGGATGGATGTTGATGAGGCGGCCTTGATAATGCGCGCAAAATTCGGGCGGCAGGATTTTCAGGTAGCCTGCGAGCAACACGAGGTCGGGCCGATATTGCTCGGCGGCTTCGAACATGGCGCGGTGGAAATCGGCGCGGCTGGCGAAATCGCGGGCGCGGCGGGCGAAGGTGGAGATGCCTTGCGCGGCGGCCCATTGAAGCCCGGCGGCGTCGGGGTTGTCGGAGAGCACGGCGGCGACGCGGGTGCCGGGGATGTCGGCCTGAACAACGGCCTGCATATTGCTGCCGCGGCCGGAGATGAAGATGACGATGTTTTTCATGGCGTGGGGTTGTGAACGGGTTGGCAAAAAGTTAGCGGTTTGAACTTCGGTGAAGCCGGGTGTTCAGGTAACCTTTGCGCTTGGTAACTGCGGTTTGCAGGTT
>NZ_KV804551.1:131789-133006 GCF_001811325.1 Eikenella sp. HMSC071B05 | reverse complement strand
ACATTGTTTCAATTGGTCGGCGTTTGCGGGGCATCAATATATGGGCAGGGAGCATTCTTCCTGCATAACAAACTCGCAGTCTTTGGCATTTGCGTCGAGGCATCTCTGCATGGCCTTCAGTGCTGCTTGGCCGCGCTGCGGTGCAAATTCGGCGAACAGCTGTTGGCCTTTGGCATCTGCTCCTGTCGTTACGCTGGCGCAGTGGTTGGTGTAGTCAAACATGATTTTGCAGGTGCGGCCGCTTTTTCGGTTGCACGCCTGCAAGGCCATTTGTCTGGCTCTTTGCTTTGAGCTGATGTTGTGGACGGAGGCAAACATGGTTCTGCTGTTCCATTTGTTGCCGTTAGGATTTTCATAATAGGCCACTGCGCCGTAGCGGTTTTCGCGGATCGGCGGCGGGGTGTAGGTCTGGGGTGCCGGCGGGGGTACATAGATGGGTGGGGGCACATAGGTTGGCGGGGAGTAGCTGCCCGAGCCGTAGCCGCCGGGGTTGCGCGGCCCGATGCCGTTCGGGCCGCATTGCCCAGAACCTGCGGGGTCGTAACAAGCCCATGCGCCGGAGGCGGCCAATAACAATAGGGGAAGCAGAAAATAACGTTTGTGCATCATGGTTTTCTCCGTGGGAGGGTTTTGGGGGTTTCAGGCTGCTGCCTTGCTCCGTGCATTGCCGCACAGGCGGGGCGTATCCAGCAGCCGCCGTGTTTGGCGCAAGCCCGCTCTGCCCGCTTTCAGGTAGCCTTTACGGTTGGAAGCCGCGTGCGTGGCTGCGCCACACACCCTACATTATGCGGGCTACGCTTGCTGTAAACAACGCTACTGGTTTCTACATTTTAGCTTCGCTGAAACTCACTTCGTTTGTTTTAACTTCGTTGAAGCTACGCTTTCAGGTAGCCTTTGCGCTTGGTAACTGCGGTTTGCAGGTTGGGCATGGATGCCAGACATTGTTTCAATTGGTCGGCGTTTGCGGGGCGTCAATATATGGGCAGGGAACATTCTTCCTGCATAACAAACTCGCAGCCTTTGGCATTTGCGTCGAGGCAGCTCTGCATGGCCTTCAGTGCTGCTTGGCCGCGCTGCGGTGCAAATTCGGCGAACAGCCTTTGACCTGCTGCAACGTTGCCCGTTGCTACGCTGGCGCAGTGGTTGGTGTAGTCAAAAATGATTTTGCAGGTGCGGCCACTTTTGCGGTTGCACGCCTGCAAGGCCATTTGTCTGGC
>NZ_KV804551.1:116405-131689 GCF_001811325.1 Eikenella sp. HMSC071B05 | reverse complement strand
GATTTTCATAATAGGCCACTGCGCCGTAGCGGCTTTCGCGGATCGGCGGCGGGGTGTAGACCTGGGGTGTTGGCGGAGGCACGTAGATTTGTTGGGGCACATAGGTTGGCTGGGGATAGGCATTCCGATAGGAATCTTGTGCTTCACCGTAGGTGCTATAAACACCGCCATATCCTTGATAACCACACTGCCCTGTTCCTTGGGCGGGGTCGCAAGCCCATGCGCCGGAGATGGCCAATAACAATAGGGGAAGCAGAAAATAACGTTTGTGCATCATGGTTTTCTCCGTGGGAGGGTTTTGGGGGTTTCAGGCTGCTGCCTTGCTCCGTGCATTGCCGCACAGGCGGGGCGTATCCAGCAGCCGCCGTGTTTGGCGCAAGCCCGCTCTGCCCGCTTTCAGGTAGCCTTGGCGCTTGGTAACTGCGGTTTGCAGGTCGGGCATGGATGCCAGACATTGTTTCAATTGGCCGGCGTTTGCGGGGCGTCAATATATGGGCAGGGAGCATTCTTCCACCATGACAAACTCGCAGTCTTTGGCATTGGCGGCTTCGCATTTCTGCATGGCGTCCAGCGCTGCCTGGCCGCGCTGCGTTGAAAGGCCGGGAAACGCTTCTAAGCCTTTGGAACTTTGACCTATCACTACGCTGGCGCATTGGTTGGCGTAGTCAAAATAGATTTTGCAGGTGCGGCCGCTTTTGCGGTTGCACGCCTGTAAGGCCATTTGTCTGGCTCTTTGCGCTGAGTTAATACCGTGGACGGAGGCAAACATTTTGCGACTATCCCATAAGCTATTAGTGAAATAAACGGCAACCGCGCCGTAGCGGCTTTCGCGGATCGGTGGCGGGTTGGACATCATATTGTAAACCGCAGGCGGCGGGGGTACGTAGATTTGCGGAGGCTCGTAGATTTGCGGGGTGTAGCTGGGGGGCGGGACATATGCGCCCGATCCGGGGGGCAGGCCGTACGGGCCGCATCTCCCCGAACCTGCGCCGTCGTAGCAAGCCCATGCGCCGGAGGCGGCCAGTAACAATAGGGGAAGCAGAAAATAACGTTTGTGCATCATGGTTTTCTCCGTGGGAGGGTTTTGGGGGTTTCAGGCTGCTGCCTTGCTCCGTGCATTGCCGCACAGGCGGGGCGTATCCAGCAGCCGCCGTGTTTGGCGCAAGCCCGCTCTGCCCGCTTTCAGGTAGCCTTTGCGGATGGGAGAGGCTACCTGAAAATGAGTTGGCACTAGCCGAGCCGCATCATCTCAATCTGCTCCAAACTGCGGCCGAGGAAGCGCTCGCCGATGGTTTGGAAGCGCAGGGGGATATCGCTCACATAGAAGTGGTAGTCGGCGGGGGTTTGGCTGGGGTTGAGCAGGCCGGCTTCGGCCAAGGCGGCAGCAGTAGCTTCGGCGGTGGTGAGCGCGGAATCCACCAGCGCCAGATGCGGAGCTTCGCTTTGCAGAAGGGGTTTGAGCAGGGGGTAGTGGGTGCAGCCGAGCACGAGGGTGTCGATGTCTTCGGCGAGCAGCGGCTTGAGATATTCGCGCACGGTGAGGCGGGTAACTTCGTGCTCAAGCCAGCCTTCTTCCACCAGCGGCACCAACAGCGGGCAGGCCTGGGAGGGCACGCGCGCCTGCGGGTTTTGCGCGTGGATGGCGCGGGCGTAGGCGTTGGAATTGACAGTGGTGGACGTGGCGATGATGCCGATACGGCCGTTGCGACTGGTAGCCAGCGCGGCTTGCGCACCGGCGGCAATCACGTCGAGCACGGGCATACCGCCGGCGGTTTGCCGCACTTTGGCACCGGCCACGGCGGCGATGGTATTGCAGGCAATCACCAGCGCTTTCACATCGTGTTGCATTAAGAATTCAACGATTTGCGCGGTGTAGGTTTCGATGGTGCTGCGCGATTTCACGCCGTAGGGCACGCGGGCGGTGTCGCCGAAATAAACGATGTTTTCGTTGGGCAGCCGCTCCATCAGCGCGCGCACCACGGTGAGCCCGCCGACGCCGGAATCGAATACGCCGATGGGGCGCTGCGTGAGGCTGTTCGGTTTCATGTTGCTGGTTTGCTGTTGCGGGAAAAGGCGTATTGTACACGCGCGGCGGATAAGCGAAAGGCTACCTGAAATCTTTGTATCGATTTTCAGGTAGCCTTTTGAGGTTAATCAGCCTTATTGCGGCGGCTTGTAATCGTGCTGTTCCAGCAAGCGGGTTTCTTCACGCTCCTCTTGCGGGCGCACGGTTTCAAACTCGCCGTCGATGATGTCGCCGTCCGCACCGTAGCCGGAAGATCGGTAGTTCTGCCCCATCTGGTTGGGCCGCACCGCCGCCGGACCGCCCTTAATCGGCAGCATCAGCAGCAAAGCCAAAGCAGTGGACACAAAACCGGGCGACATCAACAGCAGCGCCGCCACAATATAGCGCAGCGGCCACAGCAATTGGTAAAACGACACCTCGCCCTGATTATTAAACAGCGAGCCGGCCAGCATCACCGAAGAAAAACCCAAGTTGCGCAGCATCACCATGCCGACCATAAACGACAACACCATCAGCAACAGCGTAGGCATTCCGCCAAGCCGCTCGGCCACCATCACAATCGAAGCCGCTTCCGCCCCCGCCAGCAGCAAGAGCCAAATTCCAAGGTAACGCATCGTTTTTTCCTTTTCAAACAAAGAAATGATTTTAGCTTCGCAGAAACTCAACACCAAAGCATCGTTTTAACGAAATTCGTTCCGCTTATTCTAGCGAAATTCGCTCCACTCTTTTTCAGGTAGCCTACAAGCTTCAGCAAGCGTAGCATTCGGTTTTTGCATCCGACACTGGGAAACATCATGACCGCCGAACAAATCTACCGGCAATGGCACGAAGCCGCCAAAAGCCGCAACACCGCTGCCCTGCTCGCCCTGTATCACGAAGCAGCCGAGCTCGAATCGCCGCTGGTGCCCATCATCCTTAATCAAAACAGCGGCGTGCTGCATGGCAAAGCCGAAATCGGCCGCTTCCTCAAAGAAGGCACCCGCCGCCGCCCCAACGAATTGGTGCGCTGGTATCGCAGCGGCCAATACCTTGCCAGCGGCGACCTCCTCGTGTGGGAATACCCGCGCCAAACGCCCGATGGCGAGCAAATCGACATTTTAGAGCTGATGCAGCTCAAAGACGGCCTCATCTGGCGCCACCGCATCTACTGGGGCTGGTTCGGCACACAGATGCTGATTCAATCGGCTCTATCCAAAGCTATCCCTTAGGGCACAACGGCCATCCCTATATCTGCCCGCCATACATAAAATCAAGCGGGTATTTTGCAAAGTTTTCCCAAGCCCACTGCATTCAAAGGCTACCTGAAAGAGTCAGCTTCAATCTAGTTTGCGGCAGGCGGAACAAAAACTCCACCGGGCCCATTAAATCTAACGTTTCGTATTGCTCAAATAGCAAGCAATAAATATTGGTTGCGGCCTGCTGATTGAATGCAGAAGGCATAGCCCTCTCCTCGCGCTATATTTTGCAAACAGCCACATCATACCCTGTTCGCACCAACGCCGCCCGACCGGCTGGTTTGTTTACCTGCCGTTTCCTATAGTATGATAGAAGCACTTCTTTACAGCACACTTGAGCACATGCCAAATTTGCTTAGCTCACACCCGCTGTATCTTTCATTTTTCAGGTAGCCCAGCTGCCCCATCACACGGAGCGCTTCATGAAATTCTCTTCCGCCTGCACCGCCCTCTTATGTACCGCCCTCATGGCCGCCTGCGCCGGCACCTCCTCCGGCGATCAATACTACCGAGTGCAGCGCGGCGACACGCTCTACCGCATCAGCCGACGCTTCAACCAACCCGTCTCCCGCCTAATGGCCTGGAACAACCTGAAAAACTCCTCCCAGCTCGAAGTGGGTCAACGATTGCGCGTGGGCAGCGGCACCAACCGCAGCACATCCGCCAGCAATACACCCAACCGCACAGTAACGCGCACCCCTGCCGAGCGTACCAGCGCCGCACCCAGCAGCCTGCAATGGCCGGTGTGGGGCGAAATCATCACCCAGTTTAACGGCTCCTCCAGCAAAGGCATCGATATCGCCGGCAACGCCGGCACCCCCGTGAAAGCCGCCGCCCCCGGCCGCGTGAGCTACGTGGGCGAAGGCATCCGCGGCTACGGCAAGCTCATCCTCATCAACCACACCGGCGGCATGCTCACCGCATACGCGCACAACAGCCAAATCAGCGTGCGCGAAGGCCAGCAGGTATCCGCCGGGCAAACCATCGCCACCATGGGCAGCAGCGGCACCGACCGCGTGAAACTGCACTTCGAAGTGCGCGTAAACAACCGAGCCGTCAATCCGATGGATTATCTGCCGAAATAAACGTTTGGAACAATAAGGCTACCTGAAACCAGCTCCACGCATTGCTGCGAAGCTCATGTTCAGGTAGCCTTTTGCTTTACATCCACTATCGCTTCAAAGCCAACACCAACACCCCGCCGGCAATCATCGCAATCCCCAGCCATTCCTGCGCTGCCGGCCGCTCTTTGAGAAACAGTACCGCCATCAGCGCCACCAGCACGATGCTGAATTTATCCACCGGCGCCACTTTGGAAGCCTCTCCCATCTGCAAAGCCTTGAAATAAGCCAGCCAAGAAGCCCCCGTGGCCAGGCCGGAAAGAATCAGAAACGCCCAGTTACGCCCCGAAAAACCGCCCACGCCCTGCCATTTGCCGGTGTAGCTCAGAAACGCTGCCAAAGCCGCGATGATCACCAATGTACGGATAAAGGTGGCGAAATCCGAATCGATGCCCTGCAAACCCAACTTGGCAAAAATCGCCGTGAGCGCTGCGAAAAAGGCCGAAGCTAAAGCCCAATAGAGCCAAGCGTTTGAAGTCATATTATTATTCCTTTGCATATTCCCTGAAAAAGGGCTACCTGAAATCTGCCCATCCATTTTTCAGGTAGCTTTTTTATATTATATAACCCGCAGCTTCACTCAAGCCGTACCACAAATTAAATTAATTCCAATGCTACGCAGCAAGCCGCAGACCGTATAAAACTGCCGCAAGGCAAGCGCGAAAGTTGCGTGAATTTGCTATACAATATCGTCCTTCCCTGCCCAAGAACAAAGGATTCCTCATGAACAGCCTATTGCGCCGCAGCCTCGGCCTCTCCCTGCTCGCCTTGTCCCTTTCTGCCTGCGGCCTTCTCGGCGGCAGTGGTTCGCAAACCCCTTCCCGCCAGCCGCTCAAAGCCACCCGCAAGCCCCAAGCCGTTATCGGCCTGGCATTGGGCGGCGGCGCATCCAAAGGCTTTGCCCATATTGGCGTAATTAAGGTATTGGAAGAAAACAATATTCCTGTAAAAATTGTTACCGGCACCAGCGCCGGCGCCCTGGTGGGCAGCCTCTACGCCTCCGGCATGAACGCCCCCCGCCTGCAGCGCGAAGCCGAAAACCTGCAACGCGCCGATTTGGTGGATTTAACCCTCTCCACCAGCGGCTTTATCCGCGGCGAAAAACTGCAAAACTACATCAACCGCCAAGTGGGTAACCGCCCGATCCAAAACCTGCCACGCAAATTCGCCGCCGTAGCCACCGAATTCGACTCCGGCCGCAGCGTGGTATTCCGCAGCGGCAACACCGGCCAGGCCGTGCGTGCTTCCGCCAGCATCCCAAACGTGTTCCAGCCTGCAGTAATCAACGGCAAGCGCTATGTGGACGGTGGCCTCACCGCCCCCGTGCCCGTATCTGCCGCCCGCCAGATGGGCGCCAACGTGGTGATTGCGGTGGACATTTCCGCCAAGCCCGCCCGTATCAGCCAAAGCGGCTTCTTCTCCTATCTCGACCAAAGCCTCAACATCATGAGCGCATCGGCCCTCAACAGCGAGCTGGCCAAAGCCGACGTGGTGATCAAACCGCAGGTACAGCACCTTGGCGCTGTGGGCGGCTTCGATGAAAAAGCCCACGCCATCAAGCTTGGCGAAGATGCTACCCGCGCCGCCCTGCCGCAAATCCGCGCCGTGTTGCAGCGCTACCAAGTGCATTGATGCCCATGCAAGAGGCTACCTGAAATTTTAGCTCCGCAGAATCTCACAGCGCCCGTTTTCAGGTAGCCTATTCTTCAGCCAAGCCCGCAAGCACCGAAAGGCGAGCAGACCCCTGCCGTACCGCCCGTTTGGCCGAGCCCGGATATTTTTCAGGTAGCCCATATCCCGATTGGGGCTACCTGAAAAATATCCCCTTTAAAAAAACAACCCGCCGCACACCTATGTTCACCCTATTCCTCCCCGGCCTCAACTGGCCGCAGCCCGAAGAACTCCCCAGCCTGCACACCCCCGCCCTCAACCGCCTGCTGCGTTTCGGCCGCTTCCAAGCTGCCCCCGCCGCACCTGCCGACTTCTGCTTTACCCACCTCGGCGTGCAGCTCAACCACCTCTTCGCCGAACCCTACGCCTTCGCCAGCCCCCTGCACCAGCAACTCGGCCTGCATAGTGCCCAGCTGCAAAGCAGCGGCCTGCAAATCAGCCCCGAAGAAGCCGAAGTACTGTGCCACGGCCTCAACGCCTTCTGCGGCGAAGACGGCTGGCAGTTCGCCCCCCTTTCCCCCGAGCTGTGGAGCATCCGCCTGCCCCGCCCCGCCGCCTGGCAAGCCCCCTGCATCCTCAACATCACCGGCCAGCACGCCGACCTGCCCCAAGCCGTCGGCCCCCAGCGCAGGCAATGGCTGCAACGCCAAACCGAAATCCAAATGTGGCTGCACGAACACCCCGTCAACCAACGCCGCCAAGCCGAAGGCAGGCTCCCCATCAACGCCCTCTGGCTGTGGGACGAAATGCCCGACACCCATGCCGAGCCCCCCGCCCTAATCGGCAGCAACAGCCCCTGGGCCGCCTACAGCCGCAGCCCGCAAGTCCACCCCGCCCCCGACAGCCTCCCCGATTGGCAAGCTAGCGCCGCCGAGAGCCAAACACCAATCGAACACAGCGCCCTCTATCTCGACGAGCTGCAACAAGCCGCCGAACTGGGCGATCCGCACGTCTACGCCCACACCCTGCAACAATGGGACGAACAATTCTTCGCCCCCCTGTGGCACGCCCTGCAACGCAATCACCTCCCTGCCGCCCGCCTCCTCACCGACGGCGAACACGGCGGCAGCCTCGAAATCCGCGCCCGCAGCGGCTGGGCCTTCTGGAAACCTAAACGCCGCTTCAGCGGCCGCTTAGACGGCATAAACAAATAAAAAAGCTACCTGAAAGCGCAGCTTCAACGGAGTTAAAACTCACCGCATTCGCTTTCAGATAGCCTTTGTTCAAACCTGCTTCACATCCGCCCGGTGCTGCCGAAGCCGCCTTCGCCGCGCGAGCTCTGGGCAAATTCTTCCACCACCTTAAACTGCGGCTGCAGCACGGGCACGATCACCATTTGCGCCACGCGTGCCATCGGTTCGATGGTGAACGTTTCGCTGCTTCGGTTCCACAATGAAATTTTGAGTTCACCCTGATAGTCGGAATCGATCAGGCCGACCAGGTTGCCCAGTACGATGCCGTTCTTATGGCCCAGCCCGGAGCGCGGCAGCAACATGGCGGCGTAGGCCGGGTCGGCCAGATGGATGGCTATGCCGGTGGGCACAAGATAGGTGCTGCCGGGCGGGAGCTCTACGGCTTCGTCCAAACAGGCGCGCAAATCGAGGCCGGCGGCGCCGGAAGTGGCGTAGTGCGGCAGGTGTTCTTGCATTTTTGGGTTGAGGATTTTGAGTTCGACTGTGGGTTGCATAGTTATCTCGATAAAGATTTGAATTTTAATGTAGATAAATTTTCAGGTAGCCATTTACGCCCTGCGGCATGTCGAGGCCGTGGCAAACCCCATATTTGGCACATTTCTGCGCGGTGCGCTTCTCGAACGCTTGAAAAATATTTCAATATTATCTACGCATTCTGCGATGCTACCGCTTTGAACTGCACTCAAATATGGGGTTTGCCACGGCCTCGGGCTACCTGAAAATATAACTGCGCTGTGGCTTAGGGCATCAGCATGCCGCCGTTCACGTGCAGGGTTTGGCCGGTGATGTAGCGCGCCTGCTCGGAGGCGAGAAACAAAACGGCGGCGGCCACATCGTCTGCTTCGCCGAATTTGCCCAGCGAAGTTTGGGCGGTGAATGCCGCACGGACTTCCTCAGGCAGGGCTTGGGTCATGGCGGTATCGATGAAGCCGGGAGCCACACAGTTTACGGTGATGCCGCGGCTGCCCACTTCGCGTGCCAGCGATTTGGAAAAGCCCATCAGGCCGGCTTTGGCGGCGGCGTAGTTGCTCTGGCCAGCATTGCCCATCGCACCCACCACGGAGGTGATGCTGATAATGCGGCCGCTGCGCTGCTTCATCATGCCGCGCAATACGGCTTTGCTGGCGCGGAATACGGATTTGAGGTTGACCTGCATGATCTCATCCCACTCTTCTTCTTTCATGCGCATCAAGAGGTTGTCGCGGGTGATACCGGCATTGTTTACCAAGATATCCAACTTGCCAAACTCTTTTTCGATGTCGGCAATCAAATTTTCGATGCTGTTTTCTTCAGTGATTTGCAACACGCGGCCATGCCCCTGCCATTGTGCCAAGCGCTGGCCAACGGCAGCCGCGCCTGCTTCGCTAACGGCCGTGCCGATCACCGTTGCCCCGGCTTGCGCCAGCGTGTCGGCAATGGCCGCTCCGATACCGCGCGAGGCGCCGGTCACCAAGGCGATTTTCTGAGAGAGATTTTGGGTAAGCATATCGGGATTCCTTTTAAGTGGGAAATAGGGTTTCAGGTAGCCCCGAGGTGTGTGAGGCTACCTGAAAATTAATGGGCGGCGATAAATGCGTCCACCGCTTCCTGCGAAGTGAGCGCGGCGCACACAGCGGCTTTATCGATGCGTTTGGCCAAGCCGGCCAGCACTTTGCCCGGACCGCATTCGGCGGATTCGGTAATGCCTTCGCGCACGAGGAGCGCCACGGTTTCCGTCCAGCGCACCGGGCTGTAAAGCTGGCGCACCAGCGCGTCTTTGATTTGCGCGGGGTCGGTGTAGGAAGCCACGTCCACGTTGTTGATCACACGGATTTGCGGCGCGTTCAATGCCACGCTTTGCAGGGCGGCGGCCAGTTTTTCGGCGGCAGGCTTCATCAGGCTGCAATGCGACGGCACAGACACCGGCAGCGGCAGGGCACGTTTGGCACCGGCTTCTTTGGCTGCGGCCATAGCGCGTTCCACCGCAGCGGCATCGCCCGCAATCACCACTTGGCCGGGCGAATTGAAGTTCACCGCCTCGGCCACCTGCCCTTGCGCGGCAGCGGCGCAGATTTGGCGCACGGCATCGTCTTCCAGCCCCAAAATGGCGGCCATCGCGCCCTGCCCTTGCGGCACGGCCGACTGCATCAGCTCGGCACGCAGGCGCACCAGGCGCACGGCATCGGCAAAATCCAGGCTGCCCGCGGCCACCAGCGCGCTGTATTCGCCCAAGCTGTGCCCGGCCACGGCGGCGGGGATTTTGCCGCCCGCTTCGAGGTAGGAGCGGTAAGTGGCCACGCCTGCGGCCAGCATCAAGGGCTGGGTGTTGACGGTTTGGCCGATGAGCGCGGCATCTTCGCCGTTCATCATCGCCCACAAATCCTCGCCCAGCGCGGCGGAGGCCTGCTCAAAGGTTTGGCGGACAACAGCGCTGCCGTCGAAACCGGCCATCATGTTCAGGCTCTGCGAGCCTTGGCCGGGGAAGAAAAAGGCAAAAGACATGGGGTTTCCTTATCTTATTGAAAAATATCTTGTTGGGAACAGTAGCAGGCTACCTGAAAATGCCTGATTGCGTTTTCAGGTAGCCTTTTAAAGCAATGGCAGCAGAAGAATTAAATTCCATTCATCTAATATTTTGATTAATCAAAGTTAGAATGAACGTACCGATTATTCTGATTTCTTCATTTACTTGGTTAGAACAGGATACTCAAACAGGCTACCTGAAAAACAGCAAGCCGTATTTTCAGGTAGCCTCTCACTCAAATCAGCGCCCGTGGTAGTTCGGCGCTTCTTTGGTAATCTGCACGTCGTGCACGTGCGATTCGCTCATGCCAGCGGCGGTGATTTCCACAAACTCGGCCTTTTCGTGCATTTCGGCAATATTGGCGCAGCCCAAATAGCCCATGCTGGAGCGCAGGCCGCCCACTAGCTGGTGGATGATGTTCACAATCGGGCCTTTATACGGCACGCGGCCTTCGATGCCCTCGGGCACGTATTTGTCGGTGCT
Organism: Eikenella sp. HMSC071B05; assembly: GCF_001811325.1. Classification (NCBI taxonomy): domain Bacteria; kingdom Pseudomonadati; phylum Pseudomonadota; class Betaproteobacteria; order Neisseriales; family Neisseriaceae; genus Eikenella; species Eikenella sp. HMSC071B05. The sequence continues at coordinate 121,457 of NZ_KV804551.1, read as the reverse complement.
GTCTTGTTTGTCTTGGAAATAGCGGTCGGACGAGCCTTGGCTCATCGCGCCCAGCGAGCCCATGCCGCGGTAGGATTTGTAGGAGCGGCCTTGATAGAGCTCGATTTCGCCAGGCGCTTCGTCTGTGCCGGCAAACATGCCGCCCAGCATCACGGTGGAGGCGCCGGCAGCCAAGGCTTTGGCCACGTCGCCGGAGAAGCGGATGCCGCCGTCGGCAATCAGCGGCACGCCGGTGCCTTTGAGCGCCTCGGCCACGTTGTGAATCGCTGTCAGCTGCGGCACGCCCACGCCGGCCACGATGCGGGTGGTGCAAATCGAGCCCGGGCCGATGCCCACTTTCACTGCGTCTGCCCCAGCAGCCACCAAATCGCGTGCCGCCTGTGCGGTGGCAATATTACCGCCGATGACTTGCACTTGCGGGAAGTGTGCCTTCACCCAACGCACCCGATCCAAAACACCTTGGCTGTGGCCGTGTGCGGTGTCCACCACAATCACGTCCACCCCGGCAGCCACCAAGGCGGCTACGCGTTCGTCGGTTTCCGGACCCACGCCCACCGCCGCGCCCACGCGCAAGCGGCCGTCTTGGTCTTTATTGGCATAGGGGAATTCGGTGGTTTTCAAAATATCACGCACCGTGATCAGGCCTTTGAGCTCGTCTTGGGCGTTCACAACCAAAACGCGCTCGACCTTATGCTGATGCATCAGTTCGCGCGCGTCTTCAATGCTGGTGCCTTCGGGCACGGTAACCAATTCGACCCGGGGCGTCATAATGGCGGACACCGGTTGGTCGAGGCGGGTTTCAAAGCGTAAATCGCGGTTGGTAACCAAGCCCACCAGTTTGCCGTCCTGCACCACCGGCAGGCCGGACATCTGCCGCTTGCGTTGTGCGCGCATTTCCAACAGCTGGCCAACCAACATTTCCGGCGCAATCGTTACCGGGTCTTTCACCACGCCGCTTTCGTGCCGCTTCACCTTAGCTACGGCCTCAGCCTGGCGTTTGATGCTCATGTTCTTATGAATAATACCGATGCCGCCTTCCTGCGCCATAGAAATGGCCAAGCGCGCCTCGGTAACGGTATCCATGGCAGCAGAAATCAGGGGCATATTAATGGAAATGTTGCGGGTGAGACGAGTTTGCAGCGAGACGTGCTTGGGAAGCACTTGGGAATGGGCGGGAACAAGCAATACATCATCAAAGGTGTAGGCTTTTTCAACGATTCGCATGATTAAAACCTTCTTGTCGGTTGCTAATGATGCGGCCGCATTGTAGCAAATTTGTCGGCATTTAGTAAGCATCAACTACCAAGCATGACATTCGCACGCCAGTTGAAGTACAATAAAAACTGATTATGTAACCATATTCAACGGGAAGACCACCAAATGAATAAAAAATTAACCTTGCTGGCCACCTGCGCCGCAACCATGCTGTTTTCAGGTAGCCTGATGGCAGAAGACGTTTACCACTGGAATAGCCGCAGCCCGACCTATTCCGATGTGCCGAGAAACCTTGTTCCAGCCACCAGCAACATCGTGAACGTGCGCACCCAAACCTCGCGCCCTGCCGTTGCGCCTGCCGGCCATCAGCAAAACCAGCTGCCACAAGTGCAGAATAATAATGGTGAAATCTCTGCTGCTGATCTGCAAGCCATGACCAACCAAAAGCAGATGGAAGAAAACCAGGCTAGGGAAGAAGCCAACCGCAAAGTAATAGAAGATAACAATGCTGCCCGCGCCAGCAACTGCAACGTTGCTAAAATCAACTTGCAACACGCGCAAACTGCCCGTATCCAAAACCGCGAGCAGCTCATCCAGCAATATCAGAGCAACGTAAATCAATTCTGCAACTAACGGCGCTCCAGCCGGTTTGATTCAGCCGGCCGTTCGGTCTTGCCGTTTCACTTTCCAGCAAACCTTCGGCCATGTCTGATTTCGACCCGCATGCCATCATCGGCAACCTGCCCAACCTGCCCGGCGTTTACCGCTTTTCGGATAAGGATGGGCAGGTTTTGTACGTTGGCAAAGCCGTCAACCTCAAACGCCGCGTGGGCAGCTATTTTCAAAAAAACGACTTATCCCCGCGCATTGCTCTGATGGTGCGGCAGATTGCCCACATCGAAATCACGGTAACCCGCTCTGAAACTGAAGCGCTGATTCTCGAAAACAACTTCATCAAGGCCTTGTCGCCCAAATACAATATCCTGTTTCGCGACGACAAATCCTACCCTTATCTCATGCTTACCGGGCATGACTTCCCGCAGATGGCCTACTACCGCGGTAGCCTGAAGAAAACCAACCAATACTTCGGCCCCTACCCCAACAGCTATGCCGTGCGTGACAGCATTCAGATTTTGCAGAAAGTTTTCCTGCTGCGCACCTGCGAAGACAGCGTATTCGAACACCGCGACCGCCCCTGCCTGCTCTACCAAATTAAGCGTTGCTCCGCTCCCTGTGTCGGCTACATTTCGCAGGAAGACTACCGCACCAGCGTGGAAGAAGCCGCCACATTCCTCAACGGCAAAGCCGACCGCCTGCTGCAAAGCCTCACCACCAAAATGCAGCAGGCTGCCGAAGCGCTCGACTTCGAACATGCCGCCCGCTACCGCGACCAAATCCAAGCCCTGGGCAAAATCCAAAGCCAGCAGTTTATCGACAGCAACAACCCCAACGCTGCCTACAACATCGATATTCTCGCCCTCGCTGCCGAGCAAGGCAGCATCTGTATTCATTGGGTCAGCATCCGCAACGGCCGGCGCGTGGGTGAAAAGAGCTTTTTCCCCGACAGCCGCCACTCTGCCCCCGAAGAAGCTGTCGCCTATGGCGAAGCCTTCGCTGCCCAGCATTATCTCGACCGCGATAAGCCCGATATCATCATCAGCAACTTCAGGCTACCTGAAAACCTGCAAGCCGCTCTGATCGAAGAGCACGGCAAACAAATCCGCTTTATTGCCAAAACCAGCGGCGAGCGGCGCGTGTGGCTGCAAATGGCCGAACAAAACGCCCTGCTCGCCCTGCGCCAGAAACAGCAGCAAAACCAGAACCAAGAACAACGCGTCCAAGCCTTGGCCGAACTGCTGCAACTGCCCACCGCCGAGCTCAACCGCATCGAATGCTTCGACATCAGCCACACCCAAGGCGAAGCCACCGTCGCCTCCTGCGTGGTCTATGAAAACCAAAGCATGCGCCCCGACCAATATCGCCGCTACAACATCAAAACCGCCAAAGCCGGCGACGACTACGCCGCCATGCGCGAAGTGCTCACCCGCCGCTACGGCAAACTGGCCGAAGGCAACGAAGAAGACGGCAAATGGCCCGATCTGGTGCTGATCGACGGCGGCAAAGGCCAAGTGGCCATGGCGCAGCAAGTGTGGCAGGATTTAGGCATCCGCCTGCCCATGGTCGGCATTGCCAAAGGCCCAGAGCGCAAAGCCGGCCTCGAAGAGCTGATTATTCCGCACTTAGGCACCACCACCCAGCTCCCACCGCACCACCCCGCCCTACACCTTTTGCAAACCGTACGCGACGAGTCCCACCGCTTTGCCATCACCGGCCACCGCCGCAAACGCGGCAAAGCCCGCGTTACCTCCTCGCTGGCCGAAATCCCCGGCGTGGGCGACAAACGCCGCCGCAGCCTGCTCACCCGCTTCGGCGGCCTGCGCGGTATCCAAGCCGCCAGTATCGACGACTTGGCCCAAACCGAAGGCATCAGCCGCGCCTTGGCTGAAAAAATCTACGAAGCCCTACACTGAAAGACCGCAATATGCCCTGGAACATCCCCATCCTGCTTACTTGGTCGCGCATCCTCATGATTCCGCTGTTTACCGCCCTTTTTTACCTGCCCGCCTCCTGGCGCGTGGGCATCCAAACCGTAAACACCTGCGCCGCCGCATTATTCGTGCTCGCCGCCGTGACCGACTGGTTCGATGGCTACCTCGCCCGCAAATGGAAGCAAACCTCCGACTTCGGCGCCTTCCTCGACCCCGTGGCCGACAAACTCATGGTGGCCGTCGCCCTCATCCTCCTCGTCCGCCTCGATCGCACCTGGGCCATCTGCGCCATCATTATCATCGGCCGCGAAATCACCATCTCCGCCCTGCGCGAATGGATGGCGCAGCTAGGCAAACGCAACAGCGTGGCTGTGGCCACCGTTGGCAAATTCAAAACCGCCGCCCAAATGGCCGCCATCACCCTGCTGCTGCTGCAAAGCTGGCCCTCCCTCGGCCTCGACTTCATCTGGCTGGGCAACGCCCTCATGTTCGCCGCCTGCGTGCTCACCCTGTGGTCGATGTTCTACTACCTCAAAATGGCGGCCAAAGAATTCAAACAGCCCCGTCCACCCGAAGCCGGCTGAAAACGCCACACGCACCATTAACCAACCCTACCGAAGCCTCATATTTTTCAGGTAGCCTTCTTATGCAAAAGGCTATCTGAAATCTTGTATATACAGAAAAGGTTACCTGAACCCCAGCCTGCCACCCTCCGGCACTTTTCAGGTAGCCTTTCCCACAAACGAATGTTAATATCCATTTACCAACCATCCAAGGTTGGCCACTCACCCACTCAAGCAAAGGATCAAGCCATGTTTGCAAAATCCCTGTTGAAACCCCTCTTCCTCGCCGCCGCCCTGCTGATGCTCAACGGCTGCGCCACCGCCTTCTTATGGAAAGATTATGAATCGGAAGGCCGCTCCACCACCTCCACCCACACCGACAAAGACACCGTGGTCGGCTTTGCCCGCACCAAACCCGACAGCCGGCAACTGGTACCCAACAGCATCGTGATGCTGGGCGAGCGCTATATCTACGTGCTGGATAAAGGCCGCGATCCGAGGACAGGAAGCGGCAGAACAGCCCGGGAAGTGGATTTGGGCGCGATTTTAAACGTGAAGCTGTCCCAGCCCTTCCAAATGTACGATCCCTCCAACGACCCCAAAAACTGCTGTAGCGCCCAGCCTTGGGAAGGCTTCAGGCTGGAGGCCGGCAGCCCGTCGGCGCAACGCTTCTGCAGCGCGGATTTCGATTTAGTTTATCAAGAAAACCCGCGCCTTTCCCCCGC
>NZ_KV804551.1:115508-116305 GCF_001811325.1 Eikenella sp. HMSC071B05 | reverse complement strand
GACAGCAAAGGCGCATCCCGCTATGCCCGCACAATCCGGGTTTGCGGCCAGCGCTACACCCGCCCGAGCGGTATGAAAGACGACTACCGTTTTGAAACACCGATACCCGTTACCATCAGCAGCACGGTCACCCAAAGAAGCAGCAACGTATCCGGCGCAGTCGGTCGCGCCCTCGTTACCCCGTTTACCGCAGCCGTCGATATCGTTACCCTGCCCATCGTCCTGCCGTTCGCAGTCTTTGCGCTCAAGGATATGAAACCAGGCTTCTAAGCTACGCAGCAAGGGAGGAGTGCCCAATGGCAATCCTCCTTTTTTCAGGTAGCCCCCTTCAAGCAGGCTACCTGAAAATTTGCAGCAGAAAGATAAGGCTACCTGAAATCCAACCTGCTGCCCGCCAGCGCTTTTCAGGTAGCCTTTCCCACAAGCAAATGTTAATATCCATCACCAACCATCCAAGGTTGCCCACACACCCACTCAAGCAAAGGATCAAGCCATGTTTGCAAAATCCCTGTTGAAACCCCTCTTCCTCACCGCCGCCCTGCTGCTGCTCAACGGCTGCGCCACTTATGCACTGTGGGAAAATCATGATTCGTCGCCAGACTACACCGTCTCAACCTCAACCCACACCGAAAACGACACCGTGGTCGGCTTCGCCCGCGTCAAGCCCGACAGCCAAAAACTGCCGCCCAACAGCATCGTCATGTTGGGCGAGCGCTATATCTATGTGTTAACCAAAGGCAGCAACCCTCGGGCTGGAAGCGGCGAAACAGCCCGGGAAGTGGATTTGGGCGCGATTT
>NZ_KV804551.1:79808-115408 GCF_001811325.1 Eikenella sp. HMSC071B05 | reverse complement strand
TACGATCCCTCCAACGACCCCAAAAACTGCTGCAGTACCCCGCCTTGGGAAGGCTTCAGGCTGAACACCAGTCCGTCGGGGCAACGCTTCTGCAGCGCGGATTTCGATTTGGTTTATCAAGAAAACCCGCGCCTTTCCCCCGCCGAACGCCGCCGCGAGCGCGCCGAGCTGGAGCGGCTGCAATTCAGGCAAGTTACCGACAGCAAAGGCGCATCCCGCTATGCCCGCACGATTCGGGTGTGTGGCCGGCTCTACGCCCGCCCGAGCGGTATGAAAGACGACTACCGTTTTGAAACACCGATACCCGTTACCATCAGTACCACAATAACCACAACCAAACCCGTTTCATCCATATCTGCGGGAGGAGTTGGCCGCGCACTCGCCACCCCATTCACCGCCGCCCTCGATATCGTTACCCTACCCGTCAGCCTGCCTTTACTCTGGCTCGGTACAGGGATGCAAGAGCGCATGAAATTGTTTTAAGCGCAGACAAAAGGGAGGAATGCCGCTTGGCAGCCCTCCCTTTTTTCAGGTAGCCTTCTGCCATTGCATGATGGCTACCTGAAAAGAGGTTTCGGCATTGCTAATCCACCGCTGAGCTTCTGCAAAGCGAAAACATCAAACCAACCATTCCCGAATCCATCTTCACTGATGCGCAACCCGCCTGCCCTACTCATCATCCGCCCCGCCAATCGCATTCCCGCCGATGCTGCCCTATGCCGGCGCACCGGCTGGCAATCCGTGCCCTTCCCGCTCATCCATATCCGGCCCGAAGCAAACGTGCTGGCCGGATTGCCCACACAGTTGCAGCAAGCTTCGGCTGCCGTTTGGATAAGCCCCACCGCCGTGGAAACCGCCCTGCCGATGCTTTCAGGTAGCCTCCTTCACAGCCTACCGCAACCGCAAATCGCCGTAGGCAGCGGCACGGCCAAAGCCTTGCAGCAAGCCGGTTTTGCCCGTATCGTTGCGCCCGATAGCGGCCACGACAGCGAAGCCGTGCTTGCCCTGCCGCTATGGCGGCGCCTGAATCCTGGTGCATCCGTGGTGATTATCCGCGGGCGGGAAGGCCGCAACACCCTACCCGATACCTTATGCCGGTGCGGTTTTCAGGTAGCCTGTGCGGATATTTACCAACGCCAGCCGCTCACGCCCGATTGGGCGCTGTTTGCCGCCGCACAGCCCGCCGCCGTTTGGATTACTTCCGCCGAACAAGTGCGCCTGCTGTTTGCCGCGGCACCTGCAAGCCTAACCCAGCAGCTGCAATCCTTGCTATACTTCGCCCATCATCCGCGCATTGCCGAGGCACTGAGCCAAGCCGGCGCGGCACGCATCCGCCTGCTCAGTTCGGCTGCAGAGCTGGAAAACGCTTTAATTGCCGAACGGCAACGCCTCACTCAGGCTACCTGAAAATTGAAATGCCAATGTGCGCAAACGCTGCACCGGCTTTCAGGTAGCCTCACAACCGATTGAATAATATGAAAGGAATAGCATGAGCCAACCGGAAAACGAATCCGTACCCGCCCCCCAGCCTCCCGCTCCCGCCCCGGCCAGCCCTGTTGCGCCGGTGGTTGTTAAATCCGGCGGCAAAGGCTTAGGTGCGTTTGCCCTCGTGCTGGCCGTGCTCGGCTTGGGTGCCAGCGGCTTTTTGTTTGTGCAGGGGCAAAACCTGCTCAAATACCAGGAAATCCAGTTCGATCAAAAAATCAATCAGGCTGCCTTGGGCGAATCGCAAAATGCCGCCCTCTTGGCCGATGCCGGCCGCAAGCTGCAAGACAACGAAGCTGTAATCAAGCAGCTGCAAAGCGATATGCAAACCCAGCAGGCTGAAGCCGCTGCCAACAACCGCGCCCTGCAAGAGCTGTTGAAAACCCGTAGCGACTGGGTGGTGGACGAAGCTGAAGCCGCGCTCAATCTGGCCGGCCAGCAGCTGGTGATTGCCGACAACGTGCCCGCCGCCGTGGCCGTGCTCGAAGGGCTGGATGCCCGTTTGGCGCGTTTCGAGCAGCCGCAGCTGCTGCCTTTGAAACAGGCCGTTAGCGCCGACTTGGCCAAACTGCGCCAGCGCCCCTTCACCGACACCGCCAACGCCGCGCTGCGCTTGAGCCGCCTGGAAGCCGCCGTGGGCGCACTGCCGCTCTTGGCCGATTCCAGCCTGCGCCCGCCGCAAGCCGCCGCGCCCGCTGCTGTCTCGCCGAATGATCCGTGGTGGCGCCAAGCTTGGAACCGCACTCTCGGCGGCCTCAAAGGTATGGTGGAAATCCGCCGCCTCAATAGCACCGATGCACTCCTGATGTCGCCCGAACAGGCGTTTTATGTGCGCGAAAACCTGCGCCTGCACCTGCTTTCTGCCCGAGTGGCTCTGATGCAACGCCAAAACGACATCTACCAAAACGACCTGGCCGCCTCGGAAAACGCCGTGCGCCAATACTTTGACGCCGCCACCCCTGCCGCCCAATCCTGGCTGCGCGAAATTGCCCAGCTCAAGGCCATCCAGCCGGGTAGCGGCAACGTGGGCGACAGTCTCTCCGCCAGCCTGAAAGCCATCGCCGACTACCGCCAGCAGCGCCAAGGCGAAATGCTCGGCCAGCCTGAAGCCGCTTCCGAAGCCGCTGCTTCTCAGCCTGCCGCGCCCATTTCCGTGCCCGCGCCGGCCAGCCAACCCACACCGGCAGCCTCCGCCCCCGTACTTCCGGCGCCGGCTCAGGCTTCCGCCGCTCACAAGGGGATTGAATCATGAAAGGCCTGATTTGGATTATCGTGCTGTTTGCCGCCGCCGTCGGCCTTACCATTGTTGCGCAGCATTACAGCGGCAACGTGTATATCGTTATCGATCAAACCCAAACTCAGATTGCGGTCAACCTGCATTTGTTTGTGGGCGCCATGCTTGTGTTCGTGGTGCTGCTTTATCTGCTGCTGCGTCTGATTAACGGCATCATCAATATCCCCGGCCGCGTGCGCCGTTTCGGCCGCAGCCGCCAGGCTCATCATGCCGAAACCGCGCTCAACAAAGCCGGCCTCGCCTACTTCGAAGGCAAATTCCAACACGCCGAGCAAGAAGCCGCCAAAGTGCTGGAAAACAAAGAAGCCGGCCACAACCGTACCCTCGCCCTGATGCTCGCCGTACACAGCGCCGACCAAATGGGCGACGATGCCAAGCGTGAAGGCTACCTGAAAGAAATCGCCCAGCTGCCGCACAAAGCCCAGCTCTCGCGCCACCTGCTCGAAGCCGAATCCGCACTCAACCGGCAGGATTATCCCGCCGCCGAGGCCGCCCTGGCTGCCGCTGCCGCCATCAATCCCAAGCTCACCCGCCTGGTGCGCCTGCAGCTGCGCTATATGTTCGAGCAAAACAACCCCCTAGAAGTGCTCGACCGCGTCGCCAAGCTGGAAAAAGCTTCCGCCCTCAACGCCGCCGAAGCCGCCCAATACCGCGAGTGGGCCTGGCGCGAGCTCCTCGCCCTCGCCACCGACTATCCCGCGCTCAAAGCCTGCCTCGGCCGCATTCCCAAAGAAATGCAGGAAGGCGAACTCTGCGCCCCGATTGCCGAAAAAATGCTGCAAATCGGCCAGTATCCCCGCGTGGTGAAATGGGTGAAAACCCACTATCCCAAACACCGCAATGCCCAGCTCCTGCCACCCATGATTGAAGCCGCCCGCTACCTCAGCCCGCGCGAACAGCAGAAAATTATGGATACCGTGGAAGGCTGGCTGCACGACGCCCCGCAAGACGCCGCCCTACTGCTGCACCTCGGCCAAATGGCCTACGCCAAACAACTGTGGGGCAAAGCCCAAGGCTACCTCGAAGCCAGCCTGCAAGCCCAAGCCACCCCGCAGGCACGCTTGGTGCTGGCCAAAGTGTTTGACGAAATGGACAAACCCGAGCAGGCCGAGCAGCAACGCCAGCTGGTGCTGACTGAAATCACTCCGGAAGACGACGAAACCGCTGCCGAATAGGGGCATACGGTAAAAAGGCTACCTGAAACAAGCTGCGCCGAAATTGCAAAGCTCGTTTCAGGTAGCCTTATTAGTTTGTGTTTAGTTCGCTATACCTATTGGTGTCAACCTGCCCTGTCGCTGCTAACCGAAAAATCTCCTTTACCACCAGATTGCAAACTATCCCAACCCAACTTTATATTTACCCAAACCAAAGGCTACCTGAAAGCCCAAAACTTTCAGGTAGCCTTTTTCCATTCCAGCCGCGCTATTCCACCGTTACCGATTTAGCCAGATTGCGCGGTTTGTCCACATCCGTGCCGCGCACCAAGGCGGCGTGGTAGGCCAGAAGCTGCACTGGGATGGTGTGCACAATCGGCGAGAGCACGCCCACGTGGCGCGGGGTACGGATGATGTGCACATTGGTGCTGGGCTGGAAGTTGCTGTCCAAATCGGTAAACACAAACAGCTCACCGCCGCGCGCGCCCACTTCCTGCATATTGGCCTTCACTTTATCCAGCAGGCTGTCGTTCGGCGCAATCACCACCACGGGCATATTTGCATCTACCAGCGCCAAGGGGCCGTGTTTGAGCTCGCCGGCGGGGTAGGCTTCGGCGTGGATATAAGTGATTTCTTTGAGTTTCAGTGCGCCTTCCAAGGCCACGGGGTAGTGGATGCCGCGCCCTAAAAACAGGGCGCTGTTTTTCTCGGCGAATTTGTGCGCCCAGGCGGCAATCTGCGGCTCGAGGTTGAGCGCGTGTTGGATGCTGCCGGGCAGCTGGCGCAATTCTTCCATATAAGACTGCGCCTGCTGCTCGGAAACATGGCCGTGCATTTTGCCCAGGGTAACCGCCAGCCCGAACAGCACCACCAGCTGGGTGGTAAAGGCCTTGGTGGAGGCCACGCCGATTTCTACGCCGGCACGGGTGTAAAGCACCAGTTCGCTCTCGCGCGGCAGGGCGGATTCCATCACGTTGCACACAGACAAGCTGTGCTTCTGCCCCAGCGATTGCGCGTATTTCAAGGCTTCCATGGTATCCAGCGTTTCGCCGGATTGGGATACGGTAATCACCAATTGGTCGGGGCTGGCAATCACGTCGCGGTAGCGGTATTCGCTGGCGATTTCCACATCGGTCGGCACTCTGCCGATGGCTTCCAGCCAGTATTTGGCAGTGAGCGCAGCGTAGTAGGAAGTGCCGCAGGCCAAGATTTTGATGCTGCGGATGTGTTCGAACACTTCCCGCGCTTTGGCACCGAAGTTTTCCGGCTCGAAGCCGCCGCTGAGGAATACTTCTGCAGTATCGGCAATCGCCTTGGGCTGCTCGTGAATTTCCTTCTGCATGAAGTGGCTGTAAGGTCCCAGCTCCAACGAGGTGAGCGACAGCTCGGACACGCGCACTTCGCGTTTGGCCTCCTGCCCGCTGCGGTCGACAAGGCGGCGGATGCCTTCGCTGCCCAATTCGGCAATGTCGCCGTCTTGCAGATACACGATGCGGCGCGTGAAGGCCACCACGGCAGAAACGTCTGATGCGGCAAAGGTTTCACCCTCGCCCAGAGCCACCAAGAGCGGGCAGCCCATGCGTGCCACCACCAATTCTGCCGGTTTATCCTGCGCCATCACGGCAATCGCATACGCACCGTGAAAACGCGCACAGGCAGCTTGCACGGCGGCAAACAGCTGGTGCCCGTTGGCGGTGTATTCGTGGTGTACGCTGTGTGCAATCACTTCCGTATCGGTTTGCGATTCAAACACATAGCCCAAGCCTTGCAGGCGGGCGCGCTCTTCCTCGAAATTTTCGATGATGCCGTTGTGCACCACCGCAATCAGGCTACCTGAAATATGCGGATGCGCATTGGGCTCGGTTACGCCGCCGTGCGTAGCCCAGCGGGTGTGGCCGATGCCGATGTGGCCGCACAGGCCGGCAGCCTTAGCCGCGTCTTCCATCAGCTGTACACGGCCCACACGGCGCACGCGCTCAATCGCACCCTGCTCCGTGCCCACCGCAATACCGGAAGAATCATAGCCCCGATACTCCAGCCGCTTCAGGCCGTCGGTAAGAAAATCCACCACATTCTGATTGGCGCGCACCGCGCCCACAATACCGCACATTGCAAAGTCCTTCTCATACTATTTGGTTGCCAGCCGCCGAAGCAGCTAAAAAATCGGGCAGATTATAGCAAACCAGGCCGCCATCCAGGCAGCCCGATTCGCCAATATTGCTTGTTTTAATACGAAGCCGACACCATCTTACCGTTTCTAAAATTCTGCTGATACAAAATATTGCCGTTGATGGCATAAGTGGTGAGCACCCCATTTTGCGGATGGGCGCGGAAATCATACAGACTCTCGCGGGTGAGCAGCATGGCATCGCTGCGCTTCTGCCCGCTCTCGTAAAAATCCTGCACCAAATAACCCCTGCCCTGGCGGCTCAGCAGCTGGCGGTAGTAGCCGCCCTTCACTTCGTTTGGCACAGCCTTGCCCTGCGCATCGAAATACGTGACCACCTGCTCTTCAATAATGCGCAAACCGCCCAAATCCTGCATATTGCTGCCGTTATTCCGGCTACCCACCGGAATACTCAAACCCGTACCCAAGCCCAGATGACGGCCAGCAAAGCCCAAACCCAGCAGCACATTGCTGCCCGAACAGCCGGCCAACAGCGCAACGCAGGCGGCAGCCACAAAATTCCATTTTTTCATCATCATTCCCCCTTAAACCCAATCAAAATCAATGCCCGATTATAACCCGTTTGAATAAACCGATATAATGCTCCTCTTCCCATTTTTCAGGTAGCCTCATCCCATGATCAGCAAGCTCACCGGCAAACTCATCGAAGCCATCCCCCCACAAGTTGTAATCGACGTAAACGGCGTCGCCTACGAAGCCGACGTTTCCATGCAAACCTTCTACACCCTGCCCCCCGTGGGCGAAACCGTCTCGCTCTACACCCAGCTTATCGTGCGCGAAGACGCCCACCTCCTGTTCGGCTTCGGCAGCCACAGCGAACGCAACACCTTCCGCCAGCTCATTAAAGTGAGCGGTATCGGCGCCAAAACCGCGCTCGGCATTCTTTCTGCCATGAATGCCGACGAACTCGCCGCCGCCATTGCCGCCGAAGACATCAAACGCCTCTCCTCCGCCCCCGGCATCGGCAAGAAAACCGCCGAACGCATGGTGCTCGAACTGCGCGGCAAACTCACTACCTCTAGCGGCGTCCAAGCCCAGCTCGCCGCCCAAGCAGACGACAGCAGCGAAGACATCGTCAGCACCCTGCTCGCCCTCGGCTACAACGAAAAAGAAGCCCGCGCCGCCGCCAAAGGCATCCCAGCCGATACCGAAGTGGGCGAAGGCGTGCGCCTAGCCTTGAAAAACCTGCTGAAATAAACAGATAAAGGCTACCTGAAACTGAACCAACCATTTTCAGGTAGCCTCTTAATAGTCAACCAACACAGTCAATACAAAGCGGCAAGCCACAAACAATGCACACATGCAGCAAGCGAGCCAACGCCGTAGCAAAAGTTTAACTTATTGCCATACCCACCCAAAGGCTACCTGAAAGCCCCAGCAAAGGAACCCCACCATGCCCCGTATCGGCCTCTTTGGCGGCACCTTCGACCCCATCCACAACGGCCACCTGCACATCGCCCGCAGCTTTGCCGACGAGCTGGATTTAGAAAGCGTCATCCTCCTGCCCGCCGGCGACCCCTACCACAAAACCACCCCCCGCACCGCCGCCCACCACCGCCTCGCCATGGCCGAAATCGCCGCCCAAGCAGACTCCCGCCTGGCAGTGAGCGACTGCGACATCGTCCGCCAAGACGCCACCTACACCCACGACACCGTGCAAATCTTCCGCCAACACTTCCCTGCCGCCGAACTCTGGCTGCTCATCGGCATGGACAGCCTGCTGCAACTGCACACCTGGCACCGTTGGCAAAACCTCGTGCGCCAATGCCGCATTGCCGCTGCCCCCCGCCCCGGCAGCCGCCTTGCCCAAGCTCCCGCCCCACTGCAAAATTGGCTGGCCGAAGCCCTGCCCCAAGGCCGCCTGCACATCCTGCAAGCCAAGCCGCTGCCCATCAGCTCCAGCCAAATCCGCCAACAGCTCGCCACCGAACACACCAGCCCCGACATCCCCCCCGCCGTGCTCAGCTACATCCGGCAACACCAATTATATTGCCACACCGGCGCATAACTCTTCAGGTAGCCTCTTGCCAAAGCAAAGGCTACCTGAACTTTTTAAGTTTCAGGTAGCCTTTGGGGCAGTAGTTTTGGTAGTGGGTATGATGCGGTCAAACCACAATCATCATCTCATGCCGGATTGTTTGAGCTGTTCGTAGCCGCCACGGTTTTGTACGTTGGTGTAGCCCATGCTTTCCAACACTTGTTTGGCGGTTTCGGCACGGCGGCCGCTGCGGCAGTAGAGGTTGATGGGGGTGTTTTTATTGGGCACGTGGGCGGCAATCTGCTGGCCGATTTGGTCGTGCGGAATATTTTTGGCGTTTTCCAGATGGCCTGCGGCATATTCTTCTGGCGTGCGCACGTCGATCCACACAGCTTCTTGGCGAGCGGGGGCCTGGCGCAGCTGGCTTCGCTGCTGGGCAGACTTGCGGCTGTGCTGGCCGTGAGCAGAAGCAGCAACTGGGAGGGAGGCCAAAAGGGCGATGGCGGCTAGAGAGAGGGTTTTCTTCATGGGGATTTTTCTCTTGATGGTGGAAAGGAGAATTTCAGGTAGCCTTTTATTCATTAAAGGCTACAAAGGCTACCTGAAAATCGGTTTAGGCTTCGCGGGCATCTTCCACGGCTTCGAGGGCACGCAGAGAGTAGGTGTAGGCGGCACCGGCGTTGAGGGAGATGGCGGTGGCGAGTGCACCGGCCACTTCGCTCTCGGTGGCACCGGCTTTCACAGCGGCTTGGGCGTGTACGGCAATGCAGCTTTCGCAGCGGGTGGTAACGGCCACGGCCAGGGCGATGAGTTCGCGGGTTTTGGCATCCAGCGCTTCGGCTGCGGCGGCGCTTTCAAGGGCGGCGTAGCCGGCCAACATTTTGGGATGGCCTTTGCCGAGCTTGGCAAATGATTGTTTAACGTGGGTGGCGTGTTTTTTCCAATCTAAAAACATGGTGTTCTCCTGGCGAATAAACTCAAATAAAATTTGAACGGGCGGCTTTTGCCGAAACCGTTTGATGGGGCGTATGATGGCATAAGTTTTAGTGCAGGGATTGACTGATCGTCTCATTCTTTTGACTGCGATAACTGAAGCAACTATTTTTCCTGCTCAGCGGCAATACAAGCAGCATGGCAAAGAGAGCCAACACAGCATAAAGTAAAGCGTTTTAGCGATATGTTCCCGCCACCGACCAATAAGGAGAAGAGAAATGGATGTGTTAGACAAATTAATTTATCTGGCGCGGCTGCGAGGTCGGATTGATGTGTGCTGCCGGCTGGGCGGCGGGTTTCATTTGGAACACAAAACCGAGCCGGAAACGGCGCGGCTGCATTGGGTGGTGTCGGGCAGCGGTTGGCTGCAGGTAGGCAACGGGCAGGCAGTGGCGTTGAGCACGGGCGATGCGGTGCTGCTGCCCTACGATACGGCGCACAGCATTGCCGACAGTTTGGATGGCTTGGCGCAACCGGCTGGCAAGCCGCAGCTTCATGGAAGCGGCGTGTTGGCGGTGAAAGATTGCGGCGGCAACCGCTTGCAGCTGTTATGCGGCCAATACCGCTATACGCGCCATGCGGCGCTGTGGCTGGGCATGCCGGAATGCCTGCTGCTGCCGCTGCCGGAAATGCGGCAAACGGCATCGATGATGCTGGATGAGGCAGAAAGGCTGCGCTACGGCAGCGGCACGGTGGTGAATGCGCTTTCGCAGGTGATGCTGGTGGCGGTGTTGCGGCGCTATCGGCAGCAGAGCAGTGATCCTTCTTTTTTGTCGCAACTGGAAGACTCGCGCCTCAGCGGGCTGTTGCAGGCGGTGTTGCTCGCACCGCAGGAGGATTGGTCGATTGCGCGGATGGCGGAAATGGCGAAACTTTCGCGGGCACAGCTGATGCGTTTGTTTAAATCGGTAATCGGGGAGAGCCCGCACCGCTTTGTGCTGTCGATCCGACTGCAGCAGGCGGCGGTGCAACTGGCGGCAAGTGCGGATACGATTTTGCGTATTGCGTTGGAAAACGGCTTTGTGTCGGAATCGCATTTCAACCGTGCGTTTAAACAATATTTCGGGCAAACGCCGAAGCAGTACCGCGTACAGCAGTTGGAGGAGGCTGAGAAGGCTGTGGCTTGAGGATAGTGTTTGAATTGATGAAGGCTACCTGAAAAACATGTGTTGTGTCCGCTGGGCTTTCAGGTAGCCTTTTACTGCATATGGCGGTCTCTGGTTTTACCCATCCAAGATAAAAGGCTACCTGAAATCTTCAGGTAGCCTCTGTTTACTCTCTAAGCCGTTCTTCGTATTACTGCTTTTTGAAATCTTTCAACGTGCCATCCACATTAAAATCAGCAGAGTATTTGGCGCGCGGAGTTTCGATGGTGGAAGTAATCCAGCGGCGGGTTTGGTTCGGTACCCACAATTGGAAGCTGGCGAAATCCAGCTGGGTTTCAGTGGCTTCCACTTCCTTGGCTTTCTCGCTCCAAGTTTTGGCGATGGTGGCCACGGTGGCAAACTTGATGTCGTTCAACGGGGTCACGTTGTCTTTCATGTCGCCGCCGCCGGAAATTTGTACCGGTTGCGGTTCGCTCCACTTGCCGTCTTCGTAGGTGTAGTGGTCGATATTATCCGGTTTTTCCGGGTCTTGGATGTCGATTTCAATGCGCGGACGGCTGCTGCCATAGAATTGAACGTTTTGGAATACATTCAATTCCTTGCCAGAGAACTGCGGCAAGGCTTTGAGAGAATCTTCTGCCGCCTGCAGAGCTTGGGCGTTGCTCAGGAAGTTGTCCATAGAAGCGGCTTCCTGTTGGCTGCTGCTTTCAGCCGGCTGGCTGGCTTCCTGGCTTTGTGAAGCTTGTTGCTGCGGCGCCGGAGCCTGTTCTTCACTACCTTTGCCGCCACAGGCGGAAAGGCCGAGTACGGCAGATACACACAGCAACCAAAGTGCTTGTTTAGATTTCATAAAGTCATTCCTTCTTTCAATATTGGTTGAATAAGGCAGCATTGCTGCTGGGCGGTATTGTAAAGAAAACTGCTGTGTTTTTCAAAATCGTAGCCGATAAGGCACGTTCTTCGCCCAACTTCTGGTTTCTCCAAACCGTATACAACTATTGATTTGTTGTTTCTCCACATCCTATCTCTAAACTAATACCTTTTTACTATTGAAAATAATTCTCAAATTAAATAATATAAGAATATTCTTAACGTTTATTTTCATTATATCTGTAAAAAATAAGGAATAAACCTTATTTACCGTCTATTTTGATTACTAATATTTACAGGACACTAACAAATGAAGCCGCAAGTCTTTCGTCCCAGCGCATTGGTGTTGCTGCTGGCCGCCGCTTTTGCCCACATGCAGGCCGCCGCCGATACTTCTGCCGAGCTCGAAACCATCGAAATCAAAGCCCGCAGCCGCGACCAGCGAGGGGCAGACGACGTGTACCGCAAAAACGTTTCCAGCGTTTACGCCGGCCGCGAATATCTCGAACGCTACCGCACGGATGCCGCCGGCGACGTGTTCAAAGGCTTAAACGGCGTGTACAACATGAACACCCGCAACGCCGGCAGCGCGATTACGCCCAATATCCGCGGCATCAGCGGCAAAGGCCGCATCCCCGTTACCATCGACGGCACGGAGCAAACCGTGGACGTGTGGATGAACAACTACGGCATCGCCGACCGCAATTATGTCGATCCCGCCCTGTTCCGCAGCATCACGGTAGAAAAAGGCCCGGCCATGACGCGCGGCGTGAAGTCCGGCGTGGGCGGCGCGGTGGCTATCCGCACCATCGAGCCCGCCGACATCATCCCCGAAGGCAAAAGCTGGGGCGTGGAAGTGAAAACCGAGTTTTCCAACAACACCGCCAAACCGCTGCAAAACCTGAACGACTACCTGGGCAAAGACTACCGCACCCTGCCCGGCAACCCCACCGCCGACGGCGCATCGGGCACGTTAGGCGGCAACGTGCCTTTTGCCGGGCTCAATTTCTACGGCACGGATGCCGACAAACCGCGCCAAAGCAGCCGCTTTGCCGAATTTAAAAACGACCGCAACCTTTTGTTTTCCGCCGCCTTCAAAACCGACCTTTCAGACGGCCTCGTTGCCTACAGCGACCGCCGCAAAGGCACTTACTTCAGCGGCAAACGCGGCGCATCGGGCTACCTGAACAATGCTATCTACGACAGCGAAGACCCGCGCGCCGACCGCTCCGATGCCCTGATTCCCGATATGGCCGACCTCTACCGCCCCGGCGAACAAGTGCCCAACAGCAACGTTTCCAGCCGCAGCCTGCTTATAAAAAACAACTGGTATCTGCCGCGTGATCAGCAAATCAACCTGCACTACATGGACACCAAAATCCGCTTCGGCGAGATGAACCCCTTCATCAACAACCTGCTGCTGGGCTTGGGCAGCCAATACAATATGCAGCGCAAGCGTTACGACATCGTACCCGTGCAAGGCATCGACTCCGACATCCGCAGCCGCACCTACAAACTCGGCTACCAATGGCAACCCGAAGGCAGCCGCTGGATAGACCTCAAAGCCGACATCTGGCGCGTGCGCACCACCAGCACCCGCCACCAAAGCGGCGGCCCCGACTTGGCCGTGCCGTACGGCGACAACAAATACGATGCCTGGGCGCGCTGCTTCCGCCACAACCTCCAGCCCGACCCCGCACGCGGCATTGCCAGCTGCCAAGAGTTGATAGACGAAGGCTACGACCGCAATACCCCACCCAACGACCCGCCCGTTATCGACGGCGCAAACACCGTATTCTCCGGCGCGGTGCAAACCACCAAAGCCACCCGTACCGGCTTCAACCTCAGCAACCGCATGCGCCTGAACGACCAATTCAGCCTCACCCTCTCCGCCCACCACCAATACGAAAAGCTGGACGAAAGCAGCGAAGTGGCAAAAAACAACCAAGACTTCTTCGGCGTGATGGATGCCGTAACCGCGCTTACCAAGCTCACCGGCCCGCGCTCCGGGCGGCGCAAAGAATGGGGTGCACAACTGAGTTTCGACTGGCGGCCGACCGAACGCCTGAAAATCGAAGGCGGCATCCGCTACGACCGCTTCTGGGCGTTTGACGACCTACTCGCCCGCGCCCGTGCCAGCCGCAACCCCGCCTATTCCGTTACCCAAAATGCCAACGGCGGCAACGTCATCAGCGGCATTGCCCTGCCGTATTTGCAACTGATGACGCAGGAAGAAATCGATGCCTACCGCCGCGCCAGAGCCGAAATCGACGCCGACCCGGGCAACTTCGAAACCATCTACCGCAACTTCGAACAACGCTACGGTTTCTTTCCCGACGAGAGCCTGTCGCGCCACGACCAAAACGGCAACACCGGCTATGTGGACGGCAACGGCCAATACCAGGCTTTCGATGAAAGCCGCACCGTACTCTACCGCCCGATGCGCCCCAAAATCGTGGAATACGGCAACCGCAAATTCCACGGCCCTGCCTTTGAAAACGGCCTGTTTGACCAGCGCGTAAGCAACCCGCAGGGCAGGCAGGGCAGCTACTACCGATACTTGCGCGTGAGCCGCAGCGCCCGCTTCGAATATCATCCCAATGACGACAACTATTCGTTTGATTACGGCTATGAAGCCAGCCAATATCAGGAAAACACCAACGACGATAATTCGCCCGACTACCGCACCCGCCGCAACGACCTGGCCAGCACCGACCTGCCCGACGAAGCCCGCCACATCCATACCCTGATAACGGGCGACGCCAACTACCCGCTGGTAAAACGCCTCAACGGCTCGGCCTGGTCGCCCATGCTCGCCCTCAGCTACGACCTCACCGACAACAGCCGCCTGCACCTGCGCTGGGCGCAGATGATGCGCTTCCCCAGCATCTACGAAGCCACCAATATGAGCTTCGGCGCAGTGTATTTGGAAGCCATGCTGCCCTCGTTCGACCTCAAGCCCGAGCGCAGCACCAACTGGGAAGTCGGCTACAGCTACAACTTCGCCCCGTTGTGGAGCAGGCTGCGCGAAGGCGACGTGCGCCTCACCTATTTCTCCAACACCATCAAAAACGTCATCGACACCGCCGCCAACAAAGACCTCATCCAATACGACCGCAAAATCATCCAAGGCATCGAACTGCAAAGCCGCCTCGATTTCGGCCACTTCTTCATGTCGCTCGGCGGCACCTACCGTTTAAAACAAGAAACCTGCGACGAAAACCTCTCCTTCGCCTACGATATGTACTACAACAGCGTGCCCGCCTGCATCGAAGGCGGCATCGGCGCAACCAGGTTCTACCAATCCATCCAGCCCAAATACTCCATTAATTTAGACTTGGGCGTGCGCCTCTTCGGCGAAAAACTCGAGCTCGGCATCCGCGGCATCCACCACAGCCGCCGCGATAGCAAACAGCACGACCGACTCATCGAGCAAGGCATGGGCCGCCTGCTCAAAACCACCGGTCAAGCCTACCACTGGCGCGCCTCCACCATCTGGGATGCCTACGCCCGCTACCGCATCGGCAACAAGCTCAGCATCAACCTCGGCGTGAACAACCTCACCAACCGCTACTACCTCGACCCGATGAGCAACGTCCCCACCCCAGGCCCAGGCCGCACCGTAACCCTCGGCATCAAAGCCCGGTTTTAACGCACAAAAGGCTACCTGAAAATAAGTTCCGCACGTTTATACAAAGCTATTGTTTCAGGTAGCCTTATGCTGCTAAGTGGCACACAAGGCAGCCCAATGCTTATCCACGTCCAAAGTGAATAAAGGCTACCTGAAATTACCTGAACCGCTTAGGCATCACAGCAAATTCCATGGTCTATATGGCTTGCGGCTAGGTGTTTGGCAATTGCGGTATACGTTACTAATTGACTATCAGCAGCGAAACTGGCCGTAACTTACTGCACCAAAAAACGGATTAGTTATTTATAAAATTTTTTCTTTAATTTTCATTGTATTATATCCATATTTTAAGAGTAACATATCTACTAATCTAGTACAGCTCTCTCAATGAATTATAATAATAAAGTTAAATAATGATAAAGTTAAAGATAATACTGGAAAGTTGATATGTCGATATTAAAGGGATTAAACGTACATGAAGTATTGGATAAAGAGGAGATAATAAGATTTTTGCAATTTGATAAAAAAACGCTTGAATACTCTTTCAATGAAGAGGAAATTATTAAAAATAGATGGATATATGCTGCAATTGATGGATCATTTTTAGAAGAGGATGAGATAAATAGAATTATATCTATATATAAAGTAAATAATTTTTTCTGCTTAAACTTGGATGGGTTATTCAATGAATCATCTAATAAGTTAACGATCTACAGATTTAATAATCAAGTAGAAGATTGGATGAAAATCTTGTCACCATCTGAAGAGTATACATTATGGGATAGTTTATTGTTTAATAATGATAATATAATAATTATAAAGCCATGGTCTGCAGGATATAATACTCTAATTGCTGGAGAGGAAAGTGTTGTTAGGAGGATTTGCCAAGATGAGCATTGGCTATTTAATAAAAAACATCCAATTTATCCTTTATGAAACAAAGTAGTTTGCTCTTAGTTGTGTGTTGGATAAGTATGTGGGAGGATCTCTCATTCCTGCAGGAGTTGTATCAGCAAAAATGCCAGCCTGAAATAATCAGGCTGGCGATTGCTTTAATTAATGTGCGCCGTATTACTGCCCGTTTTTGGCTGCCCACTCGGCGGGAGTAGCGGCTACAGAGATGGAAAGGGCGTGCAGTTCGTTGCTGGCCAGCCGGTCGGCGAGGCCGTCTTTGATCAGGCGGTGGCGGGCGAGGCGGGGTTTACCTTCAAAATCGGCAGACACGATGGCGGCAAAAAAGTGATGGCCGTCGCCTTCCACTTGAATCATTTCGGCGTTGATGATTTCGCCAATCATGGCTTGGACTTGTTCGGGAGTGAGCATGTGGGATTCCTTATTAATTGCTTATAACGGATTCACAAAAACGCTGCGGCGGCTTGCCGCCTTGTTCTGTTTTTGCGAACCCCCTATCGGGGTTTGTGTGAGGGGCATATTCTACCGTAAACCGTTAGGGTGCGCTTTGTTTGTGTTGGGTAGTTTCAGGTAGCCTATATCGGGTAATGGGCTACCTGAAACTTTAATACGGTTTGAAAAACAGCCTGCTCGGGCAGCGATTTGGCTGATACTGCACTCTACTGCGTTTTAACTTCGTTGCAGCTCAAGCTTCAGGCAGACTCTGCGGCCGGTTGCAAAATATACAGGCTCACGGTTTCCCGGCTACGGGCGGCGACGAGAGGGTTGGTTTGGTCGCGGCTTTTTGGGTGTTGCGGGCGGGTGTCGAGGCGTTGGCTGACGGTAAGGCCGGCGGCAGCGATACGTTCGGCCAATTCATTCGGTTGTCGCAGGCCGAGGTGTTCGGCAAGGTCGGACATGACGAGCCAGATTTGCCCGCCGGGATTGAGCCGGGCGGGGGCTTGCTGCAAAAAGGCTTGCAGCATGGCGCTGCCGGGGTCGTAGAGGGCGGTTTCGATATCGGCGGCGGGTTTGGCTGGCAACCAAGGAGGATTGCAAACAATAAGGTCGGCGCAGCCTTCGGGGAAAAGATCGGTTTGCAGCAGCTTGATTTGGGGCAGGCCGAGGCGTTGGAAATTGGCGTTGGCACAGGCGATGGCGCGGGGGCTGTTGTCGGTGGCGGTAATCGTTTGGAGGCCGCGCCGGGCAAGCAGTGCGGCAATCACGCCGCTGCCGGTACCAATATCGAAGGCGCTCTGGGCGCGGGGCGGCAGGGGTGCGGCGGCGATGAGGCCGAGATACTCGCCGCGCAAAGGGGAGAATACACCAAACGGCACATGAATGCGCGCACCGAGGGCGGGGATTTCTACGCCTTTTTTGTGCCATTGGTGGGCACCGATGAAGCCAAGCAGCAGGTTGAGCGGCAGCAGGAACGGCTCGCTGTTCGGTTCGCCGAACACATCGGCCAAGGAGGAGGATACGTCGGGAGCGCGGCGCAGATTCAGCCGATAGCCGGCATCTATTTCCACCAGCAGCATGTTAGCTAGTCGGCTGCGTTGCGCCTGCTGCATGCGGTGGGTGTGGAAATCGGGCGAGGCGGCGGCGGGAAGCTGGCGTTTCACGGCGGAGAGCAGCTGAACAGCCTGATGATAATCGCCGCGCCAAAGCAAGGCTTGACCTTGACGGAAGCTTTTGAGCGCGGCTTTGGCAGAAAGGCCGGCCTCGGCCACGGCGAGCGCGGCGGGCGGCTTTTGCGCGGCGGTGTTGCGCCACGGGGCTTGGCGGGTTTGGCCTTGTTCTTGCCAGGTGAGGGTGTGAGGCATGGTGGGTTCGCTTGATTAGTTTTCAGGTAGCCTTGGGGGAGTGAGAGGCTACCTGAAAAAATGTCGGCTGTTCAATCGTTATTTGCACGGATGCCGTGGTGGGTGCTGTAGTGTAGCAAGGCCGTATGCACAAAACAGCAGTAGATTGCGTATACCGATAGATAAAACAGGCTACCTGAAAGCGCAAGCTGCAACGAAGTTAAACGACTATGGCGGTTTCAGGTAGCCTTGGGTTTATGCGGCCTTAAGCAGGTTTATTGCCCAATCCACAAAGAGAGGATTTTACTGTTGGGACGGTAACGGCTGGTGCTGCGGGGCGGACTATCGTCGGTCGGACGGTAGCGACCAGCATCTTCCACTTGGATGGTCAACCAAGCGGGCTGGCGCTCAAAGGTGGCAAACTCGCGTGCTTCGATTTCACTTTGCATAATCTGCTTCACGCGGCCGAGTTTGCCGGCTGCGGTTTGCAGGGTCATGCCCGGGCGAACTCCGGAGGCGGTACTGCAGGTTAGGCTGGAGGTTTGGAGCATGGTAATTTTGGCACGCTGGTTGATAGATGAGCTGCTGTCATCTTCCACACTTGCCTGATAGGCAATAATTTCCGTCCCGTTCGGCAGGGCAATGGCAATATAAGAGACGCCCTCGCCATCGCTGGTGCGACGCAAGCGGGCGCGGGGGAATTGCTGCTTGACTTGGGCGGGGGTTTGGCCGAGGCGGATGCCGCCGATGCTATTGGCCTGAATCAGACATTCAGCGGCAGCGGGGGCAGACAGGGCAGCGATGAGGAGGGCGGTAAGAATTGGTTTCATGGCTGGCTTTCGGTGAACGGTTAATTGATGGTTTGAATTTCAGGTAGCTTTCCCACAGGGGGAGGCTATCTGAAATTTTAAACGTAGTTTCAAACTTTTACCAGATTCACACCTATTCTGCCAAGCCATCCAGCAATTTCTGATGAATCCCGCCGAAGCCGCCGTTGCTCATCACGAGGATGTGGTCGCCGCTCTTGGCGTTGCTCAGGATACTTTGCACGAAAGCGTCGAAATCGTTGCCTGTGTGCAGTTTGCTGCCGAGCGGGGCAAGGGCGGCGGCTACGTCCCATTCCACGCCGCCGCCGTAGCAGAACACTTGGTCGGCTTCGGCCAGGCTTTCCGGCAGGGCGGCTTTCATGCTGCCGAGTTTCATGGTGTTGGAACGCGGTTCGAGCACGGCCAGGATGCGCGCGCCGCCCACTTTCTGCCGCAGGCCGGCTATGGTGGTGGCGATGGCGGTGGGGTGGTGGGCGAAGTCGTCATACACGGTGATGCCGCGCACGCAACCTTTCACTTCCATGCGCCGCTTCACGTTTTGGAATTGCGAAAGCGCTTCGCAGGCTACCTGAATACTCACGCCGGCATGGCGGGCGGCGGCGATGACGGCCAGCGCGTTGAGGCGGTTGTGTTCGCCCAACAGCGGCCAGGCGATATGGCCGACGGTTTGGCCGTGGTGCAGCACATCGAATGCGCCGTTTCCATTCGGCTCGCCGGCCTGCCAGCCTTCTGCGCTGCCGAAGTTTTCCACCGGCGTCCAGCAGCCTTGCGCCAACACGGTTTGCAGACTCTCTTCGCGGCCGTTGCACACAATCAGGCCTTGGCCGGGAATGGTACGCACGAGGTGGTGGAACTGGGTTTGGATGGCGGCGAGGTTGGGGAAAATGTCGGCGTGGTCGTATTCGAGGTTGTTCAGGATGGCGGTGCGCGGGTGGTAGTGCACGAACTTGCTGCGCTTGTCGAAGAAGGCGGTGTCGTATTCGTCGGCTTCGATCACGAAAAACGGCGAGCGGCTGGCCGGATCGGCTTTGGGCGCCTGCGGCAGGCGGGCGGAAATGCCGAAGTTTTGCGGGATGCCGCCGATGAGGAAGCCCGGGGCCAGGCCGGCGTATTCCAACACCCAGGCCAACATGGAGGCGGTGGTGGTTTTGCCGTGCGTGCCGGCCACGCCGAGCACCCAGCGGTCGTGCAGCACGTTTTCGGCCAGCCATTGCGGGCCGGACACATAAGGCAGGCCGCGATTCAAAATAGCCTCGATTACCGGCATGCCGCGCTTGGCCACGTTGCCAACCACATACACATCGGCAGGAAATTCGTTCAGTTGTTCCGCATCGAAGTCTTCGTGCACAGCAATGCCCAAATCGGCCAGCTGCGTGCTCATCGGCGGATACATTTTGGCATCGCAGCCGCTCACCTTGAAGCCCGCTTCTTGCGCGATGGCGGCCAGCCCGCCCATGAATGTGCCGCCGATGCCGATAATGTGGATGTGTTGCATAGCCGAAAGCCTTATCTGGAAATGGAAAGGCGGAATTATAGCGGATTGGCGCGGCGGCGGGCATGGCGATTCCTGCTATGCCGCGGATTAGGCTTTCAGGTAGCCTTACCGTACAGCAGGCTACCTGAAAGTGATGTTTGAGCAGAATTCAATATGGTTTCATCCAGCCCATTTCAGAATAAACCCGTTGATTTGACAATAAAACAGCTAAAATTTAGAATCCCGCCGTTTTAAATTGGGAAGCCGGGATAACGATGAGCAAACGTGTGTTGGTGGTATCGTATTCGCAAAGCGGGCAGCTGGCGCGCCTGAAGGAGAGTTTTCTGCGCGATATACTCGGCGCGGCAGGAATTGAAGTGGACGATGTGTTGCTGCAGCCGGCGCAGCCGTTTGCTTTTCCCTGGCGCTTCCTGCCGTTTTTCGATGCCTTTCCCGAAACCGTACATTTGCAACCCGCACCCATCGAGCCGCCTGTTTTGGCGCACGAGCGGTATGACTTGGTGGTGATTGCCTACAGCGTATGGTTTTTGTCGCCCGCCCAGCCGATTACGGCATTTCTGCAAAGCGAAACCGCGCGGCAGGTGTTGCGCGATACACCGGTAATTACATTAATCGGCTGCCGCAATATGTGGCTGATGGCGCAGGAGAAAATGAAACGTTTTCTGGCCGATGCGGGCGCACGGCTAGTGGGCAATGTGGTGAAAATCGACCAATGCGGCAGCGCAGCCAGTTTCATCACCACGCCGCTGTGGATGTTTACCGGCAAGCGGCAAGCCGTGCATTGGCTGCCGCCTGCGGGCATCAGCGAAGCAGAAATCGCCGATGCGGCGCGTTTCGGGCAGCGCACCGCCGAAGCTTTGCAGCACGATGAAACATTAGACGAAACGCTGCTGCAACACATGGGGGCGGTGAAGATAAATGAAAAACTGATGGCCAGCGAGCGCGTGGGGCACCGCAGCTTTTTGGTGTGGGGCAAGCTGGTGATGGCTGCCGGGCGCGTGTCGCCGCTCTTGAGGCGGCTGGTGTTGTGTGTGTATATCGTGTTTCTGCTGGGGATAATTCTCACCGTGGTACCAATCGGCGCGCTGCTCAAAACCCTGCTCGCCCCGCTGCGTCGCGAACAGATGCAGCGAGAACGGGAATATTATGCCGCGCCATCGGGGGAGTGAGTCGGCTTTGATATAGATATTGGGAAGAATAAAGGCTACCTGAAAAGCAAAAACTTTTTTCAGGTAGCCTTATTTGCTATGTGCGACTCCACCAAACTTACTCCTGCGGAATCTCCCAATCGCTCACCGCCACAAAATCCGGCTGATGTAAATCCTGCTCAAACACCGAGCCGGTGGGGCTGTGCAGCAATTTGGCGATCGCCGGCTGGTAGTTAGCCATGCGTTTCAGGCTGTAGAGGTGGAAGTTGGCCGCATTGTCGGCGTAGTCATCGTCTTCAAAGCCGGAAAACATCCGCCAGCCACTGTCGGGCGGGAAGGCGGCATCAGGCTCTTCGCGATACAGAAAACGGATGGGCATGCCTTCTTTGGCAACCTGGTCGGAAACGATGGCATAGCCCTGCGGCACGTCTTTTACCGGCAGCTCTTCTTCCGGCAGGCTGAAAATTTTCGGGTTTAACATAGGTATCCTCCTTAAAACGCCTCACCCACTTTCACCCCGCCGGCCAAATCTTGCGGCGAGGAAAGTGTGTCAGTTGATTTAACAGGCATAACCCAATGTGAAGGGGGAGAGGCGCTAGCGTATTATACTTACCATCCAGCCTAGACTCTGTATAGCAAATTAACAGAAAAATGGTACAGTATTGATTTGCTTTGTTGCAATACTATTACCATATGAGGCACATTGCCTTATATTAATTACTAACAATAACTGACACTGTGTTGCTACTAACTTACAATTTTTAGATTAAGTAAAACAATATTACCTCTCTGTTTAATATTATCTTATATAATTACTTAGAGTACCAGAATGACTCTTCATGGGGTTGCGTTTACTTAATGCGGTTCTTAAATACCCAACTTGAAACATAATAACAATGGAGCAAGTACTTACTATGGAAAAACAAACAAATACATCACGCCTGGCAAGCTCAAACCGAGCTTTACTGCTGGGTATATTTGTCCTTTCTGGTTTTGCCGGTTTAATTTATCAATCTATCTGGTCGCAATATTTGGGAATTTTTCTCGGGCATGCAGCTTATGCGCAGGCATTGGTGCTTGCCATCTTTATGGGCGGTATGGCTGCCGGTTCGATGTGGATTTCACATATCGGTGAGAAATGGCGTAACCTAGTGCGTTGCTACGCTTTAATTGAGGGTTTGATAGGGATACTCGGCCTGCTATTTCATTTTATTTTTACCACAGCTGTCGACTTTAGCTACAACGTGCTCATTCCTGCTACTGCTTCTCCTTGGCTGGCCGATGTGGTGCGATGGCTGGTTGCTGCCATATTAATCCTGCCACAGACCATCTTACTTGGGATGACCTTTCCGTTGATGAGTGGAGGTTTGATCCGGCGTTTTCCTGGCCAAGATGGGAGCTTGCTTGGTGGATTATACTTTACCAATAGCATAGGTGCCGCATTTGGGGCACTACTGGCTGCATTTGTTCTGTTGCCATCACTAGGATTACCTGGTACGGTGGTTACGGCAGGCTTTTTAAATCTGATTGTTGCTGGATTGGCATGGTGGCTAGCACGTAATCCAGAACCAGCGCCCAAACACTCCGCAGATTCCGCTACCTCGCCGGTTCTTCACCCTCTTCTACGCGTCGTATTGGCCAGTACTGCAATCTCCGGAGCAGCTTCGTTTGTATACGAGATCGTGTGGATACGGATGCTCAGCATGGCAGTGGGCAGTACGCTCCATGCATTTGAACTGATGCTGACATCTTTTATTGCTGGTATTGCTTTCGGCGGCTTGTGGGTACGCAAGCGCGCTGACAGCAACTCCAACCCTCTACGCCTCGCTGGTTGGATGCAGGTGGGTATGGGGCTGGCAGCATTATTTTCTTTGGTAGTTTACAGCCATGCTTTCGACTGGGTCGGCTGGTTGATGGGTGCGCTGGATAAAACGCCGGGTGGTTATGTGCTGTATTCTTCCGGTACAGCGGTTATCTCCATCCTCATCATGCTACCTGCTGCCTTCTTCGCGGGAACCACTCTTCCTTTGTTTACCGTCACCCTGCTTCGTAGCGGACATGGTGAGCGAGTTATCGGTCAAGTGTATGCTTGGAATACTGTCGGCTCAATTGTCGGTGTATTTGCTGCGATGCATCTGCTGATTCCAGTACTAGGGCTGAAACTGGCATTGGTTGCTGCTGCTTTTGTTGATATGGGTATCGGTCTATTACTTCTACGGAAGGAAACTCAAAGTAAGTTGCAAATGCTGCGTACTGCAGTAGCTGCGTTTGCTGTGGTGTTAGCAACAGGATTAAGTATCACGAAAGTACAATTTGACCCGTTAAAATTGGCTAGCGGGGTATTCCGCACAGGGAATGTGGTTTTGCAGGATGGAAGGGTTTTATTTTACCGCGATGGTAAAACAGCCAGTATTTCCGTGGTGGAACGACATGGGGGTAAATCAATCGCCATCGCCACTAACGGCAAGCCAGATGCAGGTATTGTGATGCAAGGAACCCCTAGCCCTGATGAACCGACTATGATTTTGGCAGCTGCATTACCGCTCTCAATGCACAACAAACCAGAAGAAATCGGTGTTATCGGCTTTGGTTCCGGCATGACAACACATACTTTCCTTGGTGATCCACGTGTCAAACGGGTTGATACCATCGAAATCGAACCTGCTATGGTAGAGGGTGCAAAGCTCTTTGGTGGACATGTATCACGTGCTTATACCGACCCACGCTCGAACATCATCATTGACGATGCTAAAGCCTACTTTTCCGGGCAGCAAGCGCGTTATGACATTATTATTTCCGAACCATCCAACCCCTGGATTAGCGGAGTTGGATCCTTGTTTTCGCAAGAGTTTTACCAATTCGTGCCACGTCATCTGAAACAGGACGGTTTGTTCGTACAATGGGTACAGTTATATGAAATTGATGATAAGTTAGTTTCTTCCATCATAAACGCATTTACGCCTGCCTTTTCCGATTATCGCGCTTATATTAGCAACTCCAGCGACCTGATTATTGTTGCCACACCAACCGGGAATCTGCCGGAGATGAAAGCCGAATTCATTTTACAGGGGCTGATTGGTGCCGATTTGAAGCACCAGGGCATTACCAAAATGGAACAGCTGCAACTGCGTCAAGTAGCTGATGCCCGCCTACTGCGTGCACATGGTACATTATTTGGTATGCAACCTAATTCCTATTACCACCCCATTTTAAGCCTACGTGCACCACAGACCCGCTTTACTAATAGCATAGCCACCTATCTGACCACTCTAAGCACACAAACATCAGTTTTACCAGCAATGATGTTGGATGCTTTAGGCATCCGTCAGGCGCTACCGGAAAATATCGAAGCTATATCATGGTCTTATGATGGAGAAAGTAGCACAGCACTGGCACGCCGTTATGCAGCTGTACTGCGTGGTGATGTATTATCAGAAAACCAAATACAGCAGATTCCTGATTCTGTTGTGTCGTCTGCCTACCTGCTTCGTCAAACAGCAATTCAGGCTTGTAATAGACCGCACAGCTTATCTGCCAGCAAATTATTGTCTGCTAATTTGCGCCAAGCTACCGAACAAATTTTGATAGCTCTCCCTCCTTCGATGCAAAAGGAGATTTTTACTGACCCAGTATGGTTACCTTGTCAGCCTACACACATTTCTGCTGATTTTGCACACATTATGCGCCTGAATGCAGCAATTGGAGAACGTAACTGGCCTTTAGCAGCTGAACTAGGTGAGCAATGGTTGAGAAAGACCGATGCTGATCCAGATTTGAAAGAACAGTTTGACGATATCGCCTTAATATCCGTTATGCTTACCCATGCCCGCCAAGGCAAATGGCAGGAAATGCAAAATGCGGAAAAACAGCTATCGGGAAACATGACAGCCCAAACTGCAAGCAGCTATATGGTTATCAGTCTACTGCTGGCTATGGCTGATACGGAAAGCAACCTGAGTACATCAACCAGATACACAAAATAATCAGCTACCTAATTCAAGGCTACCTGAAAATTTTCAGGTAGCCTTTAAGCTGTTTTCCAAGAATTCCTCTAATCGACCCTTCCCTTAAAACGCCTCGCCCACTTTCACCCCGCCGACCAAATCTTGCGGCGAGGAAAGGGCAGCGGTGAAGGCTTGGGCGGCTTGGAATTCGGGCTGCTGCATCACTGCGGCATAATCCTCTGGCGTGCCGCGCCCGGCCATGTATTGCCAGCGCTCGGCCAGTTGCGGGTTTTCAGGTAGCCTGAAGCCTTCGAGCAGCTCGTCCACCCAATCGGGGCGGTTGCACACTAGCACGATATCGCAACCGGCGGCAAAAGATTGCGCCGCCCGCTCGCGGATGCCGCCGGCCATGCTGGCGCCCTCCATGGTGAGGTCGTCGGAAAAAATCACGCCGTTGAAGCCCAAATCCTGGCGCAAAATCTGCTTCAACCAGATGCTCGAAAAACCGGCAGGTTGTTTGTCTACCTGCGGGTACACCACATGCGCGGGCATCACGGCGGCCATGCCCTCGGCGGCCATGGCGCGGAAAGGCCGGATATCCGCCGCCATCAGTTCGGTCAGGCTGCGCGGGTCTTCGGGCAGAACGTGGTGGCTGTCGCCGGAAACGAAGCCGTGGCCGGGAAAGTGTTTGCCGCAGCTTTGCATACCGCCCCGGTTGAGCCCGCGTTGCAGCGCCAGCGCCAGCGCGGTAACGGTGTCGGCTTGGCAGTGGAAGCTGCGATTGCCGATTACGGCGCACTGCCCCCAATCCAAATCCAACACCGGCGTAAACGACAAATCCACCCCGCAGGCGCGCAATTCTGTCGCCAACACCCAGCCCACCTGCTCGGCCGCTGCTTCTGCCGCTGCTTGGCCTTGTTTTTCCCAAATGCCGCCCAGTATGCTCATGGCCGGCAGGCGGGTGAAGCCTTCGATAAAACGCTGCACTCGCCCGCCCTCATGATCCACGGCAATCACCAACTCCGGCGTACGCAAAGCCTTGATTTCGGCACACAAAGCCTGAAGCTGGCTGCGGTTTTGGTAATTGCGGCGAAACAAAATCACACCGCCCACGGCTGGGTGCAGCAGGCGTTGTTTTTCTTCCTCGCTCAGGCGCTGGGCGGCAACATCGGCCATAATCGGGCCGCGCGGCAGGCAAACAGGTGGCATAGTTAATCTTTCTGTGTATTTGGTGCAAAGGTGGGATTTCATCACTTCCGCCGCGAAAAAACAAGCCGAGGCCTTTTAATTCAGGTAAAACCGATTGAAACGGCACGGCGGAAATGATGTAATGCCCGCTGTTGTTTCTTTTCATTCATATTAGGGAGTTTTATGCAAACCAACACATTCCGCACCGGCCTGCTGGCCGCCGCCGTGGTATTCGCCCTGGCCGCCTGTAACCAACAGCCCGCTTCCGGCAGCGCCTCTGCTCCGCCCGCATCGTCCCCTGCCGCAGCTTCAACCGCATCCGGCTCCGCTGCCGCTTCAGGCCCTGCCGCCGCCTCCGACGTATTGGCCGGCATGACCGAACAGCAAAAAGCCAGCTACCTCATCGGCTACCTGCAAGGCCAACAGCTGGGCGACGCCAACACTATCTTAGATTTCGACCAAGCCACCCTGATTAAAGGCCTGCAGGCCGGTATGGCCAGCCAGCCGCTGCCCGTGAGCGACGAAGAAGCCAACAACATCCTGCAGCAATACCACACTGCCCAGATGGGCAAACTGGCCACCCGCCAGCTGGAAGAAGGTAAAGCCTTCCTCGAAGCCAACAAAGCCAAAGAAGGCGTGAAAACCACTCCATCCGGCCTGCAATACAGCGTGAAAACCGAAGGCACCGGCAAACAGCCCACTGCTAAGAGCACTGTAACCGTACACTACGAAGGCAGATTGCTCGACGGCACCGTGTTCGACAGCTCCATCAAACGCGGCGAACCCGCCACCTTCAAGCTCGACGGCGTGATCAAAGGCTGGACCGAAGGCCTGCAACTGATGAAAGAAGGCGGCGAATACACCCTCTACATCCCCGCCGAACTCGCCTACGGCGACAAAGGCAACCCCAGCATTCCGCCCAACTCCGTGCTGGTATTCGATGTTAAACTGATTAAAGTTCAGTAATTCCATCAGCTAACTAAAAGGCTACCTGAAAAGCAAAACACTTTTCAGGTAGCCTTTAAACCATGCCATGCTCACACTTGATCCCGATTCCAACCGCCAATTCATCATCATCCGCAATCATCAAGACATTGCCGTCTGCACCACCGAGCTCAACGAACACGGCCAGCTCATCAGCCAAACCACCGCCGAATTCGATACCCAAAACCGCATACGCGGCTTCTTTTGCTACACAGCCGCTGCCGGCCGCATCACAGCCTGCCGGATTTATCACTACCACACCCCGCCCTTTACACAAGAAGACGGTTTTGCCGACTACCGCGACACCGGCAACGGCCTCCAGCTTCTGTGCTACACCCACTCTTACCACATCAACGCACAAACCACCCGCTGCGACTGGTTTGATGCCCAAGGCGAATTAGCCTACTACGATTGGTTCGTACACGACCCCGATATCGGCGAACACATCTACGCCGGCACCTATCTGCCGCACGAAACCGAACACCTGCCCGTAAACCGAATCCAGCCCTATTTGCCTGTTTACACCGACTAATTGGTTTTTCAGGTAGCCTTTGATCCATCCCACCAACACACCAAGGCTACCTGAAAAAGAAACCCCAATCCCCTACCCCAACTTTCCAACTAGCCCCTATAATCCCATATCCCACTTCCAGCAAACTATCCGCCATGCAAAAAATATTCGTCCTCTACACCGGCGGCACCATCGGCATGAAGCCCAGCTCCGACGGTCTTGTACCCGATACCCAGCTCGCCGAACAAGCCCTGCAGCCCTATGCCGAACAAGCCGTGTTCCACTGGCACATCTGCCAGCCCCTGATCGACAGCTCCAACATCACCCCCCAACATTGGGCAGAATGGCTCGCCATCCTGCAAGCCGCCCTGCCCGAGCACGACGGCATCCTCGTCTTGCACGGCACCGACACCCTTGCCTACACCGCCAACTTCCTCGCCCTTGCGCTCGACAGCGTCGGTAAACCCATCGTTCTCACTGGAGCGCAAAAGCCCTACCACGCCGCCAACAGCGATGCCCCCGCCAACCTGCAAACCGCCATCGCCGCCCTGCAAAATCCCCAACTGCACAGCACCGTTATCGCCTTCGGCGGCCGGATCTACCCCGCCATCGGCAGCAGCAAATGCAGCACCGAGCTCGACCAAGGCTTCGACAACGCCCACTTCAACACCTGGCAGCCAAACACCCCGCCCCGCCGCCTCAGCGGCCTGCCCACCAGATTCAACCCGGCCGCCCGCGTGTGCAGCCATCTGCTCACCCCCGGCAGCAGCCCCGAGCAAATCGCCCACAGCCTGCGCCACTTCCCCCAAGAAGCCGCCATCCTGCTTTCCTACGGCCAAGGCCACGCCCCCGCCAGCCCCGAATTGCTCGCCGCCGTGCAACACTTCACCCAAAATGGCGGCCTGCTGCTCAACATCAGCCAAGCCCACCACGGCCGCACCGGCACCGCCTACGCCCAAGGCAACGCCCTGCGCCAGGCCGGCGCGGTGGGTGGCGGCAAATGCAATATCGAAACCGCCACCGCCCTCATGACCCTCGCCGCCGGCAACCACTGGACGGCCGACCAGCTGCAACAGGCTTTAGCGCAATTGGATTTACTCTGATACCTTCCTCCGCTACAAAAAGGCTACCTGAAACCGTATCAACCGTTTTCAGGTAGCCTTTATATTTTACAACAAGGATATAAGCAGCCTAACGCACCAAAAACCGCCCCTGCCACACCAAATACAGCGTTCCCGCCAGCAGCAGCGTCACCCCGGCCGAGCCGCTTACCGCCAACGCCGCGCCCAGCCATACTATCTTGCCCGCAGCCAAGAGGTGCAGCCCGCAACCGCACATGGCCGCCAAGCCGAACGAGAAACCCCACCAGCTCATACTAAACCCGCCCTCGGCAAACCAACCCAGCAGGCGCAGCAAAAGCAGAAACTGCAAACAGCCGTAGCCCATCAAGGCCAGCGCAAACAGGTCGATTGCCCCGCCGTTCACTGCAAAATACGCCCCGCAACCCACAAAGGCCGGTGCAAGCTGAATGCCCACAATCCCGCGTACCTGTGGCGCCACCGCCGTCTCCGTGCGCAGCCTGCCCAAAATCGCCGCCTCCAGGCTAAACCAAGACAGCAGCCCCGCGCCGAAAAACAACACCGCATAATCATGCAGCCCCAGCACGCCCAGCGCCGTGGCACTCACAAAATTGGTAGCCACCGTAGGCAGATAAATCACCGGCGTGGTGGCGGCCAAGTTGTGCAGCCCGCGCCACAGACCGGCAGCACGATACATGGCAAACGCCAGCTGCCCGGCAATACCGGCATACACCAACACGCGTGCCGCCCCGGCGGCATAAGGCAGCCCGGCAATGCCTGCCAAGATGGTGGTAATCGGAATGGCGCTGAGAAAGCAGCATTGCACCAAATCGGTTAAGTCGCCTAAAAACTCATCGCGATAAGCCAATATCTTGCACACATAAGCCGCCACCAGCACCAGCCACACGGCAAACGCCGCCGCCAGCAACCCTTCGCCCGGCCAAGCCGGCATCAGGCCTGTCGCTGCGCCATAACGCCACGACAAACCCAACGCGAATAGGCCGATGGTGATGCTGAAATAGCTGAGCGGAATCGGAAATTTTCGGCGTGCGCCCATGATGTGTTCCTTTATTGCTGGGATAATTTAAAACAGGCGGCATCATACTGGCACTCTCCTGCTCCAAACTATCCGATTTTGCTCAATCTGCCGCCATTTTGTCTCGTGCACTTACGGGATACAGGCTACCTGAAACATTCAACAAGCAGCAGCCTGGGCAAATCTAGCAAGAAAAATTGGCTTTCGATACAAAGCGGTGAGCCGCAGACAGTACAGGAGTACGGCAAGGCGAACCGACACGGTCACGAAAGTTGGTTTGCGATATTCGGTATAAAAAAGGCCACCTGATTGTTCAGGTAGCCTTTACATTCTGCCTTACAGCGAATAATACATTTCAAATTCCAGCGGGTGTGGCGCCATGCGGATGCGGCGCACGTCTTCTTCTTTGAAGGCAATGTAGCTGTTGATCCAATCTTGGCTGAACACGCCGCCGCGCAGGAGGAATTCGTGGTCGGCTTTGAGGGCGGCCAGGGCTTCTTCCAAAGAGGCGCACACGGTCGGCACGAGTGCATCCTCTTCCGGCGGCAGGTCATAGAGGTTTTTGTCGGCCGGATCACCGGGGTGGATTTTGTTTTGGATACCATCCAGCCCAGCCATCAGCAGCGCGGCGAACATCAAATAGGGGTTCGCGGTGGGGTCTGGGAAACGCACTTCAACGCGGCGGGCCTTCACACTGTGCACGGTGGGAATGCGGATTGAAGCGGAGCGGTTTTTGGCTGAATAGGCCAGTTTGGTGGGCGCTTCAAAATGCGGCACCAGGCGTTTGTAGGAGTTGGTGGAGGGGTTGGCGATGGCATTCAGCGCTTTGGCGTGCTTGATGATGCCGCCGATGTAGTAGAGGGCGGTGTCGCTCAAGCCGGCATAGCCGTCGCCGGCAAACAGGTTTTGGCCGTTTTTCCAAATGGATTGGTGCACGTGCATACCGCTGCCGTTGTCGCCCATCAAGGGTTTGGGCATGAAGGTGGCGGTTTTGCCGAAGTTGTGCGCCACGTTGTGGATCACGTATTTCATGTCTTGGGTTTGGTCGGCACGGTGAACCAAGGTGCTGAACTTAGTACCGATTTCCATCTGGCTACCGGTGCCCACTTCGCCGTGGTGCACTTCCACTTCAATGCCGATTTCCTGCAAGATATTGACCATGGCGGAGCGCAAATCCTGCCCGGCATCCACTGGCGCCACGGGGGCGTAGCCGCCTTTCACCATCGGGCGGTGGCCGGTGTTTTGGCCGTCCAGATGCAAACCGCTCGCCCAGGCGGCGCTTTCGGAGCTGATTTCGAAACGGGTTTTGTGCATATGGGTTTCAAACTCAATGCCGTCAAACACGAAAAACTCAGGCTCGGGGCCGAAATAGGCAGTATCGCCCACGCCGCTGGCTTTCAAATAGGCTTCGGCTCGGCGGGCGATGGTGCGCGGGTCGCGGTCGTAGCCCTGGCCGCTGGCCGGATCGATCACATCGCAAGTGAGCACCACGGTGGCATCGTCGTAGAACGGGTCGATGAAGGCAGTAGCCGGATCGGGGCGCAGCTGCATATCGGAGGCCTGAATGCCCTTCCAGCCGCCGATAGACGAGCCGTCGAAAGCCTGGCCGTTTTCAAACCATTCTTCCGGATCGTCCAGCACCACGGCTGCGGGTACGGTGAAATGGTGCTGTTTGCCTTTGGTGTCGGTGAAGCGCAAATCAACGAAACGGACATCGTTATCTTCAATCATGCGAACTACATTGCTGATGGACATGGTGGCACTCCTTAAATATGCGGAAATAAAATCAAGCGGGCATTTTGCCACAGCCGCCGCCCGAGCGTATATAGCAAAAATCAAAAAAGGCTACCTGAAAATACAGATAAACCGTACCCACTTTTCAGGTAGCCTTTATTGTCTGAAACTACCTGATAACCATATTTCAGCTAGCTTTCTTTCTCAACTTCTGAGCTAATCAACCCACCACATTCCTCTCTTGTGCCTTATATTCAAACAGCTGCCCGCTAAAGGCGAAGGCGGCGCACACCAGCAGCGCCAAGACTGCCGCCACGCTATAAGAAGCAGGATAGCCCCACCGTTCGGCCAGGCGCAGGCTGGCGAATCCAGCGGCGTAGGTGCCGGCCAGCAGTACGGAGAATTGCAGGCTGCTATCCAGCGCGGCGGTGGCAGGCTCAGATTTGTCCATCATCAGCGCCAGCATCACGGGCAGCAGCAGGGTATAGCTCAGGCTCAGCGCCACGATTTGCAGCGGCGGCAGCCAATGGTGCAGCGCGGCGGCACGGTCTATCCAAACAAACGAAGCCACCAACGGCAGCTGCAGCACACACAGCGCGGTTACGATGCGCCGCCGCGACTGCTTGCGCGCCAGATAACCCGCCAGCGGCGTAACCATCATGCAGGCGAGCGGGATAGCCACGGCCAGAATCGTGCCGGTTTGCGCGGGGCTGAAGCCCAAATCGCCCAGTTTGGGCACGAAGGTGGCGGCAATCCAGGCGTAGGGCGTGGCGGCGGCGGCCAAAAGCAGCAGCCAGCGCAGGCCGCGCCCGGGCAGCCGCCAGAAGCCGAGCATGCGGGCAAACAGCGTGCCGAACCCGGCGGCGGGCGGCGTATCGGCCTTCGGCTCGCGGTAAAACCACACTTGCAGCAGCAGCAAAACGTTAAACAGCAGCACCAGCCCCACAGCGGCCTGCCAGCCCCAGCGGCGGAACACCAGCAGCACCAGCGCGCCGCCCACCATCTTTCCGGCACGGGCGGCAACGGTTTGAATCACGCCGCCGAAGCCGCGCTCGCGGTAGGGCAGCAAAACGCAGCTCAAGCCGAGCACGGCGCAGCCGTAGAGCGTGCCGCAGGCGCACAGCAGCAGGCAGGCGGCGGCCAGCGGCGGGAAGCTGTGCAGCGGGTTGATGGCGAGCAGCACCAGCAGGGCCAGGCCGATGCCGCCGAGCGACACCAGCATCCAGCCGCGAAAGCGCCCGCAGCGGCCGATGCGGTAGCGCTCGATCAGGGTGGAAAACAGGATTTTGCCGCTCTCCACGCTGCCGATCAGGTAAATCCAGCCCAGCTGCTTCAGGTTGAAGCCGCCGTTTTTGAGGATGGTCATCAGCGCCACCAGATAAAAGCCGATGAGGGTGAATTTGTAGGTGCCGGCGGTGGCGAGCAGCAGCCAGTCGCGCCGGTTCGGGCGGGATGAATCATGTGCCACGGGCGGCCTCCTCAGGCTTTTTCCGGCCTGAAGGCG
Source organism: Eikenella sp. HMSC071B05 (assembly GCF_001811325.1). NCBI lineage: Bacteria > Pseudomonadati > Pseudomonadota > Betaproteobacteria > Neisseriales > Neisseriaceae > Eikenella > Eikenella sp. HMSC071B05. Next base: position 82,566 of record NZ_KV804551.1, on the reverse strand, counting down.
GCCAGCGCGGCTTCGGCGCTGCGGATAGCGGTGGCGTAGTCGGCTTCCACAATGTAGTTCACACCAAGCGTGGGCGCCATTTTTCCCGACTGCTGCCGCATCAGGTCCAGTGGTTCGGCATCGGGCTCGATCAGCAGCATGGCGGCGCAGCGTTCGTCCAGCAGCGGGCGGTGGGCGCGTATCCAGTCGAGATAGAGCTTGCGGTCGGCCACAATCTGGGCTTCTTCCTTTTGCAGGCGCATCGGGGCGCACACGGTGGCCAGGCGCGGGTGGCTTTGCAGCAGCACTTCGAATGCGTCGAGCCAGGCGGCAAACAGGGAAACGCCGACCAGGTCGGTGTAGAAAATGGTGCCTTGGGGCAGGGTTTTGACGGGGGTGAACATGGTGGATTCCTTTATTTATAGTGGATTTGGCGGTTTCAGGCAGCCTCGATGCCTTTGCAGCCGTATTCGGGTGGGGCTGACTGAAAACGTAAATTTTTGCGGGTTAAAATCAACTCTGCTTTTTCAGGTAGCCTTTGCCGCCTTATGCCGCATGGGCTAAGGAAGCAGTTAAACCCATGGCTATCAGTAAAAAACGACAGGCATTGCGCGAAGCAGCTAAAAACCTATTTTATACACAAGGCTTTGCCGCCGTTTCCGTAGAAGCCATTTGCTCCGCCGCCCACACCAGCCGCGTAACCTTCTACAAATACTACTCCGGCAAAAACGCGCTGGTGCAGGAACTATTTGCCGAGCAGAAAGAATGCGTACGCAGCCGACTCGAAGGCCTGCTGGTGCAGCAATGCAGCCTAGAGGAAGCTGCTGCCGCTCTGTTTGCCATCCAGCGCGAATCCTTGGCCGAGCTCTATTCCGCGCCCGTGCTCGACGACATCACCAACGTAGCCGATTTAGAACTGGAACGCTTTTTCCGCAGCATGGAAGAAGAGAAATATCAGTTTATGCGCAGCTTTTTCCACACCCTGCAACAGCGCAAACTCATCCACCACAGCCTGCCGCCCGAACTCATCGACCTCTTCATCCGCCAAATGGACAGCCTCATGCGACAACCCTGTCTCGCCGAACTCTACGCTCCCTCCCCGCAACGACTGCCACAGGATATATTGCAACTCCTGCTCTACGGCCTCACCAGCCGAGAAGCAGAATAAGGCAGCCCGGCTAAACAAAAGGCTACCTGAAAGCATCAGCTTCAACGAAGTTAAAACAAGTTCTGAGAGTTTCTGCGGTGCTGAAACTCCAAGTAGCCTCTTCTCATGCTCACCCCAAGCCCGGCCCGCGTTATAATCCACTCCCATCAATCACATCGAAACCACCGCCATGACCCCTACCCTAGAGCTCGACCTCACCGGCCTTAAATGCCCCCTGCCCATCCTCCGCGCCAAAAAAGCGCTGGCCACTTTAGAAGCAGGGCAGATCCTTTCCGTGCGCGCCACCGACCCGGGCGCCCCCGACGACTTCGCCGCCTTCTGCCGCCAAACCGGCCACCAACTGCTCGCTTCCGGCACGGATAACGGCGTGTTCGTTTTGGTCATCCAACACAAATAGCCCGGCTTTGCCGCAACATCGTTTTAACCAATCTTGCAACATACCCTTTCAGGTAGCCTTATCCGCCCAGCATCCCAAGGCTACCTGAAAACACTATCTATCCAACCAAGAAAGTCCGCCATGCAAACCCTCACCCTCCTCCGCCCCGACGACATGCACCTGCACCTGCGCGACGGCGACACCCTGCGCCACGTTTTGCCGCACACCGCTCGCCAGATGGGCCGCGCCGTGATCATGCCCAACCTCAAGCCCCCGGTGATTAGCGTGGCCGATGCCTTGGCCTACCGCGAACGCATCCTCGCCTCCCTGCCCGCCGGCAGCCGCTTCCAACCGCTGATGACGCTCTATCTCACCGACCACGCCACCCCCGCCCTGGTGCAGGAAGCCAAAGCCGCCGGCATCGTTGCCTTCAAACTCTACCCCGCCGGCGCCACCACCAATTCCGACAGCGGCGTGACCGATCTGTTCAAACTCCTGCCCGTGCTCGAAGAAATCGCCGCCCAAGATATGCGCTTTCTGGTGCACGGCGAAGTAACCGACCCCGCCATCGACATCTTCGACCGCGAAGCCGCATTCATCGAGCGCATCCTCCTGCCCGTGCTGAATAAAGTGCCCGGCCTCAAAACCGTGTTCGAACACATCACCACCGCCGAAGCTGCCCGCCTCGTGTGCCAAAGCGGCGAAAACCTCGCCGCCAGCGTTACCCCGCAGCACCTGCTGCTCAACCGCAACGACCTTTTGGTAGGCGGCGTGCACCCCCACCACTACTGCCTGCCCGTGCTCAAACGCGAAAGCCACCGCCAAGCCCTGCTCGAAGCCGTATCCGGCGCGCAATCGCACAAATTCTTCCTCGGCACCGACTCCGCGCCGCACCCGCAACACGCCAAAGAAAATGCCTGCGGCTGCGCCGGCATGTTCAGTGCCGCCACCGCCATCGAGCTCTACGCTGAAGCCTTCGAGCAAATCGGCGCGCTTGACAAACTCGAAGCCTTCGCCTCGAAAAACGGCGCCCGCTTCTACGGCCTGCCCGAAAACACCGACACCATCACCCTGGTGAAACAAGCGCAAACCGTGCCCAACAGCTTCCCCATCGGCAGCGGCGGCAACCTCGTCCCCATGCGCGCCGGCGGCAGCGTGGCTTGGACGATGCAAGCGTAAGCCCTGCCCACTCTGATTTTGATGCAAAAAGGCTACCTGAAATTTTTCAGGTAGCC
>NZ_KV804551.1:47021-79708 GCF_001811325.1 Eikenella sp. HMSC071B05 | reverse complement strand
TACCTGAAATTTTTCAGGTAGCCTTTTCTATTGCGGCAACGATGTGCTATTCAAACTCCGCCCACACCGGCGCATGGTCGCTGGGGCGCTCCAGCGCGCGCGGGGCGGTATCTACGCCAGCGGCGGCAAGGCGTGGCAGCAGGGCTTGGCTGGCGAGGATGTGGTCGATGCGCAGGCCGAGTTTGCGGCGGAACATATTCATGCGGTAGTCCCACCAAGTGTAGAGCGGTTCGGCGGGGTGCAGGCGGCGCAGGCTATCGGTGAGGCCGAGGTCGAGCAGGGTTTGAAACCAGGCACGTTCTTCGGTGGAGCAAAGGATTTTGCCCTGCCATTTTTCGGGGTCGTACACATCCAAATCGGCGGGGGTGATGTTGAAATCGCCGAGCAGCACCAATTCCGGATGCTGCGCCAATTCGCTGCGGATAAATTCGGCCAGCGCGGCAAACCATTGCTGTTTATAGGCAAATTTTTCGCTGCCCACGGCCTCACCGTTCACGCAATATACGTTTACCACACGCACGCCGCCGATGGTGGCGGCAATCACGCGCCGCTGCGGGTCGTTTGGCAGGGCGGGCAGGCCGGTGTTCACGTTTTGCGCTTCTTCTTTGCTAAGGATGGCCACGCCGTTGTAGGTTTTCTGCCCGCTCCACACGGCGCGGTAGCCGAGCATTTCGAAGGCGGAAAGCGGGAACTGGTCTTGATCCAGTTTGAGTTCTTGCAGGCAGAGCACGTCGGGCTGATGCTGAATCAGCCAGTCGCTCACGTGCGGCAGGCGCACTTTGAGGGAGTTTACGTTCCAAGTGGCGATTTTCATGGCGTTTGCTTTCGGAATGAATTTTTCAGGTAGCCTGCATCGATAGTGAGGCTACCTGAAAAGTAAGTGTTGCAACAAAAATTGAAATCTGCTTATTCGGCTTCGTCTATCCAAGCCTGCTGCACGGCTTCGAGGATGCGCTCGCCGCAACGCTGCGGGTCGTCGTCAAACTCGGGCAAATCGAGGATAAGCTGGCGCAGCTGGGTGAAGCGGACGGTTTTCGGGTCGATTTCGGGATGGCGGTCGAAGAGCTCTTCGGCGATGCGTTGGGTATCGGTCCATTTCATGATGAGGCTACCTGAAACTAGATGTGTACGGCCGGCGGCTGGGGAGCGCCAGGCTTAATGATGCTCGCGGGCATGGTTGATGGTGTATTTGGGGATTTCCACCACCAAGTCTTCGCCGGCCACTTTGGCCTGGCAGCTCAAGCGCGATTCGGCTTCCAAGCCCCAGGCTTGGTCGAGCAGGTCTTCTTCGATTTCGCTCGGTTCTTCCAGGCTGTCGAAGCCTTGGCGCACGATCACGTGGCAGGTGGTGCAGGCGCAGGATTGCTCGCAGGCATGCTCGATTTCGATGCCGTTGTCGAGCAACAGGCTGCAAATGCTTTCGCCTTCGGGGGCGTTTTCGATGATTTTGCCTTCGGGGCACAATTCGCTGTGCGGCAAGACGGTTACTTTAGGCATGGTGTGTGCTTTCTTAGCTGAATTTTTGAGTGGCGTATTGTAACGGAAAAGGCTACCTGAAAACAGTTGATTGCTTTTCAGGTAACCTCTATCGCTACACAAATGGTCCGATAGGCAAAAATAGCGTTTTAGCTTCGCAGAAACTCAGCTTCCTTCGGAAACTTCGTTTTGTTCATGCAAACCAAAGGCTACCTGAAACCAGCCAATCGCTTTTCAGGTAGCCTTTATGGCAACGGGGCTTACAGCTTGCCGCCGCCCACGCCGTTGGCGATTTCGCGCACCGCGCTCACATACAGGCGGCTGTGGTTGTATTGCCAAACGGCGAAGAAATTGTTCAGGCCGATATAGTAATCATACTGGCCGGGCGCGGTTTCCAAGCGGAACAGCACGGCTTTTTCATGGTCGGCCACTTCCTCCAGCGGCGTTACCCCCATCCGCCGCAGCTCGCCCACGGTTTTGTTCAGCGCGGTTTTTTCATCAATCAGCGCCAGCAATTCCGGCGTGGGCACCATCGACACCGGCACCATTACCTTGCCGCCGCGCTGCCAGCCGTGTGCCTTCAGATAGTTGGCCACTGAAGCCGCCACATCCGGCACGCTGCCCCAAATGTTGCGCTGACCGTCGCCATCGTAATCCACCGCCCATTTGCGGTAGCTCGACGGCATAAACTGCGGCATCCCCATCGCCCCGGCGTAGCTGCCGGTGAAGCTGAACGGATCGCGTCCTTCTTCTTTGGCCATCAGCAGGAATTCATGCAGCTCCTGCTGGAAAAACTCGCCACGGCGCGGATAGCCGAACGCCAGCGTGGGCAGAGAATCGGCCAGGCGGAAGCTGCCCATATTGCTGCCGTAGTTCGTTTCGATGCCCACAATCGCCACCAACACTTCCGCCGGCACGCCGTATTCGCGCGCTACTTGGTCGAGCACTTGGCGGTATTGCTGGTAGAAGCGGCGGCCGCCGTTGATTTTGCCCGCGCCAGCATTACCGCTGCGGAACTCATACCACGGGCGCGACGTACCGGGGCGGTTCATGATGTTGACAATATTGCCCTTATACACCGACTGCGCGAAAAACTGCTGCAACTGGCCTTCGCCCATCACGCCCAACCCGGCCTGCTGCCGGATAAAACGCTGCACCTCGGCATTTTGGCTGAAACCGGTTTCCGACACCGGCAAAGCAGGCGCTTCCGGCACTTCAGGCGCTACATTTTGCACCTCCTGCACAGGCGTTACCGGCTGCTCGCTGCTGCACGCGGCCAAGGCAAACACAACAGCCAAGGCTGGGGCAAATTTCAATTTCATCATGATTTCCAAGCAAATAAACAAGACACATAGTTTAACACAGCCCGCAGGCCGGGCGCGAATGCAAAGGCTACCTGAAAAACTTTCAGGTAGCCTTAAAGCTTTGCAAACCAATCAGCTAACGCCTGGCCACCACGGCCGTGGCCAAATATTTCTGTGCCCCGGCGGTAATGGCGCGGGCGGCTTTTTGGCGGAACTGGCTGCTGGACAGCATCCGCTCTTCATCCGGATTGGAGATGAAGGCGGTTTCCACCAAAATCGACGGGATATCTGGCGCTTTGAGCACGGCGAAGCCGGCCTGATCCACATGCCCTTTGTGCAGGCGGTTGATTTTGCCCATTTCGTCGAGCACCGATTTGCCCAGGCGCAGGCTGTCGTTAATGGTGGCGGTTTGCACCAGGTCAAACAGCGTGTGGTCCACCTGCCGGTTGCCGCTCACGCGGATGCCGCCGATTTGGTCGGAGGCATTTTGCGATTGCGCCAGCCAGCGGGCGGCGGCGCTGGTGGCTCGACCCCGGCTTAAGGCATACACGCCGGTGCCGCGCGGCTGCGGCGTGGTGAAGGCATCGGCATGAATCGAAATGAAAATATCGGCTTTGCGGCTGCGCGCCTTGGCCACGCGCACACCCAGCGGGATAAACACGTCTTCATTGCGCGTCATGTACACCTGATAACCGAGCCGCTCCATTTCGCGTTTGGCTTCGCGCGCAATCGAGAGCACCACGTCTTTTTCGCGCAGGCCGCTGGGACCGACCGCGCCGGAATCTTCGCCGCCGTGGCCGGGATCAAGCATCACCACCAGCTTGCGGTTGCCTCGCCTGTTGCCGCCGGCATGGTTTTGTACCGGCGGCACGCTGGTGGTTTGCGCCTGCGCGGTGGCGGTGCCGTCTTGGCGGATACGGCCGTTGGTGTAGTCTTGCAGGAGCGCCATCAGCGGGTCGTTGGCTTCCTGTGCCAGCGCCACGGCTTGGGTGGGATAGAGGTCGATCACCAAGCGGTGTTTGAAATTGGCCACCGGCGTGAGCGCGAACACTTGCGGGTTCACGTCGGTTTTCAAATCCATCACCACGCGGATGGTGTCGGGGTTGAACTGCCCCACGCGAATGCCGGCCACATAAGGATCGCTGCGGCTGAGCTTCTGCGGCAGGCTCTGCACCACGCTGTCAAGGCTCGCACCCTGAATGTCCACCACCAGGCGGCGCGGGTTGTCCAGCAGGAAATATTTATGCTGCAGAGGGCGGGTGGATTCGAGCGTGGCGCGGGTGTAGGAAGAGGCCGGCCAAATGCGCACGGCCACAAACTGCGGCGTGCCGTGCGCTTCGCCCGTGGGCACAATGCTCAGGAGCAGCAGGCCGGCGCCGCTGCTTAAGAAAGTTCGGCGGGTAAGTTTTGCCATAATTCGATGAGTTGCTTGCCTTTTTCGGAATCGGTGGAAAGGGTACAGACACGGCCGCTGCCGCTGTTTTGCAGCGCGATACGCAAATCGGCTGCGGGCACGAAGCCTGCAGCGCGTTGCGGCCATTCGATGAAATGGAGGGCGGGCTCGGCAAACAGTTCGCCCAGCCCGGCATCTTCCCACTCTTCCGGTGCGGCAAAGCGGTATAAATCGAAATGGTTTACCGCCAGGCCGTTTGGCCGGTAGCTTTCCACAATGGCATAAGTGGGGCTTTTCACTGCGCCCGCATGCCCAAGCCGGCGCAAAATAGCGCGCACCAGCGTGGTTTTGCCCGCACCCAAATCGCCTTCCAGCCACACCACCAGCGGTGCGGCCAAATCGGGCGCAATTCGATTGCCGAAGGCTTCGGTAGCGGCTTCGCCGTTGAGAAAGAGAGAGAGAGAGTTTTGCATGCGGCGGATTATAACCTGAAATACTGTTGGGAAAGTTTAAGCCATGCGGCTTTCAGCCAGCTTGTTACTGCTGTTTTGGCAGCTTTTCAGGTAACCATAATTAAGGCTACCTGAAAAGCTGATTTCATTCTTTTGTGAGATACCGCTGCAATATTTCATACAGCACCGCTTCACCCTATAGGGAATTCATTGTTGCAGTTAAAGCCAGGCGGTTTCCGACTGCTTCATGTTTCAGGTAGCCTCTTCTCCGTTTTCGGTAACCTGTTCGCTCTCCGGCCGGGCATGCTCCGTCTCCCATTGTTCAAACCATGCAGCCACCACGGCATCCACTTCCTCCATACCCTGTTTTTTCAGGCTGGAAAACAGTTGCACCCCTACCGCTTGCCGCTCGGCAAAAGGCTGGAGGGCGCGGCGCACGGCAGCGAGGGTTTTAATCTGCTCGTTTTTGGAAAGTTTGTCGGCTTTCGACAACAAAATATGCACGGGTTTGCCGGTGCTGGCAAAAAATTCCAGCATTTGTTTGTCCAACTCCTTGAGCGGGTGGCGCGCGTCCATCACCAACACCAGCCCGATAAGCTGGGCACGGGTTTGCAGGTAGCCGCCAAGCAGCTGTACCCAATGCGCGCGCACGGCTTCGGGCACTTGGGCATAGCCGTAGCCGGGCAAATCCACCATATAGTGCCCATTAGCCAAGCTGAAGAAGTTGATATGCTGGGTACGGCCTGGAGTTTTGGAAACATAAGCCAGGCGGGTGTGGGCGGTGAGCGTATTGATAGCGCTGGATTTGCCGGCATTACTGCGCCCCACGAAGGCGATTTCAGCAGGGGTATCGGGCAGGTCTTTTAAGTGATTAACGGTGGTATAAAATTTAGCGTTTTTAAAAAGCGGCATGGCTGGAACAAAAAGTAAAATTTAGTATAGAATACCACGTTTATAAAAACAGAGTATTGGGCGGCGGCCTCCTGCCCCGCCGATTTGGAGCATATACATGAAACACACTACCTTAGCCGGCCTGCTGCTGGCCGTTTCCGGCTTCACCTTGGCTGCACCGCCCACCGCCGATATGAACAACGGCAAGCGGGTGGTTGATACGGTGTGCGCTGCCTGTCACGGTGCAGACGGCAACACCAATATCGCCACCTATCCGCGCCTGTCGGCCCAACATCCCGCCTACATCATCCAGCAAACCCTGGCCATTAAAAACGGCGACCGCAACACCGGCGCAGCCGTTACCATGCGCCCGCTGGTTCAAAACCTGAGCGACAAAGACATCTCCGATGCTGCCGCCTATCTTACCCGCCAAATCCCGAAATCCGGCGAAAGCAACCCCAAAGAGAATCCGGAATTAGGTGCACGCATTTTCCGTGGTGGCTTGCCGGCTAAAGGTTTGCCGGCCTGCATGTCGTGCCACGGCCCTGGCGGCGCAGGCATTCCGGGCAATCAAACCCTAAAAGACGGCGCAGTAGCCTACCCGCGCCTGGCCGGCCAACACAAATCTTATGTAGTGGACCAACTGCGCTCCTATCAAAGTGGCCAACGCACCAACTCCATCATGGGCGACATTGCCAAACGCATGAGCAATGAAGAAATGGATGCCGTAGGCAACTTTATTCAAGGTTTGCAATAAGCCGTGTGATTCCGTCCGGCCGTATTCTGCAATGGATACGGCCGGTTTGTTTTCTAGGGAAGGGAATTTAACCTTATGCGGCGTTGGTGCACCTTTCTGCACATACGCACTATCTGCATTTTGCCGCCTGAACCTGGCTAAAATTACATCCACTCTAGGCAGCTTTTGCCAATTTATATAATTTACATTTTTTCACGCAGCCCTAATTTTCCGCTAAGCTTGCCTGCCTATAATGCAAGCCATCAACTCAGGCAACACCGGTTGTCGCTTTTACCTCCCCCCAATCTTGAATAAAGGAAAAAACCATGAAAAACGCTCTGCTCCTCACCGCCCTATTGGCCGTATCCGCCACCGCTTCTGCCGGCTTCTCCGAAAATGGCCAAGCACCTGGCTACCAAAACAGCGTAACCCGCGTTTCTGCACTGCGCAGCGTGCCGGACGACAGCTACGTTACCTTGGAAGGCTACATCGAACGCCAAGTGCGCCACGAACACTACATCTTCCGCGACGCCAGCGGCCGCATCGAAGTGGAAATCGATAACGATGTATGGCGCGGCTTGAACGTTACCCCACGCGACAAAGTGCGCCTTGAAGCCGAAATCGACCAAGACTGGCATGGCACCGAAGTGGACGTAAAAGCTGTTACCCGTATCCAGTAAGCAATGAGGCTACCTGAAAGCGAAGCTTCAACGCAGTTAAAATGAACGAAGTGAGTTTCTGCGAAGCTAACGCGCAAGCTTCAAGTTTAAACAAACACATTGAGTTTCGCTTAAACTGCCGCTATATTTTTCAGGTAGCCTGTTTCGTTTTCTCCAATCTCTTAAACTGTGAAAGGAAAGCCAATGTCCGCACGCAAATCCTCCCTCCTGTTGCTGGCAGCCACCATCATGGCCGTTTCCCTGCCCGCCCTGGCCGACCACGACGATTACGATGATGACGACTACCATCACCATCGCTACTCACAAGAGCATCGGGCACGCCGCAGCCATCAGCCCAGCCGCTATCGGCAGGCCGGCTATATTTCGAGCACCCGCGCCGCCAACATCGCCGCCCGCCACACCCGTGCCCGCGTAACCGACGTGGACCTCACCACCTGGCGCGGCCGCCGCGTGTATGAAGTGGATTTAGACGGCCGACGTGGCGATTATGAAGTGATTGTGGATGCCCGCAGCGGCCGCATCCTCTCTTCCAAATTCGATCCCGACGATTAAACCGCTTGCCTATCCGACGTACAAAGGCTACCTGAAAACGAGCAACACAAGTTTTCAGGTAGCCTTTATTTCCACCCAAGCAAGGGCAAGAGCGCACTTACTCAATCCGATAGTGCAACATGCGGCTGCTTTCGCGGATAACGCGCACCAGGCGCATAATCAGGCTGGAAACGAAACCGATTCGTTTCCATTCGGCAGGGAAATCGCCCACAATGTAGCGGTTGGAAATGAAGTGCAGATTGTCTGCCCATTGCTCCGGCTCGCGTTCGTTGTCGCAAAAGGATTCAAAGCGGGCGCTAACGTGCTTCATGGCATCGTGGCGGGCAGAGTTTTTCACTGTCCAACTGTTACACATATCGAAGGCGATTTCACTGCCGTGGAAACGGGCGGCCAGGTCTTGGAACAGGCCGCGCACCATGTCGTTGGAAAAATACATCAGCACGCCTTCAATCACGAACAGGAATTGGGCATCGGGGTGGCGGGCATGCAACTCGTCCATCCATTCGGTGTCGAAGGCGGAGGCGGCAATCAGGGTTTCGTTGCTTTGCGGCGGCAGGATGGCACGCCGCCATTGAATCACGTCTTCCAAATCGAGCTGATAAAACGGCACGCCGTCTGCTGTGCTGCCGATACGTTCGCGGCGGCTGTCGAGCCCGCAGCCGAGGATAACGACCACCGGGCGGCTTTGGCGGCGGATGAAATCGGCGGTGAGCTGGTCGAAATAGCGGGCTCGGATGGCTGTGCCGATGAGGGTGGGCTTGGCACGGTCGAACTTGGCAAAATCATAGTCGATCTGCGGCACCAGCCGGCAAGCAGCAGGATCGATAAGGATGGGGTTGGTCTGCTGAGAGGCACGGTATTTCATATAGAGCGGAATCAGCAGGGTTTCGCTGATGGCGTTTTCGATTTTAATCATAGCGTTCTCCTGGGTATTACACCAAATAAAAGGCTACCTGAAAGAATTTCTGCAAAGTTACACCGAGGCTGCCGCAAAATAAAAACAGAGGCTACCTGAAAATAATTATCAGGTAGCCTCATTATACGCCTATCGCCAATGCCCTGGCTTTCCCTATGGCACAAGCTCACTTTGTATGAAAAAACAATTATTTCAGCGAAATATATTCAACACGCATCAGCCGTAGCGTTTCTGAAATTCACGCATAAATTCAATTAACGCCTCCACCCCTTGTAAGGGCATGGCGTTGTAGATGCTGGCACGCATGCCGCCCATGCTCTTATAGCCGCCCAGCAGGCGCAGGCCGCGGGTGGTGGATTCTTGAACGAAGAGTTCGTCCAATTCCTTGTTGCCGGTGGTGAAGATCACGTTCATTTTGGAACGGGCAGCAGGCGCAACGCGGTTGCGGTAGAAGCCGCCGCTGTTGTCGATGGCGGCATACAGTGTTTTGGCTTTGAGGGTATTGATGGTTTCCATCTGCCCTACCCCGCCCTGCGACTGCAACCAGCGGAATACCAGGCCAGAAATATAGATGGGATAGGTGGCGGGGGTGTTATACATACCTTGGCGCTCGATGTGCGAACGATAGTTCCACACATCGGGCACGCGGCTGGAACAACGCTCAAGCAGGTCTTCACGGATGATGACGATGGTGGTGCCGGAGGGGCCGATGTTTTTCTGCGCGCCGGCATAAATCACGCCGAAATCGGCCACATTGATGCGGCGGGAAAGAATCTCGCTCGACATATCGCACACCAGGGGCGGCATATCCGCACCCAGTTTGGGCACTTCATGGTATTGCAGGCCATGCACGGTTTCGTTAATCACGAAATGCACGAAGGCGGAGCTCGGGTCGATATCCCAAGACGCAACCGGCGGCAGGTCGGTGTAATCAAACTGCTCGCCGCCATGCGCGGCCAGATGGATGTTGACATCCGACAATTTGCCCATTTCATGATGAGCGATGCGGCTCCAGTTGCCGCTCACCACGGAATCAACACGCTTGAAGCCGTTGCTCAGATTCATCACGGTCATGTTGAACTGCGCGCTGGCGCCGCCTTGCAAAAACAAAACTTTATAGTTATCAGGAATATTCAGAAGCTGGCGCAAATCCTGCTCGGCATGATAGAGGATGCTCATGAACACGTCGGAGCGGTGGCTCATGGTCATCACGGAAAAGCCTGTGCCGTTGTAGTCGAACATTTCGCTTTGCGCAGTGCGCAATACGGATTCGGGCAGCACGGCCGGGCCGGCGGAGAAGTTGTAAATCGGGGTATCCACAGTAAAAACTCGATTGAAAATGTGGCAGGATGCCTTAATGGGTGGGGATTCTATCGTTTGCAAACCTGTTGCAGCAAGGATTTTCGCCATTTCCCACCAAACAGCATGGCAGTGAAAAACTATTCATCACCTACAATTCCAAGCTACCAAAAGTGATTCTCCCCATTTAATTCGTATAAACAGAATTTATCGCCAACAATTCAATAGCAGCAAGTGAAGCCCACCCTGTCGTTATTTTGGTCTTCGGTATGTGCTGTGGTGGCTGGTTTCAGGTAGCCTGTGCAGCAAAAGGCTACCTGAAAACCCATTTGCGCTTTCGGGCAGCCTGCTATAAATATTTTCAGGTAGCCTGCTTGGTATACAGGCTACCTGAAAATTCACTGCGGGCTTTAAACCAGCCAAACAAACATCAAATCTTCAAAATCCGCTCGCCGCGCCCGATGCCGGCGGCGCCGGTACGCACGGTTTCCAGAATCAGGCCTTTGGGCACGGTTTCGAGGAAGCTGTCGAGCTTGTCGCTGGTACCGGTGATTTCAATCACATAGCTTTTATCGGTTACGTCCACCACTTGGCCGCGGTAAATATCGGTGAGGCGCAGGAGTTCGTCGCGGTCTTTGCCCAAGGCGCGTACTTTCACCAGCATCAGCTCGCGCTCCACATGGCGGCAGTTGTTGAAGTCGATTACTTTCACCACTTCCACCAACTTGTTGAGCTGTTTGGTAATCTGCTCGAGCACTTGGTCGTTGCCGCGGGTAACGATGGTCATGCGCGAGAGGGTGGGGTCTTCGGTGGGGGCTACGGAAAGTGCGTCGATGTTGTAGCCGCGCGCGGAAAAGAGGCCGACCACGCGGCTCATGGCGCCGGATTCGTTTTCCATCAGGATGGATAAAATGTGTCGCATCATGGCACGCTCCTTGTGTCGTAGTGGCGGTCGGTTACTTCGTTTACATCGGAATCGGCTTTGCGCTCGCGCATATGCGGCGGCAATACCATTTCATCCAAACCTTTGCCGTTGCCCACCATGGGGAAGACGTTTTGTTTGCGGTCCACCACGAAGTCCATAAACACCAGCCTGTCTTTCAGCGCGAGGGCTTCGCGCAGCGCGCCTTCCACGTCGGCCGGTTTTTCAATGCGCATGCCCACATGGCCGTAGGCTTCGGCCAGCTTCACAAAGTCGGGCAGCGTGTCGAAATAGGTTTCAGCTTCGCGGTTACTGTAATACAGCTCCTGCCATTGGCGCACCATACCGAGATAGCCGTTGTTCAGGCAGATAATTTTCACCGGCAGATTGTATTGTTTACAGGTAGCCAGCTCTTGGATGTTCATCTGAATCGAGCCTTCGCCGGTAATGCAGCAAATATCACGGTTCGGCGCGGCAAGATACGCGCCCATGGCATAGGGCAGGCCCACGCCCATGGTGCCCAGTCCGCCGGAATTGAGCCATTGGCGCGGCTGGGAGAAGGGATAATACTGCGCGGCAAACATTTGGTGTTGCCCCACGTCGGCGGTGATGATGGCGTTGCCCTGGGTTACTTCGGCTAGGGTGCGCACCACCTGCTGCGGCAGGATAATGTCTTCGTGCGGCTCGATGGCGAGACAGTTGCGGCTGCGCCAGGCTTCGATGCGTTGCCACCATTTTTCCAGATTGGCCGGATTAAACTGTAATTCCTGCTTGCGCCACAGACCGATCATTTCCTCCAACACGTTTTTCACGTCGCCCACAATCGGCACGTCGGCCTTCACACGCTTGGCGATGCTGGAAGGATCAATGTCGATATGGATGATTTTTTTCGGCTGTTCCAGGAATTTGGCCGGCACGGAAATCACGCGGTCGTCAAAACGCGCGCCTACGGCCAAAATCACATCGGCATCGTGCATGGCCAGGTTGGCCTCGTATGTGCCGTGCATACCGAGCATGCCGAGGAAGCGGCGGTCGGAAGCAGGATAGCCGCCCAAACCCATCAGCGTGCCGGTGCAGGGAATATTCAGAAGCTGCACCAATTCGGTGAGCTGTTTGGCCGCATTGCCCAAAATCACGCCGCCGCCGAAATACACCAGCGGGCGTTTGGCCGCCGCCAGCATCTGCACCGCTTTTTTAATCTGACCGATATGGCCATGCGTAACCGGCTGGTAGGAACGGATAAAAATATCTTCCTGCGGATAGCTGAACTTAGAAAGCGCCTGCGTAGCATCTTTGGTGATGTCCACCACCACCGGGCCGGGGCGGCCGCTCTGCGCAATTTGAAACGCCTTTTTGATGGTGGGCGCGATTTCGTCCACCTCGGTAACCAAGAAATTGTGCTTCACGCACGGGCGGGAAATACCCACCATATCAATTTCCTGAAACGCATCCGAGCCCACCGCGGGCGAAGGCACCTGGCCTGAAATCACCACCAGCGGAATGGAATCACTATAGGCTGTGGCAATGCCGGTGATGGCGTTGGTGGCGCCCGGGCCGGAAGTAACCAGCGCCACGCCCACCTTGCCGCTCACGCGCGCATAGGCATCGGCGGCATGCACCGCAGCCTGCTCATGGCGCACCAGGATATGCTCGAATTTGTGGAGTTGGTAGAGAGCGTCGTAGATTTCCAAAACTGCGCCGCCGGGATAGCCGAATACGTATTCCACGTTCTCGGCCTTAAGACTTTGCACCAATATTTGTGCGCCTGATAATTGCATCAAACCTCTCCTTTTATGCACATCAGCCGACAGTCGGCGGCAGCTTTACCTCGGCATGGTAATGCGCTGGCTGAAGCCGGGCGGATTTAAGGTACGCAAAACGGCAACAACCGGTAACAGTCTGCACGCCGCACCCTCGGAAGAGATGCGGGGTTTATGTAAAAAAAGGAAAATCAAGATACCGCAGCGCGGCATAAAAAACAAGGGTGGGCGGGAAAAATACTGCACCATAGGCATGATTAACTAGCTAACGCACAGCAATCACTAAGAAAATGCCACTTCACTTAAAAAAGCGGAAATAAGCTATCGAATAATATCGGCAGGCAGCTATGCTGCGAAAACAAAGGCTACCTGAAACCGGAAGCATGCCGGATTTCAGGTAGCCTTTTCCTATCCATCTAAACCGCAGTACAGCTACATTTCAACCCGCTTACCGATATCTTTGAGTTTAGCGTACTGTTCCAAAAGCTGCGGGCTATCGTCCAAACTCATGGCAAAGTTCCACAGATAAGTGGTTACAGAATAAACGTGCCCCGCGCTACCATAGCCTTGGAGGGTAAGCAGCAACAATGCCGTACCGAACAGGAAGCTCAGCGCCAGCCCTATAGCCAGGAAGCTGGTAGCTTCACGATTGGAAATCAGAATCCGCAGGCGGGCGGAGAAGGAATAATGTTTCGACAAAGTACGCTCGCTCGCCGTACCCACCAAATCCACTTCCTTTTCCAAGCGGTTGTTCAGGCGGTGGTAGAGCCGATCATTCACGGCAGCAAAACGCGGCACCAACAGAGCAAACACCGCCGCCACCAACAGTGCCGCAGCGCCCACCCAAAACTCAATCACCAGCAGCATCACCACCGAGCCAACGGCGGAAAACACTGAAGTAGTAAACAAGGGGAGGTGCAACTCGAAAAAATCCACAAACTCACGGGAAAGAGCTACACGGGCAGCGGTTTCCGAATGGCTGCTCCCACTTTCGCGCTGGCGCAGAATTACTGGCACGGCCGTTTCGGCATAGATTTTGGCAAAGGCTCGAGTATCCACACTGCGGCGTGCCGCTGACACGCTGTAAATCACAATCATCAGCAGCGCATAACCTGCCGCGCCCCACAAGCTGCCGGACACCACCTGGTTGATGGCGAAGCCGGCAAACAACGGATAAGTATTGATAAGCAGGTTTTCCGCTGCCACCAGAGAGAACGTTCCGATGAGACGGCGGCGGTTTTGGGTGGCAATGGTTTTTAGGGTTTGGAAAGCAGAGGAAGATGGCATGGTGTGGTATGTAAAAATTAGATGATTGATTCTCAGGTAGCCGGGAGTATACAAGGAGACTACCTGAAAATATGTTTTACCCAAATAGCAAAGCATGATTTGTTTTCAGCTAGCCTTGATCACATCGATGTTCACACGCCCAAATAGCCTTCGCGGCTGGCCAGCCAGCGTTCTAGGTGTTTTTCCACAATATCGGGGTGGCGGGCGATTAGTTCGGGGGCAAGCTGGCGGGCGGCTTCCAAGAGGGGCAGGTCTTGCTCCAAATCGGCGAAACGCAGCATGGGCAGGCCGCTTTGGCGGGCGCCGAGGAATTCGCCGGGGCCGCGGATGTTGAGATCTTGGCGGGCGATTTCAAAGCCGTCGGTGTTTTCGTAGATCACTTTGAGGCGGGCTTTGGCGGTTTCGCCCAAGGGCTCGGCAAACAGCAGCACGCAGCTGGATACCGCGGCGCCGCGCCCTACCCGGCCGCGCAATTGGTGCAGCTGGGAAAGCCCCATGCGCTCGGCGTGTTCGATCACCATCAGGGCGGCGTTGGGCACATCCACCCCCACTTCGATCACGGTGGTGGCCACCAGCACATGAATCCGCCCGGCGGCAAATTCGGCCATCACGGCGGCTTTCTCCGCACTCTTCATGCGGCCGTGCACCAGGCCGATGGTGAGCTCGGGCAGGGCGGCCTGCAGCTCGGCGAGCGTATCGGTGGCGGTTTGCAGCTGCAGCGCTTCGCTCTCTTCAATCAGCGGGCACACCCAATAGGCCTGCTGCCCTTTTTTACAGGTAGCCAGCACAAAGCCTTCCACTTCGCGGCGGCGGATGTTGTTGACCAAACGGGTCTTAATCGGTGTGCGGCCGGGCGGCAGCTCGTCGATAACGGAAACATCGAGGTCGGCAAAGAAGCTCATGGCCAGCGTGCGCGGAATGGGGGTGGCGGACATCATCAGCTGGTGTACGTCACGGCCTTTGTTTTTCAGGGCGAGACGCTGCGCCACGCCGAAGCGGTGCTGCTCGTCCACAATCACCAAGCCGAGGTTTTGGAAGAATACGTCGTCTTGAAACAGGGCGTGCGTGCCCACGGCCAGGCGGATGCGGCCGTCGGCCAGTGCGGCTTTGGCTTGGTCTTTTTCTTTCTTTTTGAGGCTACCTGAAAGCCAAGCCACGCTGATGCCCAGCGGCTCGAGCCATTGGCGGAATTTGATGTGGTGCTGCTCGGCAAGGATTTCGGTGGGTGCCATCACGGCTACTTGTGCGCCTGCTTCGATGGCGGCCAGCGCAGAAAGTGCGGCCACGATGGTTTTGCCGCTGCCCACATCGCCCTGCAGCAGGCGGTGCATCGGGTGCGGCTGCGCCAAATCGTGGCGGATTTCGGCCAGCACGCGATCTTGAGCGGCGGTGAGGGCGAAAGGCAGGCTCTGCACCAGCGGTTTGGCGAGGCTGCCCTCGCCCACCAGCGGCATGGCCTGCCCGCTGAGCCGTTGTGCGCGAGCCAGGCGCATGGAAAGCTGCTGGGCGAGCAGTTCGTCGAACTTCAGCCGCTGCCAGGCAGGCAGGCTGCCGTCCGACAATTGGCCGATGCTGTATTCGGGCGGCGGCGCGTGCAGAAGATGCAGACTTTCGGCCAGCGGCGGCAACTTGAGTTTGACCAGCAGGCTTTCAGGTAGCGTGTCGGCTAAATCGGTTTGCCCGAGGGCTTGCCGGATAATGCGCCGCAGCGTGGGCTGGCTGAGGCCGGACACGGTGGGATACACGGGGGTGAGGCTCTCGGCCAGGCCTTGGCTCTCGGCATCGCGGATTTTGGGGTGCACCATTTCGTCGCCGAAAAAGCCATGGCGGATTTCGCCGATGGCGCGGATGCGTTTGCCCTTGGCGAGCTGTTTTTGCTGGCTGGGATAGAAATGGATAAAGCGCAGGTGCAGCACGCTGCCGGATTGGTCGCGGATTTGGGTAATCAGCTGTCGGCGCGGGCGGAATTGGATTTCCTGATGTGCCACTTCGCCTTCCACTTGGCAGGATACGCCCACGGGCGCGTCTTTGATCGGGGTGATGTGGGTTTCGTCTTCGTAGCGCAGGGGTAGGTGCAGCACGGCGTCCCACAGGCTGCGGATATGCAGCTTGGCGAGCTTGCCGGCGGTGGCGTCGTTGAGCTTGAGTTGTTGTTTGAAATCGGCGCTCATGGGATAAGGCTACCTGAAAGCGTGAGCTTCAACGCAGTTAAAACGAACGGAGTGAGTTTCTGCGAAGCTAAAGCGCGGGCTTGTGCGGAGCAGAAAGATGGAGGGATTGTACTGGAGCGGATACTTTTCAGGTAGCCTTCATCGGGCTACCTGAAAATATTAGTCGCACTCGAATGCCCTATTCCTCAGCCTTTTCTTCCGCCATTTCTTCTTCTGCCGTTGCCCCGTGAATACCCAGCTCAGGCAATACCAACTCGCCCAGTTCGGCCAGGGGCGGCAGGGATTCGAGGGTGTCAATTTGCAAATCGGTGAGAAAGGTTTTGGTGGTGGCCCACAGGCTGGGGCGGCCGATGGTATCGCGTTTGCCCACGCTTTCTATCCAGCCGCGCTCCTGCAGGGTTTGCATCACGTTTTGCGATACCGCCACGCCGCGGATGGCTTCGATGTCGCCGCGCGTTACCGGCTGGCGGTAGGCGATGATGGCCAAGGTTTCCATCACAGCGCGGGAGTAGCGCGGCGTGCGCTGTTCTTCCAGGCTGCCGAGCCGCTCGAAGGCGGCAGAAGCTACCTGAAACCGCCAGCCCTCATGGGTGCGCACCAGTTGCAGCGCCCTGCCCTGCCAGCGTTGCTGCAGGGCTTCGAGCACGTCTTCGAGCTTATCGGCAGAAAGCGGCGGCTCGCACAGGGCGCGCAAACTGCGTTCGGGCAGCGGTTCGGGCTGGGTGAGCAGCGCGGCTTCGATCAGGCTTTCGGGGGAAAGGGTTGGCGGCATGGGTGGTTGGATGTGTGTTGGGTGGATTTGGCAAAACGGCGGCGATGGATGTCGGGCTACTTTTTTCAGGTAGCCTCAAAAACGGCGGCCACGGCTTCAAAGCGACGGCGCGCTCCTGGCTTCTATTTCCTTACAAACCCCGGCGGCGTAGTCTTCTCTATCTTTGCTGGCATAGGGTTCGTATTGCACAGCTTGTTGGCCGGCATACACCTGGCCGTTTCTCTGCTGTAGGCGCAGGCCGTTGCCAAGGCGAATGCTGTTGCCGCTGCGCTGCCACCTGCCCGCAGCGCTGTCTTCTTTGTGGTCCATGAGGGAAAGCATACAGTATCGGCTGTTGGGTAACACCTCGATCACCAGCATTTTTCGGATGTCGGCACCGCCGTGGACGCCCCATTCAACGTATTTGTATGTACCTGCACCAAGCGGTTGGGCTTGGGCACACAAGGGGGCGAAAAGCAGGAAGGGAAGGAGTTTTTTCATGGGTACTGTCGATACCTGATGGATTTCAGGCAGCCTCGAATAACAGGCCAAAGGCTACCTGAAAATGCACAACTGCTTTAACTGCGTTGAAACTTCGCAGAAACGCTGTTGAAGCTTTTTTCAGGTAGCCTTCAACTTATTGATTACTCTTGATACACATAGTTGGCCCGTTTGATGTGGCACAGCAGCTCGTAGGAAATCGTCCCAGCAGATTGGGCCACGGTGGCTACAGAAACGGCGTCGCCCCACAGCTCCACCTCGCTGCCCACGCCTTGATGATGGTCGAGCTCGACGGCGAGCATGTCCATGCTCACTCGGCCGATGAGGCGGCTGGGTTGGCCGTTTACGGTGAGCGGGCAGCCGTTTTGCGCGGTACGGGGGTAGCCGTCAGCATAACCGCAGGCAGCAATGCCGATGCGGGTGGAGCGTTCGGTGATGAAGGATGCGCCGTAGCCGACGGGTTCGCCAGGCTGGAGGGTGCGTTCGGCAAAGATGCGGCTGGTGAGGCGCATCACGGGTTTGAGCTCGGGGCAGGCGCCGGGGAAGGGTTCGATGCCGTAAAGGGCGATGCCGGCGCGCCCCCAGTCGCGGCGGGCGGCGGGGTGGGCGATGATGGCGGCGGAATTGGCGAGGCTCTGTGCGCCGGAAAGGCCGGCCACGGCGGTGTCGAAGGCGGCCAGCTGGGCGGTGGTCATCGCTTGTTCCGGCTCGTCGGCGCGGGCGAAGTGGGTCATGTTCACAATATGCGCCACCTGCGGGCTTTGGCGCAGGGCTTGGTGGGCAGGGGCGAAGTTTTGCGGGAAGAAGCCCACGCGGTGCATGCCGGAATCCATTTTCAGCCAAACGGTTACCGGCTCGCGCCAGCGGTGTGCCAGCAGGCTTTCGAGCTGCCATTGGTTTTGTACGCCCGGCCACAGGCGGTATTCGTCTACCGCGGCGTATTCGGCGGGCTCAAACACGCCTTCGAGCATCACGATGGGCGCGCTGACGCCGGCTTGGCGCAGTTCGATGCCCTCATCCAGCGTGGCCACGGCGAAACCGTCGGCCAAATCGGCCAGCGCACGGGCGCAGCGCACGGCGCCGTGGCCGTAGGCATCGGCTTTCACCACGGCGAGCATCTTATTGCCGTGCAGGCGTTTGAGCAGTTGGTAGTTGTGGCGCAGGTGGCTGAGGCGGATGGTGGCGGTGAGCGGGCGCATGGCGGGTCTCTATTCTCTATCGGTTAGGGTTGGTATGGGTTTCAGGTAGCCTTTAAAGGCTACCTGAAAAAATAAATACGGCATTGATGGCCTGCAACAGCAAATTGGTCGAGCATGAGGCTACCTGAAACTTTCAGGTAGCCTGTAAATTGGCCGCAAAGGATAGGCCAATCATCCTCTGCGGCCAATCTGCCTACTGCATCCGAATGGAAATAAAGCTGTTTTGATGCAACTGCTGGAGCAGACCCTGCATGGCGGCTTGGGTTTTCTGGGCAGCGATGGCATCGTGTACGCCGGCACGGATGCGGGCATCGGGCGTGTTCGGCGTGCGGGCTTCCACCAAGCGGATCACGTGCCAGCCGAACTGGGTGTGTACCGGTGCGCTCACCTGACCGGGTTTCAAACCGCGCATGGCACGTTCGAACTCGGGCACGGTTTCGCCTTCGGAGAGCCAGCCCAAATCACCGCCATTGGCAGCACTGCCGTCTTGCGAATACTGGCGCGCCAGGGCGGAAAAATCGGCGCCGCGTTGGGCATTTTGCGCCAGGCGTTGCGCCAGCCGCTGGGCACGCTCGCCTTGGCTGGCAATCAAAATATGCTGGGCATGGTATTGGGTTTTGGGTGTGGCCTGCGGCAGGGTAATGCCTTGGGCACGGGCGCGGGCGATGGCGGCATTGATTTCGTCTTCGCTCACCTTAGCCTCGCCGGCAGTCTGCCCCTGCTGCACGCGTTGAGCAATCATGCTGTCGCGCACTTGGCGGCGCAGGGCGGTTTTGTCGATACCGAAGCGGGCTTGGGCAGCTTCAAACTGAGCCACGCTTTGGCGGCGGGAAGCGGCGATACGGGCAATTTCGGCTTCCACTTCAGCATCCGGCACTTGGATATTGTTGCGTCGGCCGGCCTGCACCAAAAGTGATTGGTTCACCAGCTGCATCAGAGTTTGCCGCTGCAATTCCTGCTCGGATACTTGCGTGCCACGCGGCATTTGGCTGCGAGTGTGGGCCACGGCCTGATCAAGCTCGCGCTGGGTGATGACTTCGTTCTCCACCACAGCCACGATGTTGTCCACCGAACGTACGTTGTTGGCCGAGGCTACCTGAAAAGCCAGGCTCATGCCCAGCGCCAAAACCAAAGTTTTCATTTTCATTTACGCATTACCTCATCAATGTTGGTGTAGCCAGGAATCGACTGGCGGATTTGTTCAAAAGGATTGTTGCC
Organism: Eikenella sp. HMSC071B05; assembly: GCF_001811325.1. NCBI lineage: Bacteria > Pseudomonadati > Pseudomonadota > Betaproteobacteria > Neisseriales > Neisseriaceae > Eikenella > Eikenella sp. HMSC071B05. The sequence goes on along the minus strand of NZ_KV804551.1, from coordinate 60,200 downwards.
CAGGCTGCTCAAGTCGCGCAGGCGCAGCTGGAGGAAGAAGGCATTTTTGCTGGAATTCACGCCGTTCACATAATGCTGGCCGACGGCGCTCAAGCTCCAGCAGCCACAGCCGCTGATGTATTCCATACCCAAAAGGTGTTCCACCGGTTTATGTTCGCTGAAGGAATAGCTGTGGCGGCCTACCAGATAAAGATTGCGGCTCACCGGCCATTGGAAATACACGTCGGCCCGGCGTACTTTGCCGTACATGTCATCGTAAATTTCGCCATGGCGGCGATATTGATAGCGCGCACCCACGGTTTTGCCTGGCTCCGGGCTGTAGCGCAGGCCGAAATGATATTTGGCCGCGGCATTTTGGCTGGTGTCGTAGTGCACTTCGCTGTTCAGCCAGATATTGTCGGTTACCCGGCCGTCGGCAAAGGCCAACAAATCGGAATGGCCGCTGCGCCGCTGCACACGGCTGCCGTCGAGCAATACGTCGTCACGAGTGAAATACAGGCGCTGGCCAAGGCTGGCGGAGAAACGCTCTGCACCATTTCGGGCATCATACAGGCGGGTTTGCACCGCCATAGTGAGGAAGTTGGCGGCGTTGATGCGGTCGTGGCCGGAGAAACGGTTCTCGCGGAACAGCTGGCTGTAGTTGAAACTGTTTTCGGCAGTATCAAACAGCGGAATGTCGTTTTGCTGCTTGGTGGGGATGTAGGTGTAGAACAGGCGCGGCTCTAAGGTTTGCACATAATCACGCCCCTGCCAGCTGGCCGGCCGCTCAAACACCATACCGCTATCCACACTGAATGTGGGCAATATGCGGCTGAAATTGCGGGCCTGCGCGCCGTTATGGCTGTCGAGGTTGTAATAAGTGGCGTGCAAGCCGAGCTTGGGTCGGACATAGCCCCAGCTGCGGTTGAATTCCGCGCTCACGCTGGGGTTGAGCACCAAACGACTGCCTTCCTGTTTGCTGTCGTGGCGGAAGTTGCTGTATTGGCCGAACATTTGGAAGTTGGCGATACCGAAACGCTTCTGCCATTGGCTGCTTAGGCGCGGCAACAGTGAATAGGGTTGGTCGCCTTTGTAGCCGTCGGCATTGGCCAAGGTTTGGTATTTCTGAATAGTAGCGTAGCTGTCGAAACGGCCGGTCCACAATTCAGTTTGGTGACGCAGCCACAGCTGTCGGTTGAGGTTGACATTGGTGGCGATATCGGTGCGGTTGTAGAAGTCGCGGTAATAGTCGTCATCGGATACTTGGTGAAAATCCACACCGCCGCTGAGGGTACGGCTGAATTGGTGTTGGTGGTCCCAATCGATTTTGCTGCGGGTGTCGTGTTGGCTGAGTTGGTCTGCGGGCAGCACGGCCAAGCTGATGTCGCCCTGGTATTTGGGCTGCAGATAGCGGAATTGACCGGCCAGCTGCAGGCCACGCCGACTATAGAGCTTGGGGGTGAGCGTGAAATCGTAGTTTGGAGCCAGGTTGAAATAATAAGGGGTAGTGATTTCCACGCCATCGGAGCCGGCTTTTAAAGTGGGCACTAAAAAGCCGCTTTTGCGGTTGCCGTTGAGCGGAAAATCAATCCACGGCGTGTAAAACAGCGGCACACCACCTACCACCAGCGAGGCATTGCGCGCCACGCCGACATTGCGCTCGTAGTCTGCTTCAATGCTTTTGGCACGGATATACCAGCTCTCATCGCCCGGATTACAAGTGTTGAAGCGGCCGTTTTCCAGTCGATAACGGTTTTCGCCGTCCATACGCAGGGTTTGGCTGGTGCCCTGCAGGCGGCCACTGCTGCTTTCGGCTTCAAAGCGGGCATTGGTGGCCTCACCCTGGCGGGTGTCCATCTTATAACGCAGGCTCTCGCCGCTCACGCGCCCGCCGCCCTGCTCCAAGGTGAAGCGGTCGCCAGCCTGCACAGTATCTTGCGGCTGATTGTAGTCAATCCATTGCGCATTAAGCACCTGGTTGCCACGCTCCACCACCACATCGCCCTCGGCACGCACGCGCACATCACTCTGACCGATCACACGGTCGGCATTCACGCGGGTGGCTCCTTCGGCCAATGCGCCTTCGCCGCTGGTTTTCACCGGCGCAATCATCTGTTTGGGCGCGTCCGGCCGGTGGCAGGCCGCACCGCCCTCTGCCGCCAGCGACAACGGCTCGGCCTGCAGCAAGGCCGGCAGGCTCAAACCAGCCAACACGGCGGCCGCCATCGGGCTCAATCGGAAAAAGCAAGACAAAGAATCACCCCAATTTTTCACAGCGGGTTTAAAATGGCGCATATTTTAACCCGAAAAACATCATGGAACGAGAAAAAGAATTGCAAAACTGGCTGCAGAAACGTTATCCGCAGCGGAGTTTCATCCTTTCCTTCGCCGCAGCGGATGCCGATTTCCGCCGCTATTTCCGCGCCGTATTCGAAAACGGCGAGAGCGTGGTCTGCATGGACGCACCACCCGACAAAATGAGCATCGAGCCCTATTTGCGCGTGCGCGAGATTTTTGCCGCCGTGCATGTGCCGCAAGTGTTCCACCACGATATCGAACACGGTTTTGCCGCCTTGGAAGACTTCGGCAAAGTGCCGTACTTGGCCGCACTGGAACACGACACCCGCCCCGAAGTGCAACGCGCCCTGCTTTTAGACGCACTCGACACACTAATCGACCTGCAAAAATCCAGCCGCCCCGGCGTGCTGCCCGAATACGACGAAGCCGTGATGCGCCGGGAAATGCAACTGTTCCCCGATTGGTTTATAGCCAAAGAGCTGGGCAAAAGCCTGAACTTCAAACAGCAACAGCTGTGGCAGCAAACGCTCAACACCCTCCTGCCCGTGCTGACCGCCCAGCCGCAAGTGTATGTGCATCGCGATTTCATCGTACGCAACCTGATGCTCACCCCAGGCCGCCCCGGCGTGCTGGATTTCCAAGACGCGCTCTACGGCCCGATTACTTACGACCTGGTTTCCCTCCTGCGCGACGCATTTATCGAATGGGAAGAAGAGTTTGTGATCGACCTAGCCGTGCGCTACTGGGAAAAAGCCCGCGCCGCCGGCCTGCCCGTGCCCGCCGATTTCGACCGTTTCTACCGCGATTTCGAATGGATGGGCGTGCAGCGGCACTTGAAAGTGGCCGGCATTTTCGCCCGCCTGTGGCACCGCGACGGCAAAGGCAAATACCGCCCCGAAATCCCCCGCTTCCTCAACTATCTGCGCCACACCGCCCGCCGCTACCGCGAACTCGCCCCGCTCTATGCACTCTTGCTCGAGCTGGTGGGCGACGAAGAGCTGCAAACCGGCTATACGTTTTAAATGCGGAACGGTTTTTAATCTGGTTGAGGCTGGCCTTTCAGGTAGCCTTCCTCCGCTTGAGCATTTCGCCCTCTTGCCTAATCGATCCCGATATCCAAACACACAATCTCGCCGCACCACTGCCGCGCGGCGGGGCTGGCGTGGGCGGGTTTGAGCGCAGCGAAGGCGTAGGTGAGGTTGGCGCGGAAGGTGTCGGCGGCGGCTCCCCCGGTGTCGCCGTTGAGGCCAGTGGGGATATCGAGCGCCACTTTGTAGCCGGCAGCGCGGTTGATCTGGCGGCAACATTCCGCGGCCTCGGGCGGCAGGCTACCTGAAAAACCGGTGCCGAAAATGCCGTCGATAATCAAGCCGTAGCCTTGCTCCAGCACGGCAGGCAATGCCTCAACCGGCAGGAAGCATATCCCATCCAAACCCTGGAGGCGTTGGCGGTTGGCTTCGGCCAAATCCGACAGTACCGTACCCAAGAGCAGCACAATATCAGCCTGCCAGCCGTGCTCCTGCAACACACGGGCAATCACCAGCGCATCGCCGCCGTTATTGCCCTTGCCGCACACCAAGAGGGCGCGGCCGGGCTCGGGCAGGCGGCGCAGCAAATCGGCAGCGGCGGCCTGCCCGGCGTTTTCCATCAGCTGCAAAAAGCTGGTGCCGGCCGCCACGGCAGCCTGTTCGCGCTCGCGCATCTGGGCGGCGGTGTAGATTTTCGGGGGATTCTGCGGCATGGTGTTCTCCTGTGTTGGGGTGGGCAAAATTCTATGCCCTTCTCGGCAAACAGGCTACCCGAAGATTTTCAGGTAGCCTGCTTGGCATGCAATCCCCATGCAATTTTAATGCCGATGCCGCTTAGGCATGCGCTGCAAATGGCTTGGATACACCGCGTGCGTTTCCACCCTGCCCTGTTCCACCGCATTGAGGATGGCCCGGCCTTTTTGGTCTTGCGGGAAGTTGCGCACATATTCGCGCAGCAGCGGCAGGGCTTCGCTGCGTTTATTTTGCGTTAACAGGGCAGTGGCCAAATCCCGGCCGCTTTCTTTATGACCGGCTTGGTAGGCAGCGCGCAGCATGGGGATGGCACGTTCCATGCGGGCGCTGGAAGCGAGGAAATTGCCGAATTCGCCCTGCACGGCGGGTTTGGCGGCGGTAGGAGCAAAGGCAAGCAGGCGGCTGTAGTCGGCTTCGGCACGATCGGCATAGCCGGCTTGGTCGAGGTTGTGCCCCATCCAGTTGAGACGGGCACGCATTTGCAGAAGCGCCAAGCACTCTTGGCTGGGCGCGGCACCGGCACGCGGCATGTTGTTTTGCACGAGGCTGTCGAGCAGCACACCCAAAGGCTGCAAATCGGCGATGGCGCGGCGGCGGTCGGCATCGTTGTCGAACTGCACGGGGTATTCCGCCGCGTGTGCGGCCAAATTATCGAACGCACGCTGCACGGCAGGCATATTCACATTAATCGGCGGATGCTCGGGGCTGCCACTCACCAAGCTTGGCAGGTTCAGCGGCTGATAAGGCGCGGCCAAGGTGGCGGGGGCAGCCAGCGCCAGCAGGATGACGAGCAGGTGTTTTTTCATGATGTTCCTTGTCATGGATTGAACACAATCTGGCAGCAAAGGCTACCTGAAAATATTTCAAATAACACAACGGCAATATACCGAAATTCACATTTGCGGCAAATGGCACGTTTTCGCTTGCTTGAAGCAGGGCTTTCAGGTAGCCACGCCTAACGCGTCACCTCCACCCCCACGCCCACTTTGCCATAAGGCGTAACGCTGCTATTGCCGTTGTCCAAATCCACCGAGCCGCGCGCACCCACATGGCCGTTGCCGCCGCTCACGCCCACGCCGGCACCGCAGGCCGACAACAGAGCGGCCAACACCGCAGCAGCGGCCAATCGATATGTTGCTTTCATGGTTATTCCTTTCATCCAATTGAATAAAAACAAGTATTTTCAAATAATAGCACAATCATTTTCAGGTAGCCTCTACGGCACAGCGCAGGCTACCTGAAAGCCCCCGCTTCAACGAAATAAAAACGAAGTAGCCGAAGACAACGGGGGTTCTACAAAACTAAAATCAGCCGCCCGCCTTATGCCCCTCTGCCACCCGCACATAATGCGCCGCCGAATACGGCAGAAACGCCAGCTCCTCCGCCGTAAGCTGCCGCACTTGTTTCACCGGCGAACCCACATACAAATAGCCGCTTTCCAGCCGTTTGCGCGGCGGCACCAAGCTGCCCGCCCCGATCATCACATCGTCTTCAATCACCGCATCATCCAACACAATACTGCCCATTCCCACCAACACACGATTGCCAACGGTGCAGCCGTGCAGCGTAACATGATGGCCGATGGTGCAATCCTCGCCGATGATCAGCGGCGAACCTTCCGGCTTGCTGTCCGTTTTGTGGCTCACATGCAGCATCACATGATCTTGAATATTGCTGCCCCGCCCCACACGGATGCTGTTCACATCCCCGCGCAGCACGGCAAACGGCCATACCGACACCTCCTCAGCCAATACCACATCCCCCGCCACCAAGCACAGCGGATCGAGATAACAGCTGCCATGCACCTGCGGCACGGTATCCAAATAAGGGCGGATATTGCTCATGGGAAACTCCTTGTTTGTATCCAGCCGCCAAGGCTACCTGAAAATCGGATGGCGGTATAGCCGGGCTGTGGTTTTAGCTGTGTAGGAACCAATCTGGCAGCATAACCATACCGCCCTACCCCGTTGCCGCCCCGCCCGGCCACAAAAGGCTAGCTGAAACTTCGCTAAGCACCTGGCAGCAAGCACTCGCATTAGCGCTATAATCTCTCTTTTGCCCGCGCTTTTTCAGGTAGCCTCATGGACATCATCCAATACCCCGATTCCCCCTTCAAACTCCACCAACCCTTCCCACCCGCCGGCGACCAGCCCACCGCCATTGCCGGCCTGCTCGAAGGGCTTTCAGACGGCCTTGCCTATCAAACCCTGCTCGGCGTAACCGGTTCGGGCAAAACCTACACCATGGCGAACGTCATCGCCCAAAGCGGCCGCCCCGCCATCATTATGGCGCACAACAAAACCCTTGCCGCCCAGCTTTATGCCGAGATGCGCGAATTTTTCCCCGAAAACGCCGTTGAGTATTTCGTCTCCTACTACGATTACTACCAGCCCGAAGCCTATGTGCCCAGCCGCGATTTGTTTATCGAAAAAGACAGCGCGATCAACGAACACATCGAGCAGATGCGCCTTTCCGCCACCAAAAACCTGATGACGCGCGACGACGTGATTATCGTCGCCACCGTGTCCGCCATTTACGGTATCGGCGACCCGACCGAGTATCAACAAATGGTGTTGTCCGTCAAAGAAGGCGACACCATCGAGCAGCGCGACATCATCGCCACGCTCGTTTCCATGCAGTACGAACGCGGCGATTTGGATTTCAAACGCGGCAGCTTCCGCGTGCGTGGTGACGTGATTGACGTGTACCCCGCCGAAAGCTCCGAAAACGCCTTGCGCATCAGCCTGTTCGACGACGAAATTGACCGCCTCGATATGTTCGACCCGCTTTCAGGCAGCCTGCACCAGCGCGTCGGTCGCTACACCGTCTTCCCGTCCAGCCACTACGTTACCCCGCGCGACACCGTCTTGCGCGCCTGCGAGTCCATCAAAGAAGAATTACGCGAACGCATCGAATTTTTCGCCCGCGAACAACGCCCCGTCGAACAACAACGCATCGAACAGCGCACCCGCTTCGACCTCGAAATGCTCTACGAAATGGGCTTCTGCAAAGGCATCGAAAACTACTCCCGCCACTTCTCCGGCAAAAAAGAAGGCGAACCGCCGCCCACGCTGATGGACTACCTGCCCGACAACGCCATCATGTTCATCGACGAAAGCCACGTTACCGTTACCCAAATCGGCGGCATGTACAAAGGCGACGCCTCGCGCAAACAAAATCTCGTCGACTACGGCTTCCGCCTGCCTTCCGCACGCGACAACCGCCCGCTCAAATTTCACGAATTTGAAAAAGTCATGCCGCAAACCATTTTCGTTTCCGCCACCCCCGCCAAATACGAAGAAGAACACGCCGGACAAGTGGTCGAACAAGTCGTCCGCCCCACAGGGCTGGTCGATCCCCAAATCATCATCCGCCCCGTCGCCACTCAAGTCGACGACTTAATGAGCGAAATCAACGACCGCATCCAAAAAGGCGAACGCGTGCTCGTTACCACCCTCACCAAACGCATGGCGGAGCAACTCACCGACTATTACAGCGAACTCGGCATCAAAGTGCGCTACCTGCACAGCGACATCGATACCGTAGAGCGCGTTGAAATCATTAGAGATTTGCGGCTCGGACTGTTTGACGTACTCGTCGGCATCAACCTCTTGCGCGAAGGCCTCGACATTCCCGAAGTCTCCCTCGTCGCCATCCTCGATGCCGATAAAGAAGGCTTCCTGCGCTCCCACCGCAGCCTGATTCAAACCATAGGCCGCGCCGCGCGCAACGTGAACGGCGTCGCGATTCTGTACGCCGACAAAATCACCGACTCCATGAAAGCCGCCATCGACGAAACCGAACGCCGCCGCGAAAAACAGATGAAATTCAACGAAGAGCACGGCATCGTGCCGCAACAGATTAAAAAACAAGTCAAAGACATCATCGATGGCGTGTACCACGAAGAAGACAGCGGCAAAGGTCGTCTGAAAGGCAAAAACAAGGTTAAAGTCGGCGAGATTCACAACGAAGAAGACGCGATTAAAGAAATCGCCAAACTGGAAAAGGCCATGCAGCAGGCGGCTAGGGATTTGCAGTTTGAAGAAGCGGCTGTGTTGAGGGATAGGATTCGGGGGATTAAGGAGGGGTTGTTGTTTGGGGCGGAGTGAATTGACTAAGGTGATATTATGAATATTTATACTATTTTAGGAAGTGCTATTGGTTCGGCAATAGTTGCAATTTTAACTCTACAGAATTTTTTTAAACAAAAATGGTGGGAAAGAAAGGAAAGAGTTTATTCTGAAACAATAGAAAAATTACAGGAAATACAAATTTTTCTATTTGAGTGCCAAATTGATTTGAATAATATAGATAAATTTAATTTTGATCACGAAAGCATTCGACTAAAAAATCACCTTGATATGCATCATAAGCTTGTAGAGTTATTGTTAATAAATGATAAGTTTGCATTTTATACATATAAATTATCTCCATATTTTTTTGCTCCTTCACTAAAAGAAATAAAAGAGATATCCGATAGTTTAAGTGCATATTTATCATGCATTAATGATTATACAAATGATGATGCACCTATTGATTTCGATAATAAAGAGGTTATAGGAGAGATATTTTTATCTTTGGGAAAGGCAAATGGTTATTTAAGTTCAGAAATTGAAACTTTTGCTCTTCTTATGAAGTCAGATTTAAAGATAGATATGAAATATTATGTTTGCAGATGGTTACTACTAATGGAGTATGTGTGGAGACGTATACAAAACCGTTAACTAACAAGTGTCAAATGTTTGACTCTGCCTCGCACGCCGTCCCAAATCACCCAAAACCGTGCGGGGTCTGCGGCTTACACCCTGCTACCCCACTAACGTGACAAGCATAGCAAGCGTAGGTTGGGTCAAGACTCAACAAAACTGTTAAATTTAACAAAATGTTAGGTTTGCAACCCAACCTACATTTTGCCCAATTACATATAATAAAAAGGTCGTCTGAAAACTGTGAATCCATTTTCAGACGACCTATGTTTCATTCCAAACAACAAATATAATCGCTCAAAGACTGGTTTCTTCCTGTTGGTTCAATACCCAACAAAATCCATTTTAAAAAGACCCCTACCATCATGACCTATCCGCAAGCCCTACAACAACTCCAATACTGGCTGACAAGCAACCAAGCATCTCACGCAAATCATCTGAATTTCAATGTACATCCCCTTTCAGCCGCCGAATTGCAGGCAATACGCGAATATACGCAAAACAGGCTACCTGAAAGCTATTATTTATTTTTACAGCAATGCGGTACGGGGGATTTTTTCTATTCGTGGTACACCAGCGTGATAGATCAAACGGCATCGCAAACGCCCAAAATAGAAATCTACAACCTCACCCAACTGAAAGAGCAAAATCTCTATTACCAACAACTATTGCGCGAAGAACTTGACGACCTACCGTCCGACGAACATCCCGACATAGGCGAAATCTTTATCATCGGCGCGCATCACAGCATGGGAGATTGGTTCGGCTTCGACCTTTCCCGTGCCGAACCCAATTTCGACATTTTTATCCACGATGCCGCCGATCCCGCTACTTATGCAGAAGAAGCCGAATGGCGGCGTTTTGAAGACTGGATCATTCGTTGCGTGGAAAGCGAGGGAGAAGATACTCTTTGAGCAAACCGCAGCCTGCATCCCCACCAGCTGCGTGCATAGTTGTGCCATATACCCCGCCAATAAACAACAAGGCCGTCTGAATTTTCAGACGGCCTCCTCTGTTTGCAACTTTAACGCTTATTCAATAACGACCCGTGCATTCAGCGGCTGTACAGGGCGGTTGTTGTGTGAACCAACGGCTCGGGTGAATTGCTCCGCTTGCGCCTGGTCAATGTGGTCATAAGTTTTCAACACCAACCATGACACGCCCTCAGTGCATGGCGGCGTGGTCAGCGAACCGGCAAAGCGGTAGTATTGCAGATTCCGCGGCAGCAGTGATGAAGCATTGAACGGTTGGTCGAGTTTCACTTTTCCTGCTGTCATCGGCATGGCGTTCCAGATGGAAGACAGGTGGTTGTTGGTTCTGCCAGCTTCATACAGCACTGCCAATACCAAAGGCTGTTTGTTTTCGTCTAAGTGGACGAAGTGGGCTTCCATCGGGAAGGTGCGGCCTTTGATTTGGTTTTCGCTCGGCACGTGGAAGTGGAACTGTTTCAGGGTGTAGGTACGGCCGTTCACAGTCAGGGTGTTGCCGCCTTCAGGATAATTAACCTGGATGGTGTGACCGTTGTTTTCAACTTCTACGGCACTCGGACGGTAATTAACTTGAATGGCAGGCAGTCTGCCGGAAACGGTTTCAGTAATATTTACAGGCGATTGGTTTTTGCCTGTGGAGCACAAACGGAATTCTTCAGACAGGTTGCCCCAGCTTTCGGGAGAGTCATGTCCGGTGTAGCCCCAATGGGTGTGTTCACCGTGTGCGGCAGCGGAAACAGCAGTACAGGCCAACAACAGGACAGCAGTCAGGCGCAGTAAAGTGCGGGGGAAACGAGGCATTGCAAGGTCCTTTCTATTAAAGAGTGGAAAAAAGCGCTGCAGTGCGTATGTAAATATTTTTATTTTTTATTGAAAGATAGCTATACCAAATGGTTCGGTCAAGCTTTCCCGGCCTCCAAACTATTAGAGCAATGAAGTTAAAGTGAATTCATTTTGCTATAAGTCCTACTTTATTTTGGATAACCATGAGGCACGGCTACCTTTATCCGGCAAAACATTAATACCCGCAACAAAAATATCAGAATCCGATGCAAATATTACCGGAAGTATAGCAATACATCAGTCACAGTATTTTTCTGGCACCGTCTCGGCAAAATTCTGTATTGTTTTTAAGCTTCACCGTAACTGGTGTCAGTCTAGGAACCGACATTCAACGTGATGGATAAGACGAAATCAGCGGCTTAGCGCAAACAAATTTGCCGTTTCCACTCCACACGTTGCTACCGCTCCATGCCGCTCAACACCGAAAAGGCTACCTGAAACCGCAGTTGGATTTTCAGGTAGCCTTTGTCTATAGTTGAACATTCTTTAAAACCAATCCTGCTTGTATCTTGCGCATACCCTACACTCCAGGAAGCCGCGCAAGCCTCGGGGCAATACTGCTATAATGCGGCGTTTTGTATCATTATTCCGGCTGCCTACCTATTCGGCTTTGCCGAAGCCGAGGCTTTCAGGTAGCCCCATCGTTAATATGAGCAATAAACCTTCCCGCAAAGCAAGCAAACCTGCCAAACCGAAGCCAAACCGGCACAACCCGCCTGCCAAGGCTGCCCGCCGGGCGGCCGTGCCTTCCGCTGCTGCTGCGGCTTCGCAATCCATTTCGCTTTTGGCCGACATGCTGTGGTTGCTAGTGCTGCTGTTTTCCGTGTGCCTGGCTTTGGCGCTGGCAAGCTTCACCATGGACGACCCGGCTTGGTCGCGCAGCATCCCCACCGGCAACGAACCGCACAACCTGGCCGGGCTATTGGGCGCATACACGGCGGATGTGGCCTATTATCTGTTCGGGCTGTCGGTGTGGTGGCTGCTGCTGGCGGCAGCGGTGTGGCTCTACCGCAATTTCCGCAGCGTGAAACAGAGCAGCGAGAAACCGTATCACTTGGGCATGGGCTTGGGCGGAGCGGCATTGCTCTTGTTTGGCAGCCCGCTTTTGGAAGCGGCAGCCTGGTCGGCCGAGTTGCACGACAGCCTGCCGATGGGCGCGGGCGGCTTAATCGGCCAATCGCTCGGTAGCGGCTTTACGCGGCTGCTGGGGGTTTCAGGTAGCCTTTTGGTGCAAGTGGTGCTGATTGTGGCGGGGCTCTCGCTGCTGTTGCAGGTATCGTGGCTCACGCTGCTGGAAAAAGCGGGGGCGCAGTTGGAATGGCTGTGGTATCGACTGATCCGCCAACCGCACCAGTTTGTGCGCGACATACCGAACGCGAAGTTTGCCCGCCGCATGGTGCGCACGGCGAAAACCATCACCGCCGAAGAAGTGGAAACGGTGGAAGGCGCCAGCAGCAACCGCAAGCCGGTGGCGGTGCAGATTAACCAGCCTGCCGGCCAAGGGCTACCTGAAAAACAAAAACCCGCGCCCGAGCGGCAGAAAGATTTGTTCGCCCCCAAACGGCAAGCCGAAGATGGCGAATATCTGCTGCCGGAATTGGATTTGCTCACGCGCCCGCAGGAACACACGCCGGAAATCAACCCCGAAGCCCTGCAGCACATGGCCGAGCGCATCGAGGCCAAGCTGGCCGAATTCGGCATTCAGGTAACCGTGGTGAGCGCCACTGCCGGGCCGGTGATTACGCGTTTTGAAATCGAGCCGGCGCAAGGCGTGAAAGGCAGCCAGATTACCAATCTGGCCAAAGATTTGGCGCGTTCGCTTTCCATGCAGTCGGTGCGTGTGGTGGAAACTATTTCGGGCAAGAGCACCATGGGCATCGAAGTGCCAAACGAGAAGCGGCAGGAAGTGCTGCTGCGCGAAATCCTGTCCTCGCCGGTATTTGCCGCCGCGCCGTCCAAGCTCACCGTGGCTTTAGGCAAAGATATTGCCGGGCAGCCGGTGGTGGCCGATTTGGGCAAAATGCCGCACCTTTTGGTGGGAGGCATGACCGGCTCGGGCAAATCGGTGGGCGTGAACGCCATGATTATGTCGATGCTGTATAAGGCCGCGCCGGACGAGGTGCGCTTTATCATGATCGACCCGAAAATGCTGGAGCTTTCCGTGTATGAAGGCATTCCGCACCTGCTCTGCCCGGTGGTAACCGATATGCGCGAGGCCGGGCAGGCGCTGAATTGGTGCGTGGCCGAAATGGAAAAACGCTACCGCCTGCTCGCCCATGCCGGCGTGCGCAACCTGGCCGGCTTCAACCAAAAAGTGGCCGAAGCCGCTGCTTCCGGCAAGCCCTTGCCCAACCCTTTCAGCCCCAATCCCGACGAGCCCGAGCCGCTGCAAAAGCTGCCCTATATCGTGATTGTGATTGATGAATTGGCCGACTTGATGATGACCGAGAAAAAGGCGGTGGAAACGCAAATCGCCCGCCTGGCGCAAAAAGCCCGCGCCGCCGGCATGCACCTGATTGTGGCCACCCAGCGCCCCAGCGTGGACGTGGTAACCGGCCTGATTAAGGCCAACATCCCCACCCG
>NZ_KV804551.1:31110-46921 GCF_001811325.1 Eikenella sp. HMSC071B05 | reverse complement strand
GGCCTGATTAAGGCCAACATCCCCACCCGCATGGCCTTCACTGTGCAAAGCCGCATCGACAGCCGCACCATCCTCGACCAAATGGGCGCGGAAGACCTGCTCAAATATGGCGATCTCCTCTTCCTCCAGCCCGGCAGCGCCGAGCCCGTGCGCCTGCAAGGCGCATTTGTGAGCGACCACGAAGTGCACGAAGTGGCCTCCTTTGCCAAACGCCAGCAGGGCGCCAACTACATCGAAGGCCTGCTCTCCGGCGAAGCCGCGCAAGAAACCGTAAACGCCGTCAACCCCAATGCCGGCAGCGACGAACTATTCGACCAAGCCGTTGCCTTCATTCTGGAAAGCCGCAAAACTTCCATCTCCTCGCTGCAACGCCAACTGCGCATCGGCTACAACCGCGCCGCCAACCTGATGCAGGCCTTGGAAGACGCAGGCATCGTCTCCCCCGCCGACGTAAGCGGGGCGCGTAAGATATTGGCCAGAAAGGATGATTTGTAGACAGTATTTTTCAGGTAGCCTTCTATCAAACAAATATAAAGGCTACCTGAAACCCTATTCAGCTTTTTCAGGTAGCCCACTAAAAACACACCCAAGGAACCCCCATGCCCCACTTCCAACCCGAGCCGCCGCACGGTGCACATCAGCAAGCCAGAGTCGGCATTCTGCTGATCAACCTCGGCACGCCGGCCGCGCCCACGCCCGAAGCCGTGCGCCCTTTCCTGCGCGAATTTTTATCCGACCAACGCGTGGTCGAGCTGCCGCGCCTGTTGTGGCAGCCCCTGCTGCGCGGCATCATCCTGCCTTTCCGCGCTAAAAAAAGCGCACACGGTTATCGCCAAATCTGGCAACACGAAGGCTCGCCCTTGGCCGTGATTACCGCCAAACAGGCTGCCGCCCTGCAAACCGAGCTGCCGCAAGTGCTGGTGGGGCACGCCATGTCCTACGGCGAGCCGGCCGTGGCCGACGCCATCGCCGCCATGAAAGCCCAAGGCGTAGACCGCCTGCTCGCTATCCCCCTCTATCCGCAATACGCCGCCAGCAGTAGCGGTGCCGCGCTAGATAAGGTATTGAACGAACTGCTCAAACAGCGCAACCAAATCAGCCTGCGCACCATCAGCCGTTTCTACAACCATCCCGACTACATCCAAGCCATGGCCGCGCATATCCGCGCCTACTGGCAGCAGCATGGCCGCGGCCAGCGCATACTGTTCAGCTTCCATGGCATCCCCGAAGCCTCCGTGCAGCAGGGCGACCCCTATGAAATCGAATGCCGAGCCAGCGCCCAACTGCTGGCCGAAGCCCTGCAACTCTCCGCCCAAGAGTGGTATATCAGCTTCCAAAGCCGCTTCGGCCGCGCCCGCTGGATAGGCCCGGCCACATCTGACCTGCTCACCGAACTGCCCGCCAAACAGCAAATCCGCGAGCTCGACGTATTCTGCCCCGGCTTCGTGAGCGACTGCCTGGAAACCCTGGAAGAGATCGCCATCCAAGGCCGCGAACAATTCCATGAAGCCGGCGGCCAAACCTTCCGCTTCATTCCCTGCCTCAACGACAACCCCGCCTTCATCGCCGCCCTGGCCGATATCGCTCAGGAAAATCTGGGCGGCTGGGTGTAGCGTGAGGCTACCTGAAAATATATAGCGGTTTAACAATGAACGGAGCCAGGCGGCGGGGCGTAGCAATACAGCCGGTAGCGGCAAGGCGAACCAACGCTGTAGCGTTTTTGTTCATCCGCCGTAACAAAGGCTACCTGAAACTTTCAGGTAGCCTTTGTTCTTATTCATACATAAAGTGGCGGCATACTTGTTTGCCGTTACGTTACGTTCCGTTCATTCGTCTGTCGACTCTGCCATCTCCATCAGGCTACCTGAAAATCAATATACTGCTTTCAGGCAGCCTTTCCCCATGCTCACTCAAACAACATCCCGGCCAAGCCCAATGCGTTGTTTACCATATGAATCAAAATCGGGTATTTCAAATCTTTGGTGTGCAGATAGGCCGCACCGAGCACCAGGCCCATGGCGAAATACAGCAGGAAATCGTAATGCACCGGCGGGCTGTGCAGGCTGCCGAAGACGAAGGCAGACAGCACCAGCAGCAGCCAGCGTTTGCCGCGGTTTTCGATGCTGCCGAAGCTTTGAAAAAAAATGCCGCGCAGCAGCAACTCTTCCAAAACCGGCGCAAACAGCACGATATAGGCCATCATCATCAGCGGGGCGCGTTGCAGCATTTCCATAACCATGCGTTGGTTTCGCAGGTTGTCCACGCTGCTTTCTACGCCCAGCGCGGCCATCAGCATTTCGTAGAGCGGATTGGTGGCCAGCATCAGCGCAATATAGCCCGCCGCCCACAGCAGTTTTTTGCCGGAAAACCGGCTTTTCCAATCATGGAAATAACCGTCTGCCTGCTTCAGGTAGAGCTGCAGATATAGCCTGCATATGGCCGCGGCGGCAACCGTAAACAGCAGTGCGGCCAAGGCCTGGGCGGCTAGGCTTTTACCCATGCCGCCGAGCAGCCAGGCCAATGTCGGCAGCACCTGCGTCAGCATCAGCAGGGGGATAAACTGTAAGAGTGAAATGAATTTATCCCGCACCGCAGCCTCCGGTTTTCGGCTTGCTGCCCAAGATATTAATTACTTTGCGTGCGGGTTTTTCAGGTAGCCCTTCGTCTTCGTCGTCGCGCGGGGCGTTAAAGGAAACGGTTTCGCTGTCGAAGGCCAAATCGCCGCCGTGTTTCAGGGTCTGACCACGTTGCAACCCCGCGAAATCAAACAGTTCGGTATCGGCCAAATGCGAGGGCACCACGTTTTGCAAGGCGGAAAACATGCTTTCGATGCGGCCGGGGAAGCGTTTGTCCCAGTCTTTCAGCATTTCGCTCACCACCTGCCGCTGCAGATTGGGCTGCGAGCCGCACAGGTTGCAGGGAATGATGGGGAATTGCTTGATTTCGGCGTATTTGATCAAGTCTTTTTCTTTCACATAGGCCAGCGGGCGGATCACGATGTGCTCGCCGTTGTCGCTCACCAGCTTGGGCGGCATGGCTTTGAGTTTGCCGCCGTAGAACATGTTTAAAAACAGGGTGGCAAGGATGTCGTCGCGGTGGTGGCCGAGCGCGATTTTGGTGCAGCCCAGCTCTTTGGCCGTGCGGTAGAGGATGCCGCGCCGCAGCCGGCTGCACAGCGAGCAGGTGGTTTTGCCTTCATCGAGTACGCGCTTCACGGTGGAATAGGTGTCTTCTTCCACAATTTTGAAGGGCACGCCGATAGAAGTCAGATATTCCGGCAACACGTGCTCGGGAAAGCCGGGCTGTTTTTGGTCGAGGTTTACTGCCACCAGCTCGAAATCGATCGGCGCGGAGGCTTGCAGGTGGCGCAGGATGTCTAAGAGGGCGTAGCTGTCTTTGCCGCCGGAGAGGCAGACCATGACTTTATCGCCCTGTTCAATCATATTGAAATCGTTAATCGCATGGCCCACGGCATGGCGCAGGCGTTTGTGCAGTTTGTTGGCTTCGTGTTCGTGTTTGGGTTTATTGGACATAATGGTGTGTTGGCAACGTAAAGTGCGGGATTGTAACGCAATGTAGGCTGATTTTATAGCAGGTAAAGTATCGGCCCGGCAGCTGAAAGTATGCAAAGAATACGGTACACTGCGTTTCGTTTTAAACAAAAAGCAGAGAAAGGAAACGAATGTTTGCAAATCGAGTGTTGGCCCTGTTGGCTGCCGTGTGGTTTGGCGCGTATCTTTTGGCCGGCTACGGTGTGGCGCCGCTATTGTTTCAATCTCTGCCCAAAGAGCAGGCCGGCAACCTGGCCGGTGTGCTGTTTAGCGCAGTGAACTATATCGGGCTGTTTGTGTGGGCCATCCTTTATTTGGCCGGCCTCTCGGCACAGAAACGCAGCTACGGCCAACACAGCAAACTCAGCTCGCGCACCGTCGCCCTCACCTGGCTGCTGCTGGCCATTTCACAATTTGCGCTGGTGCCGCTTATCCGTGCTCTGCGCAGCGGACAGACGCATTGGCTATCCAATCTGCTCGGCGGCGAGCTGTCTTTCTGGCACAGCATGTCCAGCAGCCTGTATGTGCTCATCAGCCTGCTCGGCCTGTTTTTAATCATGCGCCTATTGCGTTTTGAGTGGCAATAAGTCTGATTGAAAAGGCTACCTGAAAGTTTAGCCGCGTTTCAGGTAGCCTTTAACCGCTTGCCGCCCCATGCCCGCACTTATACAATGCGCCTCATCCCAACCCTTCAAAAATAAAGGAAACCCCATGCTGGCCAAACAAATCCTCGACGAACTTGCCGGAAAAATCGGCGGCGCCATCGCCGAAAGCCCGGTGAAAGACGTGGAAAAAAACGTGAAAACCCTGCTCGGCAGCACATTCGGCAAGCTCGATTTGGTAACGCGCGAAGAGTTCGACATCCAACAGCAGGTGCTCATCAAAACCCGCGAAAAACTGGCCGCCTTAGAAGCGCGCCTGGCCAAGCTGGAAGCCGACGCTCCGGCCGCCCTGCCCAACCCTTCCGAACAGCAATAGGAAGCGCAGCATGAGTTTGGCGGTGGTATACAGCCGAGCGCTCAGCGGCATGGCCGCGCCCTTGGTGGAAGTGGAAGCCCACTTGGCCAACGGCCTGCCCGCGTTCAATATCGTCGGCCTGCCCGACACTGAAGTGAAAGAAAGCCGCGACCGCGTGCGCGCCGCCATCATTCAAAGCGGCTTCGATTTTCCCGCCAAAAAAATCACTGTAAACCTTGCCCCGGCAGATCTGCCCAAAGAATCCGGCCGTTTCGACCTGCCGATTGCCGTGGGCATCCTTGCAGCCTCCGGCCAAATCGCTATTTCGCCCGAAGAATTGGCCAAATACGAACTGGCCGGCGAGCTGGCTCTGTCCGGCCTGCTGCGCCCGGTGCGCGGTGCGCTGGCCATGGTGTGGCAGAGCACGCAGGCGCAGCGCCGTTTTATTTTGCCGCAAGAAAGCGCCCAACAAGCCGCGCTGATTGAACGCGCCGAAGTATTGGCTGCCGAAAGCCTGGTGGCCGTGGCGGCACACCTCAACGGTATCGCCGCCCTCCCCCGCTGCCAAGCCAATACCGATGCAGCTGAAGAAGCACCCTATCCCGACCTGCAAGACGTAAAAGGCCAGCACACCGCGCGGCTCGCGCTTGAAATTGCCGCTGCCGGCGGCCACAGTATCCTGATGAGCGGTCCGCCCGGCACCGGAAAATCCATGCTGGCGCAACGCCTGCCCGGCATCCTGCCGCTACTCTCCGACGACGAAATCACCGAAACCTGGGCACTGCGTTCGCTGCTGCCCCAGCAACACAGTTTCTCCCGCCGCCGCCCCTTCCGTTCGCCGCACCACAGCGCCAGTGCCGCCGCCATGGTGGGCGGCGGTTCCGATCCCAAGCCCGGCGAAATTTCCCTGGCGCACAACGGCGTATTGTTTCTCGACGAATTGCCCGAATTCGACCGCAAGGTGCTGGAAATGCTGCGCGAGCCGCTGGAAAACGGCCTTATCCACATTTCCCGCGCCAGCCGCCAAGCCACCTATCCCGCCCGCTTCCAGCTGGTCGCCGCCATGAATCCCTGCCCTTGCGGCTACCTCGGCCACCCCGCCAAACCCTGCCGCTGCACGCCCGAAAGCATTGCCCGTTATCGCGGCAAAATTTCCGGCCCGCTTCTGGACAGGATTGATTTGATTATCGAAGTGCCCGCCCTCTCCGCCGCCGAGCTCACCCAGGCCGCACCCGGCGAGCCCAGCGCCGCCGTGCGGGAACGCGTACTGGCCGCGCGCGAGCGCCAACAGCGGCGGCAAGGCAAAAGCAACGCCCTACTCAACGTAACCGAACTGGACGAGCTGGCCGCCATCGAGCCCGAAGCCAAAGCCGCCCTCTCCGCCGTGTTGGAAAAACTCTCGCTTTCCGCCCGCAGCTACCACCGCATCCTACGCATCGCCCGCACCCTGGCCGACTTGGCCGGCAGCGACACCGTAAACCAGCGCCACGTGATGCAGGCCGTGAGCTTCCGCCGCACCCCGTCTTGAAAAGACGGCTGGCCGTAAGTACACACAGCCGGGCGAACCAATGCAACAGTATGCCCCATTTAGATTCACTCTTTAAAGAAACGGATTTTCAGGCAGCCTCCCCCCGTGCTTCCCCCAGGCTACCTGAAACCGCCCGTCTGCCTGAAAGAACATGTAAAAAGCTTCCGCCGCAGCAAACGGTTTTGATAAAATGCGGCACCTTTTTAGCAATCCATTTCCCCCATGCAAAACAAACCCTACGGTAAAGGCCTTTCCGGCTTTATATTCGGCCTCCTGCTTGCCACCCTCATCATCGGCGTGGTTTTGTATTTCCTCAACAACACGCCCTCCGGCATCAAACAGCCCGAAGCGCCGAAAACCGAAATCCAGCCCGAAATCCTCACGCCGCGCCAAGAGCGCCAGCCCGAACAGCGCCCGAGCGACACCACCGCCGGTTCCGACAGAGGCCGTTACGCCCTGCCGCCCGGCGACATCACCGACAAACCGCCCGTAGCCGCCTCCGTGCCGCAGCAGGCCAGCACCCCTGCGCAACGCCAGGAGGAGAAACCCGCGCAGGAAGATAAACCCGTACAAACCAAACCGCGCGAACCGCAGCGCAAGCCTGAACCGGAAGCCAAGCCCACGCCTGAACAGATTTTGGAAAGCGGCAACGTAGAGCGTGCCCGCGAGCAAGCCCGCCGCCAGCGGCGTGAAGCCGAAGCCAAAGCGGCACGCGAAGCCGAGGCTAAAGCTGCCGAGCAGCGTGCCCAACGTAATGCCGAAGCGCACAGCGGCGGCAACGGCCGCTATATCGTGCAGATGGGCTCCTACAACAACCCGCAAGCCGCCGACACCCAACGCGCCAAACTCGCCATGCTCGGCGTGAACGCCCGCGTGGCCAGCAGCAAACGCAGCGACGGCCAAACCGTATATCGCATCCAAAGCGGCCGCCTCAGCCGTGCCGAAGCCCAAGCCCTCAGCGACAAATTGCGCGGCAACGGCATCGACACCCTCCCCCGCCAAGCCGATTAACCCCATCCTCCTTCCATCCTTAAATAACGAAAGATTAAAATGAAACTGAAAGCCCTGATCCTCTCCGCACTCACTGTCTTCGCCGTCACTGCTGCCCAAGCCAAAGCCGTGGAAGGCACCGACTACATTGTGCGCAGCAATGTGATCAAACCCGTGCATTCCGACAAAATCGAAGTAACCGAATTCTTCGGCTATTTCTGCATCCACTGCCAACACCTTGAACCGACTATCGAACAGCAAAGCAAACGCTTCGCCTCCGACACCGTATTGCGCCAAGAGCACGTGGTGTGGCAGCCTGCCCACCAAACCCTCGCCCGTCTGGCTGCTGCCGTGAAATCCACCGGCCTCTCCCGCCAAGCCAATCAGGCCATCTTCAAAGCCCTGATGGACGGCGTTGTAACCGACGAAACCAGCCTGAAAAACTGGATTCAGCAGCAACCCTACGGCAGCCGCCTGCTCGCCGCCTATAACAGCCCGCAGGCCGCCGCAGCCGCCCAAACCATGCAG
Source organism: Eikenella sp. HMSC071B05 (assembly GCF_001811325.1). Taxonomy (NCBI): domain Bacteria; kingdom Pseudomonadati; phylum Pseudomonadota; class Betaproteobacteria; order Neisseriales; family Neisseriaceae; genus Eikenella; species Eikenella sp. HMSC071B05. The sequence continues at coordinate 39,367 of NZ_KV804551.1, read as the reverse complement.
CAGCAAACCGTTACCTACAACATCACCAAAACCCCGACGGTGGTGGTGGGTGGCAAATACGAGCTGACCGACTCCAAAAACATGGCCGTGATGCAAGAGCTGATTGAAAAAGTACGCGCCGAACGCGGCATGCCCGCTCCTGCTCCGCGCACCATAGTGCGCAGCCGCGGCGCAGCCATCGCCGGCCAAGCCAACCGCTAAAGCGGCACATCAATTTTCAGGTAGCCCGTACTCCGATACAGGCTACCTGAAAAACATTGACCCCACGTTTTAAGAGTTTGACCAATGAACCTGCTCCTCGCCTTCAAAGCCCTCTTCCTCGGCATCATCGAAGGCCTCACCGAATTTCTGCCTATTTCCAGCACCGGCCACCTGATTGTGGCCGGCAGCCTCATCGGCTTCGATGCCGAAAGCCATGCCGTATTCAACATCGCCATCCAGCTCGGTGCCATCCTTGCCGTGGTGTATGAATACCGCGCCCGCTTTACCCATGTGCTCACCCATATCGGCAAAGACCGGCTGGCCAACCGCTTCGTGCTCAACCTGGCCATCGCCTTCATTCCTGCCGCCGCCATCGGCCTGCTGCTCAACGACTTCATCGAAAAAGTGCTGTTCAACCCCGTGAGCGTGGCTGCGGCGCTGGTGGTGGGCGGCTTTTTGATTTTGTGGATTGAAAAACGGCAAAGCCGCGTACCGCCGAAAGTGCGCAGTGTGGACGATATGCGCCCGCGTGATGCGCTGGCCGTAGGCCTATTTCAAATTTTAGCTCTGATTCCCGGCACTTCCCGCTCCGGCAGCACCATCATGGGCGGCATGGTGTGGGGGCTCGACCGCAAAACCGCCACCGAATTTTCCTTCTTCCTCGCCGTGCCGATTATGGTGGCCGCCTCCGGCTACAGCATTTTAAAAAACCTCAGCGCCTTTTCCTCGCAGGAGCTCGGCCTCATCGCCATCGGCTTTGCCGCCGCTTTTGCTTCCGGCCTCATCGCCGTAAAAGCCCTGCTGCGTTTTGTGTCCAGCAAAAATTTTGTGCCCTTCGCCTACTACCGCATCATCTTCGGCGGCATCATCCTGCTCACTTGGCTGTGCGGCTGGGTGAATTGGTAGAACAGCCAATCAGGCAAGGCTGGCTGAAACAGACTCATTTATCTTTTTCAGGTAGCCTCAACCCAAAAACAATAAAGGCTACCTGAAACAAATAACGCAAGTTAAAGCAAAGCTAAAACGGCTATGCTATTTTTCAGGTAGCCTCCGCACCAAGGCTGCCTCCCACTCTAACCATGAAATACAAATCCATTCTCTTCGGCCTAGCTGCCCTCCTCGCCATCCTGTTCGGCCTGTCCTCCTGCGCCAAGCAAGCCTTTTATTATCCCGACCATGCCGACTACGGCTCGCCCGCCCAATCCGGCCTGCCCTACGAAAACGTCTCATTCCAAAGCGCCGACGGCACACGCCTGCACGGCTGGTTTGTGCACGCACGCGGCGTGGCTGATGCCAAGCAAGCCCGCGCCACCATCATCCACTTCCACGGCAACGCGCAAAACCTCACCGCCCACTGGCAGGCCGTGAAATGGCTGCCCGAACACGGCTACAACGTTTTCCTGTTCGACTATCGCGGCTACGGCCAATCTGAAGGCGAGCCCAGCCCCGAAGGCCTGTTTGCCGACAGCAACGCCGCGTTGGATTATGTGCGCAGCCGCCCCGATGTCAACCCCGAACGCCTGCTCGTGTTCGGCCAGAGCCTGGGCGGCACCAACGCCATTGCCGTGGTGGGCGCAGGCAACAAAGCCGGCGTGCGCGCCGTGGCCATCGAATCCACCTTCTCTTCTTATTCCAGCATCGCCAACGACAAACTCCCCGGTGCCGGCATCCTAGTGGGCAACCGCTACAGCGCCCGCCGCTTCGTGGCGCAAATCAGCCCCATCCCCCTGCTGCTGATGCACGGCACCGCCGACCAAGTCATCCCCGCCAAACACTCGCAAATCCTATTCGATCTCGCCCAAGAGCCCAAACAGCTGATCCTCATCCCCAACGGCACCCACCTCGGCCTCTCCGGCCTGGGCGGCTACGAAACGCAGCTGCTGGATTTCTTCAACCGACATAGCGAATAAAGCCGGAAAACGCGTATAGCAGCACTCCTGTAATTGCAGCCAGGGAGTGCCACTATTTTTCTTTTTCAACATTCCGTTTTTTCAGGTAGCCCTTGCCGCCGAAATCAGCGTAAAATTGCCCCGGCATTACCCTTTCCATATTAATTGTTCCACCCGATAAAAAAGGAAGACACCCATGTTTCGGCACGTTGAGTTCTACCCCGGCGATCCCATCCTCGGCCTGATGGAAAAATACAACCAAGACCCGCGCAGCGAGAAAGTAAACCTCGGCGTGGGCGTTTATTACGACGGCGAAGGCCGCCTGCCCGTGCTCGAGTGCGTGAAAACCGTTGAACGCGCCCTTGCCGAGAGCCCGCGCCCGCGCGGCTACCTGCCCATGGAAGGCCTGGCCGCCTACCGCAGCGCCTGCCAAAACCTGCTGTTCGGTGCCGACCATCCCGCCGTAAAAGAAGGCCGCATCGCCACCATCCAATCGCTCGGCGGCTCCGGCGCGCTGCGCGTGGGTGCCGATTTTATCCACGCCTGGTTTCCGCAGGCCAAGTGCTACGTGAGCGACCCAACCTGGGGCAACCACATCGGCATTTTTGAAGGCGCCGGCTTCGAAGTGGGCAAATATCCCTACTACGACCCCGCCACCATCGGTGTGAAATTCGAAGAAATGAAAGCCTTCTTCCGCACGCTCAAGCAACACGACGTAGTGGTGCTGCACCCCTGCTGCCACAACCCCACCGGTGTGGATTTGAGCCGCAGCCAATGGGACGAAATCCTGCAAATCGTGAAAGAAGTCGGCCTCATCCCCTTTATGGACATCGCCTACCAAGGCTTCGCCGAAGACATGGCAAGCGACGTTTACGCCATCCGCCGCGCCGTCGAACTCGGCTTGTCTGTTTTCATCAGCAACTCCTTCTCCAAAAACCTCTCGCTCTATGGCGAACGCGTGGGCGGCCTCTCCGTGGTGTGCCCCAGCGCCGAAGAAGCCAAGCTCGTGCTCGGCCAGCTCAAATTCACCGTACGCCGCATTTATTCCAGCCCCCCTGCCCACGGCGGCTTCGTGGTGGACGGCGTGATGAATAACGCAACCCTGTTCAAACAATGGGAAGGCGAAGTGTATGAAATGCGCGACCGCATCCGCGCCATGCGCCAAAAACTGCAGGAAGTGCTCAGCGCCAAAGTGCCCGGCCGCGATTTCAGCTATTTCACCAAACAGCGCGGCATGTTCAGCTTCACCGGCCTTTCTCCCGAACAGGTGGAACGCCTGCAGGGCGAATTTGCCATTTATATGGTGAGCAACGGCCGCATGTGCGTAGCCGGCCTGAACGAGCAGAATATCGACTACGTGGCCAATGCCTTCGCCGAAGTATTGAAATAAACGCAGGCAGGCTTGAATAAGAAGGCTACCTGAAAACGGTGTAGACCGATTTTCAGGTAGCCTTTCCCCAAAGCGCCCAATCTCACCGAGAAAACCATGAAGAAACCCGCCAGAAGCCATATCAAACTCTTGATCAAGAGTTTGCTGATAACCCTCATCTTGCTGATATTAGCAGGCTATTTCCTGATTACTCTCACCCAAAGCAAGTATTATTCCATCAACCTGCTGCACAACAACCAATCTGGCACCCCATATCTGGAAAAACTCGAAATCAACAATAAAACCTACATCATCAACCAAGACATACCGCCCGACAGCACCCCTTCTCATTTCGATGAGAGCAGATCGATCCTGGATTTTAAAGGAAAAAGCAGGCTGAATATCACCTTCACCATCCGAAACAAAGAAAACCATCAAATCATCACACCATCTTGCAGCGTAACATTTGAAGCAGAGGTGAATTACTGTTTCCTGCACGCATATTTGAAAAATGATCAAGTGTTCTGTATTTGCAATTTCTAGAGCAAGCTTCACGCCGCCAGTGCCAACTATTTTTCAGGTAGCCCCAAGCCGCGCAAAGGCTACCTGAAAACATCCCGCCTCCCCTCATCAGAAAGCCCTGCCATGCCAGCCATCCGACGCATCTACGGCTACACGCCCTCTGCCGTCCCCGCCATTTTCTGCGACCGCCTCTACCCGCGCGGCATCCGCAAAGAAACCTTCGCCGCCGTGCAGTGGCTCAAAGACATTGCGCCTTCCACCGAGCTGCGCCGCTGGTATCACGCCGCACCGCAAGAGCGTTTCCCCGAATTTGCCGCCCGCTACACCGAAGAGCTGCAAAGCGGCAGCGCCCATGCCGCGCTGCTGGCGCTGAAAACGCAGCTTGCCGCCGCGCCGGATACCGTGTTGCTCACCGCCGTGCGCTGCCCGCAGCAGAGCCATCTTTCAGTATTGGCCGAGGTGTTGGGCTGGAAAAAGGTGGATTGGGGCGATGGCGCTTGAGGCGTTTGAACTGTTTTAACTTCGTTGAAGCTCACACTTTCAGGTAGCCTCAAACGCCGCATTCTCGGTAAAATAGAGCTTTCATCCCATTCACACACACACCGTATGAATATTTTCGACACCGCCCTGCCCGATGTGAAAATCATCGAGCCAGAAGCCCACGGCGACGAGCGCGGCTTCTTTATGGAAACCTTCCGCGACAACTGGTTTCGCGAGCACATCGGCCACCACACTTTCGTGCAGGAAAACCACTCCCGCTCCGAGCATGGCGTGCTGCGCGGCCTGCACTATCAAACCGTTTGCCCGCAAGGCAAGCTGGTGCGCGTGGTGGCGGGCAGCGTGTTCGACGTGGCCGTGGATTTGCGCCGCTCCTCGCCCACTTTCGGCCATTGGGTGGGCGCAGTGCTTTCTGCCGAAAACCGCTACCAAATGTGGATTCCGCCCGGCTTCGCACACGGCTTCTACACCACCGACAGCCACGCCGACATCGTGTATAAATGCACCAACTACTACCAGCCCGACCACGAACACACCCTGTTTTGGCACGACCCCGCCGTGGGCATCGACTGGCCGCTGGCCGCCCCGCCGCTGCTTTCCGGCAAAGATGCCGCCGGCAGTCTGCTGGCACAGGCCGTATTATTCGATTAAAGGCTACCTGAAACCATGAAACTCATCATCCTCGACCGCGACGGCGTGCTCAACCAAGACCGCGACGATTTTGTGAAATCCGAAGACGAATGGATTCCCCTGCCCGGCAGCATGGATGCCGTGGCGCTGTTCAAACAGGCCGACTATACCGTTGTAATCGCCACCAACCAATCCGGCATCGGCCGCCGCTATTTTTCCATGCAAGACCTCAACGAAATGCACGAAAAAATGCACCGCCTGGCCAATGAAGCCGGCGGCAGCATCGACGGCATCTGGTTTTGCCCGCACACCGATGCCGACCACTGCTCCTGCCGCAAGCCCAAGCCCGGCATGGTGGAAGACATCCTCAACCGCTTCAACACCGACGCACGCGGCGTGTATCTCGTGGGCGACAGCCTGCGCGATTTGCAAGCCATCGACGCCGTGGGCGGCCTGCCCGTGCTCGTGCTCACCGGCAAAGGCAAGAAAACCCTCGCCGCCGGCGGGCTACCTGAAAACACCCAAGTGTTTGACGATCTGCTTGCCTTCGCCCACCACCTCATCCAAACCGGCGACGAACAGGAGGCCTAATGTTCTCACTCTGGATACGCAACCTCACCTACTGGCTGCTGATGGCCATCATCACGCCGCCCCTGTTCCTCTTGATGCTGCTCACCGCCCCCATCCCGGGCGCCCTCCACGCCCTCGCCACCCGCTGGGCGCTGATGCTGATGTGGCTCCTGGAAAACATCGTCGGCCTCAAATACCGCGTGGAAGGCGCAGAAAACATCCCAGCAGGCCCCGCCATTATCTGCTGCAAACACCAATCCGGCTGGGAAACGCTGGCCACGCAGAAAATCTTCCCGCCCCAGGTATTCGTAGCCAAGCGCGAGCTGTTCCGCATTCCCTTCTTCGGCTGGGGGCTCAAGCTCGCCGGCACCATCGGCATCGACCGCCGCAACCCCGGCAAAGCCTCCGCCCAAATCATCGAGCAAGGCAGCAAACGCAAAGCGCAAGGCTATTGGATCACCATTTTCCCCGAAGGCACGCGCATGCCGCCCGGCAGCAAAGGCCGCTATAAGAGTGGCGCCGCCCGTACCGCCCAGCTGCTGGAAATGGACATCGTGCCCGTTGCCCTCAACAGCGGCGAATTTTGGCCAAAAAACTCTTTCCTCAAACATCCCGGTGAAATCAGCGTCATCATTTGCCCGCCGATTAAACACGATTCCGGCAGCATCACCGAGCTCACCGCCGCCATCGAAGAAACCATCGAAAGCCAAATGCCCCGCATCACCGGCCGCGGCCCCTGCTACGGCGGCGCCAAACTGAGCAGCGAACAGCAAGGCAGCGCAGTATGAAGCCGAATATGGATGGCGATACCATCGGGGCCATCGTCTTCGCCCTGGCCTCCCTTCTCTTCGTGTGGCGTTATCTTGCCGCCGATTTGCGGCATAGCGAAATCCGCCCCATTTGGCGGCAGATCCTGATCGGTAGCGGCATTGCCGTCATCATTGCCAGTCTGCTGTATTATTTGGGCATCTTCGGCTAAAACCGCCCTTGGATAAGTTTTCAGGTAGCCTTGAAGGCTACCTGAAAATATTTCTGTGTACTCTGTGGCAAGCTGCACCTTGCGCTCACAAGCAGCAAAAGGCCATAGCAAGCCGAATTGACTTTCGATACCAGGCGGTGAGCCGCAGACAATACAGAAATCCAGCAAGGCAAACCAACGCAATAGCGAAAGTTAAGTTGGTTCGCTACACCTGAAACCCGCCTGCTGCGTTTTTTAACTGCGCTTTAGCTTCGCAGAAACTCACTTCGTTCGCTTTAACTGCGTTGAAGCTCACGCTTTCAGGTAGCCTATCCCATGCCTGCCGATTACAATAGCCTTTTCCCCTGACAACAAAACACCAGCCCGCCATGAACCCACACCTATCCCAACTCCAGCCCTACCCCTTTGCCCGCCTGCGCGAAGCGATGCAAGGCGTGAGCGCACCCGAGGGCGTTGTGCCCGTGCCGCTGCAAATCGGCGAGCCCAAACACCCTGCCCCCGCCGTGATTACCGATGCGCTCACCGCCGCCCTGCCGCGCCTCGATGCCTATCCGCAAACCGCCGGCCTGCCCGAGCTGCGCCAAGCCTGTGCCGGCTTCCTGCAACGTCGCTACGGCCTCGCGCTCGATCCCAGCAGCGAAATCCTGCCCGTGCTGGGCAGCCGCGAAGCCCTGTTTTCCTTCGTGCAAGCGGTGTTGGGCGGTAACGATCAGGAACAACCCGTGGTGGTGTGCCCCAATCCGTTTTATCAGATTTACGAAGGCGCCGCGCTCCTGGCCGGGGCGGAAACTGCGTTTGCCAACTGCCGCGCCCCACACTTCAAGCCCGATTGGGGCAGCATTCCTGAGACCGTGTGGCAGCGCGTGAAACTGGTATTCGTTTGTTCGCCGCACAACCCCTGCGGCAGTGTGATGCAAAAAGCCGACTGGGCAGAACTCTTTGAATTGCAAAGCCGCTACGGCTTCATCATCGCCGCCGACGAATGCTATTCCGAAATTTATTTCGAAGGCGAACCTCCCATCGGCTGCCTGCAGGCTGCTGCCGAATTGGGGCGAGGTTTCAGCAAACTGGTGATGTTCACCAGCCTCTCCAAACGCTCCAACGTGCCCGGCCTGCGCTCCGGTTTCGTGGCCGGCGATGCCGCGCTGCTCAAAGATTTCCTGCTCTACCGCACCTACCACGGCAGCGCCATGGGCATTCCCGTGCAGATGGCCAGCATCGCCGCCTGGAACGATGAAACGCATGTGTTAGAAAACCGCCGCCTGTATCAGGAAAAATTTGCCCGCGTGCTGCCGATTCTGGCGCAGGGCTTTGAGGTAACGCGGCCGGATGCTTCGTTCTATATTTGGCTGCAAGCGCCGGATGGCGACGATTTGACCTTCGCCCGCACCCTGTGGCGCGAAGCCGCTATCCAAGTGCTGCCCGGCCGTTTTCTGGCACGCGACACCGCGCAAGGCAACCCCGGCGCTGGCTATGTGCGCATCGCGCTGGTCGCCCCCGTGGCCGACTGCGTGGCGGCAGCAGAGAAGATCGTGGCAATCCGCCGGCGTTGCTACCCATAGCATCAATAGGCTACCTGAAAGCGTGAGCTTCAACGCA
>NZ_KV804551.1:0-31010 GCF_001811325.1 Eikenella sp. HMSC071B05 | reverse complement strand
TGAAAGCGTGAGCTTCAACGCAGTTAAAGCGAGCGAAGTGAGTTTCTGCGAAGCTAAAACGCCGCTTCAACGCAGTTCAAACCGTTTCTGCCTTTTCGCCCGTATCAATAAAGGCTACCTGAAAAACCACAATCTGGTTTCAGGTAGCCTTATCGCATCCATTAAGCCACGCTATCTCCTTATGCCAGCATAGCGGGCTAGCAACACTCAAAACCAGGCGGCACGCCGCAGACAGCACACACACGGTCAGCGAGCCAGCTCCGCAGTATCCTTATTTTAATTCACGATATAAGCCAAGCAGCCGCGGCAAATCAGTTATAATCCCGCTGTTTCAATCCCACGTTTCTGCTCCGGATTTTCGGTTATGAGTACACCCGATCCCGCCAAAACCCCGCTGTTGCGGCGGCCTTGGTTTGCCTTTTTCAGCTCCATGCGCTTTGCCGTGGCGCTGCTCTCGCTGCTTGCGCTCGCGTCGGTGATCGGCACGGTGTTGCAGCAAAATCAGGCCGAGGTGGCTTATGTGGTGGAATTCGGGCCGTTCTGGCATCAGATTTTCCGCTTCCTCGGCTTGTATGATGTGTATTCCGCGCCGTGGTTTGTGGCGATTTTGGCATTCTTGATGCTCTCCACCGGCCTGTGCCTGTGGCGCAACATTCCGCCTTTCCTGCGCGAAATGAAAAGCTTCCGCCTGAGCGCCTCCGCCCGCTCGCTGGCCGCCATGAAGCACAGCACCCTGCTCGCCGCCGCACCCGCCCCCGAAATTGCCGAACGCTACCTGAAAGTTTCCGGCTTCGCCGTGCAAAGCCAACAACGCAAAGACGGCAGCTTCATCATCGCGGCCAAAAAAGGCAGCCTCAACAAATGGGGCTATATCTTCGCCCACACCGCCATCATCGTGATTTGCCTGGGCGGCCTCATCGATAGCAATCTGCCAATTAAGCTGGCCATGTTTTCAGGTAGCCTCAAGCCCAACAAAACCGCCCAGTTCTCCAACGATTTCGGCAAAGAAAGCCGCTTGGGCAGCAATACCTTATCGTTTCGCGGCAATGTAAACATCCGCGAAGGGCAAACCGTGCAGGAAGTGTTTCTCGACACGGGCGACGGGCTCTTGGTGCAGGAATTGCCGTTTAACGTAACCCTCAAGCAATTCCACGTGGATTACTACGAAAACGGCATGCCGAAAAACTTTGCCAGCGATTTGATCGTAACCGACCGGCAAAGCGGCCAAATTTACACCCCCACCGTGAAAGTGAACCATCCCTTCACCCTGCACGGCATCTCGCTCTATCAGGCCAGCTTCGGCGACGGCGGCTCCGGCCTTACCTTCCGCGCCTGGAACTTGGGCACACCCTCCGCCGCCAGCACCGAACTCAAAGCCGCCTCGCTCAGCGCCTTCCCGCTGCACCTAGGTCAAAACCAAACTCAACAATACACGCTCGAATTCACCGAACTGCGCCCGCTGAACGTGGAAGACGAAGAGCAAACCGATAACGCCGCCTCGCAGCCTTCCAATCTGCGCCACCGCCTCAACGAAGCACGTAGCGTGCAGCAGTCCGATGCCCTGCGCAACGTCGGCCCCACCATCACCTTCCGCCTGCGCGACCAGGCCGGCCAGGCGCGTGAATATGTCAACTACATGCTGCCTCTGCGGCGCGGCGGCGATTTCTACTTCGCCACCGGCGAGCGCGGCAGCAACAGCGAAGACTACCGCTGGCTGATGATTCCCGCCGATAAAAACGGCAAGCCCGACACCTTCATGCACCTACGCTCTGTACTGCTCCAGCCCGAGCTGCGCGCAGCCGTGCTCGACCGCGCCGTGGCCGATATGCCCGAGCCTTCCAAAGCCCGCTTCCGCGAAGCCTTGGGCAATATCTTGGAGCTGTTCGCCCGCGAAGGCTATGTGGGCATCAACCGATTCGTGGAAAACCAAATCCCCGCCGCCGAACAAGACCGGATGCGCGAATTGTTCTACCAAATGCTGTTCGGCGCGGGCAATATCGCCCTCGAGCAAGCGCTGTCCGAACAAGGACTGGACTGGCCGCAGAGCGAAGAGCGTAACCGTTTTTTAATCAACAGCTTCGATGCCTATACCGGCCTCACCCGCTTCGGCTCGCCGGTGTTGCTGCAATTAAACGGCTACAACGAAGTAAAATCCTCCGGCCTGCAGATGACCCGCTCGCCCGGCCAAGGCCTGGTGTATCTCGGCTCTGTACTGCTGATTTTAGGCACGGCGCTTATGTTTTACCTGCGCGAACAACGCGCCTGGCTACTGTATGACAACGGCCAAGCCCGCTTCGCCATGAGCTCCGCCCGCCTCAAACGGCAGCTGGAACCGATTTTCGCCACACACACACAACACCTCACGCGCCTGGCGCAGGAATTGAACCATGACCAACCCTAACACGCCCGATGCCCTGTCGCAAAAACAGGCAGCCAGTGCCCCACACCGGCTGCCGCAGCACGAGCTTTTGCAGGAGCAGCGTTTCTGGAAGCTGCTTTCTGTAGCCGACTGGCTGTTTGCCGCCCTGATGATGGCCATTGCCGCTGCGGTGCAGATTCTGCTGCCGCACCGCATGGACATTTATGAAGTGTGCATTTTATGGCTCAGTGCCGCCGCCGCCGTGTGGCTGGGCTGGTTTTACAAACCGCTGCGCCTGCTGATGCCACTGTGCATCGCCCTGGCCTATGCCGCCACCGTGCTCTATGCCGGGCAGATGGCCAACGGCGAACGCTTCCTGTTGCGCTATTTCCTCGCCAGCCAATCGGCTATCGGCTGGCTGTGCGCCCTAGTGCCGATGGCCTGGCTGTGCTATGCGCTCGGTTTGCTCGGCGGCAACAAACAGGCGGAAACAAACAACACGTACGCCGTGCCCATGCTGCTTCGCATCGCCCGCTACCTGGCTTGGGCGGCCGCTGCCATTGGGCTCACCGGCATGCTGGTGCGTTGGCATGAAAGCTATCTGCTCACCCCCGGCAACGGCCATATTCCGCTGTCGAACCTGTATGAAGTGTTCATCCTGTTTATCGTCATCACGGCCTTGATGTTTCTGTATTACGAAGGCAAGTTCCGCCTACATCGGCTAGGCGTGTTTGTGTACACACTGCAGCTGATTTTAGTCGGCTTCGTGCTGTGGTACACCTTCAGCCGCAACGCCCAGCAAATCCGGCCGCTGATTCCCGCCCTGCAATCGTGGTGGATGAAGCTGCATGTGCCGGCCAATTTCATCGGCTACGGCGCATTTTGCCTGGCCGCCTTCCTCGGTGTGGCCGAATTGATGAAACTGCGCCGCCCCTCGTTGCGGCTACCTGAAGCCGAAGTAATTGAAGAAGCCATGTATCAAGCTATCGCCATCGGCTTCCTCTTCTTCACCGTAGCCACCGTGCTCGGCGCGCTGTGGGCAGCCGATGCCTGGGGGCGTTATTGGAGCTGGGACCCGAAAGAAAACTGGGCGCTGGTGGTGTGGCTCAACTACGCAGCCTGGCTGCATATCCGCCTGGTGCGCGGCTGGGGCGGCAAGCCATTGGCGTGGTGGGCGATTATCGGCTTCTTCATCACCGCCTTTGCCTTCGTCGGCGTGAATATGTTTTTGAGCGGGCTGCATTCTTACGGCGGTCTATAGCCATAAAAAGGCTACCTGAAAATAAGCCACACAGAAATTTCACTGTGCTGCATTTTCAGGTAGCCTGATCAATATATAGAGGAATTCATAAAACCACCGGGGAACACCCAGCAGCATCAAGAATCCCTCCATGAGAACTAAGCACATCTTTATTCATGCACAGCTATGAGCCACAAGCAATACATAAGTGTGGCAAGACACACCAATATTGAAAGAATCGAAGTGCTTTAGCCATAAAACAAAGCCCCGCTTTTGCGGGGCTTTTGCTTGGTCTCAAACCGCCAAATTATTTGGCAGCGCTGGCAGCAGCTTCAACAGCAGCAGTAGCTTGAGAAGCGGCACCTTCAACGGCAGCAGTAGCTTGAGAAGCAGCACCTTCAACAGCAGCAGTAGCTTGAGAAGCAGCGCCTTCAACGGCAGCAGTAGCTTGAGAAGCAGCGCCGGCAACTTCAGAAGCCATTGCAGCAGCTTCAGAAGCAGCGGAAGCGGCAGAAGCGGCAGGAGCCGGAGCAGAACCACCACAAGCAGCCAAGAACAAAGACATCAGGGCAGCGGCCAATAAAGATTTTTTCATGTCGAATTACCTCTAACAAAGTTCAAGTTATAACTTAAAAAATTCCCTATCTGCAGACCTCTAGCCGTCTCACAGATAAATTCCAATCAAGAATTGCCGCGTATTATCCGCTGTTTGGTGGCAGCTGGCAATTAAACTGCCTACTCTACTTACCGCACGCAAGCATCTGCTGCCAAAATCGTTCTTATCTAATGCTCTGGGCAAACAATACTATTAATTAACGAATACCGCCCCGATAAGAATAGTGTTCTACCCCAATCAGAAAAAATAATATATTTTTCATACCAATACTGGCTAAAACCAACTCTCTCCCGCCTCATTACCATACCTTCCCCCTATCTGCAAATTACACACAATTAACCAAAATTAACCTGTGCGAAAAAACAACAAGGTCTATTCCCGCCTGCATTAGCCGACATTTTCCCGCAATATTTCATCGGAGGTGTATGTCAATCCGCCCATACGCATGAAACCCGCACTTTACCCAAGCACATACCGCCATTTACTGCCCTAGCAAGCCGATGCCATAGCGAAAGCCAATTTGATTTGCGATAAAATACAGCCTTTGATTTTTCAGGTAGCCTTCTATCATGCTCGTTCTCGGCATTGAATCCTCCTGCGACGAAACCGGCGTGGCGCTCTACAGCACCGAACACGGCCTCATCGGCAACCAGCTGCACACCCAAATGGCCATGCATGCCGAATACGGCGGCGTAGTGCCCGAGCTGGCCAGCCGCGACCACATCCGCCGCCTCGTGCCGCTCACCCAAGCCTGCCTGCACGAAGCCGGCAAAAACTACGCCGACATCGATGCCGTCGCCTACACCCAAGGCCCCGGTCTTGGCGGCGCGCTCTTGGCCGGCTGCGCCTATGCCAACGCGCTCGCCTTTTCGTTGGGCAAACCCGTGATCCCCGTACACCACCTCGAAGGCCACCTGCTCTCCCCGCTGTTAGCCGAAGAAAAACCCGACTTTCCCTTCGTTGCCCTGCTCGTATCCGGCGGCCATACCCAATTCATGGCCGTGCGCGGCATCGGCGACTACGAACTGCTCGGCGAAAGCGTGGACGATGCCGCCGGCGAAGCCTTCGACAAAACCGCCAAACTGCTCGGCCTGCCCTACCCCGGCGGCGCAAAACTTTCCGAATTGGCCAAGCTCGGCCGCCCCTATGCTTTCACCTTTCCGCGCCCGATGCTGCATTCGCGCGATTTGCAAATGAGCTTCTCCGGCCTCAAAACCGCCGTGCTCACTGCGGTACAAAACGTGCGTGCCGAACATGGCGGCAGCCTGCCGGACACCATCCGCAACGATATCTGCCGCGCCTTCCAAGACGCTGTGGTGGACGTGCTGCTGGCCAAATCCCGCCAAGCCCTGCTGCACACCGGCTACCGCACCCTTGTGGTGGCCGGCGGCGTGGGTGCCAACTGGAAACTGCGTGCCGAACTCGCCACGCTGCAAGTACGCCCCAACCCCAAAGCCAAGCCCGAAGCCGTACGCACTTATTTCCCGCCGCTGCCGCTGTGTACCGACAATGGCGCCATGATTGCCTTCGCCGGCGCCATGCACCTGCAACAGGCGCAGCCCGCCACCGGCTTCAATGTGCGCCCGCGCTGGCCGCTAGCGGAAATCGTGCGGTAAAACTTCGCATACCTATTTTCAGGTAGCCTTGATGCAATCCGGCAAAGGCTACCTGAAAAACATTTAAGGGCTGCTCCAAGCCTTTGGAACAGCCCTTTATGTACCGCCATCCGGCACAGCCGCTAATCGAAATCCCATTTCTTATCCAACACCACTTTTCCATAAACCATTCAAAACTATCGGCCACCAGCTCCGTGTACATTTCGCCGTATATCAGCCAAATACTGTGGCTTTCCGAATGGGAAAACAACGTGCCACTATCACAGTAGCCGAAAAGGAATGTTGTGCGCAGCACCTCAATCAGTAGCAGTTTGTCCACGCTCACCCATCCAACTCCGCCAAACAACATCTTTAAAGTTAAGTTGATTTGCTATAGAGGCAGCGCCGGAGGATACCACGCAGCCTTTACACTTTTCAGGTAGCCCGCCCCTTGTCCCGCAACCCTGCTTTCTTGTATCCTTCGCCCTTCCTGTTAAAAATTGCAAAAAACCATCATGACAGCTTTACAAAGATTCAGCCGCTTCATCGGTAACACTTTTGCCCTGTGGGCAGCACTATTTGCCATGGCCGGCTTCTTGGCGCCTTCCCTCTTCACCAGCTTCATCGCCCCCTACATCCCCTGGCTTTTGGGCATCATCATGTTCGGCATGGGGCTTACCCTCGCCCCCTCCGACTTCAAAATCCTCGGCCAACACCCCAAAGCCGTGCTCATCGGCGTGGTGGCACAGTTTGTGATTATGCCCACCACCGCCTACCTGCTCTCGCGTGCCCTTAATCTGCCGCCCGAAGTGGCCATCGGCGTGGTGTTGGTGGGCGCCTGCCCCGGCGGCACCGCCTCCAACGTGATGACCTTTCTTGCACGCGGCAATGTGGCGCTCTCGGTGGCCGTTACCTCCATCAGCACCCTGCTCGCGCCCCTGCTCACCCCGGCGGTATTCTTCCTGTTTGCCAACCAATGGATCGACGTTTCCGCCACCACAATGCTGGTATCCATTTTGCAAATGGTGCTGCTGCCCATCGTGCTGGGCGTGGTGGCGCACACCCTGTTCCGTAAGCAAACCGCCGCCGCCATCGATGTGCTGCCGCTGATTTCCGTGCTTGCCATCGTGCTGATTATCGGCGCCGTGGTGGCCGGCAGCCGCGCGCAGATTATCGAAACCGGCCTATTGATTTTCGGCGTAGTGGTGCTGCACAACGCCATCGGCTATGCCTTAGGCTTCCTCGCCGCCAAACTCTTCGGCCTGCCCTACGACGCGCAAAAAACCCTCGCCATCGAAGTGGGCATGCAAAACTCCGGCCTCGGCGCGGCACTGGCCAAAGCCCACTTCGCCATGATGCCGCTAGTGGCCGTGCCCAGCGCCATCTTCAGCGTGTGGCACAACATTTCCGGCTCCCTCCTTGCCTCCTATTGGGCCACCAAGGCCGAAAAACAGGCACAGGCCGCGCAAAAAGAAAATACCGCTGCCAAGTAAGCCAAACCGACTGTTGGCAGCAAAAGGCTACCTGAAAATTTCAGGTAGCCTTTCATTTCTAGCAACAGCCCACCGGCAAGCCGCCCAAGCACACCGCCGAATCTGATACAATCCGCACTTTTCCCGCCAACCGCCGCCCGGCTCACCGCTATGACCCAACACACCGCCCGCAAACGCTTCGGGCAGAACTTTCTGCAAGATTCCCGCATCATTGCCGATATCGTCCAGGCCGTGCGGCCGCAGCCCGCCGATACCGTAGTGGAAATCGGCCCCGGCCTCGGCGCGATTACCGAGCCCCTGGCCGCCAAGCTCGATTGCCTGCATGTGTGCGAAATCGACCGCGACATCATAGGCTACCTGAAAACCCGACCCTACGCCGGCAAACTCGTTATCCACGAAGGCGACGTATTGCAGTTCGATTTCGCCAGTGTGCCCGGGCGCAAAAAAATCGTCGGCAACCTGCCCTACAACATCTCCACCCCGCTGCTGTTCCACCTCAGCCGCTATGCCGACGAAGTGGAAGACATGCACTTCATGCTGCAAAAAGAAGTGGTGAAACGCATGGTGGCCGAGCCCGGCAGCAACGATTTCGGCCGCCTGAGCGTGATGCTGCAATACTTCTTTGAAATGGAAAAACTGCTCGACGTACCGCCCGAGGCCTTTTCCCCCGCACCCAAAGTCGATTCCGCCGTGGTGCGGCTGATTCCGGCCAAATACCGCATCGGGCAGGCGCAGGATTTCGAGCAATTCGCCGCCCTGGTGAAACAAGCCTTCCACCAGCGCCGCAAAACCATCCGCAACAACCTCAAAGGTCTGGCCGACGACAATGATTTGCAGGCTGCCGGCATCAGCCCGCAAGAACGCGCCGAACATATCGCACCCGAAAAATATGTAGCCTTGGCCAACCTGTTAGCCCAAAAGGCCAGCTAAAACACAATCCCGCCCCGCGCCGATTGTTCCAACCGACAACCCAGCCGTTCCGGAAATAGAAAATGATTAAATTTAAAAACGTAAACAAATGGTTTAAAGAACTGCACGTTCTGAGCGCCATCAACCTCGAAGTGAAAAAAGGCGAAGTAGTGGTGGTGTGCGGCCCCTCCGGCAGCGGCAAATCCACCCTCATCCGCACCGTAAACCAGCTCGAGCAAATCCAAAGCGGCGAAATTTGGGTGGACGGCGTAGACGTGGCCAGCCCAGCCACCGACCTGAACAAAATCCGTGCCGAAGTGGGCTTCGTGTTCCAACATTTCAACCTTTATCCGCATTTGAGCGTGCTGGAAAACATCGTGCTATCGCCGATAAAAGTGAAAAAGCAAAGCCGCACCCAGGCCGAAGAAAAAGCGCTGCAACTCTTGGAGCGCGTGGGCCTGGCGCATAAAAAAGACGCCATGCCCGGCGAGCTTTCCGGCGGCCAGCAGCAGCGCGTGGCCATCGCCCGCGGCCTGGCCATGGAGCCGCAAGTGATGCTGTTTGACGAGCCCACCTCCGCGCTCGATCCGGAAATGGTGGGCGAAGTGCTCAAAGTGATGAAAGACTTGGCCGAAAGCGGCATGACCATGATGTGCGTGACCCACGAAATGGGCTTCGCCCGCGAAGTGGCCGACCGGATTATCTTTGTGGATCAGGGCAAAATCGTGGAAGTGGACACGCCGGAAGTGTTCTTCACCAACCCGAGCAGCGAGCGGGCGAAGCAGTTTTTGAAACAGGTGATGAAGGCTTAATTACCTAATTTGAAAAGTTATAGTGAATTAAATTTAAACCGGTACAGCGTTGGCTCGCCTTGCCGTACTATTTGTACTGTCTGCGGCTCGTCGCCTTGTCCTGATTTTTGTTAATTCACTATAAAAAGGCTACCTGAAAACCGCTGGGCGGATTTTCAGGTAGCCTTTTTTGCGTTGGGCTACACGCTGAAATATTGGAATATAAAGGCCGGCTCTTGGCCGTTTAAATAATATTCGCCCACGATATAGCCGATGTGTTGCGCCTCGCCCTCTTCATACAGCTTGGCTTCCACGCCCACGGATTCTTCTTCGCTTTCCGGCTCCGCTTCCTTATCCTCTTCCTCCTCTTCATCATCGCTCAAATCGCCGAAGATGCTCAGGCCGGTGCTGCCGCATTCAAACTTATCCATCTCCTCCAGGGGAAAAAGACGTAGCTTGGTTTTGTCTTCAATGAAATCCAGCATTTCATCAATTTCTTCCAAAAACCCGCCGTGAATATCAAATTGCTCGGCCAAGGTTTGGGTGTCTTGCCGCTTGTAGGCATCTAAAAATGCTGCAATGGCTTGGTAAATTTCGGTTTTCAGTTTTAACGGATACATAGCTGCTACTCCACCGATGGAAGATGGATGCCGCTGCGGGCGTGAGGCTACCTGAAGCTCCCGGCTGGGTGGAAACTTCGCGGCGCTGCGTTTTAGCGAAACTTCCTTCGCTCGTTTTAGCTTCGCAGAAACTCACTTCGTTCGTTTTAACTGCGTTGAAGCTCACGCTTTCAGGTAGCCTTTTCTGTATTCAAACGGCAACGGGAAACGTGCTGCTTTAAGCCCACGGCTCTTGGTTCACCTGTGTTTCGTAATCTGCCGGTTCTTCGGCTTCGGGTACGGCGGCGAAGCCTTCGGCGGTTTGGCGGTACACGGCGGCGCGGTAGGGGAAGCGGGCTATGATTTCGGCAATCGCGGCATCAAGCTCGGCTTTGGTTTCCCACACTTGACCGCAGTCGTCGCACATAAACAGTGAGCCGTCTTCAGGGTCGAGCTGGGTTACCCAGCCGGTGCAATGCGGCAGCGGGCAGCGGATTTTGAAGGCTTGGTTCATGATTAGGTTTCCTTGTGTTGTTAGTTAGCGGTTTTCAGGTAGCCTGTGGCGGGAACAGTTTGCCGGGGTTGAACAGGTTATGCGGGTCGAGCTGTTGCTTAATGGCGCGCATCAGCTCGATTTCCACGGGGCTGCGCACGCTGGGCAGCCAGTGGTTTTTCACTTGGCCGATGCCGTGTTCGGCAGCAATCGTGCCCTGACAGGCAAGGGTGTGTTGGTAGACGATGCGGTTGATGCCGTCTTCGTATTCGTAGGCCTGGTTGCTGCGGATGTGCGGCAGGAAGGTGTTGAAATGCAGGCTGCCGTCGCCAAGGTGGCCGAATACGATGATTTCGATGCCATCATAGGCCTGCTTGAGCGCGGCGGAGGCGTTGGCCACAAATTCGGCCACGCGGGCGATGGGCACGGCGATGTCGTGTTTGATGCTGGCACCGAGCGCTTTTTGCGCAGCGGAGATGTCTTCGCGCAGCCGCCACAATTCGGCTCGCTCGCTCTCCGACTGTGCCAGCACGGCGTTTTCCCAGCCGCCGGCAAACAGGAATTCGGCCAAATCGTTGGCCAACTCAGGCTGAGGCAGGCTGTCGTTTAGCTCGAGCAAGATATGCCACTCGGCATCAATCGGCGGGCTGAGGCGGCTATAAGTGGCGGAGAGGGCAAGCGCGGGGCGGCTTACCAGCTCGAAGCTGCACAGCCGCTCGGCGAAACGGCCTTGTATGTGGGTGAGCAGGCGCACGGCTTCTTCAATGCTGTCTAAGCCAACCCAGGCGGTAGCGGTGGTTTGCGGCGGGGAGAAGAGCTTGAGCGTGGCAGCGGTGATGACGCCGAGCGTGCCTTCGCTGCCGATAAAGAGCTGGCGGATGTCGTAGCCGGTGGTGTTTTTGTGCAGCGGGGCGAGATGGGAGAGCAGGCTGCCGTCGGGCAACACCACTTCCAGCCCGAGCACCAAATCGCGCGTGGTGCCGTAGCGCACCACGTTCAGCCCGCCGGCGTTGCAGGCGATGTTGCCGCCGATTTGGCAGGTGCCTTCGCTGGCGAGGCTGAGCGGAAACAGCCGCCCAGCTTGGGCTGCGGCTTCTTGCACGTTTTGCAGAATCGCGCCGGCTTCCACGGTGATGGCGTTGTCGGCCAGGCTGAGGCTGCGGATGCGGTTGAGCCGCGAGAGGTTGAGCAAAATGCCGCCGTTTGGCACGGCCGCGCCGCACAGGCCGGTGTTGCCGCCCTGCGGGGTAATCGGCACACGGTGTTCGGCACACCAGCGCACCAGCTTCTGCACATTTTCCACGCTATCGGGCATCACCGCGGCGGCAGCCTGGCCGATATAGCGGCCGCGCCGGTCGGCAAGCAGCGGGGCGGGGTCGGCAATGATTTCGCGTTCGCTGAGCAAAGTGTGTAGGGCTTGCGGAATATGGGCGGGATTCATTTGAGGCTACCTGAAAGATTGGGATGGGCAGTATTGTAGCGGCAAGACCGAGGTTTCAGGTAGCCTTCAGCCATCGGCAGGCTACCTGAAAACCGAATACCGAATATTGCTTAAAAGTAATTTTTCATTCCCTCCAATCTAACTTTACTTTTCCAACCAAGCGCCGTATAGTTGCCCGAGTTTACTACCCACACCACTAGGAATCGCTATATGAACAATACCCCGCAAAATCCCGTAAGCTGGTTTGCCCTCAATGCGCAGGACTTAGCACGTGCTGCCCGCTTCTACGAAACCGTGTTCGGCTTGCCCCTGCAAGAAGTGCCCGGCAAAGACCCGCAACGCCAAATGTATCTGTTCGCCCCCGCCTGGGAGCAATACGGCATCGGCGGCATGCTCTGGCACGACCCCTCTGCGCAACCCGCCGGCCACGGCGGCATCACCGTATTTTTCAACTGTGCCGACTGCGCCGAAACCGCCCGCGCCGCCGAAGCGGCCGGCGGCAGAATACTCACCGCCAAATTCCCCATCGCCAACGGTTTTGCCGCCTTCATCGAAGACAGCGAAGGCAACCGCATCGGCCTGCATTCGCCCGCTTAAATTTTCAGGTAGCCCATGCCCAGCCCCATCAATATTACCGAACTGCGCCGCCGCAACCTGCGCGAATGGATCAACCGCCTGCACCAAGGCCGGCAGATTGATTTCGTATCCGCCACCGGCATCAACCAGGGTGAACTTTCCGCCCTGTTGAAAAACAAGCCTTTCGGCGAGCGCAAAGCCCGCAAAATCGAACACAGCGCCGGCATGCCCGCGCTGTGGCTCGACACCGACCACAGTTCACCCACATCCGCCCCACAACCCACCGACAGGAATACCCGTCCCATGTCCACCCCCATTTCCACCATCCCCGAAATCCTGGCCGACCTCAAAGCTGGCAAAATGGTCATCATCACCGATGCCGAAGACCGCGAAAACGAAGGCGACCTGCTCATGGCTGCCCAATTCGTTACCCCCGAAGCCATCAACTTCATGATCAAACACGCCCGTGGCCTCGTGTGCCTGCCCATGGCCGAAGAGCTGGTAGACAAACTCAAGCTCCCCCTCATGACCCAGCACAACGGCGCGCAATACGGCACCAACTTCACCGTATCCATCGAAGCCGCCCACGGCATTTCCACCGGCATTTCCGCCGCCGACCGCGCGCTCACCATCCAAACCGCCGTTTCCCCCGCCGCCCGGCCGGAAGACATCGTCCAGCCCGGCCACATCTTCCCCCTGCGCGCCCAAAAAGGCGGCG
Organism: Eikenella sp. HMSC071B05; assembly: GCF_001811325.1. Taxonomy (NCBI): domain Bacteria; kingdom Pseudomonadati; phylum Pseudomonadota; class Betaproteobacteria; order Neisseriales; family Neisseriaceae; genus Eikenella; species Eikenella sp. HMSC071B05. The sequence goes on along the minus strand of NZ_KV804551.1, from coordinate 18,180 downwards.
TGCTGGTGCGCGCGGGCCACACCGAAGCCGGCGTCGATTTGGCCCAAATGTGCGGCCTCATCCCCGCCGCCGTTATCTGCGAAATCATCAACGACGACGGCACCATGGCGCGTATGCCCGAGCTCACCGAATTCGCCCGGCAGCACGGCCTCAAAATCGGCACCATCACCGACCTCATCGAATACCGCAGCCGCACCGAAACCCTGCTCGAAGAAATGGGCAGCAGCCCCGTCCGCACCCCCTGGGGCGATTTCCGCCAGCACGTTTATGTAGACAAACTCTCCGGCGAAACCCACCTCGCCCTGGTGAAAGGCAGCCCGCAGCCCGACACCGAAACCCTCGTGCGCGTACACGAGCCCTTCAGCGCCATGGATTTCCTGCAAACCAACCCCCGCCACTCCTGGCCGCTACCGCAAGCCCTCGAGCGCATCCAAGCCGCCGAACACGGCGTCGCCATCCTGCTGCACCGCACCGAAGACGGCGCCACCCTGCTCGACCGCACCCTGCCCAAAGGCAAAAGCCAAACCCGCCAGTGGGACAGCAAAACCTACGGCATCGGCGCGCAAATCCTCGCCAACCTCCACGTGAAAAAAATGCGCGTGCTCGGCCAGCCCTCCTCCCTCACCGGCCTCACCGGCTTCGGGCTGGAAGTGACAGGGTTTGAGAGCATGGAATAAAAGCGATCGTTGCAAGCAAAGGCTACCTGAAAACGAACGTTAGTGAGTTTCTGCGAAGCCAAAACTTTCAGGTAGCCTTTGCTTACCTGCCAATTTATATGGCGATCGGCACATCACCAGCCCGTAGCAAGATGGGCAATCTCTCGCTCATGCAAAACTCTCCCCATTACTGTAAACCGTAGATCAGGCATTTATGTCCAATAGCCCACAACCGAGAAACTTAAAATAAAGGCTACCTGAAAACCGAATTTCGCACTTTCAGGTAGCCTCTCATCCACGACCATTGCCTTTATCTATCGGGCCCAAACGACAACCGCCAAGCGGGCTGACAAGGGTTTCGGCCACGGCGTATAATCCCCTATGTTGCCCAATGCCCTGCCGGCAAACTATTTGCCACACCAATTGGCAGCTAAACAACTAATAAAAAATAACAATTTTAGAGCAATCCAAAGGAACACCCTCATGGCACAACCCGCAGCCCAACCACCCAAAGAACAGGTGATTTCCCTGTATCAGGGCGCGAAACGTATTCATCCCAAGCTGGCCAAAGGCCGTTTTGCCAACCTGCGCCTGTGGGCTATTCTGGCCACGCAGTTCGTGTTTTACGTTACCCCCTGGTTCAATCTGCACGGCCGCCAGGCAGTGTGGTTCGACATTCCCGGCCGCCGTTTCCATATCTTCGCCTTCACCCTGGTGCCCAACGATTTGATCTACCTCACCGGTCTGCTGCTTCTCTCGGCTTTCGGCCTGTTTTGGTGGACTACCATCGCCGGGCGTTTGTGGTGCGGCTATGCCTGCCCGCAAACGGTCTATACCGAAATCATGCTGTGGATCGACCACTTGGTAGAGGGCGACCGCAACAAACGGCTCAAGCTCGATAAATCGCCGTGGAACTTCACCAAAATCCGCATTAAAGCCACCAAATATCTGCTGATTTTTCTGGTATGCGCTTGGACGGGCATCACGTTTGCCGGCTGGTTCAGCCCCATCCGCGCGCTGGTAACCCACATCTTCACCTTCAACTGGGCGGCCGTTTCTGGCGCAGCACTGATTGCCGCCATGCTGTATGGCGGGGCTACTTGGCTATTTGCCCACATCATGCGCGAACAGGTGTGCAAATACATGTGCCCCTATGCCCGCTTCCAAAGCGCCATGTTCGACCGCGACACGCTGATTATTTCCTACGACCCGGCACGCGGCGAGCCGCGCGGTGCGCGTAAGAAAAACGTGCAGCGCGAAGACTCCGATTTGGGCGACTGCATCAACTGCACCTTGTGCGTACAGGTATGCCCGGTGGGCATCGACATCCGCAACGGTCTGCAATACGAATGCATCGGCTGTGCCGCCTGCATTGATGTGTGCGACGAGGTAATGGATAAAATGGGCTATCCGCGCGGCCTCATCCGCTACACCACCGAAGGCGCGCTGGAAAAAGACTATCCGGAAAACAAAATCCCGCGCCGTATGCTGCGCCCGCGCGTGTTGGGCTATGGCGCGGTATTGGCCGCAGTGGCCGTGGGTTTGGTGGTCGGTCTTCTGCTGCGCCAGAATGTGCACATCGACATCATCAAAGACCGGGGCGTGATGGTGCGTCAAAACCAAGACGGCTGGCTGGAAAACGCCTATAACCTGCGCATTACCAACGCCAGCGAACACACCAAAATCCTTACCGCTTCAGTGGCCGGCTTGGAAGACATCAAAATCACCGGCCTGCCTGAAGGCGGCCTGCGCCTCAACGGCAGCGACAGTATCTCCATTCCTGTTCAGGTAGCCGTGCTGCCCGATTATGCCGAGCCGGGCAGCAACCCCATCGTCTTCACCTTCCGCTATGCCGACCCCGAAAAGCCGAACGAAGCCGAAACCATCACCACCAAAAGCACCTTCACCGGAGAATAAGCGCATGAGCACGCCCACCCCGCCCCACGCTGGCCGCAGCCCGGCCAAACCGTGGTACAAATATCCTTGGCCATGGCTGCTGATGGCCGGGCCGGCTATTGTGGTGGTGGCCGCTTTCTATACTTATAACCTCGCCGCCACCCGCAACAATCCTTCGTTGGTTACCGACGATTACTACCGAGAAGGCAAAAATATCGCCCTGCAAATGGAGCGCGACCAAGAAGCCGAACACCGGCAAATCCGTGCCGAATTGCTCGTCAGCCCCGACAACAACCGCGCCAAAATCCTGCTCAGCGGCAATATCGAGCCCGATGTGCCGCTCAAACTGCTGTGGCTGCATCCTGCCCGCAGCGAATACGACCAAACCGTAGCGATGCAGCGGCAGGGTAGTGCCGCAGCGGCGGCGAATCGGGTAGAATATGCCGCAGATTTCCAAGCCCTGCGCCCTGCCGACCATTGGTATGTACGCCTGGAAGACAGCGCCGGCAAATGGCGCGTGCAAGGCATTTGGTATCCCAAACGCGGCAACAGCCTGAGCCTGGTGCCGATGCCCCAGCCGGCGGCGCCCAACCCGCCGAAAGCCAAGCAGTAGCCTCAGGCTGGGCAGACATTGGATTTTTCAGGTAGCCTCAAGCCCGTTTCCCCTTCCACCCAACAAAAGGACCTATCCCATGGACGATATGCTGAAACAAGCCGCCCTCGATTTTCACCAATATCCGCAGCCCGGCAAAATTCAGGTAGCCCCCACCAAAGCGCTGGCCACCCAGCACGACCTGTCGCTGGCCTATTCTCCGGGTGTGGCCGCCCCCTGCCTGGAAATCCAAGCCAATCCGCAGGATTCCTATAAATACACCGCACGCGGCAACTTGGTGGCCGTGGTTTCCAACGGTACCGCCGTGCTCGGTTTGGGCAATATCGGTGCCGAGGCCAGCAAACCGGTGATGGAAGGCAAAGGCGTATTGTTTAAAAAATTCGCCGGCATCGACGTGTTCGATATCGAAATCAATGAAACCGACCCCGAAAAACTGGTGGACATCATTGCCTCGCTCGAGCCTACTTTCGGAGGCATCAACCTAGAAGACATCAAAGCGCCCGAATGCTTCTACATTGAGAAAAAACTGCGCGAACGCTGCAAAATCCCAGTATTCCACGACGATCAACACGGCACGGCCATCATCACCGCCGCCACCGTTCTCAACGGGCTGCGCCTGGTGGGCAAAGATATCGGCCAAGTGCGCTTAGTGTGCTCAGGTGCCGGTGCTGCCGCCATCGCCTGTCTCGACTTGCTCGTGGCTTTGGGCATGAAACGCGAAAACATCACCGTGTGCGACTCTAAAGGCGTGATTTACCAAACCCGCGAAGACCGCGAACGCATGGATGCCAGCAAAGTGCGCTATGCCATTGAAGACAAAGGCTGGCGCAAACTCGGCGACGCCGTGCCCGGCGCCGACATCTTCCTCGGCCTCTCCGGCCCCAATGTATTGAGCACCGATATGCTCAAACAAATGACCGCTTCGCCCATCGTGCTGGCCATGGCCAACCCGCAGCCCGAAATTTGGCCGCCGGAAGCCAAAGCCGCCCGCCCCGATGTGATTATCGGCACCGGCCGTTCCGACTTCCCCAACCAGGTGAACAACGTTCTCTGCTTCCCCTTCATCTTCCGCGGCGCACTCGATGTAGGCGCCACCACCATCAACGAAGAAATGAAGCTGGCCGCCGTGCGCGCCATTGCCGATTTGGCCATGGCCGAGCAAAACGACAAAGTCGCTACCGCCTACACCGGCGCCGAGCTGAAATTCGGCCCAGAATACCTGATTCCCAAACCCTTCGATCCGCGCCTGATCGCCCGCGTGGCACCCGCCGTGGCCAAAGCCGCCATGGATTCCGGCGTGGCTACCCGCCCGATTGCCGATTTTGCCGCTTACGAAGAAAAACTGAACGAGTTTGTTTATAAATCCGGCCTGTTCATGAAACCCATCTTCGCCCAAGCGCGCCAATCGCTCAAACGCGTGGTGTTGGCCGAAGGCGAAGACGAGCGTGTGCTGCACGCCACCCAACAGATTGTGTCTGCCAAACTGGCCACGCCAATTCTCATCGGCCGGCCGGCAGTGATCGAAGCCCGTATTCAAAAAATGGGCCTTACCATCCGCGCCGGCAGCGATTTCGAAATCGTCAACAACGAAAACGATCCCCGCTTCCGCGAATACTGGCAAGCCTACTACAACCTGCAAAAACGCAACGGCATCAGCCCTGATTTGGCACAACGCCACGTTATTGCCAACCCCACCCTCATCGGTGCGCTCATGTTGCACTTAGGCCATGCCGATGCCATGGTGTGCGGTACGGTCGGCCACTTCCGCCATCACTTGGATGTCGTTTCCAACGTTGTCGGCTACAACAACCCCGACCACACCGCCTGCGCCATGAATGCGTTGATTTTCGGCGGCCACAACTTGTTCATCGCCGACACCTATGTAAACGCCAATCCGACTGCCGAGCAGATTGCCCAAAGCACGCTGATGTGCGCCGAAGAAATCCAACGCTTCGGCATCACGCCCAAGGTCGCACTGCTGTCGCACTCCAACTTTGGTTCCGTGCCCTCTGAAAGTGCCGAAAAAATGCGCCGTGCACTTGAGCTTATCCGCCAATCCGCCCCGCAGTTGGAAATCGACGGCGAAATGCAGGGCGATGCCGCCTTGGTGGAAAGCCTGCGCCAGCAAAGCATGTCTGACTCTACCCTGAAAGGCGCCGCTAACCTCTTGGTGATGCCCAACGTGGAAGCCGCCAACATCAGCTGCAACCTGCTGCGCGTCGCCAGCCCCGACGGCGTAACCGTGGGCCCGATTCTGCTGGGCATGAAAAAACCCGTGCACATCGTCAACCAGCTCGCCTCTGTGCGCCGCTTGGTAAACATGGTGGCACTGGCCGCCGTGGATGCACAACGCCAAGGCTAAATAGCTGAAGCAGTAAAAATCAAGGCTACCTGAACTTTCAGGTAGCCTTTTCTTTACTCCGCACATTTGCCGCCCACAAACATCGAATTAGCTTATAATCCAGCCTTCAAACACATACCCACCGCTGTGAGCAAAATAATGAACTACTTTGAACAAGCCCGATTCAACATGGTCGAACAGCAAATCCGCCCCTGGAGCGTATTGGATTTCGACGTTCTCGACGCCTTGGCCGAAGTGCCGCGTGAACAATTCGTTGCCCCCGAACAGCAGGCCTACGCCTACGCCGATCTTTCCCTGCCCCTGCCCAACGGCAGCGCCATGCTCGAACCCAAAGTGGTTGCCCGCCTGATTCAAGGCCTGAAGCTCACCAAAAAGGACACTGTGCTCGAAATCGGCACTGGCTCCGGCTACGCCACCGCCGTGCTGGCTAAACTCGCCGGCCGCGTCATTACCATTGACACCGATGAAACCCAGCAGCAACAAGCCAAAGCCGTGCTCGACCGCCTCGGCCTCACCAATATCGATTACCGCATCGGCGACGGTCTGGTAAACCCGCCCATCGCCACCGTAAGCGCCATCTATGTGGGCGGCTCCTGCCCCGTAATGCCCGAAACCCTGCGCAGCAAACTGCCCGCCGGCGGCCGCATGGCGGTAATCGTCGGCCAAGAGCCCGTGATGCATGCCCTGCTCGTGCAATGTAACGGTGAAGACAGTTACGAACAAAGCGTGATGTTTGATACCGTAGCCCCTGCCCTCAGCGGCCCCGCCGTGAAAAAACCCTCATCGTTCCGCTTCTAAAAACTTTCAGGTAGCCTCACTGGAAAGGCTACCTGAAATTTATAGCCGCCTATTGGCATAAAAATAAGGCGAATCAACGCCGTATCATGCCATTTTAAAACAACCAAGCAACAAAAAAGCAGCCAACCGGCTGCCTTCCCAAATAACTGGCGCACCCAACAGGGATCGAACCTGTGACCTTCAGCTTCGGAAACTGACACTCTATCCAACTGAGCTATGGGTGCGAGAAGCGCGTAAGATTAACCCAAAACCGGCACAAAGGCAAAAAATTTTGTCTCCTTCCGGCGGCAAAGCAGCACAGAATAGAATTTTACGATTGGAAGCTATAAGCGAATTCAGTATAATTTCGCACAATCTTACAAACCGAAACCAAACCTGTATCAGACGGATTGAATGTGAACCCAAAAGAAGCGTTCAATAATCTGATTATGTGAAGGTTTCACACCAATAAACAAGCATGCTGCCGCATGCGCCCATAACGACCACAAACCATAAAGCCCATACCATGAACACCACTGCTAACAACATCAAAGGCTCAGCCGCCATTACCTTTATCGGCGGCCTGCTCGTTTTGCTGATCACCCTCTTCCTCCTGGTTAAGCTTGCCACCACCGGCTACTACAGCAACGTTTCCGATATGCAGCCCAGCGCTGTGGAAACCCGCATTCAGCCCACTGGCCGCCTTACCATGGGCGATGGCACACCCGTAGGCGAACGCGAAGGCAAGCAAGTGTTCGACAAAGTCTGCATCCAATGCCACGGTGCCGACAAAAACGTTGCTTTCGCGCCCAAAGTTACCCATAACGACGAATGGAGCGCCCGCATCGCCAAAGGCTTCGACACGCTCGTTGCCCACGCCATCAACGGCTTCAACGGCGCAGGCCAAATGCCTGCCCGCGGTGGCGACAGCACCCTTACCGATGATGAGGTTGCCCGCGCCGTGGCCTACATGACCAACCAATCCGGCGGCAACTTCACTGCCCCCGCCGTACAAAAAGGCGATGCCGCCGCCTCTGGTGCATCCGCCCCTGCCGGCCAATCTGCCGCAGCCAATGGCGAAGCCGTGTTCAACAAACTGTGCATCGCCTGCCACGCCGCCAATTCCGCCTTCCCCAACTCGCCCAAAATCACTCACAACGACGAATGGGCACCGCGCCTGGCACAAGGCCGCGCCACCTTGGTGCAACACGCCATCCAAGGCTTTAAAACCATGCCTGCCCGCGGCGGCGATGCCAACCTGAGCGATGCCGACGTGGAAGCTGCCGTGGTATATATGGCCAACCAATCCGGCGGCAAACTGTAAGCCTGCCCTGCATAATAAAGGCTACCTGAAACCTTTCAGGTAGCCTTTATTTCGTACATCAATCAAGCGACCAAACTATCCCGCCGTTTGCAAAAATGCCACCATCCGGCGCTCGAATGCCCGCACTGCCTGCCAATCAGCACGCGGCGCCGTGCACAACTGTGCTTGGCGGTAGCCGTTCAACGGCCGGCAGCGCACGCCGTCCAGTTTGCCCCAGCCGACGTAGGCCTGCAAACCACGCCGGTTAAACAGGAAATAGCCACTCGGCACCGTGCTCGGTTGGCTGTCGCCTTCCGCATACAGCCCTTCCCAAATATTGCCTTCCAGATTTTGCAGCTTATACTGCTCGATCAGCGCACGGTCGGATGCGTGTGGCACCGTTTTCAGCAGTTGCACAGTTTCACCGCGTAAACGCTGAATCTGCTGCGCCGAACCATATTGCTGAGCCAGAGCCGTGCCGCCAACGGTAAGCAACAATACCGTCAACATCATCTTTTTCATCATCTTCTCCCAATCAACCGCGGATACTCCGCAAAGCTAAAAACCGCCAGTAGTCTAACACTCACCCTAAATAACAGGCTACCTGAAAAACAAGCTTCCTTGACTTCTGGCAACATTTTTAATTTTGCTGATTTCAGGTAGCCTTTCCCTGCCCTGAACCAGAAGCTGCACTTAAAACGATGAGGCCGGCTCTTACAAAAATGCCAATTCCTCCGCCGTACTCTGCCGCCCGAGTACCGCATTGCGGTGCGGATAGCGGCCGAAACGCTCAATGATTGCCCAATGTTTGATCTCAAAATCCAGCGCGGATTCATTGGTATAGCGGGCAAACAGCTCCACCGCCTGCTGGTGGATAGCGCAGCTTTCGTTATGCATGAGCGGCATCAACATAAACTGCCGCTCTTCTGGCTGCATTTCGGCAAAGCCTTGCTCCCGCACGGCTTTTTGTGCCAGCGCCACAGCCATATTGTCTTGGGCGAAAGCCTGCGGGCTATTGCGGTGCAGATTGCGCGAAAATTGGTCGAGCACGATGATTTCCGCCAGCCGCCCGCGTAGATTGCTACGCCAGCTGTTTAGCTCGGATTGCGCGGCCTGCGCCCATACCACAGCGAAACGTTTGCGGATTTATTGATCAAAATCGGGGTTTTTGGCAAACCAAAATGCTTGATTGGCCGGGTTAAACCAAAAATCTAACACGTCATCGGGGTAGATGGCGGTTATGGAGTTTCCTTTCATATGGTATGAGTCAATTAACTTACCCCTTGCTTCCACCATGATAGAAGGCTACCTGAAAACCAGTTCTTCTAGTTTGCAGGTAGCCTTTTCACATTTCGGTGCTGTGATTCAGTGCTTCATAATCAGTAAATAGTAGAACAGCTGCATAATCAATACTGTGAGCGCAGCCAGCGAAGCCAGCGTCCAGTTGAATTCGCTGTGTACGGCAGCGGCAGATGCAGGAACACTCGGATGGCTAGAAGGCGCAGAGAGCAGGTTATCGGCGGGCTGGTCGATAACGGCTGGCAGTTTTGCTGCGGCAGGCAGCTGGATGCCGCCGGGGTCGCGGCCGGATACTAAGTTGAACACCAAGCTCTCAGCCTGGATGTGGATGTTTTGGGTTTGCCCATGGCCGGCAGCGGTAGATTGCGCGCTTTTGAGCAGGGTGTCGATGCTGGGCAGTACGGCGGGCGGCGGCGGGGTGGCAGCAGAGCGTTGCAGCAGGGCTTCGATGGCATCGGTGCTGTTGGCAGTGCGCTCGGCTTCAGCCAATTTGAAGGGCATGGCGTGGCCGGTGTCGTTATCCAGCGCCATGCGCTGGCGGCGCAGGCGGCTGTCGATTTCGTCCAGCTCGGCAGCCAGCGGTTTTTTCTGGGTATGCAGGGATTCGTCGGCGTCTTGCCCCGCCTGCTGTGCGGCCAAGGCGGCAGATTGTTGTTTGAGGCGGGCAAGTTTCTCGTGCAGGGGTATTTTGGCGTGAATCACGTCTTCCTGCAGAATCTCGGCTTTGGCAGCGGGCGCGCTCTGGGCTTTTGGCTTGCGCGTTAACGTGAAGGCGTGCCGGCACTGGCTGCACTGCACCCGCCCGTTGGCTGCCTGCAAATCGGCTACGGCATAATGATTCTCCGCGTGGCAGCGGGGGCAACTGAGTTTGACGGTTTTCATGTGTCGGCAATCCAAATACTGATGTTTCGGCCGCTATTTTAAGAAAATTAATGCGCTTTTACCATTTTCAGGTAGCCTTTTAGCGGCTAACTGTCGGTTTTTTGTATATTTTGCAGAGAATTTGTGCTGGCGGGCTACTCCCGCCAAACCATTTGCCATGAATTTAGCCGTTTCAAAAAGGATACTTGGCATCGGCTTGCCCGGTTTCACTCCCGTTTGAAACGGCTCTACGGCATTACTGGCGGGTTATCCGGCTTTACGCACGCCCACCAAACGTACCCAGCCGCCTTCGGCAACCAGCGGCTGCATATCGAACCATTCGCTATAGATGCCGTTTAGCTCTTCGGCCTGCTCTTCCAAAATGCCGGAAAGCACAATCCGCCCGCCCGCCTTGGTACGCGAAGCCAGCATGCCGCCCAACAGGCGCAGCGGATTAGCCAGGATATTGGCCACCACCACATCGTATTCCGCTTCCGGCAAGTCGTCGGGCAGGAAAAAACGGGCGGCGGCTTCGTTTTGCTCGGCATTGCTGCGGCTGGCCACAATAGCCTGCTCATCAATATCTACGCCATCGGCGGCAGCGGCGCCGAGTTTGAGCGCGGCAATGGCCAAAATGCCGGAGCCGCAGCCATAGTCGAGCACGCGGTCGGCAGCTTGGATATTTTCATCGAGCCATTGTAGGCACAAGCGGGTGGTGGGGTGGCTGCCCGTACCGAAAGCCAAGCCGGGGTCGAGCCGCAGGTTTACGGCCGATTGGTCGGCAATATCATGCCAGGTGGGCACTATCCACAGCCGGCCGGAAATGCGGATGGGATCAAACTGCGATTGCGTGAGGCGTACCCAATCCTGCTCCGGCAACTGCTCGATGCGGTAGGGCGGCACTTCCAACCGGCATTCCTTGGCCGCGGCAGCCACGGCGACAGCAACGTTGCATTGGTCGTCAAACAGGGCAATCACCAAGCTGCGCTGCCAAATTTGGCCGCTTTCTTCGCCCGGCTCGCCAAAAATAGCCTGTTCTTCGTCTGTGCCGGCGTAGGCATCTTCAATCGCGGCCGACAATGCACCGGCCGCCATTAACGCATCGGAAAACTGCTCGGCACGGTCGGCACCAATCGGAATACTGGCTTGTTGGTAGGGCATAATCGCATTTCTTTCAAACGGTAAGGGTGCGTATTGTATAGCAAGCCGCCGCCCTTCCGCCAGCCGCGGCGCTTGCAGGCTACCTGAAAACGGGTGCGGCAAGCTTCGCCAAAACCGCCCGCCGCCGTTTTCAGGTAGCCTCATCTTGGCGTTTGCCTATACAATTCCATCTTTAGAAAAGGCTACCTGAAAGCACACACATGCCCCGCGAATTCCAACTTTTCAACCTGCCCGCGCAATTCGACCTCGACCCCGCCGCGCTGGAGCAAACCTACCGCCAACTGGCCGCCCGCTTCCATCCCGACAAAACCGCCACCGCTTCCGCCTTCGAGCAGAAACAGGCCGTGATGATGGCCGCTGCCGTCAACGAAGCCTACCGCCGCCTCAGCCGGCCGCTGGAGCGCGCCGTTTTGCTGCTGCAGGCGCAAGGCATCCAGGCCGATTCCGAAGAGCGCACCGCCTTCGATCCCGAGTTTCTAATGCAGCAAATGGAATGGCGTGAAGAGCTGGCCGCAGCCCGCACCAAAAACTCTGCCGAACGACTCGCCGCGCTGGATAAGCAAGTGGCCGCCGAAGAGGCCCGGCTGCTGGCCAAACTCAGCACCGCCTTTCAGCAGGCAGACTACGCCCAAGCCGCCGAACTCGTGCCGCAAGGCCGTTTCCTCGATAAAATCCGGCAGGAAATCCACGCTGCGTTGTAAGCCTTAACAGGCTACCTGAAACCCCAAAACCACAATATTTTGCCATCTAATTTTTTCAGGTAGCCTGCCGCCTACTCTTCCAACCAACAAGGGAAACCATGATGGACAATCAACAATTCAACCGATATGCCCCGCCGCGCACCAACGGCGAACCGGATTCCACCCACCACGGCAACTATTTGGCCGAGCCGCAAGCTTTGCCTGCCGGTAATGCTAAAGAGTGGATTGGCGCTGCCTGGCGTTTGTTCAAACTGCGCCCGGGCAAACTTATTGGCGCCGCGCTGTTGTTTGGCGCCATCAATATCGGCTTGGGCATGATTCCGTATATCGGCGGCCTGCTGCAGGCGGCCATCTCCATATTTGAAATAGCCGGCTTTGCCTTTATTGCCAAACAATTGGAAGCAGAAGGCGATTTTGAATTCGGCCAAATTTTTATCGGCTTTCAGGAAAACACCAAATCGCTGGCAATAATCGGCGCAATCGGCGCGGTAGTGGCTTTAATTAGCAACCTTGCTGCAATCATCTTGATCGTCGGACAAGTAGGCGATGTGAGCAGTGCTGCCAATCTGGATCTAGATGAAGCACAGATGATGTCTGCCGGCCTTTCCGTGATGGCACTATCTCTCATACTGGGCATAGTTTATTCTGCCTTTACCTTCCTCGCTCCGGCCTTGATCATCTTGGAAAACGAACCACCCAAACGTGCTATATTGCTGAGCTGGCAAGGCTTCAGCCGCAATATCGGCGGCGCGGTATTCTGTGGTTTGATGATGGGGCTGCTGTTTATTGTCGGCATGATTCCCATATTCCTCGGCCTGCTGGTGGTGATGCCCTTGCTGATGCTGGTACCTTATGCCGTGTATCGTGATCTATTCTTCAAATAGCAACCCAAAGGCTACCTGAAACTTTCAGGTAGCCTTCTTATCACCAGCCCCATGCTAAAATCCGCCATCATTTTTTATCCAACCTCCGAGGCCACATCATGAATACCCGCCCCGAAATCCTTGCCGCCGCCTTTGATTTAGACGGCACCTTAGTCGATTCCCTTGCCGACCTCGCCGCTGCCGCCAACGAAGCCCGCCGCAGCGAAAACCTGCCCCTACTCGACGAAAAACTGATGATGTCCTACGTGGGCGACGGCGTGGGCAAACTCGTGCACCGAGCCCTCACTGCCGATCCGGACGGCCAAGCCCCTGATGAAGTGTGGCAGCGTGCCTTCGCCGTGTTTGCCCAACATTATTCCGAACACCTCGACCGCCACACCTACATCTACCCCGAAGTAAAAACCGGCCTCCAGCTCCTGAAAACCCTCGGCATCCCGCTGGCCGTAATCACCAACAAACGTGAAGCCTGGGCCGCCGAGCTGCTGCGCCGCCTGGGCCTGGCCGACCTGTTCAGCCTCGTGGTGGGCGGAGATACGCTGCCCCAGCGCAAGCCCGATGCAGAACCCTTGCTGCACGCCGCCGAAGTATTGGGCGTGAAGCCGGAAAACATGGCGATGGTGGGCGATTCGCGCAACGACATCCTCGCCGCCAAAGCCGCCGGCTGCTTTGCCATCGGCGTGCGCTACGGCTATGCCGATATGGACCAATTGGCCGAAAACCCCGCCACCCGCGCGGATTGGATCGTGAGCACCCTGCCCGAAATCTACGACCGCCTGCGCCCCGATGACCGCCGTTAAATCCCTGCGCAGCCGCGCCCTAGATTTATTGTCGCGGCGGGAAATGTCGCAAGCCGAACTGCGGCGCAAACTCGCGCCCTATGCCGAAGATCCCGCCGAAATCGATGCTTTGCTGCAAGAGTTTGCCGAGCGCGACTGGCAATCCGACCAGCGCTACGCCGAAAGCTACGTATACAGCAAAAGCAGCCGTTACGGCCGCCTGCGCCTCGCCCAAGGCCTGCAACAGCAAAAGCTGGACAACGAACTCATCGAAGCCACCCTGCCCGACCGCGACAGCGAACGCGCCACCGCCTGCGCCGTGCTGCGCAAAAAGTTCAAACAGCCCCCCGCCGACTTCGCCGCACAGCAACGCGCCGCCCGCTTCCTCGCCTACCGCGGCTTCGACCACGATACCATCCGCCACGCGCTGGATAAGGCCTGGCAAGACGAAGAAGAGTGGGATGAATAAACAGAAAGGCTGCCTGAAAACACCCTTGCAGCATTTTCAGGTAGCCTTTTGCAATACAGAACCCTGCTGAAAAGGCTACCTGAAAAATAATGCGCGGATGTAGAGCGGATTCAAATAAGAACAGGGCAAGTCGGCAAGCCACAAACAATACAAACAATGTGGCCAGCCCGAGCCAACGCAGCGGCATCCTAACCTTTAATTCGCGATAAATATGGCCGCCTGCCGTTTACGCACAAACCCGCCAATACTTTCAGGTAGCCTTTTCCCAAACTCGCCATGCCCGTTACCGCCTATCCTGCCCTCATCCTTTTTGCCCTCATCGCCTCATGCAACTGGCTCTTCCTGCGCAAAGGTTATTCGCTCACCCCCTTGGTCGGCCCCATCCTGCTCTTCCTCGGCAGCATAAAGTGGGCGGAGCCGTGGTATTACTGGCTGCTCCTCCTGCTCGACCCCGGCAGCATCACCACCCTGCTCAACCTGTCCGCCATACTCAAACTCATATGGGACGGCAGCTTCGTCAACCGCACCGCCACCTACCGTAGCCCGCAACACACCTTACGGCTCTACCGCAACGGCAGCTTCGAGCTGGAATACGAGCCCAGTAAAGCCGAATTGGCCGCCTGCACAGGGGAAACCGACTGCGGCTGCGGCGGCGATTGGCGGCGCGAAGCGGATAAACTGTACCTCTTCCACGGCGGCGCCCCCTTAGTCTGCTTCGCCATCGCCCGAGCAAACGGGCGGGAATACCTGCTGGCCGAACACCCCGATCCGCCCTTCCGTCTGCACGGCGTGCACCTCTTCCGCCGCTGACCCGTCACTATCATTGCCATCTAAACCATCTATCTGCCACCCCCGCTAAGGCTACCTGAAAACCATCGGCAGAAAATGGCAGAATCTTTGCCACACCCGCCGCAAGCACCCTAATTTAGGCTACAATACAACCGTCTGTTCCAATCCCCCACCACCTCAACACTGAGCAAGCAGAAAGGATGCAGGATCATGAAGTTTAACGAACTCTTCCACCACAACGACTTTATCGGCCGCCACCTCAGCCTGTCCGACCGTGCCGCCCTTTTGGCCGCGTTGGGCGAAAAAGATGTGAGCAGCTTTGTGGAGCACACCGTGCCGCAAAGCGTGCGTATGCCCGGCTCGCTGCAGCTGCCCGAAGCATTAAGCGAAGCCGATGCTTTGGCCAAACTCAAGGGCATCGCCGCCAAAAACCGTATCAATAAAAGCTATATCGGCCTAGGCTACTACCCCACCCGCCTGCCGAATGTGATTCTGCGCAATGTGCTGGAAAATCCGGGCTGGTACACCGCCTATACGCCCTATCAAGCCGAAGTGTCGCAAGGCCGTTTGGAAGCCTTGTTGAACTTCCAGCAGGTATGTATCGACCTCACCGGCTTCGAGCTGGCTGGTGCCTCCCTGCTCGACGAAGCCACCGCCGCTGCCGAAGCCATGACCATGGCGCGCCGCGTGGGCAAATCCAAATCCAACCAATTCTTTGTGGACGAGCGCGTTTACCCGCAAACGCTGGACGTGATCAAAACCCGAGCCAAATATTTCGATTTTGAGCTGGTGGTGGGCAATTTCGACACCGCTCGCAACGGCGAATACTTCGGCGCGCTGTTCCAATATGTGGGCAACGACGGCGACGTGGCCGATTTGGGCGACGTGATTGCCGCTGTGAAAGCCAAAGGCGCAGTGGTGGCCGTGGCTGCCGATATCATGAGCCTGGTGCTGTTGAAAGCACCCGCCGAGTTGGGCGCCGACATTGCCTTGGGCAGCACCCAGCGCTTCGGTATCCCGATGGGCTTCGGCGGCCCGCACGCTGCTTACTTTGCGTTTAAAGACAAAGACAAACGCTCCGCTCCCGGCCGTATCATCGGCGTATCGGTGGATGCCTCCGGCAAGCAGGCGCTGCGTATGGCACTGCAAACCCGTGAGCAACACATCCGCCGTGAAAAAGCCAATTCCAATATTTGTACTTCGCAAGTGCTGCTGGCCAACTTGGCCGGTATGTACGCGGTGTATCACGGTCCCGAAGGCGTAAACCGCATCGCCCGCCGTATCCACGCGCTGGCTGTTGCTTTTGCCGATGCGGTACAGGCTGCCGGCGGCAAAGTGGTGCATTCGGTATTCTTCGATACTGTGGCCGTGGATTTCGGCAGCAAGGCGCAAGCCGACGGCGTGTACCAAAAAGCACTGGATGCCGGCTTCAACCTGCTGCGCATTGGCGAGAACGTGCTGGCTGCCGCCTTCAGCGAAACCTCCAGCGCCGAAGAGTTTGCCCAACTGGTTGAATTGTTCACAGGCAAGGCGGCTGCCCTGCCCGAGAACGCACCCGCCAGCAGGCTACCTGAAAACCTGCAGCGCAAAGGCGCGATCTTGCAACACCCCGTGTTCAACAGCTACCACACCGAACACGAAATGCTGCGCTACCTGAAAAAACTGGAAGAGCGCGATTTGGCCATGAACCGCAGCATGATTTCGCTCGGTTCCTGCACCATGAAGCTGAATGCCACCGCCGAGATGATTCCGATTACCTGGCCGGAATTCACCAACGTGCACCCGTTTGCCCCTCGCGAACAAGTGCAAGGCTGCCTGGAAATGATCCACGGCCTGCAAGAGCAGCTCAAGGCCGTTACCGGCTTCGACGCCATCTGTATCCAGCCCAACTCCGGCGCGCAAGGCGAATACACCGGCATGGTTACCATCCGCCGCTACCACGAAGCGCAAGGCCACCCCGAACGCAACGTGTGCCTGATTCCGCGCTCCGCCCACGGCACCAACCCCGCCACCGCCCACATGGCCGGTATGCAGATTGTGATCGTGGATACCGACGAGCACGGTAACGTGGATATTGCCGATCTGAAAGCCAAGGCCGAACAACATAAAGATACGCTGGGTGCGCTGATGATTACCTACCCGTCCACCCACGGCGTGTATGAAGAAGGCATCCGCGACATCTGCCGCATCATCCACGAGAACGGTGGCCAGGTGTATATGGACGGCGCCAATATGAACGCCCAAGTCGGCATCATGCAGCCGGCCGAAGTGGGTGCCGACGTGTTGCACATGAATCTGCACAAAACCTTCTGCATCCCGCACGGTGGCGGCGGCCCTGGTATGGGCCCCATCGGCTTGAAAGCCCACCTTGCACCGTTTGCGCCAAGCCACGTTGTGGCACCGGTGGAAGGTGCTACTGTGGGCATGGGTGCCGTATCTGCCGCACCCTACGGCTCCGCCAGCATCCTGCCGATTACTTGGATGTACATCAGCATGATGGGGGCAGACGGTTTGCGCCAAGCCACCGAAACCGCCCTGCTCAACGCCAACTACGTTGCTAAGCAGCTCTCCGCCGATTATCCGGTGCTCTATACCGGCAAAAACGGCCGCGTGGCGCACGAATGCATCATCGACCTACGCCCGCTCAAGGCCGAAAGCGGTATCACCGAAGTGGACATCGCCAAACGCCTGATGGACTACGGCTTCCATGCCCCGACCATGTCCTTCCCCGTAGCCGGTACGCTGATGATCGAGCCTACCGAAAGCGAAAGCAAGGCCGAGCTCGACCGCTTCATCGCTGCGATGAAACAGATTAAGCAGGAAGCGCTGAAAGTACAGCGCGGCGAATGGCCGAAAGACGACAACCCGCTGGTCAACGCACCGCATACCGCCGCCGATGTAACCGGCGAATGGAAACGTGCCTACAGCCGCGAAGAAGCCGTCTACCCCCTGCCCTATGTGCGCGAGAACAAATTCTGGCCGAGCGTAAACCGTATCGATGATGTATACGGCGACCGCCACTTGGTTTGCTCTTGCCCCAGTATCGAGCACTATGAAGGCTAAACATAGGTATTAACCCTGTCATAAAAGAAAGGCTACCTGAAATCAAATTTTCAGGTAGCCTTTATTGTCCTTATGCAAAGCGAAATAAAACCAAAGAAACTCGCCATTTCTAAAGCTCATTTAGCATACAAAGCAGCAAAGTAGTAAGCAATATGGTCGCACAGCAAGCTGAATGCATGCGGTATGAAGAAATCGGCGGCTTTAACTAGAAAATCTGTTACACTGCTTTCAGGTAACCTAAATCAAATGTTACCAATCATCCATCCAAATAACACCAAGGAGTCATTATGATTACTGTAGTTGCCCAATTCGAAGTCAAACCCGCCGAACTGGATAAATTCCTGCAACACTGCGACGAATTGATTGCCGAAACCCGTAAGGAAAACGGCTGCCTGTCTTACCACCTATACCAAAATACCCAACAACCCAACCAAGTCAGCTTCATCGAGCTATGGCAAAACCAGGCTGTATTGGATACCCATTCCGCTTCTGCACACTTTACCCGCATTGTGCCAACCTTGGTAGAAGCCTGCGAAAAAGCCCCGGATATCCAACTCTATACACAGATCA
>NZ_KV804550.1:47663-69343 GCF_001811325.1 Eikenella sp. HMSC071B05 | reverse complement strand
TCCCCTAAGCCGAAATGAAATTTATCTAGTAGGGATGCAACTGGCCACCGGCTACCTGAAAACTAAACCTGAAACCGCCCCCCTTTAATCTGCGAAGCGTTGTGTAATTTTGCTGCCAAACTATGGTTACGCAATGCATGCGTGAGTGCTACAGCCAACCCGTCGGCCGCATCAGCTTGTGGCCTTCCTGATAGCTTCAGCATCTGCACCACCATATGCTGCACTTGCTCCTTGGCTGCTTTACCCTGCCCCACCACCGCCTGTTTCACCTGCAAAGCCGTGTATTCATATACAGGCAATCCGCGCAACACCAGCGCTGCCACTGCCGCGCCGCGCGCCTGCCCCAGCATCAGCGTGGCGGCGGGATTAACATTCACAAACACCTGCTCCACCGCCGCCTGATTCGGCCGATAAGTATCAATAATCTCACCGATGTGCTGCACGATAATACCGATCCGCCCGGCCAGCTCGTCGCCCGGGATGGTTTTGATGCAACCGGATGCCACATAGCGATGGCTCTGACCCAGCACATCAATCACACCAAAACCTGTTACCCGGCTGCCCGGGTCGATGCCCAAAATCCGTATCGGCTTCTGCATAGTTTTTCCATTTAAATTGCTCAAACTGGTTTTCAGGTAGCCTCTATTTTGCCAAACAGGCTACCTGAAAGCGATTCGCCGCATTATAAGCCAAGTTTTCAGGCAGCCTGATAATAAGCCGACCACCGCACAAATTTGAAGTAGCCTACATAAAACGGTAAACTGCGAGCCGTTTCAACTCTTAAATTACGACTCCATCGCACCGATGAAGCCAGCATTCGACATCAAATCCGCCCGTATCGACGCGCTTGCCATCCAGCTCAACACCACCGAGCTGGCGGCTATCCGACAAACCCTTACCGAGCGCGCCGCACAATACCGCGAGCTCAGCGATATGCCGCTGCTGCTCGACGTGCAGGCATTCGACTCGCCGGATAATCTGGATTTAGACAGCCTGCTCGGCCTATTTGCCGAGCACAGCCTCCCCATCGGCACCCTGCGCCATCACAATGAACAATGGCAGGCTGCCGCCCGTGCTCATCACTTAGCCTTTTGCAGCGACAATGCCAATAGTGAAGAAAACAAAAGGCTACCTGAAAATACGCAACATGAAATGCCCAGCACTCCGCCCGCTCCCGCCGTGCGCCAAACTCTTGTAGTGGAAAAACCGATCCGTACCGGCCAGCAGGTGTATGCCGAAAACGCCGACCTGATCGTGCTGGGTTTAGTGAACGAAGGAGCCGAAGTGATTGCCGATGGCCATATTCATATTTATGCTCCCCTACGCGGTCGTGCCTTGGCAGGTGCCGGCGGCGATCAAAATGCCCGCATTTTTGCCCAATCAATGCAGGCCGAGCTGGTATCCATCGCCGGCATCTACCGCACTTTCGACCAGCAGCTGCCACCACACCTGCACCGCCAAGCCGTGCAGATCTATTTGCAAAAAAAGCGGCTGGCCATCGCCGCCCTCAGCGAGATTATTTGAAAGCAACCCACATTTAATCAGCTACACACAAAATACAAACGGCGGCAAACCATTTTCAGGTAGCCCACCAAGCGTAACAACCTAATTTCAACAAAACGGATTCACCTAAGGGAAAGGACCATAACCGTGGCAAAAATTATAGTAGTAACCTCCGGCAAAGGCGGCGTGGGCAAAACCACCACCAGCGCCAGCATCGCCAGCGGCCTGGCTTTAAAAGGACACAAAACCGCCGTGATCGATTTCGACGTCGGCCTGCGCAATCTCGACCTCATCATGGGCTGCGAACGCCGCGTGGTGTACGACTTAATCAACGTTATCCAAAACGAAGCTACCTTGCACCAAGCGCTGATTAAAGACAAGCATTGCGACAACCTGTTCGTGCTGCCTGCCTCGCAAACACGCGATAAAGACGCACTCACCCGCGAAGGCGTGGAACGCGTGCTCTCCGAGCTCACCGAAAAAATGGACTTCGAATTCGTGATTTGCGACTCGCCCGCCGGTATCGAAACCGGTGCGCTGATGGCGCTGTATTTTGCCGATGAAGCCATCGTTACCACCAATCCCGAAGTATCCAGCGTGCGGGACTCCGACCGCATCTTGGGCATCCTGCAAAGCAAGAGCCGCCATGCTGAAAAAGGCGAACAGGTAAAAGAACACCTGCTGATTACCCGCTACAACCCTGATCGCGTGGCAAGCGGCGAAATGCTCTCAGTAAAAGACATTGAAGACGTATTGCGCATCCCACTCTTGGGCGTGATTCCCGAATCGCAAAACGTGCTGCAAGCCTCCAACGTCGGCCTGCCTGTCATCCACCAGGAAGGCGTACCTGCTGCTGAAGCCTATAAAGATGTGGTGGCTCGCCTGCTGGGCGAAAACCGGCCGATGCGTTTCTTGGAAGCAGAGAAAAAAGGCTTCCTGCAACGCCTGTTCGGAGGTTAAGCTATGTCATTAATCGATATATTGTTTGGCAAAAAGCCCAAATCCGCCAGCATTGCCCGCGACCGCCTACAGATCATCATCGCGCAGGAGCGCGTGAAATCCCAAGCACCGGACTACCTGCCCACCTTGCAGAAAGAGCTGTTGGAAGTGTTGTCGAAATACGTGCACGTTTCGCTCGACGACATCCGCATCTCACAGGAAACGCAAAACGGTGTGGACGTACTGGAACTCAACATTGTTTTGCCAGACATCCAACGCAAAAGCGAAGAAAGCTAAACCATGACTCTGACCGAATTGCGCTACATTGTGGCCGTTGCACAAGAACGCCACTTCGGCCGTGCCGCCCAGCGCTGCTTCGTCAGCCAGCCCACTCTCTCCATCGCGATTAAAAAGCTGGAGGAAGAGCTTTCGGTTTCGCTGTTCGACCGCAGCAGCAACGAAGTCAAGCCCACCGAAACCGGCGAGCGCATCATTACCCAGGCGCACCGCGTACTGGAGGAAGCCGACCGCATCAAACACCTAGCCGCCTCCGAGCAAAACGAGCTGGCCGGCGTGTTTAAGCTGGGGCTGATCTTCACCGTGGCACCCTATCTGTTGCCGCGCCTGATTTTGTCGCTGCGCAAGCTGGCACCCGATATGCCGCTGATGCTGGAAGAGCACTACACTGCCAACCTCACCGACTCCCTAAAAAAAGGCGAATTGGATGCCATCGTGGTGGCCGAGCCCTTCCAAGAACCCGGCATCATCACCGAGCCGCTGTATGACGAGCCGTTTTTCGTGATCGTGCCGAAGGGGCACGAGTTTGAGGAGCTCGATGCCGTATCCGTGCAGCAGCTGACAGAACAGCAGGTGCTGCTACTCAGCGAAGGCAACTGCATGCGCGACCAAGTTTTAGAAAGCTGCAGCAAACTGGCCTCCCGCCAGCGCATTCTCGGCCTGGCCAACACCCTGCAGGGCAGCTCCATCAACACCATCCGCCACATGGTGGCCAGTGGCCTGGGCATCAGCGTACTGCCTTCCAGCGCCCTCACGGATAACGACCACCTGCTGTTTTCCATCATCCCCTTCGAGCCGCCCGTACCCAACCGCCGCATCGTATTGGCCTCGCGCCGCAACTTCGTGCGACCGCAGGCATTGCAGGCGCTGCGCCAAGCCATCCTGAACTCCCAGCTCACCGGCGTGCGTTTCGCCAAAGCCTAGCCGACTTGGCAAAGGCTACCTGAAAATCGCTCAATCATTTTTCAGGTAGCCTTGTACGGCGGAAAGCAGCAAACCACAAACCATCATGCTCGATGAAGCAAAGTGCGCCCCAGCCATGCCTTAAAGCTGAAAAGGCTACCTGAAAATCCCAGAACCATTTTTCAGGTAGCCTTTAGCTTTGTTTTGTTTAATCGGCAAACCAAGTACAATACCGCCATTATTCTTCCAACTTTTCCGCACAACCATGCTCACCTTCCAACAAATCATCTTCAAACTGCAAAACTACTGGGCCGCCCAAGGCTGCACCCTGCTCCAGCCGCTTGATATGGAAGTTGGCGCCGGCACATCCCACCCCGCCACCTGCCTGCGCGCGCTCGGCCCCGAACCTTGGTTTGCCGCCTACGTCCAACCCAGCCGCCGCCCCAAAGACGGCCGCTATGGCGACAACCCCAACCGCCTGCAACACTATTACCAATTTCAGGTAGCCCTCAAGCCCGCCCCCGCCAATATCCAAGACCTCTATCTCGATTCCCTGCGCGAATTGGGTATCGACCCCAAAGTTCACGACATCCGCTTCGTGGAAGACGATTGGGAAAACCCCACACTCGGCGCATGGGGCTTGGGCTGGGAAGTTTGGCTCAACGGCATGGAAGTAACCCAGTTTACCTACTTCCAACAAGTCGGCGGCATCGACTGCACCCCCGTGCTCGGCGAAATCACCTATGGCATCGAACGCTTGGCGATGTACCTGCAAGGCGTGGAAAACGTTTACGACCTCGTTTGGGCAAAAACGCCGGATGGCAACACCGTCACCTACGGCGATGTATACCACCAAAACGAAGTCGAACAATCCACTTACAACTTCGAATACAGCGATGCCGATTGGCTGCTGCGCCAGTTCAACGACTACGAAGCGCAAGCCAAGCGCCTGCTGGCCGTGGAAGACACCAGCCTCGCCCTGCCCGCCTACGAACTCGTCCTCAAAGCCGGCCACACCTTCAACCTCTTAGACGCACGCGGCGCCATTTCCGTTACCGAACGCGCCACCTACATCGGCCGCATCCGCACCCTCAGCCGTACCGTGGCGCAGAAATATGTGGAAAGCCGTGAGAAACTGGGCTTCCCGCTGATTAAAAACAAGGCGCAAGCAGCCTGAAAATGCTAGAAT
The DNA here is from genome assembly GCF_001811325.1 of Eikenella sp. HMSC071B05. Lineage (NCBI taxonomy): Bacteria > Pseudomonadati > Pseudomonadota > Betaproteobacteria > Neisseriales > Neisseriaceae > Eikenella > Eikenella sp. HMSC071B05. Next base: position 64,512 of record NZ_KV804550.1, on the reverse strand, counting down.
TCTCACCAACCTAACAAACCAGTACCGCCTGCCTCCTGATTAAAAACTCAGCACCATCTACAGCAATGGCAGGCTACCTGAAACCCAAACGACACGCTGCAATGAACACCCAAACCCTTTTAATCGAACTCTTAACTGAAGAACTCCCACCCAAGGCTTTGAACAATCTTGGCAACCACTTCGCCGCTTCTGTTGCAGAAGGCTTGGAAAAAGCACAACTGATTGACGGCGAAGCCGAATTTACCACCTACGCATCACCGCGCCGTTTGGCTGTTCAAATCAAAAACGTCAAAGCCGTTCAAGCTGATCAGAAAATCGTGAAAAAAGGCCCTGCCGTGGCGAATGCCATGAAAAACGGTGCGCCGACCAAGGCTTTGGAAGGTTTCGCGCGCGGTGCAGGCGCGAAAATTGAAGACCTGACCATCGTCCATGACGGTAAGCAGGATGTGTACGCCTACGAATATGTTCAAACCGGCAAACCGTTGGGCGAACTTTTGGAAGACATTATCAATCAAGCGATTAAGAAACTGCCGATTCCGAAAGTGATGCGTTGGGGCAGCAGCACGTTTACCTTCGTGCGCCCCGTTCACAGGCTGATTGTGCTGCACGGCGGCGACATCGTAAACGTCAGCGTTTTGGGTCTGCAAAGCGGCAATCAAACCTTGGGACATCGCTTCCTGTCCAACGGCGAAATCACCATTGAAAACGCCGACAGCTACGCCGCACAAATGCGTGAGCAAGGCAAAGTCGTCGCTTCGTTTGCCGAGCGTAAAGCCGCGATTCAGACGGCCTTGAACGAGCAGGCAGGCCGTCTGAAAGCCACCGTTGCTGCCGATGAAGCGCTGTTGGACGAAGTTACCGCGCTGGTTGAATGGCCTGTGGTATTGGAAGCTGGTTTTGAAGAGCATTTCCTCGTTGTGCCGCAGGAATGCCTGATTCTGACCATGCAGCAAAACCAAAAATACTTCCCGCTGCTCGACCGAAACGGCAAGCTGATGAACCGCTTCCTGCTGGTCTCCAACCTGCAAACCGAAGACCCGTCGCACATCATCCAAGGCAACGAACGTGTCTTGCGTGCGCGCCTGTCTGATGCCGAGTTCTTCTACAAGCAAGACCAAAAAGCGACTTTGGAAAGCCGTCTGCCCAAATTGGCGAACGTGGTGTACCACAACAAAATCGGTTCGCAAGCCGAACGCATCGAACGCCTGCAAAGCATCGCCGCCCACATCGCCAAGGCTTTGGGCGCGGATGCTGCCGCAGCCGAACGCACCGCGCGTTTGGCAAAAGCCGACTTGGTAACCGAAATGGTCGGCGAGTTCCCCGAACTGCAAGGCACGATGGGCAAATACTATGCCCGCTTGGACGGCGAAACCGAAGAAATCGCCGAAGCCATCGAGCAGCACTACCAGCCGCGCTTTGCCGGTGATAGGCTACCTGAAAGCAAAACTGCCACTGCCGTTGCACTGGCTGACAAACTGGAAACCTTGGTTGGCATTTGGGGCATCGGCCTGATTCCGACCGGCGACAAAGACCCCTACGCCCTGCGCCGCGCCGCCTTGGGTATCCTGCGGATGCTGATGCAGTATGGTTTGGACGTAAACGATCTGATCCAGACGACCTTCAACAGCTTCCCCAAAGGTTTGCTCAACGAGAAAACACCGTCTGAAACTGCCGACTTCATGCAAGCGCGCCTTGCCGTATTGCTGCAAAACGACTATCTGCAAGACATCGTTGCCGCCGTACTCGCCAAACAGCCGCGCCGTTTGGACGATTTGACCGCCAAACTGCAAGCCGTTGCCGCGTTCAAGCAACTGCCCGAAGCCGCCGCGCTCGCCGCCGCCAACAAACGCGTGCAAAACCTGCTGAAAAAAGCCGATGCCGCGCTGGGCAAAGTCGATGAAAGCCTGCTGCAACAAGACGAAGAAAAAGCCCTGTATGCCGCCGCACAAGGCTTGCAGCCGAAAATTGCCGCCGCCGTTGCCGAAGGTAATTTCCAAACCGCCTTGTCCGAACTGGCTTCCGTCAAACCGCAAGTCGATGCCTTCTTCGATGGCGTAATGGTGATGGCGGAAGACCCCGCCGTAAAACAAAACCGCCTGAACCTGCTGAACCGTTTGGCAGAGCAGATGAACGCGGTAGCGGATATTGCAGTATTGAGTGAGTGAATCCTCTTCTTCATCTACATACAATACTCGTATTAGAGTTTAATGCTTCTTATAGTGAATTATAGCAATGCCAAATAAAACTGTTCTTTTTGGTATGCCTCCCGTATCCGGGCTTTACAAGTTAGTCCATGATAATCTGAAGTATCATGGATTCTGTGTAATTGATTTAAGAGAAATAGAGGAAAATAGTCACTTCCATTATCCATCTTTTACAAGTTGGCTATACACAAAATGGAGGAAACTTATATATAAAGACTCCTCTCCTAAAAAACATCTGAAACTACAGGTATTACAGAATGATATCCTTGAAAGAATTAAATCAGAAAACGGCTTGGACTATGCCTTTTTTATTAATGGAGAAACCTATAGTCAAGACTTTATTAAATTTGTTCGGGATCAAAGCAAGAACGGCGTTGTAAACTATCAATTTGATGGATTACACAGATTTCCAAAAATTTATCCATTAATTAATAGCTTTGATAGATTCTATGTTTTTGACCCAGACGATTTAAATACCCTAAACTACCAACTCCTCCCAGCCACTAATTTCTATTTTGATCATAACTTAGATAATCAATTGGAGAGAACTGTCGATTTCTACTTTACGGGAGTCCACATGAACTCAAGGGTAGGGGTTATTACCTCTTTTGGTCGCTATATAAAAGAGAGAAAAAAAACAGCTGATATTAATGTGTTATGGCGGGAGAGTGGAAATGGGAGAGAAATTTATCCAGATGACAGCATTACACTAATTGATCAATACATTGACTTCCAAGAAAATTTAGAGAAAGCCAACAAGGCAAGAGTCTTAATAGATTTTGTAATTGATGAGCATAAAGGGTTGTCTTTTCGGGCCTTTGAAGCACTAGGACGAAAACAAAAGCTCATTACAACCAACCCCCAAATTAAATACTATGATTTTTACCATCCAAATAATCACTTAATCTGGGATGGTAAAAATTTTGATATTATTGATAACTTTCTCAATAAACCATATTTTGATATTGACGAATCTATTAGAAAAAAATACAGCTTTGGCAATTGGATAAACTATATTTTACAGATTTATCCACACCAAAATATTGATTTACCAAAATAATAGATCTTACCCCCTTATAATGAAACCCTCATCAAACCCTTTAATATCTGTTATTATTCCGTGTTTTAATACTGCCCAATATTTACCAGAAACATTGGATAGCTTATTTTCTCAGACACTACAAAACTTTGAAGTTATTGCTATAGATGATGGCTCTACAGATAATACGCTAAATATTTTATATAGATACCAAGAAAAATATCAGCAACTAACTGTCATGTCTCAAGAAAACAGTTACTGTATGATTGCAAGGATGAATGCTATTAAGCATGCAAAGGGTAAATACTTAGTTTGTCTAGACTCTGACGACAAACTGCATCCTGAATTTCTGAAAAAATGCAGCAATATAGCTGAAAATGATGAAACGGTTGCTATTGTCTGTAGCGATGTCCAATTATTTGGAGCTAAGAATCAAACCTGGTGTCACCAATTTGAAATCAAAGACTTCCTCTTAGAAAATAGTATTTGCATCACATCATTAATCAGAAAATCTTTTTTTGACATGACTGGTGGATTTGATACAAATTTAGAAATGTATGAGGATTGGGATTTATATATTTCCATATTAGAATTGGGAGGAACGATCTATAGAATACCTGAACCTTTATTCTTCTATAGACAACGAGAAGACTCTTCTTCAATATGCAACACAGCCACAGAACAGAAAAAATCTGACAGTCTCTTAAAATTATATAATAAGCACTATGATCTGTACTGTAAAAATGGCTTGTTCTTTCATGATATGATAGGAATCTATCAAAAGTATAGAAAAGAAAATATTTCATACTATAATATGCCATTGCGGAGATTATTCTACAAAATATTTAAACCAAAAAAATACCAAGAAATTTACAAAAATATAAATTAATATCGCCTATTCTAAATACTTTTATTTATGAACATCCTACTTTTAACAAATCATTTAAAAGATTATGCTGGTTCTGAAATACAGATTTTAGAACTATACAATTTTTTTAAGAAAACTGGATGTAAGGTTACTGTTTTTGCAAACTTGGTAGATGATCCTATTAGACAACATTTTGATAACAATGACATCTGCCATAATATATGTGATATTGATCTTTATAGCTATCAACTAATCTGGTCACAGCATGGAATATTTCCTCTCCTATTCTCCAATAAAAATATTAAGCAACCTATTACTGCACTAATCATCTCCGCCCATTTATCCCCTTTTGAGAATATGGAATTACTCCAAATTCCATACATGAATAATATTCATGCTTATTTTATTGCCAATAGTGAAGAAACCTCTACTGCACTAAAAAATTTTGGCATCCCTCCAGAAAAAATATATATTTCTTATAACTGTGCACCTATAGAATTTAGAAAAAACTTCCCTCCTCCACAGAAACTGAATCGTCTAGCAATAATATCCAATCACCCACCCCCAGAAATTATTGCTGCAACGAGTCTATTACAAAAAAAATACGAAGTTGATTACATTGGATATAATTATAATTTTTGCTTAGTAACACCTGAGTTACTAAGCAAATATGACTGCATCATCACTATTGGTAAAACAGTGCAATATGCATTATTGGGCAATAAGCCCGTGTATTGTTATGACTGTCATGGTGGCCCTGGTTATCTTAACAAAGAAAATTTCTCTACTGCACAATATTATAATTTCTCAGGGCGAGGCTTTAGTAAAAAAACTACAAACCAAATCGTAGAAGAAATTGAAAATCAATTTCACATAAATAAAAATTTCTTTGCAACAATACATAATAAAGATTTATATATTCTTGAAACATTTTTGCATAAGATCCTAAAATTAAATCCTATCTATGTTTCAGAAGATCAGCAATTACTACTTGAACAATTCTCCCCAGCAAGCAAAAAAATCTGTGACTTGTATTTATCCAACCATTTTCTCAGTAGAGATCTAGATAATCTATCGAAAAAATTAAATTTTAACAAAACCAAGTTTAATATTATCATCACACTATTATTATTCTTCTTTTTAGTCACCCTTTTAAGTATAAAACTATGAGTACACATAAAATAAAAAAATACCTTATTAAATTAGCCTATAGATCTAGTTTATCTGTCTATTTCTTATCACTCAGAAACAGAATAATAATAAAACAGATATATCAGCATGCACAGACTTTTAATGCTAAAATTAACCAGATTATTAGTCTAAATATACCTTCAAAATACCAATATAAACTTAACTCAAAACTTCCTCAATCTGCATGGTTCTTGCAAAATATAAATGGCGATATCGCAGAGATCTCATTTGGAACATCTGTATATCAACATCCAGATGGCATTATTGAAGGAGTGTGGGATAATAATTTCCAAAATTTAGATTATATAAATGCTGATCATGTATTTGGTTCTGGTATATATATTGAAAATCAAAAAATTACATTCGTTCCTCCTTCTTATCTACTTGAAGGAATATTTTTCCTATATGATAAAACTACTAAAAGTTATTGTGCATCTAACTCCCTTGCCTGCCTCTTATCACTAAGTCTCCAAGATGAAAAATTAGAGACTATATTAAGCAATATTGACTCAAATACAGGTGAACGGTTAAAAAAAGGAATTTTTTCTTACGATCCCATACTATTTGAAGATAATGAACTAATAATATTATTATTTTGCTACCATAATTTCTCTATTACTAATGATGGCTTATCCCTTATCCCCAAAATAAAAATTAATAAATTTGTCAGATTTAATGACTACAAGAGCTACGTTAAGGAAAAGATTCAATTACTCTTAGAAAATGGGAAGTCTGATCATAGGGAAAATACACCTAAACTATCTCCTTTAGCAACAATTAGCTCCGGGTATGATAGCACTGCATCAGCAGCAATAGTTCATGATTTAGGAGTAAAAGAAGCGGTAACAATTGATGTCAATGTATACGAGAGAAATGATTCAGGATCAAATACTGCTCAATTGTTAGGTATGAATTGCACTCCATGTCGCCATCCCTTTGGCCAATCTATTTCTGATTTAAATTTAGAAGAATCTTCTTATGAAGATCACTTAGATAAAATTAGTATTTTTTTGGCTACATTTGGAATGGGAGATGATTCCTCATGGTTAGCGTTTGAATCATTCCTACCCAATAAGATCGTTTTTACTGGCCATGGCGGGGATGAAATTTGGTATAAAGACGAATTTATTGGAAATGGACTGCGCAAAATTACTTGTTTCGAGTTGAGCCTTGGAGAATATCGGTTAAAACAAGGCTTTGTCCGAGTTGCTGTTCCTTATATTGGAACTGTATTTACCAACTACATTTATCGCTTAAACTTTTTACAAGAAATGATGCCTTATACATTGAATAATAGCTATGACAGACCACTACCTAGGCGTTTTGCCGAAGAAGCTGGTATTCCCCGTGATGGTTTTGCACAAATAAAACGTGCTACAAATCCTAACCTATTAAGTTTTCAGAAATATAAAATAGATAGCTTCAGGAAACATATGAAAGAGTATAGAAATGCTACCTCTTAGATTTATATTTTCATCGTAATTTAAATATACTATATATTATGCTTCATTCTTACGTAATTAGCATTGCAACAGCAACCACCCGTAGAGAACATGTTATTAGTGAGTTTTCAAAACATAACATAAATTTCTCATTTTATGATGCCATTACTCCATCTATAGAGTTAACAAAACTTATTCAGAGTATCGCCCCTAACCTTAATCGGGTAACACATATGACAGATGGAGAAAAATCCTGTCTAATGAGTCACATCATGTTATGGAAAAAATGTGTTGATGAGGAATGGCCATATATTGCTATTTTTGAAGATGATATTTGGCTTGGTAAACAGGCAAACACTATATTAAATGAATCAAAATGGTTGGATGACTTATTTCTATTACACAAAAATTTTATTATAAAAATTGAAACCACTTTGCAACCTTGCCAAGTACACACTATTGACTACAAACTACCAAATTCTACTCATAGCCTAATGAAGTTGTGTAGTGATCACTATGGTGGTGGTGGATATATCTTATCTCGCCAAGCTGCAGCTTTTCTTTTGAAAAAAATAAGAGAGATGGAAACAGAGAATTTTATTGCAGTTGATGGATTACTATTTGATCATCTTCTTGCCTCGAAAAACTTATCTATTTTCCAGCTCTATCCCGCAATATGTATTCAAGAAATTATTGTCAGACCTGAGGATGTCTCATTACGAAGCCAACTTGAATCAGATAGGAAACTAAAGCAAAATAATAAAATGAATAGAAATTTAAGGCAAAAAATACTACGTGAGCTATGGAGAGTAAATAAGCAATTATATCTATTTAAATATAGAAAAATTCCAATGAGTATAGTCCCATTTGAGTAATTCTTAGGCTTACATTTAGGCCCTTCACAGATACTACAGAATTTAAAAAATGAATAATAAACTATCTTATTTCCTAGAAAAAGGTAATAATAATTTTGATCTACTTAGGCTTATTGCGGCTATTATAGTTATTTATTCACATAGCTTTGAACTAGCCTTCTCATCTGGACAATCAGACATTTTTACTAAATTATCTAGAGGCTTGGCTAATGGTGGGGGCTTAGCAGTTGAGTTTTTCTTTCTTCTTAGCGGTATCTTAGTTACTAACAGCCTTATATCGAGTGATGATTTAAAGAAATTTATAATTTCTCGCTTTTTTAGAATATATCCACCTTTCCTTTTTGTGCTTATTACAACTGCTGTAATTATCTCCCCATTTCTTAGCTCATTAGATATAACTCAATATTTTAGCGATGGCGGAGTATCTCAATACTTACGCCATAGTGCAAAATTGAAAATCGAATATAACCTTCCAGGTGTTTTCACAGAGAATATATATAAAAATGCTGTTAATGGTTCTTTATGGACAATTCCCTTTGAAGTAGGGGCATATTTCTCTTTATTTTCTGCCTACATCATAACTGGTGGTAAGAAGAATATAAGATATTTATCAATCTTGTGCCTACTTATTATCATACTACCTATCTTGGGTATCGGTGATGGCTTATTTTTCTCAAAACAAAACTTAAGTGTTTCTTTAGCATTATCATGCTTTGCTCTTGGTGCTTTATTCGCTATACATAAAGAAAATGTTCCAGCATCCTTAGCATACCCTATTGCTTTTCTTATAATATCCTACCTATCTACAGATGACTATCTGAAGCATTTAACATTCTTCTATTTCTCGTCAACATTATTGCTTTATATTGGAACACTCAACTTTATAAAAAAAATCCGGGTACCAATAGATATTTCTTATAGTGTATATCTATGGGGATTTTTTGTACAACAAGTTGTGTATATGTATTTGCCAAATTTAAATATATATGTTAACCAAATTATTTGTATATTTTTGACCATTATTATCTCTATTCCTACTTTTAAATTCATTGAGAACCCTTCAATGACCTTAGGGAAAAAACTTAATCGGAGATTTAATTGAACCTCCTCATCACCGGTGGCGCCGGCTTTATCGGCTCGGCAGTTATCCGCCACATCATCCGCCACACTCGAGATTCTGTTATCAATCTCGACAAGCTCACCTATGCGGGCAACCTTGAATCCTTGGCAGAAGTTTCAGGTAGCCCCCGCTATACCTTCGAGCAAGTGGATATTTGCAACCGCACCGAGCTCGACCGCGTATTTGCCCAACACCAGCCCGACTGTGTGATGCACCTGGCGGCGGAAAGCCATGTGGATAGGAGCATAGACAGCGCCGGTGAATTTATCCAAACCAATATTGTCGGCACCTTTAACCTGCTCGAAGCAGCCCGTGCCTATTGGCTGGGGCTGCCTGAAAATCGCCACTCAGTATTCCGTTTCCATCATATCTCCACCGATGAGGTGTATGGCGACTTGCATGGCACCAGTGATTTATTTACCGAAACCACGCCCTACGCCCCGTCCAGCCCCTATTCCGCTAGCAAAGCCTCCAGCGACCATCTTGTACGCGCCTGGCTACGCACCTACGGCCTGCCCACCATCATTACCAACTGCTCCAACAACTACGGTCCCTACCACTTCCCCGAAAAACTCATCCCACTGATGATTCTGAATGCCCTAGCTGGCAAACCATTGCCTGTTTACGGCAACGGACAACAAATCCGCGATTGGCTTTTTGTGGAAGACCATGCCCGCGCGCTGTATCAAGTCATTACCGAAGGCAAAATCGGCGAGAGCTACAATATCGGCGGCCACAACGAAAAAACCAATCTCGAAGTGGTACAAACTATCTGTACCTTACTGGAAGAACTGGCGCCCGAAAAACCCGTTGGCGTGTCGCGTTATGCCGACCTGATTACCTTTGTGCCCGACCGCCCAGGCCACGACCTGCGCTATGCCATCGATGCCACCAAAATCGGCCACGAGCTAGGCTGGCAGCCACAGGAAACCTTTGAATCCGGTATGCGCAAAACCGTACAGTGGTACTTGGATAACAAAATTTGGTGGCAACGCATCCTCGATGGCCGCTACCGTTTAGAGCGGCTTGGCCACTTATCAACCCCATAATTCGGAGAACCTATGAGCATCCGGAATAGCATACTGCTCAGCTTCCTTGCCCTCGGCCTCGCTCTATTCGGCAGTGTGGAAGCCAAAACACGCCCCCACCGCGCACCTGCCGCCGCCCAGCAGCAACGTGCCGACGGCAGCAGCCAAGAGCGCGCTGTAGTTATCCACGAAAACGACACCCCGCGCGGCATTGCTGCCGAAAACCGCTGGATTGCCCAAAACATGCCCGGCTACCGTAAAATTGGCCAAGCCCTGATTCAAGGCCAAAACGGCATTTACGACCGCATCAGCGTAGTCGGCCCTCATGGTGAGCGCAAAGAAGTATTCTTTGAAATCAGCGAATTCTTCGGCCGCTACAACGGCAAACTGCTGGGCGCAGAGTAAACATATCAACTAAATAGACAACAGGCTACCTGAAAACAGTTCACTCCTTTCAGGTAGCCTTCTACCAAAAGGAGGTTAAAGCATGAAAGGCATCATCCTCGCTGGGGGTTCCGGCACACGGTTGTACCCCATCACACGCGGCATATCCAAACAACTCATGCCCGTATACGACAAACCGATGATTTACTACCCCCTATCGGTGTTAATGCTCGCCGGCATCCGCGACATCCTCATCATCACCACCCCCGAAGACAACGCCGCCTTCCGCCGCCTGCTTGGCAACGGCAGCGACTTCGGCATCCGTCTGCAATACGCCGTACAACCCAGCCCGGACGGCCTTGCCCAAGCCTTTATCATTGGCGAAGAATTTATCGGCAGCGACAACGTCTGCCTCGTATTGGGCGACAACATCTTCTACGGCCAATCCTTCACCCAAACCCTGCAGCAAGCCGCCGCCCAAACCCACGGCGCTACGGTATTCGCCTACCAAGTGAAAGACCCCGAGCGCTTTGGCGTAGTCGAATTCGACCAACACCTCAAAGCCCTATCTATTGAAGAAAAACCCGCACAACCCAAATCCAACTGGGCGGTAACCGGCCTCTATTTCTACGACAAACGCGTGGTCGAATTCGCCAAACGAATCAAGCCATCCGCACGCGGCGAGCTCGAAATCTCCGACCTCAACCAACTCTATCTCGAAGACGGCAACCTTTCCGTGCAACTGCTCGGCCGCGGCTTTGCCTGGCTCGATACCGGCACACACGAAAGCCTGCACGAAGCCGCCTCATTTGTGCGCACCATCCAAAACGTACAAGCCCTTCAGGTAGCCTGCCTCGAAGAAATCGCCTGGCGCAACGGCTGGCTTTCCAATGAGCAATTGGCCGATTTGGCCAAACTCATGGCCAAAAACCAATACGGCCAATACCTGCTGCGGCTGCTCAAAAAATAGTTCAGGCTACCTGGAAACCCAACCAATCCCGTCACAGCCACCCGCCATTTCGATAGTGTAAAATAGCCCGTACCGTTTTCAGGTAGCCTAGGAACATCAGCCCATGCCGTTTCCCGCCAATCATTTCGCCTCCATCGCCACCCCGCTGCTGCGCCTCAACCAAAGGCCGTGGAAAATCTTCTACCGCAGCCTTACCCCCAAACCTCTGCGCAATAAAATCAACGCATACGCCAGCCGGAAACAGATGTATCACACCGCCGAATTATGGCGGCCTTTCCTGCAAGCCTACTTTCAAGGACAGCTGCCCCGTTTTAATCTTCAAGCCAAACAAGATTTGCGCGGGCAAAAAATCATCTGGCAATACTGGGGGCAAGGCCTCGAGCAAGAGCAACTGCCCGAAATGGTGCGCCTGTGTTTCCGCTCAGTCGAACAAAATCTAGGCGACTACCGGCTTATCCGGCTAGACGACCAAACCCTGCACAATTATTTGGATCTGCCCGATTTCGTTCAAGCCAAACGCCAAAATCCGGAGTTCAAACCCGCTTTCTTCGCTGACCTTTTACGCCTGGCACTATTGGATGTTTACGGCGGCGTTTGGCTGGATGCTTCTATACTACTCACCGCCCCACTTCCCAAAGAATGGGCACAAACAGATTTCTTTATGTACCAACGCTCTCCAAAGGCCGCCCATCAAGACTTTTGGCAGGGCTTCAATGCTGATGTATTCAATTGGTCGCCCGAGCACCCCGTGCAGGTCAACAACTGCATTATCGCCGCCCAACCCGGCAATTTGCTGATTCACACCTGTCTCGATGTGATGCTGAACTTTTGGCAAACCCAAAATCACATACCGCACTACTTCTTCTTTCAAATCATGTTTAATGAACTAGTGCGCAACTATCTGACAGGCCAAGCCGGCGAACCCGTAGACGACACCCTGCCTCATCTGCTCCTGGCCAAATTAGAAAAACCCTACAACGCCGAAGCTTTCGCCGAAATCACTGCACAAACCCCCGTGCACAAACTCGACCGCCGTTTAAGCTTCCAACCCGGCACCTTCGGCGCGCACTTGAAACAACTCTTTGATCCCACATCATGATTCCAGCTTACATTATTTCCCTTGCCAACCAGCAAGACCGACGTGAACACATGCAGCAGGAGTGTGCGAAAGTGGGCATTGAGGCCACATTTATCGATGCCGTGGATATGCGCCAAGCCAGCCAATCCGATATCGAACGCCTCTCATCCCGGCTGCTGCATAAAAAAAGCAAAAAACAACGTTGGCTCGCCCGTGGCGAATTAGGCTGTGCCCTCAGCCATCATCAGGTTTACGCCCACATTGTCCGCCAACAGCACCCCTACGCCCTGATTTTGGAAGACGATGCCGAATTTATCCGCAATCCCCAGCCCTTATTGAATGAAGGCTACCTGAATAATATTACTGAACAATACCCATTTGATGTGCTGCTCCTCGGTTACGTCAAAACCCTAAAACACCAACTACCCTATTACTACCGTCGCATCCCCATCAAAACCCGCGCCAAACTACAACTTAATTCCGATAGCATCCTATTCGGTACTCCCTGGGAACAATATGGCAGTGGTGCCGTAGCCTATATCGTTACCCAAACCGGCGCTCAAAGACTACTGAATGTCACTCGTAAACCCAGCGCCGTAGCCGACGACTGGCTCTACTTCGAACAACACCACGGCCTGCGCATCCTGCACAGCCGCCCCGCCTTCGTACTCGAGGCGCTAGAAAAACTTGACAGCACCATCCGCCAAGAAAAAGCAGGCTTCCTCCAGCCGAAAACCAGCAGCGTCATCATCCGCAGCATCAAAGGCTACCTGAAACATATCGGCATGAACTACCTAGGCATGAAATCATGACCAAGCTCCACACCCTCCTCATCCTCCTGCTCGCCGCCCCATTCGCCCGTGCCAACATCGAAAATGAACTCATCAGTTTCTACAGCAACACCCAAGTGCTGGACTACCTCAACCGCAGGAACTATAGCGGATCAAAATAAGAATGAGGCCAGCGGCAAGCCGCAGACAATACACACATACGGCAAAGCCAACCACCGCAGTAGCATTTTTATTTTAATTCACCATACCCTAACCTGAAACCATGCCCTCCAACACCAACCACGTCTGCTTCCACTGCCGCACCGCCGTGCGCCGCGCCAAAACCCACGGCCAAGCCGTGCCCTGCCCCGAATGCGGCCGCCCCTGCACCTGCCTCAGCTACAAGCTCGCCATCCCGCCCAAACACCGGCCCAAAGCCTGGCAGGCGCTGCAAAACAAAATTCAGGCCTACTACGCCGACCAAGCCGCCTATGCCGACCAAATGCAGCAACGCAACAAAGCCGAGCTGCAACAGCGCATTGCCCGGCTCAAGCAGCAAGCCAAACAGCCCGGCCGCGGCAGCAAAGAACACGAACGCCTCAGCCGCCAGCTGGCCGAAGCCCGGCAGAAGCTCGGGCAAATCCAACGGCAACAATACATCAGCCACACCCTAGAGCATTCGTAAACCCGTTTTCAGGTAGCCCCAAAACAAGCACAGGCTGCCTGAAACCCTCTCCCTAACCCCAACCCACCACCCTATTATGAACATCCTCACCACCGCCCTTCCCGAAGTCAAACTCCTCCAGCCCCAAGTCCACGGCGACGAGCGCGGCTTCTTTATGGAAACCTTCCGCGACAACTGGTTTCGCAAACACATCGCCCCGCGCACCTTCGTGCAGGAAAACCACTCCAAATCCGGCCAAGGCGTTTTGCGCGGCCTGCACTACCAAACCGAAAACACCCAAGGCAAACTCGTGCGCGTGATTGCCGGCGAAGTGTTCGACGTGGCCGTCGATCTGCGCCGCAATTCCCCCACCTTCGGCCAATGGGCCGGCGCCATCCTCTCCGCCGAAAACAAACATCAGCTCTGGGTGCCCGAAGGCTTCGCCCACGGCTTCTACGTGCTCAGCCAAGAGGCCGAATTCGTTTATAAATGCACCGACTACTACAACCCCAAAGCCGAACATTCCCTGTTGTGGAACGACCCCGCAGTCGGCATCGAATGGCCGCTGCAAGGCGAACCCAAGCTCTCGCCCAAAGACCTCGCCGGCAAGCCGCTGAACCAAGCCGTATTGTTTGATTAAACATCCCAATTTCAGGTAGCCCCTATGAAACTCCTCATCACCGGCCACCATGGCCAAGTTGGCCAAGCCCTCATCCGGCAAGCCGCCACCCACAATTTTCAGGTAGCCGCTTACAACCGTAGCGAACTCGACATCGCCGACCGTGCCGCCGTATTGCAGACCGTCGAGCGCGAGCAGCCTGACGTGATCATCAACGCCGCCGCCTACACCGCCGTGGATAAAGCCGAAAGCGAACCGGCCGCCGCCTATGCCGCCAATGCCGAAGGTGCCGAAAACCTCGCCCGCGCCGCCCACGCCGCAGGCGCCGCCATCCTGCATATTTCCACCGACTACGTTTTCAACGGCCGCACCGAACGCCCCTACCGCGAAACCGACACCCCCGATCCCCAAACCATATACGGCCGAAGCAAACTGGCCGGCGAACAAGCCGTGCAGGCCGCCTGCCCGCGCCACATCATCCTGCGCACCGCCTGGGTGTTTGGCGAACACGGCCACAACTTCGTGAAAACCATGCTCCGCCTCGGCCGCGAACGCGACAGCCTAGGCGTCGTGGCCGACCAAAGCGGCGCCCCCACCTATGCCGGCCACATCGCCGCCGCCCTGCTGCACATCGCCGGGCGCACCCAAACCGAAAACCGCCCCTACGGCCTCTACCACTTTTCAGGTAGCCCCTACACCACCTGGCACGGCTTTGCCGCCGAAATCTTCCGCCGCGCCGCCGAACAAGGCATCCTGCCCCGCACACCCGAACTGCGCGCCATCACCACCGCCGACTACCCCACCCCCGCCAGCCGCCCCGCCGACTCCCGCCTCGACTGCAGCAAAATCCACACCGCCTTCGGCATCGCCCCCAGCGATTGGCAAAGCGCATTGGGCAATCTGGCCGACTATCTCTAGCCACACAAACTTTCAGGTAGCCTCCTCCCCCACAGGCTACCTGAAATCGTTTAGCAAACTCATACATTAAAGCTAATATAGTAAATTAACAAAACCCGGTACAGCGTTGGCTCGCCTTGCCGTAACGTGTGTACTGTCTGCGGCCCGCCGCCTTGTTTTGATTTTTGTTAATCCACTATACGTCTTTCCCAATCATCAAAAAACTTTCAGGTAGCCTCAAAAGGCTACCTGAAAGCGCAGCTTCAACGAAGTTAAAACGAAACAAGGTTGGGTTAGCCGCAGGCATAACCCAACCAATAAAGTGAACCGTTGGCTTTCCCAACCCAAGCTACGCGCTGGGCGGCTGTAGGGTGTGCCGCAGTTGTTTGAGGCTTGAATAACGCGTGCGTGCGTTCCGTACACACCCTACATACCCCGCAAGGGAAGGCTACCTGCAAAACCGTGGGTCGGACTCAAAAGAACAACCCACTGCTGCTTCAGCGAAGTTTAACCACCGTTGCCAATCATCCTAAAACTTTTCAGGTAGCCCCAAAAGGCTACCTGAAATTTCCTACCCCCGCCCGTTTTCCCACTCCCGCCGCGCCGCGCTCGCCTCGGCAAACATCTCCCGCAAGCCCGCTCCGTCTTCCTGCGCCAAACATTCGCGCAGCCGTGCCAACTGCTGCTGTTGCCCGTCCAATAAAGCCAACAGGTTTTCACGGTTAGCCAGCGCAATGTCCGCCCACATCGCCGGTTCGCTGGCTGCCAGGCGGGAAAAATCGCGGAAACCGCTGCCCGCCAGCCGCAGCCATTCTTCACTCTCTGCCGCGAGCGCCACCTGCCGCATATAGGCATAGGCCAAAAGCTGCGGCAGGTGCGATACCGCCGCAAACGCCGCATCGTGCGCCGCTGCATCCATATATTCCACCCGTGCGCCCACCGCCTGCCACAATGTTTCCACCCGCGCCAGTGCCGCCGCATCCTGCCCTTCGTGCGGGCAAATAATCAGCCGTTTGCCGGCAAACAGCCCGGCCTGTGCCGCCGCCGCGCCCGAACGTTCCGTACCTGCAATCGGGTGTGCCGCCACACAGCGCGGCCATGCAGCAGGCAAATACCGCGCAAATGCCGCCAGCGCCGACTGTTTGGTGCTGCCTACATCGCTCACCACACATCCCGCCGGCAAGAGCGGTGCCAATTCCGCACAACTCCGCCCCACCGCGCCCACCGGCGCGGCCAGCAACACCAAATCCGTATCGGCCGATATGGCCTGGCCAAGCGAAGCAAAGCCTTCATCCACCACGCCTAAATCCAGCGCCTGCCGCAGATTGGCCGCATCCGTATCCACACCCGCCACGCAATCCGCCAACCCCAGCCGATTCACATCCAAAGCCAGCGAGCCGCCAATCAGTCCCACCCCCGCCACCACCATCCGCCGCAGCAAAGCCATTGTTCGTCCTTTTCCCATTCGCTAATCACAGGCAAATATTCTAGCCGCAAAGCCCGCCCGGCAATAGGGTGCTGCCGCTGCATACCAAGGTATGGAAATTAACAGTGCTGTTTACACTTTCGGCTTTTGCTTAAAGACCAGTTTGAGCAGCCATCCGGCATTGCCAAGAATGTCGATAGACACGGAAAACCCCCTCTGTTCTTGATAATGACGGATAGCTACTTAAGAATCATTCAAGCAAAAACAAAAGCTG
>NZ_KV804550.1:36271-47563 GCF_001811325.1 Eikenella sp. HMSC071B05 | reverse complement strand
AAGCAAAAACAAAAGCTGTCCGCCGTAGAAAAGTGTAAACAACTCGACGATTTCCTACAATTTAGTAATGGTGCAAATACCGTGAATTATATTACCATCAGGACTTGGTGGCAGAGGTTCTTATAGTATTATTCCAAGGAGATGAAAATGAACATTTTCCCTTTTGATGATCTACATGGATTCAAAGATTATATTACATTTGTTCAAATGTGTGCTCCTGATAACTTTCCTAGAGATTCCACTATTTCTGGAGAGAGTTGGACTTTAGATTTAAGTTTTGAAGGCCTACGATTTGGCTTAGATATAGCAATAGAGGAAAAAGGCCCTAAACCGGTATTTGAGCAATGCAGGCAGCTGATCGAACAGGCATATCAGCACTACAAGGCTGGAGAAGAAGATGAAGGTTGGTATGCTTTGGAAGAAGTGCGTAAATTACTGAGAAAAGTCAGAACCCAATAACGAGATTTTCCGATTGATTAGGCTACCTGAAAAATATCGGTGTCTTTATTTTTCAGGTAGCCTTTTCACTAAATTTGTCTTGGATGGAAATAATTGAACCAATTCCGCCAGTCGGAAGATATAGTTGGGGAAATTCTACTCCGAAAACCAAGGGCAGGTACGGATATTTTTCAGGTAGCCTCTATGAGCTCCGATGATTAAAGGCTAAGCCGAGTTGCCGCAAAGTTATAGTGGATTAACATAAACCGGTACAGCGTTGGCTCGCCTTGCCGTACTATCTGTACTGTCTGCGGCTCGCCGCCTTGTCCTGATTTTTGTTAATCCACTATAAAGCATAGCTTGGACGAAATTCAAACGGCGCTAAAGGCTACCTGAAACCCACACACAAACAAAAAGGCTACCTGAAAGTTTCAGGTAGCCTTTGCTCATTCCAACTGCCTCAGCGTTTAGCGGGTAACGTTTTTATCCGCCAATTCCTTACGCAGTTTCTTGGTAACCGCCATCATCACTTCAAGCTGTTCCAAGGTTTCTTTCCAGCCGCGGGTTTTCAGGCCGCAGTCGGGGTTGACCCACAGGCGCTCTACCGGCACCACTTCCATCGCTTTGCGCAGCAAGCGCTCCACTTCGGCTTCGGTGGGCACGCGCGGGCTGTGGATGTCGTACACGCCGGGGCCGATGTCGTTCGGGTATTTGAAGTCGCCGAACGCGGTGAGCAATTCCATGTCGGAACGTGAAGTTTCAATGGTAATCACGTCTGCATCCATGCTGGCGATGGCAGGCAGGATGTCGTTGAACTCGGAATAGCACATATGGGTGTGGATTTGGGTGCTGTCTTCCGCACCGGTGCTGGAGAGGCGGAAAGCTTCGCAGGCCCAGGTCAGATATTCGTCCCACTGCGCTTTTTTCAGCGGCATGGCTTCGCGGATGGCGGGCTCGTCGATCTGAATAACCTTGATGCCGGCTTTTTCCAAATCCAGCACTTCGTCGTTCAGCGCCAATGCGATTTGTTTGGCTACCACGCTCAGCGGTACGTCGTCGCGCACAAACGACCATTTGAACATGGTTACCGGGCCGGTGAGCATGCCTTTCATCGGGCGTTTGGTGAGGCTTTGCGCGTAGGTAGACCAATAAACGGTCATCGGATTGGGGCGGGACACGTCGCCGAAAATAATCGGCGGTTTCACGCAGCGGCTGCCGTAGCTCTGCACCCAGCCGAATTGGCTGAAGCAGTAGCCGGCCAGCTGTTCGCCGAAGTATTCCACCATGTCGTTACGCTCGGCTTCGCCGTGTACGGGCACATCCAATTCCAATTTCTCTTGGATTTCAACGCAGTAGGCGATTTCCTTCTTCATCGCGGCATCGTAGTCGGCAGCGGAGAGCTCGCCTTTCTTGAACGCGGCGCGCGCTTGGCGGATTTCGGTGGTTTGCGGGAAGGAGCCGATGGTGGTGGTGGGCAGCACGGGCAGCTTCATCCATTCCTGCTGTGCCTGAATGCGCCGGGCAAACGGCGATTTGCGTTGGTCGGCGCCTTTAGGCAGGTCGGCCACGCGTTTTTGTACGGCTGCGTTGTGGATTTTCTTATTAGTGGCGCGGTCGGCGGCAGCGGCATCGGATTCGGCCAAGGCAGCCTGAACGGCAGATTTGCCGTGTGCCAAAGCCTGTTTCACCACGCCCAGTTCCACCAGTTTCTGTGCGGCAAAGGCCATCCAAGATTTGATTTCGCCATCCAGTTTTTCTTCCACGGCCAAGTCTTGCGGGCTGTGCAGCAGCGAGCAGGAGGGGGCAATCCACAAATTGTTGCCGAATTTGGCTTTCACAGGCTCGAGCGTGTCGATTACCTTGTTCAGGTTGGCACGCCACACGTTGCGGCCATCAATCAGGCCCACAGACAGCACGCGGTTGTCCGGCCAGCCGTCGGCAAACACAGAGAGCTGCTCCGGTGCGCGTATGCAGTCGATGTGCACACCGTGTACGGGCAGGGATTTCAACAGGTTCAGGTGTTCGGCCACAGAGGCGAAATAAGTGCCGATTACGATGCGCACGCCGGTGTTGGCCAGTTCCTGATACACAGGGGCGAATGCGTCCAGCCACACTTGTGAAGCTTCAGCCGCCAAAATCGGCTCGTCGATCTGAATCCAATCCACGCCTTCGGCAGCCAGTTCGCGCAAGAGTTGTGCGTAGGCAGGCAGCAGTTTGGGCAGCAGCAGTTTGGTTACACGGCAGCCGAAGTCTTCTTTTTTCTTGCCCAACCAAGCCAGCGTAACCGGACCCACCAGCGTGGGCTTGATGTCGTGGCCTTGCGCTTTGGCTTCTTTGATTTGGGCAATCAGGTTTTTGGCGTTTACCTTAAATTCGGTGTCGGCCGACCATTCGGGCACGATGAAGTGATAGTTGGTGTCGAACCATTTGGTCATTTCCATCGCAAACTGGGTGGCGTTGCCGCGTGCCAGCTGGAAGTATTCCGGCAAAGTCAGCTTGGCTGCGTCGAAGCCGAAACGGGAGGGAATGCCGCCCAAGGTGCAGAGCAAATCCAGCACATGGTCGTAGAACGAAAAATCGCCCACCGGCAGCAAATCGGCACCGGCGGTTTTTTGGGTGGCCCAGTTGGCACGGCGGATATCGGCCGCTACCTGCTGCAATTCGGCTTCGGATTTCGCGCCTTTCCAAAAGGCTTCAACGGCAAATTTCAGCTCGCGCTTCGCGCCGATGCGCGGATAGCCGGAGAGGTGGAATGTGTTCATAAAAACTCCTTCAATGGTTTGCAAAACAGAAAATGTTTAGGAAATAAGTAAAATTTCTCAGGAGGCGAGTTTGCGGCAGGACAAGGCAAGTTGCAAGCGATAAATTTGCTGCTTTGCATGAATGAAATTAATACAAGCAGCAAAACCAGCCCGAACCAATTTTATTTAATTTTAAGAAAAATATTATTTTTCAAGCTATTGAATAAAATTATAAGACTATACATCCTTCTCTTCTTTCCACTCCACCCCGTCTTTATAAATAAATTTTTAATGGATAGAAGAAAAAAGTCTAAGCCAGATAGAATCGGCTAACCTTCTATATACGCCCCAAAGGCTACCTGAAAGCACAGCTTCAACGAAGTTAAAACGAGGCTTCCGCAGGAAGCCAAGTTTCCGCGCAGTTAAAACATAGCCTCACTCCGCTTTTAAAACCACTTCGGCCACAGTTCGCGGCTTTTCGGGTTGGCAAAAAACGGCTGCAATAAGCGTTGCAACTGGGGCAAATAAGGGGCGGCAGCCGGGTCGCAGCAAATGGCGGCGCGGTAATACAGGGCAAAGATTTCGGCCTGCTGCTCCATATTGAGGCGGTTTAAGTGCGGCACAGTGTCGAGCATGGGCAGGCGGTAGGCACGATTTTTCAGGTAACCCAAACGCAGGGCCAGCAAACTGCCGCCAAGCCACACGGGGAAGCCGTTTTGATGCTGCCAAACGTGCGCCAGCTCGTGCACCAGCCAGGCGCGTTCGATCAAGGGGCGCTTGGCGAAATCGGGGCAGAAGCGGTTGGCGGGGAAGTAAACATGGCCGAAGGGGGCGATGGCAATATTGCGGGTAGGCAGCCACCACGCGCCGCCGTGCAGGCGGATTCGTTCATAACGCAGCCCGCTGCCAAACACGCTGCGGGCGAGCCTTGTTTCGGCGGGGGTGAGCGGGCGGGAACGTGGGGGCATGGGTGGTTTATCAATCCATAGGGTAAGAGGCTACCTGAAAATTGCTGGCCATGTGGAAACAATAGCTTACAGCTTAACTATGCAGCAACTCGGCTTGCTTCTCTTCGTTGCAGCCTCGGCCTGCTCCGCAGAAACTCAGCTTCCTACGGAAGCCTTGTTTTATAGTGGATTAACAAAAATCAGGACAAGGCGGCGAGCCGCAGACAGTACACACGTTACGGCAAGGCGAGCCAACGCTGTACTGGTTTTTGTTAATTCACTATAACTTCATTGAAGCTGTACCTTCAGGTAGCCTTAAATGGCAAAACAACGCGGCTCAATGCTTGCGGCTGTAATTTTCGATGTCCTCGCACACGGTGGCGAGGAAGTCGAGGTATTTCGGATCTTCGCCTGCCCACATTTCCTCTTCGCCCAGCGCGTAGGCGCGGATGAGTTCGTCGGCGGCACGCTCAAAGTTGCCTAATTCAAATTGCGCCTGGCCGAGCCGCAGATGCAAAAAGGGGTTGCCGATGCCATCGGGGCAGTGCATGGCGTGGCTGAGGGCATCGCGGGCGGCTTCGTGGCTGCCGCGCAAAAATTCGGTGTCGCCCACGGCGGCCAGTATCCAAGTGGCAGCTTCCCATTCGGTTTGCGGCTCGGGCAGCAAATCCCATGCCTGCCAAAAACATTCGATGGCTTCGGCATAGCGCTCCGCATCGGCCAGCTCGTCGCCTTGTTCGCACAGCGCGGTGATTTGCTCGTAGATATGGTCATTCAGTTCGGCCATGGTGGGCTCCTTCTTTTAGAGATGCCGCGTATTATACAGGCTACCTGAAAGCCTTTATTCCCTCCTTTCAGGTAGCCTCTTCCCCTTGGGCACGTGATAATATGCGCCGTTTTATTTTGTTTCCGCCCCATCACCATGTCCAACCCCCAACAACGCATCCGCACCCTCGTGCAAACGCTCAACCGCTACGCTCACGAATACTACACTTTGGACGCGCCCAGCGTGCCCGATGCCGAATACGACCGGCTCTACCGCGAGCTGGAAGCCTTGGAGGCCGAATATCCGCAGTTCAAACTGCCTGAAAGCCCCACGCAGCGGGTGGGCGGCGCAGTGTTGGCGGGCTTTGAAACCGTGGTGCACGCCGTGCCGATGTTGTCGCTGAACAACGCGTTTTCGCCGCGCGACGACGAAACGGGCGCGTTCGACCACGCCGAATTTTTGGCGTTTGACGAGCGCGTGCGCAAGGAATTGGGCGTGGCGCAGGTGGAATACGCCGCCGAGCCGAAGTTTGACGGGCTGGCGGTCAGCCTGTTGTATCAAAACGGGATTTTGATGCAGGCGGCCACGCGCGGCGACGGCACCACGGGCGAAAACGTAACCGAAAACATCAAAACCGTGCGCAACATCCCGCTGAAACTGCACGGCGAAAAGCAGCCTGCACTGTTGGAAGTGCGCGGCGAAGTGCTGATGCTCAAAGCCGATTTTGCCGCGCTGAACCAACGCCAGCTCGAAGCCGGCCAAAAGCCTTTCGCCAACCCGCGCAACGCCGCCGCAGGCAGCCTGCGCCAGCTCGATTCCAAAATCACCGCACAGCGCAAACTGCATTTTTTCGCCTACGGCATCGCCCAACTTTCAGGCGCGGAAAGGCTACCTGAAAGCCATATCGAAGAACTCGCGCTGCTGCACGAACTCGGCTTTTCCCTGCCCGAAGGCTATTTCGGCGCGTACACCGGCGCGGCGGCCGTGTTGCGCGAATACGAACGGCTGGCCGAACACCGCCCCCGCCTGCCGTATGAAATCGACGGCATGGTGGTCAAAGTGAACTCGTTGGCCGAACAGCAGCAACTCGGCTTCGTGTCGCGCGCGCCGCGTTGGGCGATTGCGCACAAATTCCCCGCCGAAGAAGCGCTCACCACCGTGGAAGCGATTGACGTGCAGGTCGGCCGCACCGGCGCAATCACCCCCGTGGCGCGGCTTGCACCCGTGTTCGTGGGCGGCGTTACCGTCACCAACGCCACGCTGCACAACCAAGACGAAGTGGCGCGCAAAGACGTGCGTGTGGGCGACACCGTGGTTGTACGCCGCGCGGGCGACGTGATTCCCGAAGTGGTGCGCGTGCTGCTGGAACGCCGCCCGATGCAGCCTGTTGATTTATTGGGCGAACAAATGGAAGCGACGTACGAGCCGTTCAGGCTACCTGAAACCTGCCCCGTGTGCGGCAGCGCCGTAGAACGCGAACCCGGCGAAGCCGTTGCCCGCTGCACCGGCGGCATGCTCTGCCAAGCCCAGCGCGCACAAGGGCTTATCCACTTCGCCAGCCGCAAAGCCATGGACATCGCCGGGCTGGGCGACAAGCAAATCGAAGCCCTCGTCGCCGCCGACGTATTGCACAGCTTTGCCGATATTTACCAACTGGATATCGCCCAACTGCAAACCATCAAAGACAGCAAATCCGCCGCCACCAAATGGGCACAGAACATCTTGGACAGCATCGCCCAAAGCCGCACCCCGCCGCTCGCCCGCTTCCTGTTCGCCCTCGGCATCCGCCACGTCGGCGAAAGCACCGCCAAACAGCTGGCATCCGCGTTCGGCAACCTCGACACCGTGCGCCGCGCCCCCGAACCCATCCTCGCCTGCCTGCCCGACATCGGCAGCGTCGTCGCCCACGCCATCGCCCATTATTTCAGGCAGCCTGCACAGCAAAAAATGCTGGACGACCTATTGCAACACGTCGCCCCGCAAGCCGCCGCCCCGTCGCCCCAAACCCGCGCACACATCGCGCCCGAACAATGGCTGCAACGCCTGCCCGACATCAAACTCAGCGAAAAACGCGCCGCCGAACTCTGGCAACTCGCCGGCAGCCTGCACGCCCTGCAAACCGACCAAGCCCTGCCGCAAGAATGGCAAGACTGGCGCAGGCAGCCTGCACACGCCGCCTTGCTGCAAGAAATCACCGCCTTCACCGAAGCGCTGCCTGAAAGCAGCACAGGCGACGTTTCAGGCAGCCTGCACCCCAAAAACAGCCCCATCGCCGGCAAAACCTTTGTCCTGACCGGCACCCTGCCCACCCTGAAACGCGACCAAGCCGCCGCCCTCATCGAAGCCGCCGGCGGCAAAGTGAGCGGCAGCGTGTCCAAAAAAACCGATTTCGTGGTGGCGGGTGAAGCCGCAGGCAGCAAACTGGAAAAGGCGCAAGCGCTGGGAATTGCGGTGTTGAGCGAGGAGGAATTGCTGGGGATGCTGGGTGGAACGGATTAAAAGGCTACCTGAAAACCTGTTTCCTTATCTGCAACCCACTTGGGCGCATGATGGTTTGGCTAAGTGATAACCCAAATTGCATGCACGCAAATCAACACAAAGACAGCTCCATGAAAACCTACGCCAACGCCGCCGAACTGATTACGGCCATCCACACCGCGCTAGACAAATACCTCGCTGAATTTGCCGATATTGCCGAAGCCGACAAACACCACCGCGCCGTGCCCGACGGCAAAACTCCGGCCGAACATCTGGCCTACCAGCTCGGTTGGACCGGCCTGCTGTTGCAATGGGAGCGAGACGAGCAGGCAGGCCAAACCGTTCATACGCCCGCCGAAGGCTATAAATGGAACGATTTGGGCGGGCTGTACCAGCAGTTTTACCGGCAATACAGCAGCCTCTCGCTGCAAGAGGCACAAACCCAACTGCGTGAGCAGGCTGCCCAAATCTGCACATGGCTGGAAACGCTGTCCGAACAGGAGTTATTTGAGCCCAACCAGCGCAGATGGGCAAATAACCAGGCAAAATGGCCGATCTGGAAATGGGTGCACATCAATACGGTTGCGCCGTTTACCAACTTCCGAGTGCGCATCCGCAAATGGAAAAAGCAGAATCTGCATGGCTAGGCACATGCTGTAGAGGCGCTCTCAATTAGAAATACTACTCATGTGCACAAGTTCCGCACCCTGCTAAAACCATCTTAAAGGCTACCTGAAAACCCGTTCCCTACCATTTAGCCGCACCATTTTTCAGGTAGCCTTTCCTGCCCACACCTCCCCTATCCGCACCATCCCTGCCCCCGTTCATCGGCAATCTCGGGTAAGATGGCATCTTTTTTCGGAGACAGCTATGCCGCAAAAAGTAATCGCAATCGACGGGCCGAGCGCATCGGGCAAAGGCACGGTGGCGCAGCAGGTGGCGGATGCCTTGGGCTGGCGTTATCTGGATTCGGGCGCGCTCTACCGCATCACCGCGCTCTATGCGCACAACCGCCAAACCGCTTGGGATAACGAAACCGAGGTGGCCACGCTGGCGCAGGCTTTGCCGGTGGAGTTTGTCGAGGGCGCGGTGCTGTTGGAAGGGGAAGATGTTTCCGCCGCCATCCGCAGCGAAGAAATCGGCATGGGGGCATCACGGGTGGCGGCGCTGCCTGCTGTACGCACGGCTTTGTTGCAGCGGCAGCGCGCGTTTCTAACCGAACAGGGGCTGGTGGCCGACGGGCGCGATATGGGCTCGGTGGTATTCCCCGATGCCGTGCTCAAGGTTTTCCTCACTGCTTCGCCGCAGGTGCGTGCCGAACGCCGTGCCAAACAAATCGGCGTACCGCTTGCGGGCGCGGGTTTCGAGCGCATTTTGGCCGATATCGAAGCACGCGACGAAGCCGACCGCAACCGCGCCGTTGCGCCGCTGCAAAAGCTACCTGAAGCCCATCTGCTCGACACTTCGGCGCTGACGATTGAAGAATCGGTAAAAAAAGTGCTTGATTGGTATCGGGAAAAATAAAGTTACTGTATAATGCCGCGTTTCCGGCACATCCGTTCCGCTTGGGCGCGACTGTGTTGTATAAACAATTGATTTAACTCACGCCTGCCATGCCAAGGGTGGCAGGCTTCTATCAACTCCAACCCTCCGCACTCCTTGGCCGTGCGTGGAAAAGACAAAACCTTATGGAAAATTTTGCCCAGTTACTGGAAGAATACTCAGCCGTACAAGAAATGAATCAGGGCGAGGTGATTACCGCCGAAGTGGTGGCGATTACCGACAAACACGTTATCGTGAACGCCGGCCTGAAATCCGAATCCCTGATTGATTTGAACGAATTCAAAAACGCCCAGGGCGAACTGGAAGTTAAAGTAGGCGATTTCGTTACCGTAACCATCGAATCCGTAGAAAACGGCTTCGGCGAAACCAAACTCTCCCGCGAAAAAGCCAAACGCGCTGCCGATTGGCTGGCTTTGGAAGAAGCCATGGAAAGCGGCGAGATCCTCTCCGGCGTGATCAACGGCAAGGTCAAAGGCGGCCTCACCGTGATGATCAACAGCATCCGCGCTTTCCTGCCAGGCTCTCTGGTAGACGTGCGCCCGGTGAAAGACACTTCTCACTTTGAAGGCAAAGAAGTTGAATTCAAAGTGATCAAACTGGATCGCAAACGCAACAACGTAGTGGTATCCCGTCGCGCCGTGCTGGAAGAAACCCTGGGCGAAGAGCGCCAGGCTCTGCTGGAAACCCTGCAGGAAGGCACCGTGGTGAAAGGTATCGTGAAGAACATCACCGACTACGGCGCATTCGTAGACTTGGGTGGCATCGACGGCCTGTTGCACATCACCGATTTGGCATGGCGCCGCGTGAAGCACCCCAGCGAAGTGCTGGAAGTGGGCCAGGAAGTAGAAGCCAAAGTATTGAAATTCGACCAAGACCGCAGCCGCGTATCTTTGGGTATGAAACAGCTTGGCGAAGACCCCTGGAGCGGCCTCGCTCGCCGTTACCCCGCCCGCACCCGCCTGTTCGGCAAGGTAACCAACCTGACCGACTACGGTGCATTCGTTGAAATCGAACAGGGCATCGAAGGCTTGGTACACGTTTCCGAAATGGACTGGACCAACAAAAACGTTCACCCGAGCAAAGTGGTTCAGCTGGGCGACGAAGTAGAAGTGATGATTCTGGACATCGACGAAGACCGCCGCCGCATCAGCCTGGGCATGAAACAATGCCAGGCCAATCCGTGGGAAGAATTTGCCGCCAACTTCAACAAAGGCGACAAACTCACCGGCGCGGTTAAATCCATCACCGATTTCGGTATTTTCGTGGGCCTGCCCGGCAACATCGACGGCCTGGTACACCTCTCCGACCTCTCCTGGAGCGAAAGCGGCGAAGAAGCCGTACGCAAATACAAAAAAGGCGAAGATGTGGAAGCCGTTGTATTGTCTATCGATGTAGAGAAAGAACGCATCAGCTTGGGCATCAAACAGCTCGAAGGCGACCCCTTCGGCAGCTACATCAGCATCAACGACAAAGGCGCCTTGGTGAAAGGCACCGTGAAATCTGTTGAAGCCAAAGGTGCCGAAGTGCAGCTGGCCGACGAAGTGGTGGCCTACCTGCCTGCTTCCGAGTTCGACAGCGAGCGCGTGGAAGACTTGACCACCAAGCTCAAAGAAGGCGACGAAGTGGAAGCCGTCATCGTTACCGTAGACCGCAAAAACCGCAATATCAAGCTGTCGGTAAAAGCCCGCACGGCCAAAGAAAACCGCGAAGCGCTCAACACCGTGAACGCAGCGGCCAGCCATGCCGGCACCACCAGCCTGGGCGATTTGCTCAAGGCCAAGCTGGGCGGCGAAAACGAATAAGGATAGCGCAAAATGACCAAATCAGAGTTGATGGCCCATCTGGCCGAGAAGTACCTGGCTCAAGGGCATTCCCGCCTGGCTGTTAAGGATGTGGAGCAAAGCGTGAAGGTTTTGGTGGATGCCATGACCCGTGCGCTGGCTCGTGGTCAGCGTATCGAGATTCGCGGGTTCGGCAGTTTCGACCTGAACCATCGTCCGGCACGCATTGGCCGCAATCCGAAAACCGGCGAAAAAGTGAACGTGCCCGAGAAATACGTGCCGCACTTCAAGGCCGGCAAGGAATTGCGCGAACGCGTAGATCAAGCCGCCAAGTAAGATTGGCATTCAGCTGAATAAAAGGCTACCTGAAATTTTCAGGTAGCCTTTTTGTTGTTGGGACAATCCAGATAGCGTTATGCAATAAAGGCCACCTGAAAGCTTCCGCTGCAACAAAATTCAAGCCAAATAACAGGCAGCTTGTGCTTCCCGCACATCAGCTACAATTCAACGATATGTTGAAACCCTCTACTCCCAGTAACAAGTCGGCAAAAGGCTACCTGAAAATTTTAGCTTCGCAG
>NZ_KV804550.1:6323-36171 GCF_001811325.1 Eikenella sp. HMSC071B05 | reverse complement strand
GGCTACCTGAAAATTTTAGCTTCGCAGCAACTCGCATTGCCCGTTTCAACTGTGTTGAAGCTTATGCTTTCAGGTAGCCTTTTACCGACCGCATTACCAACGGCTGACCAACTCGCTCAAATCCGTATTTTTCGGGCCGTCGGCCTCTTTCTGTGCCGTACCGATCATCAGCAGGCCGATGATTTTGTCGTGTTCGCCACAGCCGAAGGCTTCGCGCAGCGCGGCGGTGTTGACCCACAGCCCGGTAATCCACACATTGTCGAAACCTTGCGCCTTGGCCGCCAGTTGGGCGGCATAGGCGGCGCAACCGGCGCTGAGCATCTGCTCCCACTCCGGCTTCGGCTTGAGGCAGTCCAGCTTGGGTTTGGACACCACGCCGATCACCAGCGGCGCCATCTGCCCCAGCACTTCGGCCTTGCGTGCCGCTTCGCCGCCGATTTCTTCGGCACACTGCTGCAAAATTTGGCGGAAGGCCTGCCGCCCCTCCTCGCTTTGCACCACCACAAAATGCCACGGCGTGAGGTTGCCGTGGTCGGGCACTTGCGTGGCGGCCTGCAAAATGATTTCCAGCTGGGCATCGTTGGGTGCGGGTTCGGCAAGGTGGCGCACCGAACGGCGGGTGGTAAGCAAATCGATTGCGTTCATGGATTTAATCCTTAAAGTGTGCGTTGAAAACAAAACGCCGTGCTTATACCACACATTAAGGCTACCTGAAACCCAAAAAGGCTAGCTGAAACACTTGCCCCAACAAACCCTAAGCCGAACGCTTTCCCAATATCTATCCGGTTTAACGCTATAATGCCAGCCGATTTCATCCCGTTAGGAGCCGCCATGAGCACCCATTATCTTTTCACCCTGCCCGACCAAAACGGCAACGATTTCGCCGCCGCCGACCACCTGCCGCTGGTGCTGTATTTTTATCCCAAAGACAGCACGCCCGGCTGCACCACCGAAGCGCAGCAATTCAGCGCACTCTTACCCGAATTTCAGGCGCTCGGTTTTCAGGTAGCCGGCATATCGCGTGACAGCGTGGCCAGCCATCAGAAATTCGTGTGCAAATATGCGCTGGAAGTGCCGCTCTTGTCGGATAAGGATGAAACCGTGTGCCGCCTGTTCGATGTCATCAAAGAGAAAAATATGTATGGCAAAAAAGTGTTCGGCATCGAACGCAGCACCTTCGTTTTGGATGCACAAGGCCACATCACGCGCGAATGGCGCAAAGTGAAAGCCGCCGGCCACGCCCAAGCCGTGCTCGACGCGCTGCGCGAAACGGCCTAGCGGAACACCGCCATGCAATACTGTTACCAAGCCCCCTTCGGTACGCTGCTGTGCCGCCTGCACAACGGCCTGCCCGCCGAAATCCTGCTGCAGCACAGCGCCGCGCCCTTCCTGCCCGCACTGCCCAACGACACCCCGCTGGCACAATGGCTGGACAGCTATTTTTCAGGTAGCCCTACCCCGCTGCCGCCGTTTGTGCCGCCCGCAGGCACAGCATTTCAACAGGCCGTGTGGGCGCAGATTGCGCAGATTCCGTTCGGCGAAACCCGCAGCTACCAATGGCTTGCCAAACGCATCGGCAGCCACCCGCGCCCCGTGGGCGGCGCCTGCGGCAAAAACCCGCTGCCGCTATTGATTCCCTGCCACCGCGTGCTCTCGGCCAACGGACTAGGCGGCTTCAGCATGGGCGGAGATACCGAACGCAGCCTGGCGGTGAAACGCTGGCTGCTTGCGCACGAAGGAGTGGCATTGTGAACCCGGCCGAGCCGCTGCCCGCCGCCTGGCAAGAGCCCATCGAGCAAACGCTGGACGAGCTCTTCCTCACCCGCCGCCTCGCCGCCAACACCCTGGCCGGCTACCGGCGCGACTTGGGAAAAGTCGCCCGCCGCCTGCACGTGCAAAGTTTGGATTGGCAGCAGGCCGATGCCGATGCCTTGGCCGATGCCGTGTATGCCCCGGATGAGAAACCCGCTTCCCAAGCGCGCGCCCTCTCCGCCGTCAAACAGCTCTACGGCTTTTTGCAGCTGCAAAACCGCCGCAGCGACAACCCCGCACAACACCTGCGTCCGCCGCGCCAAGGCCGCGCCCTGCCGCCGCTGATCGGCGAAGCACAAATCGACGCGCTTCTGGCCGCGCCCGACACGGAAACCATCTTCGGCCTGCGCGACAAAGCCGTGCTGGAAACGCTGTATGCCACCGGCCTGCGCGTGTCCGAAGCCGCCCAAATGCAGCTGCAGGATTTAGACTTGCAGCGCGGCGTGGTTACCGTAATCGGCAAGGGCAACAAGCAGCGCATCGTGCCGCTGGGTGCCGAAGCCGTGCATTGGTTGGAACGCTACCTGAAAACCGCGCGCGGCGAATTGCTCAAGCACACCCCGTGCGATTTCGTGTTCGTGGGGCAAAAACGCAGCGGCATCAGCCGCCAGTTGGTGTGGCAGATGGTGAAACGCTACGCCGCAGAAGCCGGCATCAGCGAGCTCAGCCCGCACGGCCTGCGCCACGCCTTCGCCACCCATCTGGTGAACCACGGCGCCGACCTGCGCAGCGTGCAGATGATGCTCGGCCACGCCAGCCTGAACACCACGCAAATCTACACCCACGTGGCCAACGAGCGGCTCAAACAACTGGTGGTGCAACACCATCCGCGTGGGTAGGCAAGATATAGCGTATTCAAATAAAATAGAGCAAGACGGCAGGCTACCTGAAAGCTTTCAGGTAGCCTGCCGTGCCGTTTTGTGGGAAAATCCGTACGTTTAAAATTATTCAAATTGGGCGAAAAATATTATGTTGGACAGAGAAGGTTATCGCCCCAATGTCGGCATCATCATCACCAACCAGCGCAACGAAGTGTTCTGGGGCAAACGCGTGCAGGAGCATTCCTGGCAGTTTCCGCAGGGCGGCATCAAGCCCGGCGAAAGCCCCGAGGCCGCCATGTATCGCGAGCTGGCCGAAGAAGTGGGCCTTTTGCCGCACCACGTGAAAATCCTCGGCCGCACCCGCGACTGGCTGCGCTACGACGTGCCCGGCAACTGGGTGCGCCGCCAATGGCGCGGCGCGTATCGCGGGCAGAAACAGATTTGGTATTTGCTGCGGCTCACCGGCCGCGAAAGCGATGTGCACCTGCGCGCCAGCAGCCAGCCGGAATTCGACGCCTGGCGCTGGCACGACTATTGGGCACCCATCGACGAAGTGATTGAATTTAAAAAAGACGTATACACCAACGCCCTGCGGGAGCTTTCGCGCTTCCTGCACAATCTGGAAACCCTGGAGCAGTTCAACCAGCGCCACGCCGCCCTGCCCGAAGAGCACACCCACCGATGAGCGACATCCTCACCCGCATCCTCGCCACCAAACAGCAAGAAGTGGCCGCCGCCCAAGCCACCCTGCCCTTGGCCGAACTGCGCGCCCGGGTCGCCGATATGCCGCCGCCGCGCGGCTTCGTACAGGCCATGCGTGCCCAACACAGCCAAGGCCGCGCCGCGCTGATTGCCGAAATCAAAAAAGCCAGCCCCAGCAAGGGGCTGATCCGGCCGGACTTCCATCCCGAGCAGCTGGCGCGCGCCTACGAAACCGCCGGCGCCGCCTGCCTGTCCGTGCTCACCGACGAACCCTACTTCCAAGGCTCGGCAGGCTACCTGAAAGCCGCCCGCGCCGCCGTGGCGCTGCCCGTGTTGCGCAAAGACTTTATGGTGAGCGCCTACCAAATCTACCAATCCCGCGCCATGGGCGCCGATGCCGTGCTGCTGATTGCCGCCGCGCTCAGCCCAACCCAGCTGGAAGAATTCGAAGGCATCGCCCACGAATCGGGCATGGCCGTGTTGCTGGAGCTGCACCACGCCGACGAGCTGGAAAAATGCTGCCGCCTCACCACCCCGCTGCGCGGCGTGAACAACCGCAACCTGCGCACCTTTGAAGTGAGCCTGCAGCAAACCCTGGATTTGCTGCCCGAAATCACCGGCGAAGGCCGCATCGTGATTACCGAAAGCGGCATCCGCAGCCGCGAAGACGTGCAATTCATGCGCAGCCACGGCGTACACAGCTTCCTAATCGGCGAAACCTTCATGCGTGCCGACGATGTAGGCGCGGAAGTGCAAAAACTGTTTGCTTGAGCTTTCAGGTAGCCTGCCATGATGGTGAGGCTACCTGAAAACACTATCCCAATATTTCGTTTGTCTATTTTTCTCACGCAAGGAGTAGGCATGAAACGTTTAGTGATGATATTGGTCCTGCTGCCCCTGGCTGCGGCCGCCCAGCCCACCGCCCGGCAATGCCGGCAGATTAACCGCGACAGTATCGAAGTTATGACTTATCTGTTTGCTTGTACCGACAACGACACTTTCGCGCTCCCCCAAGCCGCCGAGCAGCAAGCCGACAAGCTGATGCAGTTAAGCAAACCCTGCTTCAACCGCGACCAAGAAGCATGGTGGCGGCAAAACGGCGCACAGGTGGAAGCCGAGCGCAACCGTTACGACACCGGCACCGATGCAGACACAGCGGCAGTATGCCGGCAGCGCCGCTCACACATCCAGCGCATCTTGCGGCGCTACCGTTAAACCGACCAACCTTGCTGCGTTTAACCCCTATATTTCAGGTAGCCTGACTTACTGCCAAAGCGGGCAGAGGTTACCTGAAACAAGAAATCCTATCCAAATCCACACAGAGATACCGATATGACCAGCCCCGACAAAATCCTCATCCTCGACTTCGGTTCGCAAGTCACCCAGCTCATCGCCCGCCGCGTGCGCGAAGCCCATGTGTATTGCGAGCTGCACCCCTACGACATGCCGCTGGCCGACATCAAAGCCTTCAACCCGAAAGGCATCATCCTTTCCGGCGGCCCCAATTCCGTGTACGACAGCGAATATCAGGCCGACACGGGGCTGTTCGATTTGGGCGTGCCCGTGCTCGGCATCTGCTACGGCATGCAGTTCATGGCGCACCACTTGGGCGGCGAAGTGCAGGCCGGCAACCAGCGCGAATTCGGCTACGCACAAGTGCAAACGCAAGACAGCGCGCTCACCAGCGGCATTCAAGACGGCGCACCGAACACCTTGGACGTGTGGATGAGCCACGGCGACAAAGTGTGCAGGCTGCCTGAAAACTTCCGCACCATCGGCAGCACGCCGTCCTGCCCCATCGCCATGATGGAAAACGCCGAACGCCGCTTCTACGGCATCCAATTCCACCCCGAAGTCACCCACACCAAACAAGGCCGCACCCTCATTAACCGCTTCGTGCTCGACATCTGCGGCGCACAGCCCAGCTGGACCATGCCGAACTACATCGACGAAGCCGTGGCCAAAATCCGCGAACAAGTCGGCAGCGACGAAGTGATTTTGGGCTTGTCCGGCGGCGTGGATTCCTCCGTGGCCGCCGCGCTGATCCACCGCGCCATCGGCGACCAGCTTACCTGCGTCTTCGTTGACCACGGCCTGCTGCGCCTGAACGAAGCCGAAAACGTGATGAAAATGTTTGCCGACAACTTGGGCGTGCGCGTGATTCACGTGGATGCCAGCGAACAGTTTATGGCGAAACTCGCCGGCGTGACCGACCCCGAGCAAAAACGCAAAATTATCGGCGCAGAATTTATTGAAGTATTTGACGCAGAAGAGAAAAAACTCACCAACGCCAAATGGCTGGCGCAAGGCACGATTTATCCCGACGTGATCGAATCCGCCGGCGCGAAAACCAAAAAAGCCCACGCCATCAAATCGCACCACAACGTGGGCGGGCTACCTGAAAACATGAAGCTGAAGCTGCTCGAACCGCTGCGCGATTTGTTCAAAGACGAAGTGCGCGAACTGGGCGTGGCGCTCGGCCTGCCGCGCGAAATGGTGTACCGCCACCCCTTCCCCGGCCCCGGCTTGGGCGTGCGGATTCTGGGCGAAGTGAAGCGCGAATACGCCGACCTGCTGCGCCAGGCAGACGATATTTTCATTCAGGAACTGCGTAACCACACAGACGAAAACGGCACCTCTTGGTACGACCTCACCAGCCAAGCGTTTGCCGTGTTTCTGCCCGTGAAATCCGTGGGCGTGATGGGCGACGGCCGCACTTATGACTACGTGGTCGCCCTGCGCGCCGTGATTACCAGCGACTTCATGACCGCACACTGGGCGGAACTGCCCTACTCGCTCTTGGGCAAAGTGTCCAACCGCATCATCAACGAAGTGCGCGGCATCAACCGCGTGGTG
Organism: Eikenella sp. HMSC071B05; assembly: GCF_001811325.1. Taxonomy (NCBI): domain Bacteria; kingdom Pseudomonadati; phylum Pseudomonadota; class Betaproteobacteria; order Neisseriales; family Neisseriaceae; genus Eikenella; species Eikenella sp. HMSC071B05. Next base: position 29,980 of record NZ_KV804550.1, on the reverse strand, counting down.
TACGACGTGAGCGGCAAACCGCCGGCCACGATTGAGTGGGAATAAACCTGGTTTGCAAACATCAGAAAGCCCTGCCAGATAATGGCAGGGCTTTGTTTGGGCTATGCTTGAGGCTACCTGAAAATCGGATTCTGTTGTTCTTGCTGGTCTAACTGGTACAGCAAGCTAGTGAAGTCTCCAGCAAAATCTTGTACTTCGTCAACATTTTCATGATCCCAAAGCACAACTGGGTAGTCGTGGTTAGCGATGTCTCGATTTGTATCGAAACAGAGATAGCCCCAGTCGCTCCAATGGGCAAAGGGAAGGTAACCCTTACCTAGCAAAAATGGTTGTGCATACTCAGAAAAAACCACTTCGGCAAGGCTTGCCTGCCAAGTATGAATAGGGTGTTCGAAAAACGATGCCTCCGAAATCGGTAATTCATAAAAATGTTTGTGTTTTAAAAATGTACGGTAGCTTTGGGGAAGAGGGTGTTTAGTCCTATCTTCCCATTGGGCAATTTCCTCATCACTCACTTTACTGGCAATGGGCAGCCAAAAAAACCAGTCTTCATCTTCACACACCTGATCCGATCGCATTTCGGAAGCGATGTTTCTAGGCAATGCGTTCAGTTGCCGACTAACGATTTTATCTAAATGCTTATCAATTATGGTTGGTATGATTTGTTCGATCATGTGGATAACACTCAAATTGCTTGGACGGTATTTTTGTGTAATAGCACAATCAATACTATCAATCTAAGCAATACTACTCTATATACACAAACAGCAGGAAACCCTGTTTCCAAGGTTTCCCGCTGTATTAGCTAAACCAACTTAGATTGACAACAGCCATTTCAGTGCCAGGCCGGTGCGGAATGGGCCTTCCGGTGCTTTTTGTGCATTGCCATCATCAGCATTGGCAAATTGCAGCGGATGCGGGCCGGAATAATTAGCATCTTCCGTATCGATCAGCAGAATCGGGGCTTTCCCATTCAGCTGGCTCTTCAAGAAGCTGCCACGGAAACTTTGTACCGTACCGGGCTGCACTGAGAATCTGTTGTTCAACAAGACTTTTTGGCCGTTTACTACGAGATAGAGTTTATAGCCCCAATCAGGTGCATTAGCCCAGCCTCGGTTGGCGATTTTTGCCGACCAGTGAACGATATTACTGTTTTGCTGGTCAACATAGGCACTGAGTTCTTCCACTACATAACGGTAGCCCATTCTCTTACGGACTTCTGTCATGCAGGAGCCGGATTCCCAATTACCGATAAAGGTTTTGTGGTAGTCGTAGTTCAGATACGACACATGGTATTCGGCGCCTTCCCTCAAAATATCAGCACAGCTCGTACGTGCTCCTGCCAGCGGTTCGCAGGTTTCGCCGCCGAATACCTGATGTATGCTGTTTTCGCGTGCAAAGCTGCGCAACTCTTCTGGCGAGCGCCCGCTGCCGCGTGGGTAATAGGTGCCCACATCGTCTTTGCTGGCCATAAAACAGTCGTTATGCATACCTAGGGAAGCGGCACCGCGAGGCAGACTGCTGTTATTACGGAAGTTCATCAAATCGCCTGGGTAACGCAGCTGAAGCTTGGCATAAATGCCGTTATTGTTGGCATTCAGCAAGGCCTTGATTACCTCGGCTTTATTTTGGTCTGTATTCAAATTATTGGCAGAGGAATGCCATTCACCCCATGCACCAATAAAGCCTGCCTGCCATACGAAAATGTTGTCACGGTTTTTAGCCAAAATCGGGCGCAGTTGCTCGATATGGCGACGAACCTGTGCCAGATTGGTATCTTGACCGGCTGCTGTGTAGTCGTATGAAAAACGCAAAATGGCATTAACATTTTTCATTTTGGATAAGCCCTGATCCAGTGCATTTAAATACGACTGGGGCAAATCCTGATTCCGCCATTGAGATAAGTCTGCCGGCATATACATCAGGCGATAGCCCTCACGATAAGCATTTTCCAAATCAGCATCGGTAATTTGAGAAGGGTCTTTACCATAACGGTAGAAACCACGCCCATAGCCGGGGACGTCACCGGCCGCCTCTTTCAGGGAGACGGTTTTAACGTTGTTATTCCCATTATTATTGTTGCCATTATTGCTGTTATTGGCATTGCTGTTAGTAGCATTGTTATTGTTAGCATTATTAGTGGCATTATTTCCAGAGTTGCTGCCATTAGCAGCTCCAGGGTGGTTATTGCTATTTGCGCTACCGCCTCCCGTGCCTACGCTAATATTCCTGGTTCGGTCGGCGTTGCCTGATGTTCCCAGTTGGACTGTACCCTCATTTTGCTTTGCTGCGGTTTGATTTGCTTGCTGGTTGGAGCCTGTATTACTGGGCGTATCTGATCCGTCTTTTTTACAGCCTGCTAAAGCCACAGTACAAATCAGAACTGAAAGTAAGGTTTTATTCATGATGACGATTTTCCTAAATGGTCTACTTATAATATTAATACCGTGAAACATAGTAATCCTACTATGCCAAACTGCTTACTGTCAAAAAACTCAAACAGATGTATGCCTTATTTAAGAATGTGAATGCATATGTAAGCAAATCATTCTGTCGAGAAGTGTGCCAACATCACTCTATACTTCCAAAACTGGAAACTGATAACTCGGTCATGCTTGGCACATCTTTCCAAATCAACTCAACCTGTTTTTCAGGTAGCCTGCTGCTTAATCCGTCCCCTTTGCCCTGTTTTCGTGGAACTGTGCCTGCCAGTCGGCGAATTTGCCCTGCTCGATGGCTTCGCACATTTCGACCATGATGGTTTGGTAGAAATGCAGGTTGTGGATGGTGTTCAACTGCGCGCCCAAAATTTCGCCGGCGCGGTGCAGGTGGTGCAGATAGGCGCGGCTGAAATGCGTACAGGCGTAGCAAGTGCAGGATTCGTCGAGCGGGCGGGTGTCGTGTTTGTGCTTGGCGTTTTTGATTTTGATGTCGCCGAAACGGGTGAACAGCCAGCCGTTGCGGGCGTTGCGGGTGGGCATGACACAGTCGAACATATCCACGCCGTGCGCCACGCCGTACACCAAGTCTTCCGGCGTGCCGACGCCCATCAGGTAATGTGGTTTGTGTTCGGGCAGTATGGGGCCGACTGCGCGCAGCATGCGGTACATTTCGGGCTTGGGTTCGCCCACCGATAAGCCGCCGATGGCGAGGCCGGGGAAGTCAAATTGTTCCAGTCCGCGCAGGGACTGTTCGCGCAGGTCTTCGTACATCGCGCCCTGCACGATGCCGAACAGGGCGTTGGGGTTGTTCAAATCTTCAAAGGCTTTTTTGCTGCGTTCCGCCCAGCGCAGACTCATTTGCAGCGATTTTTCGGCCTGCTCGCGTGTGGCTTCGCCGGGGGTGCATTCGTCGAGCTGCATGGCGATGTCGGAGTTGAGCACGGTTTGGATTTCCATCGAGATTTCGGGCGAAAGGAAGAGTTTGTCGCCGTTAATCGGGCTTTTGAAGGTGCAGCCGTCTTCGGTGAGTTTACGCATGTTGGACAGCGAAAACACTTGGAAGCCGCCGGAATCGGTCAGAATCGGTTTGTTCCAGCCGATAAAATCATGCAGGCCGCCGAATTGTTCGATGACTTCAAGGCCGGGGCGCAGCCATAAATGGTAGGTGTTACCCAAAATAATTTGGGCGTTGATGTCGTGCAGGTTTTGCGGGGTCATGGCTTTGACCGAGCCGTAGGTGCCCACGGGCATGAACACGGGGGTTTCTATGCTGCCGTGGTTGAGTTCGATGGTGGCGCGGCGGGCGTGGCCGTCTTTTTTGTGTAGGGTAAATTTGAGCATGGGGAGAACACGTTATCAATAATCCGGCGATTATAGCTAAAGCAGTTATTTCTTCCTACCATGTTAGCCCGCCTTGCCGTATTGCCCATACTGCTGCGGCTCGCTGCCCGGCAAAAAATGATTGCTTTAGCTGATACAGCAAACCGCTGCCGGCCCTGCGCTTTCTTTGCGCAGGGGGTGGGAAAACAGTATAATGCTGCCCCTTAAACAGGCACGTAGCTCAGTTGGTTAGAGCATCACCTTGACATGGTGGGGGTCGTTGGTTCGAATCCAATCGTGCCTACCAGAATTCGTGGGAACAGCAGGGGTTTCTGGGGAACTTCAGTTGTTCTTTTTTGTTTGGCCGCCCGCTACTAGTTTTAACTTTGCAGGAACCCTGCTTCCTTTAGAAACATTGTTTCAGGTAGCCTTTTGGATTGCTGTTCAGGCTACCTGAAAATCCGGCCAAACAGCTGTAAGGAACCCGCCATATGCGCCGTTTACCTCCCGCGCTTGCGCTATTGCTCACACTTGCCGCATTGGCCGCCATAGCATTTGTCGGCCTATTCCTGCTGTTTTACTTTTTCGGTTTCGCCTAATGCAACGATAAAGGCTACCTGAAACCCAAACCATTCATCCGTTTATCCATTTCAAAGAAAGACAAACCATCATGTCCCAAATCAACATCACCCTGCCCGACGGCTCCGTGCGCCAATACGAAGCCCCCGTAACCGTTGCCCAAATCGCCGCCTCCATCGGCTCCGGACTGGCCAAAGCCACCGTGGCCGGCAAAGTGAACGGCGTATTGTGCGATGCGTGCGACCCGATTACCGAAGACGCCGCCGTGCAAATCATCACGCCCAAAGACCCGGAAGGCGTGGAAATCATCCGCCACTCCTGCGCGCACTTGGTCGGCCATGCCGTGAAACAGCTCTATCCCAACGCCAAAATGGTAATCGGCCCGGTGATTGAAGAAGGCTTCTACTACGACATCGCCACAGAGAAACCCTTCACGCCCGAAGACGTAGCCGCCATCGAAGCACGGATGAAAGAGCTGATCAATCAAGATTACGATGTGATCAAGATCATGACCCCGCGCGCCGAAACCATCAAAATCTTCCAAGAGCGCGGCGAAGAATACAAACTGCGTCTGATTGAAGATATGCCCGAAGTGGAAGCCATGGGCATGTACCACCACCAAGAATACGTGGATATGTGCCGCGGCCCGCACGTACCCAACACCCGGTTTTTAAAACACTTCAAGCTCACCAAGCTGGCCGGCGCCTACTGGCGCGGCGACAGCAACAACGAAATGCTGCAGCGCATCTACGGCACCGCCTGGGCTAGCAAAGACGAGCTCAAAGCCTACATTACCCGTATTGAAGAGGCCGAAAAACGCGACCACCGCCGCCTCGGCAAACAGCTCGACCTCTTCCACCTGCAAGACGAAGCCCCCGGCATGGTATTTTGGCATCCGCGCGGCTGGACGCTGTGGCAAACCATCGAGCAGCACATGCGCCGCGAGCTCGATGCCGCCGGCTACTGCGAAGTCAAAACCCCGCAAATCCTCGACAAAACCTTCTGGGAAAAATCCGGCCACTGGGCGAACTACAAAGACAATATGTTCACCACCTCCTCCGAGAAACGCGACTATGCCGTAAAACCGATGAACTGCCCCGGCCACGTGCAAATCTTCAACCACGGCCTGCGTTCCTACCGCGATCTGCCCATGCGCCTGGCCGAATTCGGCTCCTGCCACCGCAACGAACCTTCCGGCGCGCTGCACGGCCTGATGCGCGTGCGTGGCTTCGTGCAAGATGATGCCCACATCTTCTGTACCGAAGACCAAATCGCCGAAGAAACCCGCGCCTTCAACCAGCTGGTGATGAAAATTTACAAACAATTCGGCTTCGAGCACGTCAGCATCAAACTCTCGCTGCGCCCCGAACAGCGTGCCGGCACCGACGAAACTTGGGATAAAGCCGAACAAGGCCTGCGCGACGCACTCACCGCCTGCGGCGTGCAATGGGAAGAACTGCCCGGCGAAGGCGCGTTCTACGGCCCGAAAGTGGAATACCACATCAAAGACGCGCTCGGCCGCTCCTGGCAGTGCGGCACCATCCAGCTCGACTTCGTACTGCCCGAGCGCCTGGGTGCCGAATACGTCACCGAAGACAACGGCCGCGCCCGCCCCGTGATGCTGCACCGCGCCATTTTGGGCTCGCTGGAGCGCTTCATCGGCATCCTGATTGAAGAGCACGCCGGCTCCTTCCCGCTCTGGCTCGCGCCCGTGCAGATGGTGGTGATGAACATCACCGAAAAACAGGCCGATTACTGCCTGGAAGTGGTCAACAAACTCAAAGCCGCCGGCCTGCGCGCCGAAGCCGACCTGCGCAACGAAAAAATCGGCTACAAAATCCGCGACAACAGCCAAATGCGCTACCCCTACCAAGTGGTGGTGGGCGACAAGGAAATGGAAAACGGCCAAGTGGCCGTACGCCGCAAAGGCGAGGATTTGGGCAGCATGCAGATAGAAGAGTTTATTGCCCGCTTGCAGCAAGAGCTGGCAGTGGTTTAAAGATTGCAATTTCACAGAACCCACGCCGCACTTTGTTTTAAGCCCACACTTTCAGGTAGCCTTTTGAGGCTACCTGAAATTTTATCTGGAAGTTGGCAAAATAAAGGAGTACTGTTCTCAGATGAATATTGAATACATTGAGAGGCTACCTGAAAAACTGAGTGGCTGCTCTCGATGTACTTCCTTATTACCCATCCCATGGAAGTTGATCATAACCGCATTTCTTACCAAGGAGTCTTGTCATGAAAGTTTTGGTTAATCTGTTCCATCCTCACCTTGAACGTTCTGTCGTAAACCGTGCTTGGGCGGATCGTCTTGCTAACCAGCCAGGCATTACCCTGCGCAACTTGTATGCGCTTTATCCTGACGGCAAAATCGACGTAGCCGCCGAACAACAGGCTTTGGCCGAACACGACCGCTTGGTGTTCCAACACCCGTTCTATTGGTACTCCACCCCACCACTGATGAAGCAATGGCTCGACGACGTACTAACCTACGGCTGGGCATACGGCCCGGGCGGCAACGCGCTGGCAGGCAAAGAGTGGCTATCAGTAATTTCCACCGGCGGCCCGACTGATTCCTACCAAGCAGGCGGCTACAACCGCTTTTCCATGAGCGAGTTTTTGAAGCCCTTGGTGCAGACTGCCTCCTTGCTGCAAACCGTTTTCCTGCCGCCGTTTATCTTCCACGGTGCAGTGGTGGCCGATAGCGAAGCCATACGCGCTTCTGCCGATGCACTGCTGGACTACATCCGCAATCCGCTGCTCGACCCGCAGAAAAAGCTGGCAGCTTTGCAGGCCAAAATGGAAAGCGAAGGAGTGAAGCTGGAATAACAGCCGCAAGGAGAACCTGTTGCGCACGCAATTTGAGGCTACCTTAGAACTGCTTAATTGCATAATAAAGAGGCTACCTGAAATTTCAGGTAGCCTCTAATCTGTTTGGCAAACGGAATTACAAACCTGCTGCTGCCTTCAAAGCTACGGCCTTATCGGTGCGCTCCCAAGTAAACTCAGGCTCTTCGCGGCCGAAGTGGCCGTAGGCGGCGGATTTGCTGTAAATCGGGCGCAGGAGGTCGAGCATCTGCACAATGCCTTTCGGACGCAGGTCGAAGTGCTCGCGCACGATGGTGATGAGTTTGTCTTCGCTGATTTTGCCCGTGCCGAAGGTGTCGATGGCGATGGAAGTAGGCTCGGCGATGCCGATGGCGTAGGAAACCTGAATCTGGCATTGGGTGGCCAGGCCGGCGGCCACGATGTTTTTCGCTACATAGCGGCAGGCATAGGCAGCAGAGCGGTCTACTTTGCTCGGGTCTTTACCGGAGAATGCACCGCCGCCGTGCGGAGCTGCGCCGCCGTAGGTATCGACAATGATTTTGCGGCCGGTGAGCCCGCAGTCGCCCTGCGGCCCGCCGATCACGAATCGACCGGTGGGGTTGATGAGGTATTTGGTGTCGGCGGTGAGCATTTCGGGCGGCAGCACGGGTTTGATGATGTGCTCAATCACGGCCTTGCTCAGTTCTTCATGGCCGATAGACGGATCGTGCTGGGTGGAAAGCACCACGGTATCGATGCGTTTTACTTTGCCGGTTTCGCTGTCGTACACAGCAGTAATTTGCGCTTTGGCATCGGGGCGCAGCCAAGGCAGCTGGCCGCTTTTGCGCAGTTCGCTCTGGCGCTGCATCAGGCGGTGGCTGTAATAGATGGCAAAGGGCATCAGGGTGGGAGTTTCGTCGCAGGCATAGCCGAACATCAGGCCTTGGTCGCCCGCGCCTTGGTTCAGGTCGATACCTTCGCCTTCGTTCACGCCTTGGGCGATGTCGGGCGATTGCTGGTCGTAATACACGCCTACCGCGCAGCCGTTGGCATCAAAGCCGAGCTCGGAAGAGTTGTAGCCGATTTTGGCAATGGTTTCGCGCGCCACTTTGATGTAGTCCACGTGTGCGGTGGTGGTGATTTCCCCGGCCAGCACGCACAGGCCGGTGTTCACCAGCGTTTCGGCAGCCACTCGGGCTTTGGGGTCTTGGACGAGGACGGCATCGAGAATGGCATCGGATACTTGATCGGCCACTTTGTCGGGATGGCCTTCGGAAACAGATTCGGAGGTAAAGAGGTATTCGCTCATGATATGTCTTTCGGATAATAGATAAACCTTGCAGCTTAGCAAGGAGGGCTCAACGGGCAATAAAAAATCCCGCACCAGGCGGGAAGAGATATTGCCCGGCCTGATTCAGACGAGCCACATCGGCCTCTCGGCCGTCCACCTTACGCGCCGTTTGCGGCGGGCAGGTTGGCATGGATTCCCAACTCTTAATGCGTCTCAGATGATAACAAATCCCGTCTGCAGCCGCAAGCGGCGAGATGGGTTTCAGGTAGCCTCGACAGGAAGCAGGCTACCTGAAAATTTGCAGGGGCGGATAAAACCAAACAGCGGCATCACCACACTGCCCTACCCCGCCAGCTCCACACACAAAAGGCTACCTGAAATTTTTAGCTTTGCAGAAACTCGGCCTTCTTTGGAGGCTTCGTTTTAACTTCGCAGAAACTCACCTTCCTTCGGAAGCCTCGTTTTAACTTCGTTGAAGCTGCGCTTTCAGGTAGCCTTTATCAAACTCTGCCTTATTCACGCCATATCTTCCACCCGCTGGCCGGTGAGGGCGCGCTGGATGTTGCGGTCCATGCGTTTGGCAGCAAAGTCATCGGTACCGGCGGCAAGGGCAGCGGTGGCGTTGCGGATGGAGTTGGCTTCGGCCTCGGGGAGCAGGCTTTGCAGGGTGGCGATTTGGGCGCGAATAGCGGCAAGGCTGCTCTCATCGAGCAGGTCGCCATCCAGCTCCAACGCGGCCTCCACTGCATCAATCAGGCTTTCGGCTTCCACCACGGCTTCGGCACGGGCACGGGCGGCGGCATCGCCTCCGGCGTGGCTGATGCTGTCGGCCAGCATACGGGTGATAGTTTCGTCGTCGAGGCCGTAGGAAGGTTTCACTTCGATTTGCGCCTGCACGCCGGTGATTTGCTCGCGGGCGGACACGGAAAGCAGGCCGTCGGCATCGATTTGGAAGGTGACGCGGATGCGGGCGGCACCGGCCACCATCGGCGGAATGCCGCGCAGGGTGAATTTGGCGAGGCTGCGGCAGTCGGACACCAGCTCGCGTTCGCCTTGCACCACGTGGATGGTCATGGCAGTTTGGCCGTCTTTGAAGGTGGTGAACTCTTGGGCGCGGGCAGTGGGCAGGGTGCTGTTGCGCGGAATGATTTTTTCAGCCAGCCCGCCGTAGGTTTCGAGGCCGAGCGAGAGGGGGGTAACGTCGAGCAGCAGCCAGTCGCTGTCGCGCTTGTTGCCGGCCAGCACGTCGGCCTGCATGGCGGCGCCGAGTGCAACCACTTGGTCGGGATCTAGATTGGTGAGCGGGGTTTGGCCGAAGAAATTGGCCACAGCCTGTTGCACATGCAGCATACGGGTGGCACCGCCCACCATAATCACGCCGCCGATATCGCCTTTGCTGATGCCGGCGTCTTTCAATGCCTGTTTCACCGGCACAAGGGTTTGTGCCACGAGGTGCTGGGTGAGGGCATGGAATTGGGTACGGGTGAAGATGGTATCGATCGATGTACCATCGCTTAGCACGGCTTGGATACGGCTTTCAGGTAGCCTGCTGAGCTCTTCTTTGGCACGACGCACCAGGCTGAGCAGCAGGCGGCTGTCTTGGGCGTTGGTGATGGAAAGATGATTCACTTCAATCAGATGACACAACATGCGGTGATCGAAGTCGTCGCCGCCGAGCGCGGAATTGCCGCCGGTGGCCTTCACTTCAAACAGGCCTTTGGAAAGCTGCAACACGGATACGTCAAACGTGCCGCCGCCGAGGTCGTACACCACAAAGGTGCCTTCGGCGGCATTATCCAGCCCGTAGGCGATGGCGGCGGCGGTGGGCTCGTTGAGCAGGCGCAGTACGTTCAGCCCGGCCAGGCGGGCGGCATCTTTGGTGGCTTGGCGCTGAGCATCGTCAAAATAGGCTGGCACGGTGATGACCGCACCCACCAGCTCGCCACCAAGGCTCTGTTCAGCGCGGACTTTGAGTGCGCGCAGGATGTCGGCAGATACGTCGATCGGCGTTTTCGAGCCTTGGCGGGTATACAGGTCGATTAGTTGGTCGGATTGGCCGAAACGGTAGGGCAGATGACTGGTATCAATATCTTCTAATTTACGGCCGATCAGGCGTTTGGCGGAGCTGACGGTGTTGGCCGGGTCGGCAGTTTGGCTTTGCAGGGCAGCCCGGCCGGTGATGATTTGCCCGTCAGCACCATAGCGCACCACCGAAGGCAGTAGGAAACGGCCTTCTTCATCGGGCAAGCAGGCAGCATGGCCGCTTTTCACGGTAGCAACCAAGCTGTTGGTAGTGCCCAAGTCGATACCGACAGCTAGGCGGTGTTGGTGCGGGGCGGCAGAGAGGCCGGGCTCGGCGATTTGTAGGAGTGCCATGGTGGTTGCTGTGTGTTTAAGTATGGGAATAAGCGGTTATTTTAACATATTGGCTGAGTGCTTCGGTCGGAATTAAACTTTTCAGGTAGCCTCAACCGGAATGGAGGCTACCTGAAAATCTTGCAGCCAACGCAAAAGCCGGCATCCACGATACCGGCTTTTAGTATGGGTAACCCCGCGAATGCCGCTTTGGCTCGATTCGCTTGAACCTTGAATCAAGGTTGGCCACTTCCGGCAGTTTCGGGTACGTCCACGAGGAACGCGCACGCCCACCACTCAATCTGCAGCCTGAAGCGAAATTATTGGTTCAAAGGAATAGTGTGCCTTCACAAACACCGCAGGGTTATAAAGAAGAATAATCGGTTTACTTTTCCAAATCAAGTGCTTTATCGCAACTTTCGATCATGGCGCTTATTCTACGCTCAATTTCGCCAATTGCCAAACCATCTTTCGCGCTCATTTTAAGCAGATCGTGAGTGAGGTTCAGTGCGGCCATAATCACGATTTTGTCGGTTTCCACAATCCGGCCGGAAGATTGGATCACGCCAATCTTCTGATTCAGCATATGCACCGCCTGCAGCAAAGTTTCTTTCTCGCTGTTGGGCGTACCAATATTAAACTGGCGCCCCAGGATATCTACATTGACTTGTTCGATACTCATACAAACTGCTCCTTAGCGGCGGGCACGGGCAAGCGTTGCAGCAAGGCGCGAATATCAGCAGCACTTTGCTCCAGCAGCTTGCGGTAAACAGCATTTTCTTGCTGCAAGGCTTCAATCTGGCTGGAGAGCTCATGCTCCAGACGCGACATTCTTTCGCTGTAGGCCAGTTGCAAACCGTCCACGGTAGCGCGGTGGTCGTGGCGCTGTTTCTGCCATGCCGCATCCATCTCGCTGATTTTTTTGCTCAGCGCCTGCTTTTCACGCACAGCAGCCTGATAACGGCTTACCAGCGTTTCAATGGAATTTTGCAAATGTTCAAGTTGATTATTCATGAATCTGTCTCTTGCTAAATCTCTGGCCGCCAGAAGCAGCAACCTGCCCGCATTATACTGAAACTTGCGTCATACGGAACAAACAACGGGTAAATTTATAATTAAATGCCTTCTTCTTTAATCCACTCACATGGTAAGGGCAAGATAGGCTCAGCGATAATTATTCGCTGCGGATTTCGCGCAGCATCAACCGCTCGGCCACATCATTCACATCAACACGGCCGTCCAAAAGCTCGTTCAGGATGCGTGTGATGGGCATTTCAATACCGAGTTTGGCAGCCTGTGCACCGGCTTCTCGAATGGTGTACACGCCTTCGGCCACATGCCCGAGCTCGGACAGAATCACGGGCAAAGGTTTGCCTTCGGCCAGCTTGAGGCCGACTTGGCGGTTACGCGAAAGCGCACCGGTACAGGTGAGGATAAGGTCGCCCATACCGGCCAAACCCATCAGAGTGGTTTGCTTGGCGCCCAAGGCCAGTGCCAAGCGGTTGATTTCGGCCAGGCCGCGCGTCATCAGGGCGGCGCGGGCATTGAGGCCGTATTGCAGACCATCGGCGATGCCCACCGCGATGGCCATCACATTTTTCACTGCACCGCCCACGCCCACACCCACCATATCGTCGTTGGCATACAGGCGCAGCACGGCGGAGCTGAGCACGGCGGCGAGTGATTCAATCCAAGCCGTGTTGTCGGAAGCGAGGGTAACGGCGCAGGGCAACTGTTGCGCCAATTCTTGGGCAAAACTAGGGCCGGACAAAATACCGATGCGCGGGTTGTCCGGCAGCTCTTGGCGGGCGACTTGGTGCGGCAGCAGGCCGCTGCCTTGCTCGAAACCTTTGCAGGCGGTGAGCACGGGAATATCGCCCCAGCCCCATTGCCGCATGGTTTGCAGGCTGCCGCGCAAGCCGGCGGTGGGCGTGGCGATGATAACAAGCTCAGGCTTGGGCGGCGGCGTATCGGCAATGCTGAGTGCTTCGGGGAAGGGGAAATCTTTCAGGTAGCCTGAGTTGATGCGCTCGGCACGCATGGCGGCGGCATGTTCGGTTTCGCGTGTCCACAGGCAAACTTGCTGGCCGTTTTGGGCAAAGTGGATGGCCAGTGCCGTGCCCCAGGCGCCGGCGCCGATGATGCAGATTTGCATAGTGTGCTCCTGTGTTGGTTGCTTGTGATAAAGGCTACCTGAAAAACGGCAAACGGATTTGAACTTCGCAGAAACTCCGCTTCGCCACGTTTTCAGGTAGCCTTTTATACTCTAAATACTGGCGTTTAATCAGCCATCAAAGCGCTTGAACGCCAGCGTGCCGTTGGTGCCGCCGAAGCCGAATGAGTTGGAAATGGCTGCACGGATGGGCAGGTCACGGGCTTCGTTGGCGCAGTAATCCAAATCGCAGCCGCCTTCAATGTCTTGCTCGAAGATATTGATGGTGGGCGGTGATTTTTGATGGTACAGCGCCAACACGGAATACACGGCTTCCACACCGCCGGCACCGCCGAGCAGGTGGCCGGTCATGGATTTGGTGGAATTGACCACCAGTTTTTTGGCGTGTTCGCCGAAGGCAAGTTTCAGCGCAGTGGTTTCGTTGGCATCGCCCAGCGGGGTAGACGTGCCGTGCGCGTTCACATAATCAATGTCGCTCGGATTGAGACCGGCATCTTTCAGGGCGCGTGCCACGGCCAAGGCGGGGCCTTCGGCATTGGGCGCGGTAATGTGGTGCGCATCGGAGCTCATACCGAAACCGGCCAATTCAGCGTAGATTTTCGCACCGCGCTTTTTGGCGTGTTCGTATTCTTCCAACACCAGCACGCCGGCACCTTCGCCCATCACGAAACCGTCGCGGTCTTTGTCCCACGGGCGGGAGGCAGTGGCGGGATCGTCATTGCGGGTAGACAATGCCTTCATGGCGGCAAAACCGCCCACGCCGAGCATACACACCGCGCCTTCGGCACCGCCGGCCACCATCACGTCGGCATCGCCGTATTGAATCATGCGGGCAGCATCGCCGATACAGTGCGCACCGGTGGTGCAGGCCGACACAATGCCGTAGCTGGGGCCTTGATAGCCTTTAAGGATGGTAACGTGGCCGGCAATCAGATTGATCAACGAGCCGGGAATAAAGAAGGGGTTGATACGGCGCGGGCCGTTTTCGTGCACCACGATGCCGGTTTCTTCAATGGAAGGCAGGCCGCCAATGCCGGAACCGATGTTCACGCCCACGCGGGTTTTATCCAAGGCGGCGTAGTCGTCCAGCCCGGCGTCGGCCACAGCCTGCAAGGCAGCGGCAATGCCGTAGTGGATGAAGGCATCCATGCGGCGCGCTTCTTTGGCGCCGATGTAATCGCCGATTTGGAAATCTTTCACTTCGCCGGCAATTTGGGCGCTCAATTCGCCCGCATCAAAACGGGTAATCCGGCCAATACCGCTCACGCCGGACAACAGGTTTTGCCAGGCATCGGCCACATTGTTGCCCACCGGGGAAATCTGCCCCAGCCCGGTTACCACCACTCTTCTCTGACTCATGATTGTTTATCTATCCTTCGGCCTGCCCGAAAGCAGCCGCAATAACAAAAACCTCTGCCCTTGGCGGGAAATGCGCCGGGGCAGAGGCTGATATTCTGCTGTTAAACCTGCTGCCGATTAGTTGGAGCGGGAAGTAACAAAGTCAATGGCTTGTTGAACGGTAGTGATTTTTTCAGCTTCTTCATCGGGGATGTCGCAGCCGAAAGCTTCTTCCAAAGCCATTACCAGCTCAACCACGTCCAGAGAGTCGGCGCCCAAATCTTCGCTGAAAGAAGATTCGTTTTTCACTTCGCTTTCGCTCTTACCCAATTGTTCGGCAACGATTTTCTTCACACGTTGTTCGATATTTTCCATTGCGGGGTCCTTGTCCTTAAATAAACGGGGAAAAAATTTTTAAAGGTAGTTCTCTAAAAACGGCATTGTAACGGATTTATATGCGTTTTGCTATCCGTGCCCTGCAAAGATTTGAGGCTACCTGAAAACAACGGTGCGCATATTAGCATAGCGCACGGCCTTTGCAAACTGCGCCAAAAAGCCGATATAAACAGGCAATAGCAGGCATCTGCCTTTATAGTGAATTTTCGGCAACCGCTACGGCATTCACCAACCCGGTATCCGCTGCAGCCATGCCGCTATTTGCCCACCGTTTGCCGCAAAAACACCAGCACGGCAGCCAGCTCGGCGGCCACTTCTTCCTGCGAGGCATTGCCCGCATGACCGCCGGCTTCGGGGGCGTAGAGGCGGCTGTTCACGCCGATTTCGCGCAAGCGGGCGTGGAATTTGAGCGCGTGGGCGGGATGCACGCGGTCGTCGCTCAGATTGGTGGTGATGAGGGCAGGCGGGTAGGTTTGTCCACCGTGTAGATTGTGGTAGGGCGAAAGTTTTTTCAGGTAGCCTCTATCCGGCTCGGCATCGGGATTGCCGTATTCTTCCTGCCACGAAGCGCCGGCTAAGAGGTGCGGATAGCGCAACATATCGGTGAGAGGCACTTCGCACACCATGCCGCCGATGCTTTGCGGCGCGGCACAATAAGCAGCGGCGCATACTAATCCGCCGTTGCTGCCGCCCTGCAACACGATGCGTTCAGGCGCAGACAAACCGCGCGCGGCCAAATCCTGCGCTACGGCCACCAAATCTTCTGCACTCTTATGTTTGCGCGCTGCGCCTTGGGCGGCAGCATGCCAAGCTGGGCCGAATTCGCCGCCACCCCGGATATTAGCCAACACAAACGCACCTCCCTGCGCAAGCCAATGCCGGCCGATGATGCCCAAATAATGCGGCAGTTCCGGCATGCCGAAGCCGCCGTAGGCATACACCAGCGCGGGCGCGTTCGGCTCGCCGTTACCCACGTGATAATACGGAATACGTTCGCCATCGGCCGACACAGCGTGCAACTGCTGCACGCCCAACCCCTCAGGATCAAACTGCGCAGGCTGGCGGCGCATCACGCACCACTCCTGCCGCTGCAAATCCAGCGTATAGAGCGTGAGCGGCGAAAGGAAGCTGCTGACCGCGATATACAGCACATCGCCGCCCCAAGGCTGATCGGCAAATTCCAGCACGCCCGCCCCTTCCAGCGGCAGTTCGGGCACTTCGGCCGGCTGCCACTGCCCCTGCTGCAAACGCCAAGCCTTGAGGCTACCTGAAACATTATCCAGCAAGGTAGCAGCCACAAAATGGCGCGTGGTTTCCACACCCTCCACCGATTGTCCCGCCTGCGGCGCAAACAGACATTGCGCCTGCCCCAACACGCCCTTATTCAGCTTCACCGCCACCAGGCTGCCCGCCGCATAGCTTTGGTTGGCGCGCTGCCAGTCGTGCTTGAGCAACACCAGCAGCCAACCGCCCAAATAACCGCAGATTTCGCAAGTTTCAGGTAGCCCCAAAGGCAGCAGCGCCCCATCCGAGGCTACCTGAAAATAACGGCGGCTGAAAAAGCCCGTACTTTCTTCCAGCAAATCCAGCGGTGCGCCCTGCGCATCCAGATAACGCCAAGCGTGCACCCACACCGATTCCGCCGCCGTTTGCAGCAACGGCTGCGCCTCCTCGAAGCTCTGCCCGCGCCGCAACAGCCACGCCTCGCGCGGATAGCCCGAAGCCGTAAGCTGGCGCGCGTCCCAAGCCGGGCACACCCACACGCTGTCTTCATCACGCCAGGCAATATGGTTTTTGCCCGCCGGAAAGTGGAAACCGTTGGGCACCACTTGGCGCGTTTCCAAATCAAATTCCAGCGTAAACGCCGCATCGCCGCCGCCCGGGCTGAGCGAGAGCAACACCCGGTTCGGCTGCTCCACATAGTGCGACACGCCGTCTAAATACACATCCTCGCCCAACACCTCATCGAAATCCGCCACCGAAAACAACACCTCCCATTCCGGCAGCCCGGCCCGGTACGAAGCCGCGCTGCACACGCGGTACACACCCTTCGGAAACTCCTCGCTCTGATAAAAGTGATACATCCGCGCGCGGTGCTCCTGGCAAAACGGAATCTGCTGCTCGTCTTGCAACACCGCCAAAATATCGCGGCGCAGCGGCTCGTAATCCGGCCGACTCTCCAGCCAGGCCTGCGTTTGTGCGTGTTCGGCGGCAGCAAAAGCACTGGTTTCAGGGGCATCTAGGTTTTCAAACACAGCATAACGGTCGGCAGACATTTTCAGGTAGCCTTTGGCGGGTGGTTTCGGAAGGCGGGCATTGTAGCAGTATTGGCGAGAAGGAAAGAGAAAGGCTACCTGAAAAGTGTACCGTGATTTGAACTGCATTGCGGTCCACACTTTCAGGTAGCCTTTGTCCTGCCCGCTTGGCTTCACACGCGGCGGATGCTGTCTTTATAGTGTCCGGCACGTTCGCCGCCGATCAGGCGCGGGCGGCTGGCCAGGGCGCAAACGTGGGCGGAACCCAATTCGCGCTGTTGCGGGCGCAGGGGGATTTGCACGTGTTTGATGTGCATGCCGATGGAGGTGTCGCCGATGTCGAGCCCGGCGTGGGCGGTGATGAATTCCACTTCCACCGGGTCGCGCATATATTTGAAGGCAGCCAGCTGCGCACTGCCTCCTGCATGCAGTCCGGGCAATACGTTCACGATTTCCAGCCCGTATTTTTCGGCCAACTCACGCTCCACGGCCAAGGCGCGGTTGATGTGCTCGCAGCCTTGCACGGCGAGGTAGATTTTGCGTTCGTTCAGGATGTCGAGCAGGGTTTTCACGACCACTTCGCCCACTTCCTGATTGGAATTTTTGCCGATACGGCCGCCGATCACTTCGCTGGTGGATAAGCCGAGCACAAAAATCTGCCCCTCGCCGATGGCGGATTGGTGCAGGATATCAAGCGCAAGGACGCGGGTTTGTTCGGCTAATTGGGTTAGATCCATGAGTTGCCTCCTTTATGCTTATTTTTGCTTATTGCCGCCAATCAGGCAGCTAGAAAGATTTTAGCAGCTTCATGCGGCGGCGGTTTTGATGGAGGCTAAGATACGGCTCGGCGGTTGGCAAAAGGCTACCTGAAAACGAAGCTTCAACGCAATAAAACGCAGCACAGCGGAATTTCTGCGCAGCTAAACTTTCAGGTAGCCTCTTTCCCTTTCCTGCCCACTGGCTATTCGCCCTCCCCGCCCTGCTCTTTCACCAGCCGCCGTTCATACACGGATTGCGCCAGCGTGCCGGCGTCGATGTATTCCAGCTCGCTGCCCAGCGGCATGCCTTGTGCCAGGCGGCTGACACGGTAGGGCAGGTTTTTGAACAGCTCGGCCAGCACATAGGCGGTGGCGTTGCCTTCGGGGGTGAAGGCGGTGGCGATGATCACTTCTTCCACTTCGCTCTCTTGCAGGCGGGCGACGAGCTTGTCGAGCGCGATGTGCTGCAAATCCATGCCCTGCGCGGGGCTGATTTGCCCCATGAGCACGAAATAGAGGCCGTCGTGGCAGTGGGCGGCTTCCATGCCGGCCACGTCGGCGGGCAGGTGCACAATCATCAGGCGGCGGCCGTCGCGCGCGGGGTCGGCGCAGATGGCGCAGAGCTCGCCTTCGCAGAAGGTGTTGCACAGTCGGCAATGCTGCACGGCGGTGAGGGCATGCTGCAGGGCGGCAGCCAGCTCGGCAGCGCCTTCGCGCTTGTGGCGCAGCAGCTCGTAGGCCATGCGGCGGGCGGATTTGGGGCCGACGTTGGGCAAAACTTCGAGGGCTTGGGTGAGGCGGGTGAAGGCGTCGGTTTTTTTGCGAGTCATGGTTTGGATTTCAGGTAGCCTTTGGCGGGCAACGGATTGGGCGGCAGTATTCGTACTACTGCCGGTTGTTTTTCAGGTAGCCTTTCTTGCTCCGAGCAGGCTACCTGAAATTCTACGGCTATTCGCTAGCTTCGCTGCTGTCTTCCGCTGCGGCGGGGCTGTCGAACGAGGGCGGGGGCGGCAGCAGGTTGTTGAGCGTGAGGGCAGCGGGGTTGAGCGTGGGATGGCCGCTGAAGGAGGCGCTGTAGCCGCCGGTGCTGTTGCCGCGGATGGTGGTTTGCACGCCCAGCGGGAAGGTGGCGAGGTTGCTGATGTGGCCGAAGGGGAAGCCGGTGAGCACGGGTATGCCGCTGATGCGGCGCAGGGTGCGGATCACGCTGGAGAGGTCGTAGCCGCCGTCGTACACGTCGCGGGCGTTGCCCATGCGGAAATTGCCGAGCACAATGGCCTGCTGGCGTTTGAGGATGCCGGCCAGATGCAGGGTTTGCAGCATTCGCTCGAGGCGGTAGGGCTGTTCGCCCACGTCTTCGAGGAAGAGGATGCCGCCTTCGGGCTGCGGCAGGTAGGCCGAGCCGGCCAGGGAGGCAATCACGCTGAGGTTGCCGCCCCACATGGTGCCGTGCAGGGTGGGCACGTTGGCGGCCTGCACTTCCGCTACTTGAATGCTCAAATCGGCGCGGGTGCTGCCGTCGATAAAGGCTTGCATGGTGTATACCGAGGGCTGGGCTTTGCCGAAGCCGCTATAAAGCATGGGGCCGGCGAAGCTGCACATATTGCCTTGGGCGAGCAGGGCGAGCTGGATGGCGCACACGTC
The DNA here is from genome assembly GCF_001811325.1 of Eikenella sp. HMSC071B05. Lineage (NCBI taxonomy): Bacteria > Pseudomonadati > Pseudomonadota > Betaproteobacteria > Neisseriales > Neisseriaceae > Eikenella > Eikenella sp. HMSC071B05. The sequence continues at coordinate 10,619 of NZ_KV804550.1, read as the reverse complement.
GCTGAAGCCGAAGAGCTGGGTGCCGTGTTCGCGCATCCGCGCGCCGAGCGAGGGCCAGTCGATATGGGGCAGCAGGCGCACGGCACCGTAGCCGCCGCGCATGCCCATCAGCACTTGCGGGGTGGGCACTTTGCCGGAAGCCACGTCTTGGAAATCGGCGATGCGTTCGGCGTCGGTGCCGGCAAACCGCTGGCTGCGGCGCTCCACCGCCTGCTGGTTGGTGATGGTGAAACCGGCGTTATACAGGCGCAACAACCCGGCCTGTGCCTGTTCGGCTCTGGGCGCGAAGCCGGAAGGCGCCACCACGCGCAAAGTAGTGCCTCCTCCACTGCGGGCGGGGCGGGATGGCGCATTGCCGCTGCCGGGCTTGTTTTGGTTGGTCGGCGACACGGGCATCGACGGCGCGCTACACGCCTGCAACACACCCGCACCGGCCAGGGTGGCGGAGGCGCTGAGAAAACGGCGGCGGGAAAGATGGGGGAACAGCATGGCGGGTTTCCTTAATTCGGTTGAGGTGGTGTTGGGAGCAGGCAACCTTGAGGCTACCTGAAAGCGTTTATGCCAAATCAAATTCTTGTTTCATCCGCTCTTGTTCTTTTTCGCTGAACAGGCAGATGCACAAAGCCTGGCAGTCGTATCTGCTCCAGCCGTTTTGTGCTTCAAAGTCAAACAGGGCTTGCGACAGGGCCTCGTTATTGTCTGCCACGTTACCGAATGCGGCTTGGAGCGTTGCTGCGGCCACCGGCTCGGGCATATCGATCAACATGACGCCGCAATGATCGGCCAATTTTAAAGGCTCGGATAACGGCAAGGCGAAGTAGGTTTTGCCGTTCCAATCCTGCAAAACAAGTTGGTTCTCGCGCACGGCAAAGAATGCGTCCGTACCGAGCAAATACCACAAGTTTTCATATTCGCCATCGATCGCATAATCTGCAAACTCTTGATGGAATTCGTTGAGGAAATTGTCTTGGCCGTTATCAAACAAAATGAGCGAGCCGGGCGAAATCGTCAATAAATACGGCTGTTTCAGCATAACTTTTCCATTCCATCATTCACAACAGATACTGCCGTTAAAGCAAACCTGCGATAGCGGTTTCAGGTAGCCTTTACATTGGGCAGGCAGGCATTATACCAGCCCGTCTGTTTCTTCCTCCTTAGCCAACAGCTCGGCCACCTGCCGCTGCCAGCCTTCCGGCAGCTCGGGCACGGCTTCGCGGCGTGGCGCAGCCCAAATCGAATCGGGGAAAAACGCATCGTTTTCAAAGCGGGCAATCACATGCCAATGCAGGTGCGGCACTTGGTTGCCGAAGCTGGCCAGATTGATTTTAACCGGGTGCAATACCCGACGCATCGCCGCTTCGGTGCGCCACACCACCGCCATCATTTCCTGCCGTGCTGCTGCAGGCAAATCCGTCATCTCGGCCACATGCTCGCGCCAAATCACGCGGCAAAACGCAGGCGCGGCGGGCGTATCGTTTACGGCAATCACACGCAGGCGGCTGTTTTGCCACAGCACGGTTTCATTTTCGGCACGGCACAGCTGGCAGGAGGCGGGCATTTCGGTTCCTTCAAGGTGGTTTAACGAATCGGGGCAAGGGTATAGCACGGCGGCGGGTTTGCCAAGTGGAGCGACAGAAAGGCTACCTGAAAGCGCAGCTTCAACGAAGTTAAAACGAAATCTTGGCGAAGCCAAGGCTGAGTTTCTGCGAAGCTAAAGCGCCGCTTCAACGAAGTTAAAACCAATGCCAATCCTCTTTCAGGTAGCCTTTACCTCGCCCGCTGGATTGGCTATATTCAAGCTATAGATTCCTTCCTACTGCGTTAGCTCGCCTTGTGGGAAGAAATCATGATTTTAGCCATATTCCCCCTCCCAAGGATTTCCCCATGCGCGTCTTCCACCGCCAGCAGCAATCGCGCCGCCGCACCGTGCGGCTGGTGGTGTGCTATGTGCTGGCACTGATCGGCACAGTTGCCATCACTTCCGCCGGGCTCGGCAGCCTGCCGTTTTTGTTCGGCGCCAAAGTACAGCACAGCCTGTGGTGGTACTACCTGCCGCCCGCCCTGTTTGTGTGTGCGCTCACCATCGGTCTGAGCCTGCACCGCCTGCGCGAGCTGCGGCGTGGCGGCGAAGCGATAGCCAAGCGGCTGGGCGGCGAGGCCTTGCAACTGGCCGATGCCACCTTTGCCGAGCGGCGGCTGCTCAACGTGGTGGCGGAAACCGCGCTTTCCGCCGGCCTGCCCACTCCGCCGGTGTACCTGCTGCGCCGCGACGGCAGCATCAACGCCTTTGCCGCCGGCATGAGCCCGCGCAGCGCCGTGATCGGCGTTACCCAAGGCGCCATCAACCTGCTCACGCGCGACGAGCTGCAAGCCATCGTCGCCCACGAATTCAGCCACATCCGCAACGGCGACATGCGCCTCAACTGCTATTTGGCCGCCTGGCTGCACGGCCTACAGGGCATCGCCAGCAGCGGGCGCTATTTCCTCTACGGCCGCGACGACGAACACTATCTGGAATACCGCCGCCGCAAAAATGTAGACAACCATCCTTTCGACAACGGCGTGGAAATCGTGATGCAGTCCCTACCGCTGCAAGCCTTCGGCGTGCTGCTGATTGCGCTGGGCTCGGCGGGCAGCGTGTTTGCCCTCTGGCTGCAGGCTGCCGTGTGCCGCGAGCGCGAATTTATGGCCGACGCTTCCGCCGTGCAGCTCACCCGCCAAACCGCCCCGCTCATCGAAGCTCTGCGCAAAAGCGCCCGCACAGCCTCCTGCCGCCTCGCCTCCCCCGAAGCCCCCGAATACGCCCACCTGATGTTCGGCCGCATCCGCCCCGGCGACCTCGCCGCCACCCACCCGCCGCTCATCGAACGCATCCGCAGGCTCGATGCTGCCGCCGCCCGCCGTCTGGCCGAAGAACTGGCCTATGCCGACAGCCTCGCCCAGCCTTCCCCCGTTCACCTCAGCTTCGCCGCCCCGCAGCCGATGAGCGTCGAAGCCGAAGAAGCCGAACACCTTTACCGCCATCGGCAGGCCCTGATGCAGGCGCGCATCCACCGCCACCGTCCGGCCGCCCCGTATCTGCCCCTGCAAGCCGACTGGCAGGCCGCTGCCTACGATGGCGAATATGCCTCTGCCGCCCTGCTCTGCCTGTTTCAAGTGCCCGCCCTGCCCGCCGGCTGCTGGCATCAGGCCGAACACAACGGCGGCATCAGCCCCTTCGTTTGGCAACAGCTCGCCCGCTTACAGCAGCATCCCCTGCTGCCCAGCACCGAGCTGCTCGAACACCTCCTACCCGCCCTCGTGATGCAGGAAGACCATGTCCTGCAAGCCCTGCTCGACCAAATCCGCAACCGCTTCCGCCAACACGGCACCAACCTCGAACAAGCCTACCTCTGGCTGCTGCTCAAAGCCTATCTCGCCCCTGCCCCGCCGCCCGGCCGCCTCACGCAACACCCTGCTGCCGAAGCCCTAACCCACGCCGCCGAGCTCTCGCCCAAACAGCTGCAAACCGCCGTAAAAGGCGCACTGCTGCTCACTGATCCCGCCAAAATCGCTCTGCTGCGCCCCCTCGCCGCTACCCTCCCCGTTCGCCGCCCCCTGCTCTGGCGCTACCTCTGCGTGCGCCTGGATATCGGCGCCTGGCACTTCGGCCTGGCTGGCAGCAAAAGCTAAAGGCTACCTGAAACTTTCCCGCTGCCGTTTTTCAGGTAGCCTTTAGCCAAACAAAAACACATTCCAAAAGGAAAGCCATGAAACGCCTGCCTACCCTCCTCTCCTGCCTTTTTCTCCTTACCGCCTGCCAGAAAGCCCCCGCCATGCCAACCACCACCTCCAGCCCGCAGCCTCTGCAAACCAGCGAACCACAAACCAGCGAGCCGCAAATTACCGAGCCGCGAACCAACGAAGAAATCCGCGCCACCGCCGAAAAATTCCTCGCCCAATACCGCTATCTCGATGCTGCCTCCTGGGCATACGAACTCCAACAGCGCGGCGTGACCCTGCCGCCACACCTGCAGGCCGTGCTGGACGAAATGCACTACGACCCCGAAGCCCCCCTCTCCACCGGCAGCATCTTCGCCCTCAGTCCGCAGCAAATCGCCCGCCTGCAACCCAAAGCCGAAAACGGCGACACCGCCGCTGCCATCCGCCTCGCCCAATACTACCGCATGGCCTCCGGATTCACCCCAGAAGACCAACGTCTGGCCGTCTACTGGGAAGCCAAAGCCGCCGGCGCCAGCCAAGCGCAATAAAACCGCAGGCAAAAAAGGCTACCTGAAACGCAACGCAGCAAGGTTT
>NZ_KV804550.1:0-6223 GCF_001811325.1 Eikenella sp. HMSC071B05 | reverse complement strand
GTTTCTGCGAAGCTAAACTTTCAGGTAGCCTTTGTTTTGTTCAACCCGGCACACAGCCGGGCTGCCGGTTCGGGCAATTAGAATTTCACGCGCACGCCAGCGGAAACTTCGTGGGAGTCCACTTTCACGCCGTCGAATTTGCCCCAGTAGTTGTAGCGGTAGCCTGCATCCAGAGCAATATTCTGGGTGATGTCGTAACCCACACCGGCCACGATGCCGACGCCGGTTTTGGTTTCGCGATGGTGGTAGTGCTCGGTGTAGCCGGTGCCGTTTTCAGTGGTGTCGAACGATACGCGGTTAAGCGCCACACGGCCGCCCACATAAGGTTTCACCGGAGCATTCAGGTCGAAATCATAAATGGCGGAAACACCGAAACTTTGAAATTTGGCTTCGGCATCATAAGTGGTCGAGCTGCTGATTCGGCCGCTTTCGCTGCGGGATTTGTAGTGCGTATAGTCGGCAGCCACGCGGAAGTTGCCGAAATCATAACCGGCAGAAAGGCGCGGGCTGAAGCCTTTGGCCGTGGCGCTTTCGCCATAAACCTTGCCTTTTACCGAAGCATGACCAAGGTCGCCTTGAACATAGAAACCTTGGTTGTCGTCAGCCAAGGCGGCGGCAGGAACGGCAAGGGCAATCAATGTAACCAGAATTTTTTTCATGTTGCGTCTTCCTCATAGGGATAAAGATTATTTGAATAACCGGCATACTTTTAGTAAAGCTGCCGGCAGCCGGATTGTATGGTGTTGCAGCGATATTAACAATCTTTAAAGCATTCTAATGGCAGATTGTCTAAACTTTTACCACAACATTAGCCAAGCTCAACCGTAAGAAGGCTACCTGAAACGCAATGCAGCAAGGTTTCTACGAAGCTAAATTTTCAGGTAGCCTGCTCTTATCCAAACAGCTTACAGCACGTACCGCGCCAAATCTTCCTGTTCGGCTACTTCGGCCAGCCGCTCGTCTACATAGGCGGCGGTAATTTGCGTGATGCCTTGCGGGGCGTGGAAAGATACGTCTTCCAGCAGTTTTTCCAGCACAGTGTGCAGGCGGCGGGCGCCGATGTTTTCGGTTTTCTCGTTTACTTGGAAGGCGATTTCGGCCAGGCGGGTGATGCCGTCGGGAGCGAAATCGAGCTCTACGCCGTCGGTGGCCAGCAGGGCTTGGTATTGCTTGGTGAGGCTGGCGTCGGTGCTGGTGAGGATGGCTTGGAAGTCTTCCACAGTAAGGCTGCTCAATTCCACGCGAATGGGGAAGCGGCCTTGCAGCTCGGGAATCAGGTCGCTGGGTTTACTTAAATGGAAGGCGCCGGAAGCGATGAAGAGGATGTGGTCGGTTTTAATCATGCCGTATTTGGTTTGCACGGTGGTGCCTTCCACCAAGGGCAAAAGGTCGCGCTGCACGCCTTGGCGCGACACGTCGCCGCCGTGTCGGTTGCTGTCGGCCGCGATTTTGTCGATTTCGTCGAGGAACACGATGCCGTGTTGCTCCACAGCGTGCACAGCCTGCTCGCGCAGTTCTTCTTCGTTAATCAGTTTGGCGGCTTCTTCGTCCAGCAAGAGCTTCATGGCGGCCGCTACTTTGATTTTGTGCGGTTTGGTGCGGCCTTTGCTGAAGTTGGCAAACATGTCTTGCAGCTGGCTGCTGAATTCTTCCATGCCGGGCGGGCCCATCACTTGCATGGAGGTGGGCGAGGCTTGGCTCAGTTCGATGTTGATTTCTTTATCATCCAATTCGCCCCGGCGCAGCATTTCGCGGAATTTTTTGCGAGTGTGGCTTTCGGGCTGCGGTTCGACCGGTTCGCCTTCGAAGCCGGTTTGCGGCGGGGGCGGCAACAGCGCGTCGAGCACGCGGTTTTCGGCAGCGTCTTGAGCGCGGTCGCGATTTTTGCGCACGGCCTGTTCGCGCAAATTCTTCAGGGCGATTTCCATCAAATCGCGCACGATGCTGTCCACATCGCGCCCCACATAGCCCACTTCGGTGAACTTGGTGGCCTCGATTTTGATAAACGGCGCATTGGCCAGCCGCGCCAAACGGCGGGCAATTTCGGTTTTGCCCACGCCGGTGGGGCCGATCATCAGGATATTTTTCGGCACGATTTCGCTTTGCAGCGGCTCGGCCACCTGGCTTCTGCGGTAGCGGTTGCGCAAGGCCACGGCCACAGCCTTTTTGGCCTGCTGCTGGCCGATGATGTGTTTGTCCAGCTCATGGACGATTTCTTGCGGGGTCATCACGGAAGTGCTCATAAAACGGCTCCCAAATAGCTTGGTCAAATATAGGGCGGATTAACCCGGCTTTTGCGCCAGCATTGGCTTGTCTGGTAACGAAAGCCAATTTAATCCGCCATCACGAACAGCAGGCAAATGGCACCGCCAAAGCGAAAATCAAGGGCAGCCGGCTGGTTTGCCCAAAGGTTTGGATTTCAGGTAGCCTGCTGGCAGGGCAACCGTCAGGGAAAAGGCTACCTGAAAACGGCGCAACCCTGCGCCTAAAGCAAGCCGCTTGCGGCATATCGTCCACCCGATACCACGATAAAACGGTATTTTTTCAACAAATGCTTGCGCCCGCATGGCAAATTACCCTAAAATCCGCTGTTTTCTTATTGATCAAATTTCCCGAAGGAAGAAGGAATAATAATATGGTAGTTATCCGTTTTTCGCGCGGCGGCTCCAAGCATTCTCCGTTTTTCAACATCGTGGTAGCCGATTCACGCAACCGTCGTGACGGCCGCTTCATCGAGCGCGTTGGCTTCTACAACCCCGTAGCCAACGAAAAACAGGAGCGCGTACGCCTGAACACCGAACGCCTGAACTACTGGGTGAGCCAAGGCGCGCAAGTAAGCGATGCCGTTGCCCGCTTGGTAAAAGAGCAGCAGAAAGCCGCTTAATCTCGGAATACCCGCCATGAGCCGCAGCCAAGACAACTGGGTAGCCATGGGCTATGTGAAAGGCGCTTTCGGCATCAAAGGCTGGGTAAAAGTGGCCGCCGATACCGAATATGCCGACAGCCTGCTGGACTACCCTGTATGGCAGCTGAGCAAAGACGGCGTTTCCCGCAGCTACACGCTGGAAAACGGCCAGGTGGCCGGCGATGAATTGCAAGTAAAATTCGCCGAAATAAGCGACCGTGATGCTGCACAGCTGTTGCGCGGCTACACCATCGAAATCAAACGCAGCGATTTTGAGCCCGCCCAAGAAGGCGAATACTACTGGGCCGACTTGGTCGGCTTGACGGTACGCAACCGACAAAACGAACTCATCGGCACAGTATGCAGCCTGATGGAAACCGGTGCGCACGATATTTTGGTGGTAGATGGTGAGCATGGCCGCAAACTGATTCCGTTTGTCGATCACTACATCGACAATGTGGATTTGGAACAAGGCAGCATCATTGCCGATTGGGGCTTGGATTACTGATGTATATCCAAGTCGTTACCCTGTTTGGCGAGATGTTCCGCAGCATCACCGACTACGGCGTAACCGGCCGCGCCCTGCAACGCGGCTTATGGCATTTCAACAGCATCAACCCGCGCCAGTTTGCCGACAACAAATTGGGCTACATCGACGACAGGCCTTTTGGCGGCGGCCCCGGCATGATTATGATGGCTGAACCGCTACAATCGGCAATCGATGCCGCCAAAGCGCAGCATAACGGTAAAGTGATTTACCTCAGCCCGCAAGGCAGCCAATTGACGCATCAAAAAGCAGCCGAACTGGCTAAACTGGACGGTTTGATTTTGGTGTGCGGCCGCTACGAAGGCATAGACGAGCGCCTGTTAAGCGGCGCCATTGATGAAGAAATCAGCATTGGCGACTTTGTGGTATCTGGAGGCGAGCTGCCGGCCATGATGCTGATGGATGCGGTATTGAGGCTGATTCCCGGCGTACTGGGCGATGCCGATTCGGCCGGACAGGATTCGTTTGCCAACGGCCTTTTAGACTGCCCGCACTACACCCGCCCGATAGAATTTCAGGGCATGACCGTGCCCGCTGTATTGCGCAGCGGCAACCATGCCCTGATTGCGGAATGGCGCTTAGAACAAGCGTTACGCCGCACCCTGCAGCGCCGACCAGACCTTTTGGCCGGCCGCGCATTAACCCCAGAGGAATCTAGGCTCCTGCAGAAAATCCAGCAGGAGGAACGAGATATCCCATCATAAACTTAAGGACTATAGCAATGAACTTGATTCAACAGCTCGAACAGGAAGAAATCGCCCGTTTGAACAAAACCATCCCCGAATTTGCTCCCGGCGACACCGTATCCGTTTCTGTGCGCGTAACCGAGGGTAACCGTACCCGTCTGCAAGCCTACGAAGGCGTGGTAATTTCCCGCCGCAACCGTGGCCTGAACAGCAACTTCATCGTGCGCAAAATCTCTAGCGGTGAAGGCGTGGAACGTACTTTCCAGCTGTATTCTCCCAACGTGGAAAAAATCGAAGTGAAACGCCGCGGCCACGTTCGCCGTGCCAAACTGTACTACCTGCGCGGCCTCACCGGTAAAGCTGCCCGCATCAAAGAAAAACTGTCTGGCCGCAAACTGGAAGATTAATCTTTGCTGTTATCGAAAACCTGCCCTCTGCGGCAGGTTTTTGTTTGTGGATTGATTCCCGAGCCGCTTTATCTCATACATGGGAAACCATAGAAAAACACCTGAGCACAAAGCCAAATATCGAGCAAATAAAGGCTACCTGAAATTCTAACTTCGGAGAGATCCACAAACTTACTCTTGATAAAATCCATTACATTCCGTTTTATCAAAATACACCACGCCTATTTTTCAGGTAGCCTCCATCCCACCCGCCACCTTTCCACCAACACCGCCATGTCCGCCTTTATCCGCCTGCGTCTGCACATCCTCGCCTTGCTCGCCCTGGCTGCCGCCATAGCCGGGCAGTTCGGCAGCTTATTCTGGCTGGCCGAACTGCTCAGCCATTTTCTGCCCCACTATGCTGCCGTCTTCATTCTCGCCGCGATTTGGCCGCGCCCGAAGTGGCGTGTGCTGTGGCTCGTGTGCACCGCCGCATCTCTGCTATGGCTGGCTCAACCCTTCACCCTGCCTGATGCCCCAGCCGGTGGTACACGGCTGGTTTGGTACAACGTCCATCTCGATAATCCTGCCGCCAAAGCAGAAAGTACCGCCCTTTTGGCTGAACAGGCCGACTTCATCGCGCTGGGCGAAATCAATCTCGACAACCCCGGCTGGCAAAGCCTGCGCCAAGCCTATCCGCACGGCTGCCAACGCCGCGAATACAGCCCTTTCGCCCTTGCCCTTTGGAGTAAACAACCGCTGGCCGCCTGCGAAGTGCGCATGATTAGCGACTACCCTTATATCCGCGCCCAAACTGCCGACGGCACCGCCCTCTACGCCCTGCACCCGCCGCCACCCATCAGCAGCGAACTAGCCGGAGCACGGCAACACTACCTGGCCGAAACCGCCCGCGCCCTCGCCGCCGAACCGCGCGCGCTGGCCGTGGGCGACTTCAACAGCAGCCCGTTTTCCCCGCTGTTCCGCCGCTTCCTGCAAGAAAGCGGCAGCCGTCCCGCCACCCGCTATTTCACACCCACTTGGAAACCGTTTTTCCTCAATATCGACCATGCCTTAGCCAAAGGCCTAAACGTTTCCGCCCGCCCCTTGCCCTGGCAGCACTCTGACCACCGGCCACTCTTGGTGGAATACGCCCATCAATAAAGCAAAAACAGCAAAGGCTACCTGAAACCGCCATTTCGTTTTCAGGTAGCCTTTCCCGCCCAGCCTTACCGCACATTGTGTGATAGAACATAACAAATCAAGCATCTATAAGGCTTTCAGCTATATTTCCGTTCCGCAATCGTTGCGTTTGAGGCTGATTTTTATCCAACAAAATCAAAGACTGGAAATTTTTTGCGGAACGGATTTCCTACCTTGGCCATGCCTTTATCAACCCGTCATGCCTAGCCGCGCAGTCGTTATACAGATGCACCACCTCCAATGCCCACGGCAGCATGACCTTGCCCGTTGTGCCGGATAATTCAGGCAGCCTTGGGCATGGTGTGGCCAAATCAGCAGGCGGCTCAATGGCGCTCGGCAATGGCGGCGTTGAGGACTGACACCCCGCTTGCATCAGTGCAATCGTCAATATACACAGGACGCTCGATAATTTTTTGTACCACTTCACGCTGTATTCTCACTTTCTCGTCTCGTTCGGACTTCCCTTTTTGATATTCCACGCTGGCCGCACGGGCGGTCT
>NZ_KV804549.1:0-258 GCF_001811325.1 Eikenella sp. HMSC071B05 | reverse complement strand
TCTGCGGACTTAAGAAACAAAGCTTTAAACTATTACGAACAATGCAAAAACATCAGCCAAACCGCAGTAACGTTTCACTTGTCAAGAAACACGCTTTACCTGTGGATTCGCCTTAAAAAACAAACAGGCAGCCTAAAACATCAAGTTACCGGTCTAAATGCCGTCAAATTGGATAGGCAAAAACTGGCTCAATATATTGGGCAACACCCGGATGCCTATCTGCATGAAATCGCCAAACATTTTGATTGTACGGCAGCC
>NZ_KV804548.1:163141-186607 GCF_001811325.1 Eikenella sp. HMSC071B05 | reverse complement strand
GAATATTCCTGGTTATCTAGGACAGCCCCAAAGATAATTATCGGCCGGGGGAGCAGAGAGGCGTGCTATTTGAATAAGAAAGGCTACCTGAAAAATAGTTGCACTTCTTTTTCAGGTAGCCTTCAAGCTGGCGGCATCAATTATCCAGCAAATCAGCCCAGGTTTCCGGCTGTGTCCACACAATGCGCGGTACGTTCAGGTGGCGGTTGTGTGGTGCATCGTAGAGGCGGTGTTGCCACAGGGGCGGCAGGCTGCCTTCGATAGTGGGCTTGTCGTCGATGAGGATGTCGCCGCGCACCCAGGTTTTGTCTTTGGCGATAATCACGCGCCGTGTCCATTCTGCGCCCAAGTGTTGCTCCACCCAGGCGATTTTCTCGCCGGCGCAGTAGCGGTATTGGTTTACCGGCGCGGTGCATATACGCACGTCGTGGCCGGCAGCCAAAAGGGCGTGGGCAGCTTCCACTGCGCCGGGCATGGGCGGCAGGCTTTCGAAAAAACCGACTGCGCCGTAGAGTTCGGTCGCGTGCGGGCGCAGGTGCTCGGGCAGGCGGTCGCGGATATAGAAAATGTGTTCTTTGCCTTCTATCGGCGCGTCTTCGCCGAAGCGGCCGCGCCAATGGCGGCGGAATCCGCTTTCAAAGTCGGCGAGCACGTTGTCTTGGTCGAGCAGGATGAGCATGGCGGGCTTTCTGTGGTGTGTTGGGATAAGGCTGGCTGAAAAGTTGGTAGCACGATTATAAGGTTTTATCGGGCATCTAGGTTTGGGCTGTCAATTTTCAAATGCCAATGCCCGGATGCCTAAATTTGTGGCATGGCCTGTTGGGCTGAAAAGGCTACCTGAAATTTCAGGTAGCCTTTGCTCTGTTTGCCCTAATCAATTTGGTAGTGCAGCAATCGATAGGCATGGCGGATTTTAGGAAATAGGCGCATGAGCCAGTAGTTGAGGCCGATGTCTTTGGCTTCGGGGAAATCGGTCATGTGTTTGGCAGACACAAGATGGAGGTTGGCGGCCCAGCTTTCCATTTGGCGGTCGTCGTCACAGGCGAAATCAAAGCTGGCACGGGCGTGTTTGAGGGCGTCGTGCTGGTCGGAATGTTTCACCATAAACGTGCCGGCCACGTCGAAGGCAATTTCGCCGCGGAAGCGTTGGGCAAGCTGTTGGAACAGTTCGCGCACTTGGGCTTCGGCGAAATACATCAGCACGCCTTCGAGGATAAAGAGCACGGGGGCGGCAGGGTGGCTTTGGTGTAGCCGTTCCATCCAGCCGGTGTCAAATGCGGAAGCGGGGATGAGGGTTTCGTTGGCTTGCGGCGGCAGTAGTGTTTCGCGCAGGGCGATCACGTCGGGCAGGTCGAGCTGGTAGAAAGGGGTATGGTCGGCGGTGCTACCGAGCCGCTCACGGCGGCCGTCGAGCCCGCAGCCGAGGATGGCAATGATGCCTTCGGGGTGGCGGCGGATGAAATCGGCGGCGACTTGGTCGAAATAGCGGGCGCGCAGGGCTGTGCCCACACGGCTGTTGCGGGCGGAGCGGAATCGGGTGAAGTCGTAGTCGATTTGCGGCACAAGGCGCAGGGCGGCCGGGTCGTTCAGTATCGGCCGGCTTTGCTGTGCGTCAAGGTATTTCATGTAGAGTGGAATCAGCAGGGTTTCGCTGACGGCGTTTTGGATTTTTAGCATGGCATCTCTCCTGAACCGGGCTGCCTGCAGGCGTTTCCTTAAATGGAGATTTGAGCTGTACAGAAACCGGGTTGCAGCTCTGCTTTCAGGTAGCCTGTTGGGCTAAATAGAAATGAGAATCTTACAAAAGAGATTGTACACCTGAATAAGCAGCTTGAGATGATGCGAAAGGCTACCTGAAAGCTCTAAAGCGGCTTATCTGGATCGGTTGGAGTAGCTATATTGTGGAAGAGTGCCGGCTGCTTCGCAGTGTTTTCAGGTAGCCTTCCTGCTTGAAAACCAAGCCAAACCTCCCAACTAGCAAAGTGTTGTCGAAGCGGCGACTATGCGTATACCGAATGCGCCTGCCGCTTCAGGCTACCAGAAACTCCCACCACATAAGGAATCCCCATGAACCCCGTCTTCCAACCCTACACCTTCAACAACGGTGCCACCGTTCCCAACCGCCTCGCCGTCGCCCCGATGACGCATTTCGCCTCGGATGAAAACGGCCACATTACCGACCAAGAGCGTACGTTTTTGCAAAAACGCTTCCGCGGCTTCGGCCTGTTTATTGCCGCCGCCACACTGGTGCAGGCCAACGGCAAAACCTTTAACGGCCAGCCATACGCCATCAATGAGGACGACCTGCCCAGCCTGCGCGAAGTAGCCCAAATCGCCAAAGCGCAAGGCGCGAAAGCCATCTTGCAAATCCACCACGGCGGCAAACTCGCCCCCAAAGAACTTTGCGGCGACATTGTCGCCCCGTCCGCCGATGAGGCCACGGGCGCGCGCGAACTGACCACTGCCGAAATCGAACAACTCGTTGCCGCCTATGCCAATGCCGCCACCCTCGCGGCGCAGGCTGGTTTTGACGGCGTGGAAATCCACGGTGCGAACGCTTACCTGCTGCAACAATTCGTGTCCGCCCAAACCAATCGCCGCACCGACGAATGGGGCGGCAGCCTGCACAACCGCCTGCGTTTCCCGCTGGCCGTGGTCGATGCCGTCGCTGCCGCCGTGAAAGCGCATGCCAAACCCGATTTCATCTTGGGCTACCGTTTCTCGCCCGAAGAACCCGGCGAACACGGCATCACCATGGCGGAAACCTTCGCACTTATCGACGAATTGGTGCAAAAACCGCTGCAATATCTGCATGTTTCCCTGTGGGACTTCTACAAATACGCCCGACGCGGCGCAGACACTAACCGCGCCCGCATGGCGCTGCTGCACGAACGCATCGCCGGCCGCCTGCCACTCATCGGCGTGGGTAACCTCTATACCGGCAGCGACATCGCCAAAGCATTTAATACCGGCTGGGCAGAGTTTATCGCGCTGGGCAAAACTGTGATGATTAACCCCGATTTGGCTGATTTGCTGCGCGACAACCGCGATGCCGACATTCAAACCGACCTCGACCCCGCCCGTGCCGACCACTACCGCCTGCCCGATGCACTGTGGCAACGCTGCCTCACCAACTCGCCGTGGTTGCCGCCCGTGAAAGGGATGGAGCGGCAGATTGTGGATATTTGAGCGTTTTAGACGGCCTTTAGAAGCTGAAGACTGTTTGAAAAATAGCAAAAGCAGCCTGCACTTGAGAAATTCAAAGTGCAGGCTGCTTTTTAGGTTTTCAGGTAGCCTTAACCCCGAATCAAAGCAACGCCCGTCTCACCGTCTCCTGCCCCTGTTGGTCCAGCCGCAGGAATTGGTGGATGATGCGTTCGGCATCGGGTGTGTCGGCGGCGGAAAACAGCGATTGCACGTAATCGTTTGCAGGCTGCTTTTTGATTTCTTCAGGCGTGCCGATTTGCACCAGTTGGCCGTTGTGCATCACGCCGATGCGGCAGGCAAGTTTCAGGGCTTCCTGCATATCGTGGGTCACAAACACGATGGTGGTGCCGAATTTCTGGTGAATCATGGCGATTTGGTCTTGCAGCACGGTGCGCACCAGTGGGTCAAGCGCGGAAAACGGTTCGTCCATCAGCAGCACTTGGGGCTTGGCGGCAATGGCGCGCAAAATGCCGATGCGCTGCTGTTCGCCGCCGGAAAGTTCGTGCGGATAGCGGTTGCGGTAGCGTGCGGGGTCGAGTTCCACCAGTTCCAATAATTCGTTTACGCGCGCTTTGCGTTCGGCTTTGGGCCAGCCCAAAATGTCGGGCATGAGCGCGATGTTTTCCGCCACGGTCATGGTGGGGAACAGGGCGATTTGCTGCAAGACGTAACCGATTTGGTGGCGGAGCTGGCGGATGTCGTAATCCTTAATGCGCTTGCCGTGCAGGTAAACATTGCCGTCGGTCGGTTCGATGAGCGCGTTAATCATGCGCAGGGTGGTGGATTTGCCGCTGCCCGAGCCGCCCACCAACACGAAAAATTCGCCCTGATAAATGGTCAAATCCAAATCGCGCACGGCATATTTGCCGTCATATTGCTTGCCTGTGCCGCGAAATTCGATAAATGGGATGGGGTTGTTTTGCATGGATGTGATTCCTGTATTAAGCAGGCTGATTTTTTGGTTTGCAGGCTGCCTGAAAGCAGAGCTTCAACGAAGTTAAACCCTCAATCCGTCTTCGCGCCTGCAATCATCTCTTGCTGTCGTGCCACAATTTTTGCCGCCATTTCTAAAAACAACTTTTGTTCGTCTGCCGACAAATCTGACAAAGCCGTTTGGTTGATGGCTTTGGCAATTTCCGTGGACTGCTGTTGCAAGGCACGAGCTTGCTCCGTCAGCATAATCAGGCGGCTGCGCGCATCGTCGGGATTCGGTTCGCGCGTAATCAGGCCGTCACGCTCCATCCGCGCCAAGGTGTTGGCAATCGTTGCCTGCTTCAAATCGGCGCGCTCTACCAATTCCTGTTGGCTCAAACCGTCTTTCTGCCACAGTTCCAGCAATATCGGAAATTGCGCGGGGGCGATGCCCAAAGGCTTTAAACCTTCGCCCAATAAAATGGCAAATTGGCGGGCAATGTGGTTCATCAGATAGCCTGCCGATTCAGTTTTGAAAACTTCGTCCACTTTGTTTCCTTTCAAATCAGATTGTTGCGGATTATATCACAAATATAGCTTGCTATCTTAATTCATAGCACGCTATACTTATTTCAACTCGATAGCTTGCTATTTAGATGCTTTCAGACGACCTATTTTAAATGTTCAAAGGAAACCATAATGAACCGCAATACTTTACGCAAAATCCACGCCGCCGCAGGAGTGGGCGCATTTTTATTCATCGCTTCGTTTTGGAGTAGCACCGTGTTGAGCGAACTCTTCGGCTCGCACGAAACCGTCGCCGCCGTGAAGCAAACTATTGTTTATGCGCTGTTCGGGTTGATTGCCTGCATGGCAACCGCAGGCGCAACGGGCATGAAAATGGGCGGCAAAAGCAAACACGCCGCGATTGCCGCCAAACGCCGCCGTATGCCCTTTATCGCCGCCAACGGAATGTTGATTTTGCTGCCTTGCGCGTTTTTCTTAAACAGCCGCGCCGCCGCAGGACAGTTTGACAGCGTGTTTTACATCGTCCAAAGCATAGAACTGATTGCAGGCGCGGCCAATCTGACGCTGCTGGGCTTGAGCATGAAAGATGGTTTTTCTATCCGCAAGCCGAAACAGAAATCCGCCCCACTTCATGTATAGGTAATGAGTGCCAGAATAGCGCGTTGAAATAAAAAGCAGCCTGCACCTTGTTTTCAAAGTGCAGGCTGCTTTTGGGCTTTCAGGCTGCCTGAAAACACTCCCTGCCGGTTTCACTTTCCTAACAACCCATTTTTCTCCAAATAATCCCGCGCCACGTTTTCCGCGCTTTCGCCTTGCACTTTCACGCGGTAGTTCATCTCGCTCATTTCCGTTTCGCTGATTTTGCCGGCCAATCGGTTCAGCGCGGCCACGATTTGCGGATTTTTCGCGGCAAATTCGGCTTTCATCAGTGGCGCGCCCTGATAGGCGGGGAACAGGGCAATATCGTCTTTCAGCAGGCGCAGCTGGTATTGCTTCAATTCGGCGTCGGTGGAGAAGGCTTCCACTAGGTCGATTTTGTCATTCAGCAGCGCGGTGTAGCGCAGGGCGGGCTCTAGGCTGACAATATGTTTCAGCGTGATACCTGCTGCCTGCATGCCTTTGTAGCCGTCTGCCCGGTCGGTAAACTCCAGCGAAAAACCGGCCCGAATATCGGGTGCAGCCTGCTTTAAGTCGCTGATTGTCCTCAATTGGTGCGCCGCGCCATAACTTTCTTTGACTGCCAACGCATAAGTGTTCTGATAAGACATCGGCGGCAGAAACTCTAACTGATATTGTTCCGCCAATAATTGTTTGCCCAGTCGATAGGTTTCGTCGGGCGACAGGCGGCGGTTCTTTTGTTCGGGCGGCACTTGCACTAAGGTTTCCAGCACCGTGCCGGTGAATTCGGGATAAATGTCGATTTCGCCGCTATTCAGTGCATTGAACAGGAAGGTGGTTTTGCCGAAATTGGGTTTGACTGTAACCTTGATATTCGGATTTTCACGTTCAATCAATAACTTATATATATTAATCAGAATATCGGGTTCGCTGCCCATTTTGCCGGCAATCACCACGTTTTGCGTGGCAGGCGTAAATGAAATCTGCGACAGGCTGAGTGCGCCGAAGCTCACAGCCAATGCAAGAATAATCGGCAACTTGCGTCGCGATTTTTGCAACAGCCTGATAATGCCGCTTACGCCGACAGCCAGTAACGCGGAGAGCAATGCACCGGTAAACGTCATCGTCATGTTGTTGCGGTCGATACCGAGCAGAATCAGGTTGCCCAAGCCGCCCGCGCCGATTAACGCCGCCAGCGTTGCCGTGCCGACAATCAGCACCGCCGCCGTGCGGATACCCGAAATCATGGCAGGCAACGCCATCGGCAGCTCAATCCGCCACAATGATTGCCAACGCGATAGCCCGAATGCGGTGTACGCATCTTGAATCGATTGGTCGATTTGGGTCAGCCCCAAATAGGTATTTTGAAAAATCGGCAACAGCGCGTATAGCGTGAGCGCAATCAAGACGGGCGGCGAACCGATACCGACAAACGGAATCAGCAAACCCAGCAGTGCCAAAGAGGGGATGGTTTGCAATATATTGGTGAACTGCAATACCGCTTCGGCCGCACGCTGTCTGCGCGCAAACAACACGGCGGCAGGTACTGCAATTGCCATTGCCGCGAGCAAAGCCAGTCCGGAAAGCCATAAATGCGTAAGCAGCATTTGCCAGAGTTCGGCGGGGGAAAAGGGGAGGGATGCGGGCATGGGATTTGGCCGTGTTGATGGTTAGTGGGTTGAATGGTATAGGGGTTTTGGGCGTGTGGCAAGGAATGGCGGCATGAAGGCGGAGGTGGGAAAAACAGCCTGCACTTTGAATTTACCAAGTGCAGGCTGCTTTTTAGGTTTTCAGGTAGCCTTTATTAGGCGATATAGGCCTTATCTACGCGTTTCTCTTTGCTATTTAAACATCCCCAGCACCTCTCCCAACAGTTCGACGCGCCATATTTCGTTGGCAGGATTGTCCAATGCGGTAGTGAGGGCGGCATATGCTTTATCTGCACGCGAGCCTTCTATTTTTGCAATTTTGTCGAGAATGCCCGCTGCTTCATGCGCCATTTCGAAATTGCCGTCAATCAGCCAGCCGATGGCTTTCTCAAACAAAGGCTTCGCCGGATAGTTTGCCAATGCATAAATCAGCGTACCGCGAACTTTGGCATATTCCGCACTGTCTAGTGCGGCCAAAATCAACGGGTAGATTTCCCGATTGCGTTGTTCGGCAAGGTCTAAAATCAGTGGGATTTTGTCCCGCAGCGGGGTTTGTGGATTTTTGATTTGTTCAATCAATTCGTTATTGTTCATTTTATTTCCCAAGCCAAGCCATCAGCATGGCAAAGGCTACCTGAAAAGTCCCCAAATGCTCGGCAAGATTCAGTCCCTTACAACCCCAATTCCCCCCAAATCTCATCAATCTTAGCCGTAACCGCAGGGTCTTTTTTGATCACCCGTCCCCATTCGCGGTCGGTTTCGCCCTGCCATTTGTTGGTTGCGTCCAAGCCCATTTTGCCGCCGAGTCCGCTGACGGGGCTGGCGAAGTCGAGGTAGTCGATGGGCGTGTTTTCCATCAACACGGTGTCGCGCACGGGGTCCATGCGCGTGGTTACTGCCCAGATGACTTCTTTCCAGTCGCGCACGTCCACATCATCATCGACCACAATGATAAATTTGGTGTACATAAACTGTCGCAGGAACGACCAGCAGCCCATCATCACGCGCTTGGCGTGTCCGGCGTACTGTTTTTTCATGCTCACCACCGCCATGCGGTAGGAACAGCCTTCGGGCGGCAGGTAGAAATCGGTGATTTCGGGGAATTGCTTTTGCAAGAGCGGTACGAACACTTCGTTCAACGCCACGCCCAAAACGGCAGGCTCATCAGGCGGTTTGCCTGTGTAGGTGGAGTGGTAAATCGGGTTTTCGCGCATGGTGATACGTTCGACCGTGAACACGGGGAAATGATCCTGCTCGTTGTAATAGCCCGTGTGGTCGCCGTATGGGCCTTCCAACGCGGTTTCGTTCGGATGGATGACGCCTTCCAACACGATTTCTGCGCGTGCGGGCACTTGCAAATCGTTGCCGATACATTTCACCAGTTCCGTCCGCGAACCGCGCAGCAGTCCGGCAAACTGGTATTCGCTCAAGGTATCGGGAACGGGCGTTACCGCGCCCAAAATGGTGGCGGGGTCGCAGCCGAGCACGACGGCGACGGGATACGGCGTATCAGGATTGAGTTTGCGGAATTCCTGATAATCCAACGCGCCACCGCGATGCGACAGCCAGCGCATAATCAGCTTGTTTTTGCCGATTAATTGTTGGCGGTAAATGCCGAGATTTTGGCGTTTTTTGTGCGGACCGCGCGTGACAGTCAAGCCCCATGTTACCAGCGGCGCAACGTCTTCCGGCCAGCAATGCTGAATCGGAAGTTTATACAAATCAACGTCTTCACCTTCCCACACGATTTCCTGACACGGCGCGTTTTTCACCACGTTTGGCGCCATACTCCAAATGTCTTTCAACAGCGGCAGTTTGGAAAACGCGTCTTTGATGCCTTTGGGCGGTTCGGGTTCTTTCAGATACGCCAGCATCTGCCCGATTTCGCGCAGTTTGGACACGCTGTCCGCGCCCATGCCCATCGCCACACGTTCGGGCGTGCCGAACAGGTTCGCCAACACGGGATAATCGTAGCGCGTGCCGTCGGGCTTAATCGGGTTTTCAAACAGCAACGCCGGCCCTTCGGCACGCAGCACGCGGTCGGCGATTTCGGTCATTTCCAAATGCGGGGAAACAGGATGCGCGACGCGCTTGAGTTTGCCTTGCTGCTCGAGCATGGCGATGAATTCGCGTAGGTCTTTGTATTTCATTGGGTTGCCTTCTGATTTAAGGCTGCCTAAAAATGTGGATGGCGTTTCAGGTAGTCTTTATAGCCTATTTCCCGTGCAACACCCGCTGGGCGGCTTCGATTTTGCCGGCGAGGATGTCGGGCAGGGTGGCGATGGATTTGTCGATGGCGTCTTCGATCAGCTCTTTTTCTTCGCGGCGGGGTTTTTTCAGTACGTAGTTCACGACTTCGTTACGGTCGCCGGGGTGGCCGATGCCCAGGCGCAGGCGGTAGAAGTCGGGGCTACCGAGGCGGGCTTGGATGTCTTTGAGGCCGTTGTGGCCGCCGTTGCCGCCGCCGAGTTTGAATTTGATGCGGCCGGGTTCGAGGTCGAGCTCGTCGTGGATGACGAGGATTTCCTGCGGCTGGATTTTATAAAACGAGGCAACGGCCTGCACGGCTTGGCCGGAGAGGTTCATATAGGTTTGCGGCTTGAGCAGGCGGATTTCGCCGCTGGGGCGGGTGCTGCGGATGAGGTGGCCGAAGAATTTTCTGTCGTCTTGCCAATGGCTGTGCCATTGCTGGGCGAGCTGGTCGAGCAGCCAGAAGCCGGCGTTGTGGCGGGTGTCTTCGTATTCTGGGCCGGGGTTGCCGAGGCCGACGATGAGTTTGATGGGCATGGGTTTTCCTTGTTGGTTCGGGCTACCTGAAAAGGGGTTGGCTGTTTTAAAGTGGTTGAACTGTGCTTTTAGGTAGCCTCTTTATCCAGTGTGAGGTGCGGCAGGGCGAGGTAGGCTTCGGACTGCATTTCGGTGAGGCGGCTGGCGCTGCGCACGAATTCGTTGGCGAAGTCGCCGTGGGTGTAGATTTGTTCGGGCGGCACGGCGAGGCTGGCGCTGAGTTTGACGCGATAGTCGTAGAGTACGTCGATCAGCCAGGTGAGGCGGCGGGCTTCGGCGCGTTCGGTTTCGTTGAGCTGCGGGATGTGTGAGACGAAAATCATGCGGCTGGTTTCGGCCAGGGCGAGGTAGTCGGCCTGGGAGCGGGGGCCGCGGCACAGGGCGTCGAAGTGGAACCACACTACGCCGTCGGCCTGGCCTTGGGTGGGGATTTCGCGGCCGAGCAGGGGCAGGCTGCCGGGCTGGGGGGCTTGGCCGGAGTGCCGTTCGAACAGGGCGGCGAGATGAGTCTCGCTCTCGGCATCGTCGGGGATGAAAAAGATGTCGGCGGGGCTGAGGCTGCGTTGGCGGTAGTCTTGGCCGCCGTCTACGTTGAGGATGTCGAGGCTTTTTTCGAGCAGGGCGATGGTGGGCAGGAAGCTGCTACGGTTTTGGCCTTGCGGGTAGAGCCCGGCCGGTTCGTAGTTGGAGGTGGCGACGAGCACTACGCCTTCGGCCAGCAGGCCTTCGAGCAAGCGGCCGAGAATCATGGCGTCGGCGATGTCGCTAACGTGGAATTCGTCGAAGCAGAGGATTTGGACATCGCGGGCGATGTCGCGGGCCACGGCTTGCAGGGGGTTGGCTTGGTTTTTGTATTCGCGCATGCGGCGGTGGGCTTCGGCCATGAAGGCGTGGAAGTGTACGCGGCGGGCGGTGCCGGGCGGCAGGCAGCCGTGGAAGGCGTCCATCAGGAAGCTTTTGCCGCGCCCGACGCCGCCGTAAAAATAGAGGCCTTTGGGCGGCTGGGCTTTTTTGCCGAAGAGTTTGCCCAGCAGGCGGCCGCGTTGCTGGCGGTGGGCATTGAGCTCGTGCCAGAGCTGGTCGAGGCGGCGGATGGCGGTTTCTTGGGCGGTATCGCGGATAAAGCCGGGCTGCTGGGACGCGGCCTGATACCAGCTCAGGGGGCTGTGGCCGGCGAAGGGGGGCGGGGTGAATGTGGTCATGATGTGTGTTTGGTGGGTTTCAGGTAGCCTTTATCGCGAAAACGCTGCTTGCTTCCTACGCCGTTGGCTTGTTGCCCGGCATGAAAAATAAGTGTTTCCGCTATATGGCGGGGGATGGATGAAAAACTGCGCTATTTTGCCTGATATGGCGGGGGATGAACAGGTGTGATCGGGCGGGGAAGCGGGTGGGCTATGGCTGGAATATTTCACTTTCATCTCGCGTGGGCTTGTCTTGCCGTACTGGCTGCGCCGCCTGGTATGAAGAAATCATTATTCAGGCTATAGATAGCCGCCAGATTGAAGGCTACCTGAAAATCTTGAATTCGTTTTCAGGTAGCCTTTTGTACGCTGCACTACGTTGGGCTTAGCGGATGCTTTCCAATGCCTGTTGCAAGTCGGCAATCAGATCGGCAGTGTTTTCCAGGCCGATGGAGAGGCGGATGAGGCCTTCGCGGATGCCGGCTTCGAGTTTGGCTTGGGGCTCGAGGCGGCAGTGGGTGGTAGTCCAAGGGTGGGTGATGGTGGAGCGCACGTCGCCGAGGTTGGCGGTTTTGGAGAATACTTTAACGCGGTCGATCACTTGCCAGGCGGCGCTTTGCCCGCCTTTGAGCTCGAAGGCCACCACGATGCCGCCGCCGGATTGCTGCTTGGCAGAAAGCGTGGCTTGAGGATGGTTTGGCAGGCCGCTGTAATACACTTTGGCCACTTCGCTGCGTTTTTCCAGCCATTCGGCCACAGCCTGCGCCTGGGCGCTTTGTTTTTCGACACGCAGCGGCAGGGTTTCGCAGCCGGAGAGCAGCACCCAGGCGTTGAACGGGGAGAGCAAAAGGCCGGCGGAGTTGGTGTATACCGCCACTTGCTCCATCAGCTCGGCGCGGCCGCACACCACGCCGCCCATCATGCGGCCGTGGCCGTCGATGGCTTTGGTGGCGGATTGCACGGATAAATCGGCACCGAATTTGAGCGGCTGCTGCAGGGCGGGGGAGCAGAAGCAGTTGTCCACGGTGAGCAGGGCGCCGTTGCTGTGGGCGATTTCGGCCAGCGCGGCGATGTCGGCCACTTCGTTGAGCGGGTTGGACGGGGTTTCCACAAACAGCATTTTGGTGTTGGGCTTCATGGCGGCGCGCCAGGCGGCAGGGTCGGTTTGCGGCACGAGGGTGACTTCGATGCCGAAACGGGTTACGTGGTTTTGGATAAAGCCCAAGGTGGTGCCGAACAGGCTGCGGCTGGTGACGAGATGGTCGCCGGCGGAAAGGAAAGTGAGCAAGGCGGCTTGGATGGCGGCCATGCCGGTGCCGGTGGCGATGCCGGCCTCGCCGTTTTCGAGCAGGGCGATGCGGCGGGCAAAGGCGGAAACGGTGGGGTTGGCGGTGCGCGAGTAGGTGAAGCCGGGTTTTCTGTGGGCAAACAAATCGGCGCCGTCGGCGGCGGAATCAAACATGAAGCTGCTGGTGAGGAACAGGGCTTGGTTGTGTTCGTTGTAGTCGGTTTGCTCTTTGGCGCCGCGGATGGCGAGGGTTTGCGGATGAAGCGGTTGGGTCATGGTGTCTTTTCCAGGTGAATGAATAGGGAGGATAGGGTTTTCAGGTAGCCTCAATTTTGCCTGATCAGGCTACCTGAAAAGCAATTTTCGTGCAGTTGAAAACACAATAGCAAATAAACAATGCGGCAAACGGCCTTAAGCATACTCTTTTTGCCTGCCGCCGAAAACCCGCTGCCTAAGATAACCAAAGCTGGCGGGCAAAATTGCCAATCAGCAGGCACAGCAAAGCCATAAAGCCGTAACGCAGCCAGCGGCTGCCGCCGAGCACCGCCAGCTTTGCGCCGCAGAAGCCGCCGCTTAGGTTGGCCGCCGCCAGCGGCAGCGCCCAATGCCACAGCACATGTTGGCTGGGGATGAAAAAGCTCAGTGCGGCCAGATTGGTCATCAGGTTGATCACCTTGGCGCAGGCGGTGGCGGTGAGGAAATCGTAGGCAAAAAAGCGCACGAACACGAAGGCCAGCAGGCTGCCCGTGCCAGGGCCGAACAGGCCGTCATAAAAGCCGATGGCCGCGCCAAACGCCGTGCCCAGCAGCATTTCGCCCCGCGTGAGCGCGTGGGTGCGCTCGGTTTGCCCCAAATCTTTGCGGAAGAAGGTGTACACAAACATCGCCACCATAATCACCAGCATGGCCGGTTTCATGTATTGCACCGGCACATAGGCCACCAATTTCGCACCGGCGAACGAAGCGGCGAAGGCCAGCACGCCGGCGGGCAGCAGCATTTTCCACGGCAGCTGCAGGCGGCGGGCAAATTGGCCGGCGGCGGTGAAGGTGCCGGCGAACGAAGCTGCCTTGTTGGTGCCCAGCACGGTGGGCACGGGCGTGGTCGGCGGCAGCACGCCGAACAGCGCGGGCAGCTGCAACAGTCCGCCGCCGCCAACGGCCGCATCCATCAGCCCGGCCAAAAAGCCGGTGATGAGCAGCAGGATGAAGGGAAGTTCCATGGGTTTCTCCGTTGATGATGGGGCAGGGCGGCATTGCGACGCTGGCGTTTTGTTTGTCTCTTTTAGATTTCAGGTAGCCTTAACGGCAGCCGGGGGGAACGCTTGCTTCCGCTCACAGCCGCACGTTGTGGCAGGCTTCGTACACCGGCAGCAGGCGGTGCAGGGTTTCGACTAGCCAGGCCGTGCTGTCGGCCTGCTCCAGTTGGTCGCGCTCCAAGTGGCGGCCGAGGCAGAGGAAGTCCTGCGGGCTGCGCAGGGCGAAGGCTTCGGGCGGGGCGGCGGCGATGGCGGGGTAGCCGGCGTATTCGCTGTCGTTGCCGTGCCAGATTTGGAAGTCGGCAAATTCGGTATGCGGAAAATCGGCCAAAGCCTGTTGGTAGCAGGCCAGCGGCAGGGTGGAGCGGGCGGCGCGGTATTCGTGCCATTCGAGGCTGGCGGTGAGCCTGCGGCGGTTGAGCAGCAGCGAGAGAATCACCGCCGTATCGGCATGGATTTGATATTTGAAATAGGCGAAAAAATGGGCACGCACCTGCCAGCCGTTGCACCAGCGTTCGATATGCGGCGGGGCAAAGCCTGCGCCCAATTCGGAGGCTACC
This sequence comes from Eikenella sp. HMSC071B05, assembly GCF_001811325.1. Taxonomy (NCBI): domain Bacteria; kingdom Pseudomonadati; phylum Pseudomonadota; class Betaproteobacteria; order Neisseriales; family Neisseriaceae; genus Eikenella; species Eikenella sp. HMSC071B05. Next base: position 172,622 of record NZ_KV804548.1, on the reverse strand, counting down.
TGAAAAACCAACGCGCGCCACACTTGCCACGCGGCTTTGTAGTCGGCCTTGGTTTGCGCTTCGGTTTCGGGCTGGTATTGGCGGATTTGGGCGAACTGGAAAAACGGGCGTTGGAACAGGTCGCAGCTTTGCGGGGTGAGCATGATGGATTGGCGGCTGGCAAGAAAGGTGGAAAGGCTACCTGAAAAATGGGGTTTCAGGTAGCCTCAATGAATGTTGGGGCTGCCTGAAATCGGTTTTTGAACGGGAAATGGGAACGGGCATCCGTGTTTTATTAGGCATACGATAAAAGGCTACCTGAAACCTTTTTCAGGTAGCCTTTCCGTTTTATTTTTCCAGCGCGGCTTGCAATCTTTGCTCCAGCACGTCGCTGTCGAAGGATTTGGCGATCACTTCAAAGCGGCTGTCGCGCCGCCAAGCCACTTGGTTGGCGCCCCATTGGCCTTCGCTCCAGTTGAGCCACACCCAGCTGCCGAGCACTTGGAACACGCCTTTGGCGCGGATGAGGCCTTCGCACAGTTTGGGCAGGTCGTTGAAGAATTTGGTGAGCTTTTCGCCGTCGAAGCTGCTGCCGGCAGGGAAGGTGTAGCCTTGCGACTGCAGACCCATGCTGTTGTCGGGCAGCTCTTTGATGCGGTAGCGGCTTTTTTCCACCACCGGGGTTTCCAGCAGGGTGATGTCTAAATAGGCGTCGGTGGTTTCCAGCACGGCGGCTTTGGGCGGGAAGAGCTGGGCGGCTTTGCTGCGGAAGGCGGCCATTTCTTCGGGGCTGCACATGTCGGTTTTGTTGGCAATCAGCACGTCGGCCACGCTCACTTGGTCGCGGTAGAGCGGCTGGTTGGCGTAGTCGGGGTTGGTGAATTGGCGCGGGTCGACCAGGGTAAACACGGCGCCGATATCCAGCATTTGGTCGAAGGGTTTGGCGCGCAACTCGTCGATCACGCTGGCGGCGTGTGCCAGGCCGCTGGCTTCGATGATGATGCGGTCGGGCTTGTTGCCGCTCACCATGCGGTTGATGGTGGTGCCCATCTGTGCGCCGGCCACGCAGCACAGGCAGCCGCCGGCGATTTCGGCCACGGGAATGCCACTATCGCTCAACACGGCGCCGTCGATGCCGATTTCGCCGAATTCGTTTACCACGATTACCCATTTTTCATCGGGGCTTTTCTGCTCCATCAGGTGGCGCAGGGCGGTGGTTTTGCCTGTTCCCAAAAAGCCGGAAAACAGATGTACTTTTGCTTTCTTTATTGCTGACATTGTTTGCATATTCCTGTTAAAACAACATGTTCTTCTTTTAGTTTAAACCCGCCCGCGGCTACGCCGGCGCACAGCGCCTGCCATTCGCGGGAGAGGGTTTGCTCATCGGTGTTGCCGCACTCGGTACACACCAAAATGAAGGCGCTGTGGTGGTGTTGCTGCTCGTCGCTGCTGTGGCAGTGGGCGTCGCAATGGTGGCGGGCATGGCTGCATAAAACGTAGCCGTTTACTGCGGCCACTTTGTGCAGCACGCCGTGTTCGGACCAGAAATCGAGCGCGCGGTAGGCGGTGGGCGGCGCCACCACGCCGTTGCTCTGCTGCTGCATTTGCGCCAGCACGGTGTAGGCTTTAATCACGCCTTCCTGCCGCAAAACGATATCCAACACCTGCTCGCGCAGGGCGGTAATCTGCAGGCCTTGCTCGCGGGCACGGGTGATGATGGCGGTTTTGTAGTCGGGTGCGGAGTGCTTGGTCATGGCTGCTTCCTATGATTATTGGCTGGGGTGGCGCACAACGGCGAGCGGGTTGAAACTCTGCGCCACAGGCATGATTTCGATGCTGTTCACGTTCATGTGCGCGGGGCGCCGGTAGAGCCACAGCACGGTATCGGCGATGTCTTCGGGGCGGAGGTAGTCCACGTTTTTATATAAATCGGCGGCGCGTTGGTCGTCGCCTTTGAAGCGCACGTTGGAAAACTCGGTGTCGCCGCACAGGCCGGGCTCGATATTGCTCACGCGCACGCCCGTGCCGGCCAAATCGGCGCGCAGATTGAGGCTGAATTGGCGCACATAGGCCTTGGTGGCGCCATACACATTGCCGCCGGGGTAGGGGTAGGTGCCGGCTACCGAGCCGAGGTTGATTACATAGCCGCTGCCGCGCGCCACCATGCCGGGCAGCACTTGTCGGGTGAGGTAGGTGAGGCCGATGATATTGGTTTGAATCATGGTTTGCCAGTCGGCAAAATCGGCTTGATGGGCCGGGTCTAAACCCAATGCCAGGCCGGCGTTGTTGACCAGGCAGTCGATCTGGGCAAAGTTTTCAGGTAGCCCTTTGAGTGCGGCATCCACCGAGGCGGTATCGCCTACGTCCATTTGCAGCGGCAGGAAGTTGGCGCCCAATTCCGCGCGCAGTTCGTCCAGTTTGTCGGCACGCCGCGCTGCGCCGATCACGCGGTAGCCCGCTGCGGCGAGGGTGCGGCAGATGGCCCGCCCGAAACCGGCCGATGCGCCGGTAACCAAAATGCTCATGATTGCCTCCGTTGTGCTGGATTGCTGGATATAGCCGGGGTGCTCCTCTATACCTGCGGCATTGGCTCGCCTTGCAGGAATAAATAACGGCTTTGGCTAAAAGCAATAGTATAACACCGGCAGCTTGCCGGCAGCTTTAAAATGGCAGCAAGGCTATAGCAAGCCAACTTAACTTTCGCTACAGTGTTGGTTTGCCTTGCCATACTTCTGTACTGTCTGCGGTTTGCCGCCTTGTCCCATTCTTATTTCTGATCCACTATATTTTCAGGTAGCCTCGGGCGGAATGCCTTCATTCTGACGGATAGAGGCGGGGCGGCGGTATAAGGCTACCTGAAAACCGTGCTAGAATGCCCGCCTTCCGCATTTTGGCCAAAGGCTTGTTGATATGGCACGTCATCCCTACCGCCGCCTGCGTTCGGCGCGTTTCGCCCTGCCCGAAGTGGGCATTTCCGAACATGGCAACATCCGCTCGCTGCATTTGGGCAGCGAAACGGTGCAAAGCTCGATGAATGTGGATTATCCCGCCGAGCTGGTGCTCTCCTACAGCCGCGCCATGATGGCCTGGCTCCTGTTTGCCGAAAACGTGCGCCACATCACGCAAATCGGGCTGGGCGGCGGCTCGTTTGTGCGCTGGATCGATGCCCACCTGTCCGAGGTGGCGCAAACGGCGGTGGAAATCAACCCGCAGGTAATCAGCGTGGCGCGCGGCCTGTTTGAGCTACCGTTTGAGGGCGAAAAGTTTGAAATCATCGAGGCCGACGGCGCGGAATACATCAAAACCCTGCGCGGCGGCACGGATGTTTTGCTGGTGGACGGCTTCGACGGCGTACAGATTATCGATGCCCTGGTGGCCGAGCCCTTTTTTGCCGACTGCCGCACCGCCCTGAGCGAACACGGCATTTTCGTCACCAACTGGTGGAGCGGCGACAAGCGCTACCCGCTTTTCCTGCAACGGCTCGCGCAGGTGTTTGATCAGCGCGTGTTGTGCGTGCCCGCCGAAACCCACGGCAACGTGGCCGTGCTCGCCTTCCAAAACCAAGCACCCCAGCCGCTGGCGGCCTTGCAGAAAAAAGCCGCCAAGCTGAGCGAGCAATACGGCCTGGACTTCAAAACCATGCTGCACCAGGCGCACGTGCCGCCGGGCAGCACTTGGCAGTGGCTGCGTTGAGGCTGGCGGCTATGACAAAGGCTACCTGAAAAGCATTTGTGCGGGCAGCGAGTGCCAGACTTATCGAATGAAATAAAGGCTACCTGAAAAACTATATGGTTTTCAGGTAGCCTTTTGGTATGCCCTATTTATACGGCTGCGGCGGTGAAGCGTTGGTGCAGATGCGCTTTCTGCTCCACATCATCGGCAATCGCAATGGCCAAATCTGCCACGCTGATGCCGGCCGGCACCTCGCCCGCCATCAGGAGTTCATCGCCGCCCAGGCGGTATTGGCCGGTGCGCTCTTCGCTGAAGCCACCGTCGGCACCAAGACTGGCGGGCGGGGAAATCATCGCCCAGTTCACATCGGCATGTTGGGCTTGCAAGTCGCGCAGCAGATTGCGTGCGGCGTTGGCGCCATCGAAAATTTCTTTCGGGAACTCGGGCGTATCAATCAGCTGCACGCCGGGCGCCACAAACAGGCTGCCCGCGCCGCCCACGGCCAAAAGATAGGGCACTTTCGCCGTTTTGGCTGCCGCCAGGATGGCTGCATAGCCGGCGGTGAAATCGCGGCCGATGTTCGGATTGGTCCAGCCCGGGTTGAACGCGCTCACCACCGCATCAAAGCCGGCCAGTTGCGCGGCAAAATCGGCCGCATGCACATCGGCCTGCACGGCTGTTACATTCGGCGCAGCCAACGCCTTGCCTGTGTTGCGCGCAAAGGCGGTTACCTCATGCCCGCGCTCAGCCAGCTCGCGCACCACGGCGTTGCCCACATAACCAGTTGCACCGATTACAGCAAATTTCATATTTAGCTCCTTAAGTTTTGTTGATTAATTACGATGGATCGCATTCTAAATGCGTTCTTTAATCTCTTGATAATCCGCTGTAAACTGTTTACGCTATGAAGCTCAGCTAAACAATGGAGGCCATGATGGCGCAAAAAACCCTGTATTTAGGTCGCGAGCCCGAGCAATTCACCCCCGGCCAAGAGCTGGTGTTGGAATCTTTTTTCGAACAAAGCCCCTATGGCGTGGTGTTTGAAGACGATTGCGGCACCGGCTATTTCTATGCCGTGCACCAAGAGGAAGGCATCCTCGATGCGCTGCATATTTATAACGTGGACGATGTAGCCGATCGCCATATCCCATCTGAAATCAGCATTCTATGGAGCGAAGACCTCGGCCTGGCCGCGCTTGATATCAACGGCTACATCCACGCCGTGTTCGACTTTGCCGCCCATGCCGGCTACTGCCGCAACGCCTTCCCCGAGGCCGATGGCGACTGGCTGCGCGAGCCCAACCGCCTGCTGAGCGATGAGCTGCTCGACCAACTGTTGGGCGCATAAACCATGCACAATCAAATTGTTCAGGCCGGCAACCGCTTCAGCCTGTCGTTTGCCGGTTTAGGCGGCCACGAACGCTACTTTTTCTCGCAACACGCCCCAAGCGGCCACGAGCTGGCCAAAATCATCCGCCGTATCATGCGGGAGGAAAACATCAAAAATGTCGAGCTCGCCGCAGAGCAAGACAGCCTGACGCTCACCGCCAAAAAACGCCGCCCCTTGGAAAGTATCTGCACCCGGCTTGAGTTTGAAATACGCGTGTTTGAAGGCAGCGCTTATACAGTGAAGACAAAAAACTTGTTTAAGTAAACCTTCTATGGACGACCTCAAACCCCTGCTCGCCTTCGCCGCCGTGCTCGAACACGGCAGTATGAACGCCGCCGCGCAAGCCTTGGGCATGACCCCGTCTGCCGTGAGCCAGCACATCAGCCGGCTGGAAAAGCTGCATGGCGTGAAGCTACTACACCGCAGCACCCGCCGCCTGGCCCCCACCGATGCCGGCCAAGCACTTGCTGCCCATTGCCGCCGTCTGCTTGCCACCGTGCAAGACACCCGCACCGCGCTCGACGGCCTCAAAACCGACATTGCCGGCAGCGTGCGCTTGGCCGCGCCCACCGGTTTAGTGAATGCTGCCGCCTTTCAGCACGCCCTGCGGCGCATCCGCCGCGAACATCCCGCCCTCAGCCTTGAATTACACTTTGGCGAAGCCATTGCCGAACTGCGCGAAGGCAGTATCGATATAGCCCTGCGCGGCGGCGGTCATGCCTTAGACGAGCCCGACCTGGTTGCCCGCCGGCTGGCCGAATGGCCTTGGCAAATTTGCGCTGCTCCGGGCTACCTGAAAGCCGCTCCCGCCATTACCCATCCTGCCGATTTAGCCGCCCACCCTTGGGTGTACCACCTGCTGCCGCACATTGAGCTCTCACGCGGCAGCGAACGCTACCTGCTCAGTATTGATCACGGCACGGTGTGCAACCAGCTGGCCGCCGTGCGCCACTTGTGCGAGGCCGGCCTCGGCCTTGCCCTGATTATTGCCGGCGAAACCCGCGATGCCGTTATCCAAGATCGGCTACAAATCCTCCTGCCCGATTGGCAGCTGCCCGCCGTTACCCTCTATGCCGTAACGCCCCACCGCGTTCAAGCCGCCCGCACCGCTGCTGTGTTGCGGATATTGCAGGAGAGCTTTGCGGAGGAGGCGGAGGCTACCTGAAAAATACGTTGGGGTGCAGATAGGTGCTGATGGTTCGCGCGGGCAAGCAGTTGCCCAGCCCAACGGAGAAGCCTGCTCGGAAGAAGCAAGGATGGTGGCTGAATTGTTGGGGCGTTGGCGGAAATGATATGATGGACAGCCGTTATCCATAACGGAACTGCCGCAGACTTCTATAGTGGATTAACAAAAATCAGGACAAGGCGGCGAGCTGCAGACAGTACACACGTTACGGCAAGGCGAGCCAACGCTGTACTGGTTTTTGTTAATTCACTATATCAAGTCAGCCTGCATAAAATATCAATCTAATGAAAAGGAAAAATATGATGTTATTGAGCAATATTGAAACTGTTCCCGGCCGCACCATCGTCCGCCATTTGGGATTGGTCCAGGGTTCGACCGTGCGCGCCAAACACGTCGGCCGGGATTTTATGGCGGGCTTGAAAAACCTGGTTGGCGGCGAACTGAAGGGCTACACCGAACTGTTAAACGAAGCCCGTGATGAGGCGATTGCCCGTATGATCGAACAGGCGCGTCAGGCCGGAGCCAATGCCGTGGTAAATGTGCGTTTTTCCACCGCATCCGTAGCGGCAGGGGCTGCCGAAATCTTTGCCTACGGTACAGCTGTGGTTTTGGAATAGGGGGCTGCGATGTCGAACGACAACGATGGGTTCTCCGTCATCCTGTTGCTGATATACCTGTGGCCGGTTTGGCTGCTGATTATCACCTATTTCACCGGCCGCCACATCGAGCGGAAACATTATGCCGATATAGAGGCGCGGGAAGCTGCGCTGCGGCATATTATGGTGATTGCCGTTAAAAAACCGCCGCAGGACTTTAGCGGCGGGGAATTGGTTTATACGGGAGTTGTGGTTTCTAGCGATTATTTCCGCCGTATGCTGGCAGCGTTCCGCAATTTTTTCGGCGGCAATATCCGCAGCTACGAAACCTTGCTCGACCGTGCACGGCGCGAAGCCGTACTGCGCCTAAAAGAACAGGCCGCAGCGAAAGGGGCAAATGCCGTGTTGAATTTCAAATTGGAAACAGCCTCTTTGGACAATATCTATCAACCGCAACAAGGTGGTGTGGTAGGTACGGTTGAAGTGTTGGCTTATGGCACGGCAGGACGGCTGTCTTAGCCGGCTCAGTCCCAGCATAATTGATACAAAGAATACAAGGACATCTGAGGTTTTTAGACGGCCTTGTATTTTTGGCTAAACCGAATGACAGCAAGTATCGGAGGACAGTTATACCCACATACTCTCTTGCAGGTAGCCTGAAAGAGGGCTACCTGAAAACGTTGGGTTTGCTAACCCAGCCTACTCGCTAAATTAGATAAAAGTGCGTTATATACAATATCGTCTATTGTGGATTTCGGGGTGAAATTTACAACCATGCATTTAATCTCGTTAATAATTCTTATGCTTATATCTTTACCACTTATAATGGCGTTAATGGTATCTATAGTGGCAATTTGAACGGCATATGAATTCCCCCTGAAAATTGAAATACAAAGATCTAATGCATTAGAAAAATTTTTAGTATCAGACAGTATGCTAATAAGTGCTAAATACCATAGTTCGTTTTTTTGATTCTGCAAGATATCGAATAAATGCTTCCATTCAGCATCGTTAAATTTATTTAAAATATCAATAGCATCAAGTATTAAATAATCATACCAATAATTATCAAACTCTCCCCTATATTTGGATAGTATGCTATCTAATTCAAATATGTGCTCCATATAAAACCTATATTTATATTGTTTGAAGACCAACAGGCGCAGAGTGGGGATAAATACCCACTCTGCAAAAATCCGGCAATCACTGTTTTCAGGTAGCCTTTAATGAACAAGGCTACCTGAAAAACGCTACAAATATTGTTTGCTCAGATACACGCTCACGAGCAGGCCGCTGGGGTGGTGGGGGCTTTGGGCCAGTTCGATGCGGCCGCCGTGGCGTTCGGCGATGGTGCGGGCGATGGAGAGGCCGAGGCCGGTGCCTTCCTGGTCGCTGCCGAGGATGCGGTAGAAGGGGTCGAACACGCGGCTGCGTTCGGCGGGTGGGATGCCGGGGCCGTTGTCTTCGATGCGGAAGATGATGTGGCCGGGGGTTTCTTCGGCACTCAAGTCGATTTGGCTGCCGGGCGGGGTGTAGCGGATGGCGTTGTCGGCCAGGGTTTTGACGAGGGTATAGAGGTCGGCTTCGTTGGCGTGGAAGACGGGGTTGGCGGGGCTGGATACGCCGAGGTCTTGCTCTTTGGCTTCGGCCAGGGGCAGGAGGTCTTCGATCACGCTGCGGAAGAGGTCTTGGCTGGCTAGGCGCTCTTGGGAGCGCTGGGCTTCGGGAGCTTGGGCGCGGGAGAGGGAGAGGAGTTGCTCGAGCAGGCGGCGGTTGCGGTGGATGCCTTGCAGGAGGCTGGCGAGCTGGCCGGCGGCCGGCTCGGGCAGACTGTTGGCGGCCAGGCGTCCGGCTTGCAGGGAGAGGGCGGTCATGGGGCTGCGCAGTTCGTGGGCGGCATCGGCGATGAAGCGCTGTTGCTGCTGCATGGCTTGGTGGGTGCGCTCGAGCAGGCGGTTGATGGCTTGGATGAAACCGCGGATTTCGTTGGGGATGTTTTCGGTGCTCAGCGGGGCGAGGTCGCTGCTGCGGCGCGCTTCGAGGCTTTGGGAAAGGCGGTGCACGGGCTGCATGGTGCGGCGGACGATGAAGATGGTGAGCAGGATGCTGAGGGGGGCGAGCAGGATGAGCGGCATGGCGCTGTTCCAGGCGGCATGTTCGGCCATGTCTTCGCGGAAGTCGTTTTCTTGGAGCACGGCAACGGGCCCCTGGGGGGTGTGGCGGATATAGGCTCGGTAGGTGTCATTACCATCGGGCTCTTGGAAGGTGTGCAGGCCTTCGGGCAGATTGGCGGGAAGGGTGATGTGGTCGTCATCATCGTCGTCATCGTCATCGTGGGCTCTAGCACGGTCGCCGGCGGGGGTTTGGATGCGGATGTGGGCGTCGCGCTGGCTTTTGGTGTTTTCAGGTAGCCTGTTGGGGTCTATGTGGGCGGCGATTTGGTGCAGGAGGTCGTCTTGCAGTTTGTTGGTGCTGCGGTAGCTGTCGTAAAAGGCAAAGCCGCCGGCCAGGAGTGCGGCGAGCAGCAGGGAGGCACTGAGCGCGGCGGCCAGGCGCAGCTGGATGGAGTGGCGGAAGGGGATGGGGAGGTTCATGGAGTGTCGGTTGGGTGTGGGCTGCAGCTTGGATTTTATAGTGAATTAACAAAAACCAGTACAG
>NZ_KV804548.1:133372-163041 GCF_001811325.1 Eikenella sp. HMSC071B05 | reverse complement strand
GCCTTGTCCTGATTTTTGTTAATCCACTATAGTGGCGAGGCAATGCTAACCGAAGCAGTGGCGGGGTGGTTCGGTTGGCGTTTTATCCTTTGGGCACCATCCAGCCGACGCCGCGGATGTTTTTAATGTGTTCTTTGCCGATTTTTTTGCGCAGGGCGTGGATGAGGTAGTCGATGGCGTTGCTTTCCACTTCTTCGCCCCAGCTGTAGATTTTGTCTTCGAGGTTGCTGCGGGAAAGGATGGTGCCGGGGCGTTGGAGCAGGGCTTCGAGGATGGCGAATTCTTTGTTGCTCAGCGCGATAGGCTCGCTTTGGTCGGCTATTTCCACGTGGTGGGTGGCGGGGTTGAGGGTGAGGACGCCGTTGCTAAGCAGGAGGCTAGTGCGTTGGTGTTGGCGTCGCAGGACGGCTCGGATGCGGGCTTGCAATTCGGCCATGTCGAAGGGTTTGACGAGGTAGTCGTCGGCGCCGCCGTCGAGGCCGGAGAGGCGGCTGTGTAGGTCGTCGCGGGCGGTGAGAATGAGTACGGGGGTGGGGTTGCCGCTGCCGCGCAGCTGTTGCAATACGTCGAGGCCGTCTTGGCCGGGCAGGCCGAGGTCGAGCAGGATGAGGTCGTAGCTTTGGCTGCCGAAGGCGGTAACGGCGGTGCGGCCGTTGTTGATCCAATCTACGGCGTAGCCGCTGTCTTTGAGGCTGCCGGCTACGGCGTCGGCAATCATGGTGTCGTCTTCGATGAGGAGGATGCGCATGGCGGTTTGGCTTGGGGTGGGAGTGGGGATGGTGGCAGTATAGCAGGCGTGAATTAGGGGGAAATTAGGGCGGAAAGGTTTGGGCTGGGCAGCAACTTTGTGCTGCTATGTTTTCAGGTAGCCTCCATGTTGGAAGGCTACCTGAAAACATAAATTGCAACTAAGTATAGTAGATTGAAATCAGAATGCTACGGTGTGGCGCTTAATCCTGATCGGCCAACCAATCCACATAGCGGCGCACACCGGTGGCCACGTCGTCGAATTCTTCGGTATAGCCAGCGGCGCGCAGGGCACTGATGTCGGCTTGGGTGAAGCTTTGGTATTTGCCTTTGAGCGCGTCGGGGAAGTCGCTATACACAATCAAACCTTGTGCCACCAGTTCTTCCAGCGGCAGTTCGGGCTTGCCTTCGCGGGCGCGGCAGGCGTTGACGGTGGCGGCGGCCAGGTCGTTGAAGGGCTGGCTGCGGCCGGTGCCGCAGTTGAAAATGCCGGATACTTCGGGATGGTCGTAGAAGAAGAGGTTTACTTTGACTACGTCTTCCACGCAGATGAAGTCGCGGCTTTGCGCGCCGGCGGGGTAGCTGTCGTAACTGCCGAACAGGGTGACGCGGCCGTGCTCGCGGTATTCGTGGAAGTGGTGGTGGGCCACGGAGGCCATGCGGCCTTTGTGCTGCTCGCGGCGGCCGTATACGTTGAAATAGCGCAGGGCAACCACTTGATTGTGCAGGCCTTCTGCCATGCGGCGGCGCAATACTTGGTCGAACAGGAATTTGGAATAGCCGTACACATTGAGCGGGGCTTCCAATTCGCGCTGTTCGCGGAAGGTTTGGCCTTTGCCATATACGGCAGCGGAGGAGGCGTGGATCAGGCGGATGCGGTCGTCTTGGCACCAGTCGAGCAGGTCGAGCGTGTATTGGTAGTTGTTGTCCATCATGTACACGCCGTCGTGGTTCATGGTGTCGGAGCAGGCGCCTTGGTGGAAGATGGCTTCGATGTCGCCGCCGTTGATTTGGTGGGCGCGCACTTGGCGGATGAATTCGTGTTTGTCCAGATAGTGGGCAATATCGGCCTGCACCAGATTGCGGAATTTGTCGGCACGGCTGAGGTTGTCCACCGCGATGATGTCGGTGATGCCACGCTGGTTGAGTGCGTGCACGATGTTGCTGCCGATAAAGCCGGCGGCACCGGTAACAATGATAGTCATGAGCTTTTCCTGATAACGGGTTGGCGGGTATTTTAACCGATTTCGGGCTACCTGAAACTTGAATATCCGCCCTTGGAAACCATATAGCAGCCCAATACAAGATAACAACAAGGACAGTATCATGACCACCCAATCCGCCAATCTGCGCACCCGCTTTATTTTCGACGACCAGCCCGTGCGCGGCCTGCATGTTCAGCTGCAAAGCGTGTGGCAGCACATCGTACAGCGCAAACCCTCCCCCGCCGCCATCCGCAACGCACTGGGCGAGCTGCTGGCCGCTGGTGTCCTGCTTTCCAGCAATCTCAAGCTGCCCGGCAAGCTCATATTGCAAATCCAAGGGCAGGGCGACCTCAAAATGCTCGTGGCCGAAACCGATTCCAACCACAGCTGCCGCGCCACCGCCCGCTGGAACGAACAAGCCAACTTAGACGACGGCCGCAGCCTGATTGAGCTGCTCGGCGAAAACGCCGTATTCGGCATCACCCTCCAGCCCAACGAAGGCGAACCCTGGCAAGGCATCGTACCGCTCGAAGGCAGCAACATCGCCGAAATGCTCAGCGCCTATATGCGCCGCTCCGAGCAGCTCGACACCCACATCAGTCTCGCCGCCTCCGAACACGCCGCCGGCGGCCTGCTGCTGCAAAGGCTGCCCGAACAGCAAATCGACGCCGACGCCTGGACGCACTACACTACCCTGGCCGACACCGTTACCCCGCAGGAATTGATCGAGCTCGACGCCCAACACCTGCTCTACCGCCTATTCCACGAAACCCCGCCGCGCGTGTTCGAGCCCGAACAAATCGAATTCGCCTGCACCTGCTCGCGCGGCAAAGTGAGCGATATGCTGCTGCTTCTGGGTGGGCAGGAAGTGGGCAATATCGTGGCCGAACAAGGCAGCATCGCCATCGACTGCGACTTCTGCGGCGAAAAATACGTGTTCGACGACACCGACGTGCAAGCCCTGTTCGGCATGGAAATCGAAGCTATGACCGGGCAGCAGCTGCAATAAGGCGGTATTGTCTTAATTGTATAAAAAGGCTACCTGAAAACCGTTGCTCGGTTTTCAGGTAGCCTTTTGTTGAATATGTTTCAGATAGCCTGTGTCGTTGCAGGCTACCTGAAAACCTGTGGGTCGGCCTGCCGCGTTCATTTGCCCTGCCGCAAGCGGCCTGTTCCTGTTCGGTGTACAATGCCGCTGTTCAACCATCAATCAAGGAGCCCCCATGCCCAGCACCCAAACCCAGATTGCCGGTTTCTCGTTTGACAACTGCCTCATGAACGCCGCCGGCGTGGCTTGCATGAGCATTGCCGAATTGGAAGAAGTGAAAAACTCCGCCGCCGGTAGCTTCGTAACCAAAACCGCCACCCTCGAGCCGCGCGCCGGCAACCCCGAGCCGCGCTATCGCAACGTGCCGCTGGGCAGCATCAACTCCATGGGCCTGCCCAACCACGGCATCGATTACTACCTCGACTACCTGCTCGACCTGCAAAACCGCGAGCCGAACCGCACCTTCTTCCTCTCCCTGGTGGGCATGTCGCCCAGCGAAACCCACTCCCTCCTGCGCAAAGTGGAGGAGAGCGGCTTTAGTGGCCTCACCGAGCTCAACCTTTCCTGTCCCAATGTGCCGGGCAAGCCGCAGATTGCCTACGATTTTGAAACCACGGAAAAAATCCTCGGCGATGCCTTTGCCTATTTCAGCAAACCGCTGGGCATCAAGCTGCCGCCCTATTTCGATATCGTCCACTTCGACCAAGCCGCCGCCATCTTCAACAAATTCCCGCTCAAATTTGTGAACTGCGTTAATTCAATCGGCAACGGCCTGTATGTGGAAGACGAAACCGTGATCATCCGCCCCAAAAACGGCTTCGGCGGCATCGGCGGCGAATACATCAAACCCACGGCGCTGGCCAATGTGCACGCCTTCTACCAGCGGCTCAACCCTTCCATTCAAATCATCGGCACCGGCGGCGTGCTCACCGGCCGCGATGCCTTCGAACACATCCTGTGTGGCGCCAGCATGGTGCAGGTGGGCACCACCCTGCATAAAGAAGGCGTACCCGCCTTTACCCGCATCACCGAAGAGCTGAAAGCCATCATGGCCGAAAAAGGCTATGAAACGCTGGACGATTTCCGTGGCAAATTGAAATATTTGGACTAACCGCAATCGGCGTATCAAACAATAAAGGCTACCTGAAAAATTTAGCTTCGCAGAAACTAGCGAGCTCGTTTTCAGGTAGCCTTTTTATAGTGAATTAACATAAACCGGTACAGCGTTGGCTCGCCTTGCCGTACTATCTGTACTGTCTGCGGCTCGCCGCCTTGTCCTGATTTTTGTTAATCCACTATATATCCACAACCAAGCTGCCGCAGGGTTTAGAAATGGTTTTTCAATTCGCGCAGGGCGGTGAAGACTTGTTCTTCGCTGTGTAGGCTTTGGCCAGCGAGTTCGGCGGTGCGGGAGGCTACCTGAAAATCGGCGGTGCGCAGGAAGGGGTTGATTTGCCGCTCGTGGGCAAGGGAGACGGGCAGGGTGGGCGCGTGCGCGGCGGCGAAGCTGCGGGCGATTTCGGGATTGTGCGGTTCGATGTGTGCGGCGAAACGCAGGTTGGCGGCGGTGTATTCGTGGGCGGGGTAGAGCAGGGTGTTTTCAGGTAGCCTGTTGATGCGTTGCAGGGAGGCGAAGAGTTGGGCTGGGGTGCCGTCGAAAACGCGGCCGCAGCCGGCGGAAAAGAGGGTGTCGCCGCAGAAGAGCCGGGCTTGCCCGTCCGCTTGCAGCAGGTAGCTGAGGTGGGTTTGGGTGTGGCCGGGGGTGTGCCAAACTTCCACTTGGCTTTGCCAGAGCGGCCAGCGGCTGCCTTCGCCTACGGTGTGGGTGGCGTGGGGGATGTCGTGGTTGGCGTAAATGCGGCAGTCGGGGAACTGGCGGATGAGCTCGGGCAGGCCGGCGGTATGGTCGGTGTGGTGGTGGGTAATCCAGATTTGGCGCAGCGCCAGGCCGTGGGCTTTCAGGTAGCCTGCTACGGGGGCGGCTTCGCCGGGGTCGATGCAGACGGCTTCGTTGCCTTGTTGGAGCAGCCAGATGTAGTTGTCGGCAAGGGCTGGGATAGGGGTGATTTTGAACATGATGGCGATGTTAATAAATTGACAAAAGGGTGGCCGATTGCTAGCCTTCACAGCATTTTACACGATAAGGGAGCGGCAGATGACTGCTGTGGATTATGTAGTGAATTTGGTGTTGAGCGGGATTTTGATTGTGGGGGCGTATCAGTTTTATTTTTTCACCCAGCGCCACCCGCTGCGGCCGGCGCAGGTGCTGCATTCGCCGTTGGATGAGAAGATTCCGTTTGTGGCTTGGTGGTCGTGGGTGTATAGCTTTTTGTATTATCCGGCGATTTTGTATTTAAACTGGCTGATGGCGGATTCGCGTCAGTTTGTGATGACGGCGTTTAGCTTTTTGATTTTGCTGTTTGTGCAAATGATGTTTTTCTGGCTGTGGCCGGTGTCCACGCCGCCGCACTGGCGCAGTGTGAACACGGGCAAAACGGCTTCGGAGAAGTTTTTGCTGTTTGTTCAGAAGTTCGACCAATCCACCAACTGCTTCCCGAGTATGCACGTTTCGGTGGCGATGCTCACGGCCATGTATGCCTACCCGAGCATGGGCGCGGTGGCGTTTGCCTTTCCGGTACTGATTGCGCTTTCCTGTATGTTTACCAAGCAGCATTATCTGATGGATTTGCCTGCCGGCGCGTTTTTGGGCTGGCTGGTGTTTAAGCTGTATGGCTGGCTGATGCTGGGATAAACGAGAGGCTACCTGAATATTCAGGTAGCCTTTTTTACGGCGGGCAGCTGGGTATTAGCGTTCGCGGCGCACGCTTTGCCGCCAGCGGCCGTTCACCAGCCGTCTGGTGATGACTTCGGTGTAGGCGCCGTTGCCTTGCCGGCTGTCCCTTGTGGTGATGGCGATTTCGCGTGGCGCACGGCCGGGGATAATCTGCCAGGTTTCTTCGACGTGGAAGCAGCAGCCGTCGCGGGCAGCGGTGGTCAGGGTGTGGCGGGCGGCATCCACGCGGAACATACCCATGTAGTCGGAGGCGAGCTCGGTGAGCTCGCGGCTTTTAACGAAGCGGCCGGATTGGGTTTGCACATAGATATCGTAGCTGGGGCTGCCGTAGGAACCGCCATTGCCGTTGCGGATGGCCAGGTCGGGTTTGCCGTCGAAGTTGTAGTCGCCCATTTGCACATCATTTGGCCACAATCCATTGTTGTGGAAAGCGAGTTGTTCGCTGCGGAAGCTTTGCGAGAAGCTGCCGTGGCGCAGGGTGATTTGGGCTGGGCCCATGCAAATCAAACCATCTCTGTCGCAGCTGTCGCTTTGCACTTCGGCCTGCCAGCCGGGAGGCAGGTTAGTTGCATCTACCGTTAGACTGCGGGCGTGGGCGGTTAGGGGCAGAATGGCGAGCAGGAGCAGTAGGGTGGGTTTCATGGCGATCTCCAATGCTGGGGAAAGGGTTGGCGTGGATTGTAGCAGCAAAAACAGGCAGCTGGCTTGATATAGGTGGATATGCTTTCAGGTAGCCTGAATCGGCGGTTTTGGCAAAACGGGGCAAATCGGGCATGATTCGGTTTGGACGAACTACAAACAGGAAAAGGGCAGATGGAGATTTATCTGGTGGGCGGCGCGGTGCGCGATGCCTTGTTGGGGCGGGAAGTGAAAGACCGCGATTGGGTGGTGGTGGGTGCCGATGCGCCGGCCATGCTTGCGGCGGGCTATCAGCCGGTGGGCAAGGATTTTCCGGTGTTCCTGCATCCCGAAACGCATGAGGAATACGCCCTGGCGCGCACCGAGCG
The DNA here is from genome assembly GCF_001811325.1 of Eikenella sp. HMSC071B05. Taxonomy (NCBI): domain Bacteria; kingdom Pseudomonadati; phylum Pseudomonadota; class Betaproteobacteria; order Neisseriales; family Neisseriaceae; genus Eikenella; species Eikenella sp. HMSC071B05. The sequence goes on along the minus strand of NZ_KV804548.1, from coordinate 156,240 downwards.
CAAAACCGGGCGCGGCTATGCCGGCTTTACTTTCCACGCCGAGCCGGACGTTACCCTGGAGCAAGACCTGCAACGGCGCGACCTCACCATCAACGCCATGGCGCAGGATGCGGCCGGGCAGATTATCGACCCCTTTGGCGGGCAGGCCGATTTGGCCGCGGGCATATTGCGCCACGTTTCCCCCGCCTTCGCCGAAGACCCGGTACGGATTTTGCGCACCGCGCGGTTTGCCGCCCGCTACGGTTTTCAGGTAGCCCCCGAAACCCTGCGCCTGATGGCGGATATGGTGCAGAGCGGCGAAGCCGATGCGCTGGTGGCCGAGCGCGTGTGGCAGGAGTTTGCGCGCGGGCTGATGGAAGCGCGGCCGGTGCGCATGATTGAAGTGCTGCGCCAATGCGGCGCGCTCGCCGTGCTGCTGCCCGAAGTGGAAGCCCTGTTCGGCGTGCCGCAGCGCGCAGACTACCACCCCGAAATCGACTGCGGCATCCACACCCTGCTCACCCTGCAAAGCGCCGCCGATGCCGGCCTGAGCCTGCCCGAACGCTACGCCGCGCTGCTGCACGATTTGGGCAAAGCTGACACCGCGCCCGAAATCCTGCCCGCACACCACGGCCACGAAGAAGCCGGCGTGCCGCTGGTGCAGGCCGTTAATCAGCGCTGGAAAGTGCCCAAAGCCTGCGCCGACTTGGCCGTGCAAGTGTGCCGCTGGCACGGGCAGCTGCACAAGGCGGCCGAATTGCGCCCGCAAACTGCCGCCAAAATTTTGCAGCAAACCGATGCCTACCGCCGCCCCGAACGCTTCGCCGCCATGCTCAACGTGTGCCGCGCCGATGCGCAAGGCCGCCTCGGCTTCGAACACGCCGCCTACCAGCAACGCGAACACTGGCTCGCCCTGCTCGCCGCCGCGCAGCAAACCGACACCGCCGCCATCGCCGCCGCCCACGCCAAACAACCGCAACGCATCGCCGAAGCCATCGCCGCCGACAGGCTGGCGCGGATTAAACCCTTGCAGGAAGCGTATCGGCGGGAGCAGGGGAAGGCTACCTGAAAAGCGCAGGCTTCGGCGCAGCGGCAAATACGCAGGCAGACAAACGGGATAAAACGGGAAGGGAAAGTATGTTGAACAAATCAGATGTGAAAGAATTTTGCGTTCGCTTGGCGGGGGAGTATCCCGGCTGGGAATATAAGGCGAGTGTTTTTAAAAATAAAACGTTGAAACATTCGGAGATTTGGATTGACCCGGGTTGGGTGCTGCATCTTTCGGCAGAACCTTATGTGGTCATTTTTAATAAGTCAGTTAGTTTAATCTTAAAAGAGGGTTTTCATGATTTACATGCTCCAAAATGGACAACGTGCATACCAATCCTGAGCCCGGATGCTCACAACCATGCCATGATTTATCAGAAATTAGTCCATGCTTTGCCTGAAGCAAAAATCTATATCCGAGACTTTTTTGAGCGCGGTTTGGATTTGGTTAAACGATATTTCAGCAGCCCAGATGAAAAAGAATTTTTAAGTGGCTATCCGATTGCAGGGAAGTTTCCAGAACTTGCTACTAATGATGGCTACGAAGGTTTGGGGGAGTGTATCGCCAGAGCGGTTTTGCTGGACTTTGATTATGTGGAGCGTTTTATTCGTGATGACTTCCCTACTGCTCGGCCTATCTATGAACCAAACCGCGAGCGCGTAGCCCAGTGGCTGCCCATCTGGAAAGAACGCGCCGCCGAAACCGGCAGCATCCTGCCGCCGAAGAAGTAAAGCCGGGCAGGAGCGGCGGGATAGGCAATAGCGCCGCAGTTATATTTTCAGGTAGCCTCCGGCAGGAAAGAGGCTACCTGAAAAAGTATGGCCGAAGCATTTCGCGGCTATTTGTCGGCAGGCAGCGGTTGCGGCGCCACGTCGGGCATCGGCGCGATGGGACTGAATTGCAGGCCGGTTTGCACCGGGGCGAAGCGGGCGCGGTCGCTTTCTTTGGGCAGGTAGAGGTCGCCTTTATAGCCGCAGGCGCTCAAAAGCAGGGCGGCGGCGAGGGCGGGGAACAGGGTTCGCATCATCATCAACTCGAAATTGCCTGAAACAGGCGGCTGTGGCAAGATGGCGCATCTTAAACAAAAAAGCCGCCGTGCACAAACCATCGTGAACGAAACCGAATTTTTGCGCTATTCCGACCAGTTGTTTGCCCACATCGAAGACCAGCTCGACCAATGCGGTGCCGATTTCGACTGCGAACACAACGGCAATGTGCTCACCATCGAGGCCGACAATGGCACGCAGATTATCGTCAACCGCCACACGCCGAACCAGGAGCTGTGGATTGCCGCCAAAAGCGGCGGCTACCACTTCGCCCTGCGCGACGGCGAATGGCGCTCCACCCGCGACGGCAGCGGCTTTTTCTCCATGCTGAACGAAGTGCTGGGCGCGGCGGCGGGAGAAACGGTGGAGATTGAGCCGCTGTAGTTTGAGCCGGACGCCTGGTAAAGGCTACCTGAAAATCGATTGTAGATTTTCAGGTAGCCTTTACTCATTAAGGCTGCCGCTTGATTTTATGCAATACCATGCCAATAACAATGGCGCAGAGCAGCAGGCCGAAGGCTGCGGGCAGGATAACGGCGTAGCCTGCCGCCCGGCCGTAACAGATGCTCCACAGGATTTTGCCTGCGGCAGCTGCGGCTAGGCAGAACAGCCCGAGGCGCGGTTTGCGCTGCCAGAAGGCGGCGGCAATTAGCATCAGGCTCAGGGCAACCATGCCCGATGCCAAGACTTTGGCCGTATTCCAGCCGCCGAGCAGGAAGTTTTGCTCCATGGCCAAGAACTGCCGGATACGTTCGTTTGGATAGTCGGGCGGGGGAAACCAAAACATACTGCTGAGCAGCAGCAACAAGGTAGCCCAAATACCGGCGTGGCTGCGGTGGTAGGCTGCGAGGCAGAAGGGGATGAGGAACAACGGGCGGATGTACCAGCTCAGGGGGTTATGATGCCGGGCGAATGCCCAATGGAAAAAATGGCTGTCGGCAAAAAAAGCGGCAATCAGGGCGGCGCTGAGCAGGGCAAATAGGATGGCGGCTGCGCGATCGATGGCGGATTGGTTCATAGGGGACGTTTAATATAAAAGGCTACCTGAAAACGGTTTGGATGTTTTCAGGTAGCCTTTGCTTTAGCGGTGTTTGATTGTCCAGCAGTGGTGGATTTTGCGGTTGCGGAAATCTTCGGGCACGGATTGGCGGCTGATTTCGGCCACGGCATAGCGTTCGGCCACGGCGGGTTCGAGCTCGAAGCTGCGCAGGTTGTTGGAGAAGTAAAGCGTGCCGCCGGGCTCGAGCAGCTGCATGGCTTCGCGGATGAGGCGGGGATGGTCGCGCTGGATGTCGAGGATATCGAGCATCTTTTTGCTGTTGGAAAAGCTGGGCGGGTCCATCACGATGAGATCGAAGCGTTTGCCTTCGGCGGCGGCGTTTTGCAGGTATTGGAAGACGTCGGCACGGATGATGCGGTGCTGCTCGGGATTGATATGGTTGAGCTCGAAGTTGCGTCGTGCCCAATCCAGATAGGTGTTGGACAAATCTACGGTTTCGCTGCTGGCGGCACCGCCGGTGGCGGCATATACGCTGAAACTACCGGTGTAGGAAAAAAGATTGAGGAAGCGTTTGCCTTGGGCTTCGCTGCCCACTAGGGCGCGGGTGTTGCGGTGGTCGAGGAAGAGGCCGGTGTCGAGGTATTTGTCGAGGTTTACCCAGAAGGCACGGCCGTTTTCGTGCACGATAAAATCTTCGCCGCTGCGGCCGGTTTTTTCGTATTGGCTGCTGCCGCGCTGGCGGCTGCGCTGTTTGAGGTGGATGTGTCCGGCGGGAAAGCCGGTGATAAATTGCACGGCTTCCACCACTTCGGCCAGCCAGGCTTCGTATTCGGCGTGCTGCATAATCCAGCCGGTGTCGTATTCCTGCAGGTGGACGTGGTTGCCGTAGATGTCGATGGCGAAGGGGTATTGCGGGATGTCGCGGTCGTAGAGCCGCCAGGCTTCGATGTTTTGCCGGCGCGCCCATTTGATGAGGTGTTTGGCGTTTTTGCCCAGCCGGTTGGCAAAGGCGGTGATTTCGCTCATGTGAGGCTACCTGAAAAGTGGAAAAGGAATGCGGCTATTTTACGGTTAATTGCCCCGTCGCTCCAAACGGGCCGCTGTGGCTTTCAGGTAGCCTTTTCGGTAGGTATAGTGAATTAACATAAACCGGTACAGCGTTGGCTCGCCTTGCCGTACTATTCTGTACTGTCTGCGGCTCGCCGCCTTGTCCTGATTTTTGTTAATCCACTATAGGTGTCAATCCAAAGATTTTGCTTGACCGAACTCGGATAAACGCCTAAGATGCCGCCTCTTTTTGTTCGAAGCCATCGTCTTCAGCCCCCGCAGTTTTACAGCTGCGTCTGTTTGCCGCATTTTGCGTGCAATCCTTCTCTGCTTCGCAGGTTGTCGCCGATGCCACTCCAAGCGTTTTGCTTGCGACAATCTTTTGCGTAACCTCCAGCGGTTGCCTTCACTTTCTTTACTGCGTTAGCCCGTCTTGCCGTACTGTCTGTACCGTTTGCGGCCCGCCCTAGTGTTGAAAGCGAACTGACCCCGCCTCTTTCTGTTAGCGCATCCTTTTGCTTCGCGGCTGCCCGTTTTGTGCGGGCGGAAAGTATTGTTGTCCTTTTTGGAAATACATGACCATCCAATTCAGCGACCTGCTGCACGATAAAAACCTGCTCGCCGCCCTGCGTTCTGCCGGCTACATCGAGCCCACCCCCATTCAAGTCCAAGCCCTGCCTGCCGCCATCGATGGCCGCGACATCATGGCTTCGGCGCAAACCGGCTCCGGCAAAACCGCCGCTTTCCTGCTGCCCAGTCTGCAGCGCATCACCCGCCGCAGCGACAAGCCCGGCAAAGGCCCGCGTATTCTCGTACTCACGCCCACGCGCGAATTGGCCGCACAGGTGGAGAAAAATGCCAAAATCTACGCCCAAAACATGAAATGGCTGCGCACCGTCACCCTGGTGGGCGGCTCGTCTTTCGGTTTTCAAATCAAAGCGCTGGCCAAGCCGATTGATTTGGTGGTGGCCACGCCCGGCCGTCTGATGGACCACATGCGCAGCGGCCGCATCGATTTCGACCGCCTTGAAGTGCTGGTGCTTGATGAAGCCGACCGCATGCTGGATATGGGCTTTATCGACGATATCGAAACCATCGTGGCCGCTACGCCAGAAAGCCGCCAAACCCTGCTCTTTTCCGCCACTTGGGACGGCGCCGTGGGCAAACTCGCCTGCCGGCTCACTAAAAATCCCGAAGTGATTGAAATCGAACGCGAAGACAACCAAGGCAAAATCGACGAGCAGCTCTTTTACTGCGACGATAAAAACCACAAAAACCGCCTGCTCGATCATATTTTGCGCGATGCCAATATCGACCAGTGCATCATCTTCACCAGCACCAAAGCCATGAGCGAACAGCTGGCCGACGAACTTTATGAAAAAGGCTTCGCCGCCAACTGCCTGCACGGCGACATGCCGCAAAACTGGCGCAACCGCACGCTGATGGATTTGCGCAAAGGGCGCATCAAAGTGCTGGTGGCCACCGATGTGGCCGCGCGCGGCATCGATGTGCCCAGCATCACCCACGTGATCAACTACGACCTGCCCAAACAGGCCGAAGACTACGTGCACCGCATCGGCCGCACCGGCCGCGCCGGCCGCCACGGCCTTGCCCTTACTTTTGCCGAAGTGAACGAATACGTGGCGGTGCACAAAATCGAAAAATACCTCGGCCGCAAGCTGCCCGAGTTCACCATCGAAGGCATGGAGCCCACCCGCAAGCGCAGCAAAGCCCCGCGCAAAACCAAAGGCGGCGGTTGGAAACAAAAAGGCGGCCGCAAGCCCAACGGCAGCGGCAAACCCTTCAGCCGCCCCGCCGGCAATCCGCGCGGCAAAGCCCGCAAACCGGCCGCCCAAGGCCGCCGCGCCTGATATGGTTGAACCATTTTTCCCCTGTTAGGTGAAGCGACGTGGCAGGGGAAAATAAGTGTTTGAGCTATGGCCGGTTCGGTAGCAGACGGCTGTAAAGAATAAAGGCTACCTGAAAATTGGGAAGCGGCACGAAATTGCCGTATTGTTTTCAGGTAGCCTTTAAGTTTGCTCGAACGATTGGCTTGTTTGCCCGGCTTACAGTAAGATAATTGGCTTGTTTGGGTGTAGCGAGAACGCTTCCCTGTAGATGAACGCTGTGTCGGGGAGACGCCTAAAGCCAAACCCAAAAACGCCGCTTTTCGAGCAGATTGCAAAACAGCCAATCTACGGCACATTGTGCCGTAAACGTAAACCGCGGCTAAAACACCTCATTTTCACGGTATGGACTGGTTTCTATTTTGAACGGCGATACCGTTTGGGCTACCTGAAAAACAGATGGTGTTGCTGATGTTCGCTTTGCAGCAGCCCTATTGTTTTACTTCATTGAGGCTTCGTTTTCAGGTAGCCTATTCCATTCTTTCCCCCAACCCTGCCGCTTGTTGCCGCAGAAGAACCGTTGATGAATATCACGAGTTAGGAGTGTAACCATATGAAAAACCAACGCGATTCTAATAAACGTAATCCGCGCCGCGCCGATGAAAAAGTTTCAGGTAGCCCTAAGCGCCAGCAGCGGCCGGAAGCGGAGAAAGCGCCGAAAACCCGCGTGGCGCGAGCAAAAAAGCTGGCAGTGCGCCCGGCCAACCAAAAAGTGCAGAGCCAAGTGCGCCGTTTGCAGGAACAGTGTTCCGATTTGAGCGGCATCGAGCCGGTGCGCCTGCAAAAGGCACTGGCCGCTTCGGGCGTGGGTTCGCGCCGCGAGATGGAGGAGTGGATTCAAAACGGTTGGGTAACGGTGAACGGCAAGGTGGCGCAGCTGGGCGATAAGGTGCAGCCGGAAGACCAGGTGTTGGTGAAAGGTAGCGTGATCAAGCTGAAATGGCCGGATCGATTGCCGCGTATCATTTTATATTATAAGCAGGAAGGTGAGATTGTATCGCGTGACGACCCGCAGGGGCGCGTGAGCATTTTCGACCGCTTGCCGCAGGCGGCGAGCAGCCGTTGGGTGGCCATCGGCCGTTTGGACATCAATACCAGCGGCCTGCTGATTCTCACCACTTCCGGCGAGCTGGCCAACCGTTTTGCCCACCCGAGCTTCGAAGTGGAGCGCGAGTATGCGGTGCGCGTATTGGGCGAGTTGGACATGGACAAGATGCGCCTGCTCACCAGCGAGGGCGTGATGCTGGAAGACGGTCTGGCACGGGTGGAGCGCATCCACAGCCAGGGCGGGGAGGGCGTGAACAAATGGTATAATGTGGTGCTCAAAGAGGGGCGCAACCGCGAAGTGCGCCGCATTTTCGAGTATTTCGGCCTTGCCGTGAGCCGCTTGGTGCGCACCGGCTTTGGGCCGATTGGTTTGCCCAACCGCTTGAAACGCGGGCAGTTTTATGAGCTGAATGCAGCGGAAGTGGCCTCAGTGATGAAGTGGGCGGATTTGCCGCTGCCGGACAGCCGCCGTCGGCATGGCTGACGGTATGCCGCCGATTAAAGGCTACCTGAAAAATAAATAGCCGCTTTCCCATTGTTCTTTAACGAGTTATGAAGCAGCCCAACCGCATTGATTCCCAACCGGCGTTTTTGTTGTCGGCCACGCCGTGGCGCGAAACCAGCCTGCTGGCGGAGCTGTTTAGCCGCGATTATGGGCGGGTGGCGGTGGTGGCGCGCAGCGCGCGCAAACGGCAGAGCGAATTACGCGGCGTGTTGGTGCCGTTTGTGCCGGTTCAGGTAGCCTGGTATGGCAAGGAAGAGCTGAAAACGTTACATCGCGCCGAATGGCTGGGCGGCTGGCCGCAGCCGCGGGGTAGGGCGCTGCTGAGCGGGCTGTATGTGAATGAATTGGTGCAGAAACTCACTGCCAGGGAAGACCCGCAGCCTGCGTTGTATGAGGCTTTGCGGCAGGTGATGCGCACTTTGTGCACCGAGCCGAATCATGCCGCCGTGCTGCGCCGGTTTGAGTGGACATTGCTCACGTTAGCAGGCTATGCACCGGATTTGCAGAAAGACAGCGCGGGCTGCCCGGTGGAAGCCGATCGGCAATACTGGCTACAGCCGGAACATGCGGTACTGCCGTTGGAGCAACGGCATAGCCTGACGCCGGCAGAAGTGCAGCCTGGCGTGGCGGTAGATGGCGATGTGTTGATTCAGCTGCAAAACGGCGAATTTACCGATACCTCCGCTTTGCAGCAGGCACGCCGGATTACCCGCCTGCTGCTGGATTTCCGCCTGCCGGAAGGGATTAAATCGCGGCAGGTGTTGCAGCAGATACAGGCTTTCAGGTAGCCTTTATCCTCCAGTCACATCATGTTTTGAGGAAAAACGAAGTGGATTTGCACAACACCGAACTTTGCCGCGTGCGGGCGATTACTGCATTTATCAGTTTGAATAAAAATAGTAATTTATGGGCTGGTGTGTTGGAGGAAGCCAAGCGCCAATGCGACCGTTTGGCCGAGTCGTTTGCCCGGGCGGGCTATACCGTGCAGTCGGTACGGCTGGTGTCAAACCCATTCGGCGAATATTTGGATACCGAAAACGCGCAAACCGCCAAGCAGGGTTTGGCTCGTATCCAGCAGATTTTGCAGGAATTGAATCACGGAAAGGCGATGCGTATCCGTTTTGCTGTTGGCGAGGCGGTGGGTGCGCACGAAATTGTCCTGCTGCCGGAGTTGATTCGCGATTACGGCGATTTGTGCAATGCCTGTGTGAATGTGGGCATGGATGAGAATGGTTTTTTAGACAGGCAAACCATTGAGTTGTGCGTGGCGGCGATGCAGGAAATCGGCCGCATTACGCCGCGCGGCGAGGGCAATTTCAATTTCACGGTAAACTTCAATTGCCGGCCGCTGATTCCGTATTTCCCCGCCGGCTACCACCGCGCAGAGCAGGGCAACTGTATTGTGTTGGGCTTGGAAACGCCAGATTTGCTGGCCGCCGCCTTACGTGGATTAAATAATCAGCCGGCAGAGCATGCCAAATATTTTCAGGTAGCCTATTCGGCCATGCGCGAGGCGCTGCAATACCACATTGACCGTGTGCAGCAATGTGTGGCCGACACGCCTTTGGATGCAGGTTGGGCTTATGCCGGCATGGATACTTCGGCTGCGCCGTCAAAGAATTGTACTTCAATGGTGGAGCTGTATCGGCTGATGCGCGTGTCGTATTTCGGCGCAGCCGGTACGGTGGAAGTATCCGCACTGCTTACCCGTGTGTTCAAGTCGCTGGAGCGGGTGCAGGCCGTGGGTTTTTCCGGCCTGATGCTGGCGGTAACCGAAGACGAAGGCTTGGCCGAGGCCACCCGCAAGCAACAATTCGATATCCGCTCCCTGCTCACTTATAGTAGCGTATGCGGTATTGGTTTGGATACCGTGCCGATTGCCGGTAGCACTCCGGCGGAGAAAATTGCCGACATCATGTGCGACACCGGCACCATGGCCTTCCGCCTGAACAAACCGCTCACTGTACGCCTGTTCCCCGTTCCCGGATTGGAGGCGGGCGAGATTACGGCATTTGAGAGCGATGACTTGTGTAATTGTGCGGTGTTGGCAATACCTTAGAACGGCTTCGTGCAGATGGCACGCCGGTTGCTTAGTTACCTTTGCGGCGTGAGTCATGAAGCTAAATTGCAAAATTCGATACCCGAAAGGAAAGAAGATGCTGTTGGGCGTTAATATCGACCACGTTGCTACTTTACGTAATGCGCGCGGTACGCGCTATCCCAGTCCGTTGGAGGCGGCTTTGGTTGCCGAAACTCACGGCGCGGATTTAATTACTTTGCATTTGCGCGAAGATCGCCGCCATATCAAAGATGCAGATGTGTTCGCCATCAAACAGGCAATCCGCACCCGCATGAATTTGGAAATGGCGCTGACGACAGAAATGTTGGATAACGCCTTACAGGTGCAGCCGGAAGATGTGTGCATCGTGCCGGAAAAACGGCAGGAGGTAACCACCGAAGGCGGCTTGGATGTGCTGGCTCAACAGCAGACTGTAGCGGAGTTTACGCAGCGATTAAATGCTGCCGGCATCCGCGTTTCGTTGTTTATCGATGCGGATGAGCAGCAAATCAAGGCTGCTCGTGATGTTGGAGCACAAGCCATTGAGTTGCATACTGGCGCGTATGCCGATGCAACTTCGCATACCGTTCGACAAAACGAATTGTTGCGCTTGGAAGAAGCGGCATATTTTGCTTCGGAATTGGGTTTGGTGGTTAATGCCGGGCATGGTTTGACGATTCACAACGTAGCGCCGGTAGCACGGATTTTGCCGATTCGCGAGCTGAATATCGGCCATGCGCTCATTGCGCAAGCCGTGTTTTTGGGCTTGCCGGAAGCGATACGGCAAATGAAAGAAGAGATTTATCGGGCTCGGAGTCAGCCGGATTGAGAAAAATATTCTTGAATTTACTTTTTGAAAAGTAGGCTTGGAATTCAAGTAATTAATATTGCGAGAAAATAATAAAAAGGGAAGGTAAATGAGCAAGGTAAGAGGGTTTACATTAATAGAGTTGATGATTGTTGTCGTAGTAATAACTATTTTGGCTGCTTTGGCGTATCCTAGTTATGAAATCTTTATGCGTAGGGTTCATATGGAGGAAGCAAAGACTAGTATCATGACTACATCTCGAGATATGGAACGGTTATATACTAAATATAGAACCTTTTCTGATCCAGCTCATCCTGCCCCTGATCCTGCTGATACTGAATATTTTACGATCTCGTTTGCTCCTAATAGTCCTACTGCAGATAGTTATGAAATTATTGCTATGCCCAAGAGTTCCAAAGAGACCAAAGCACTCTACTATAGCAGCACAGGTATTTTGAGCCGTTGCGATGCGGCGACTATGCAAAATTGTGAGCAATACTAAAGAGCTTCCATTCATTTTTGAAGCCGTTTATACTGTACACTCCGTTACTTGTCTAAGGAGTAGCAGCATGAACGGCTTATCTGTTTCCACCAAACGCGGCTTCACGCTGATGGAGCTGATGATCATTATTGCCATAGTGGCGATTTTGGCGGCCATTGCGTATCCTTCATACCAATCGTTTGTGCGTAAATCCCGTTTAGAAGAGGCCAATGCTGCTTTATTGGAAAATAGCCGAGCGATGGAGCGGTTTTATGCACGAAACCGTACGTTTAAAGCCACTTCCACCACTTGGCCGGCGTTGGCGGTTAGCCAAACGCAGCATTTCTGTATTAAATTTCAAGGCAATGCGCGCGGGGTGTTGGGAGATAAATATACAATTAAAGCCGTGGCTTTTGATGTGAATAAAGAGCCACGGGTTTTATTGATTAACCAAGACCAAACGGTACGGATTTGCCAAAGCAGCCGCAGCCGTTGCGATAATAAAGAAGTGTTTTCCGGCGGTAATAATATCGACCAAGAATGCGAATTATTGCATTAGTTTTTATTTAATTAAAATTCAAATTTTGATGAGCATTACTCTTTTATTACAACAAAAAATTCAGAATGCCGATTACGCACGCATGATTCAAAACAATATCGCCTCTTTCAGTCCGGCAGAAACTGATCTGCTGGCTGAAATTTTGAGTGGTTACGAATTTGACGTGGTGCAGCAGCAGGCACTGGTGCAGGCAGTGATGCAGCAGTCCCGTTTCGATCCGGATGCCTTCCATCAAGAGTTCGATGATGAAGATGTAACCGGCATTTGCCCGCATTGCATCAACCCGCCCATGCCACCGTTACGTGATTATTTGGTGTGGCGTCAAACGCTGGCTAAACAGGCTACCTGAACATTTCAGGTAGCCTTCTTCCCTGTATAATCAAACAATAACCTTATTTGGAAAACCCATGCGCATCATTTCTGCCAATGTAAACGGCATCCGTTCTGCCTATAAAAAAGGCTTCTATGAATACCTGGCCGCGAGCGGCGCGGATATCGTCTGCGTGCAGGAGCTCAAGGCTCAAGAAGCCGATTTGGACGGCAGCATGAGAGCCCCGCATGGTATGCACGGCGTTTGGCACTGCGCCGAAAAGCGCGGCTATTCTGGTGTGGCGCTGTATAGCAAACGCGAACCAGACTGCGTGCAAACTGGTATGGGGATTGCCGAATTCGATGCCGAAGGCCGCTTCGTGCAGGCCGATTTCGGCAATTTGTCGGTGATTTCGCTCTACCTGCCTTCCGGCAGCAGTTCGGAAGAGCGTCAGCAGGTGAAGTTCCGTTTCCTAGAAGCCTTCTACCCGATGCTGCGTGAGCTGAAAACCCAAGGCCGCGATATCGTGATCTGCGGCGATTGGAATATCGCACACCAAAACATCGACTTAAAAAACTGGAAAGGCAATCTGAAAAACTCCGGCTTCTTGCCTGAGGAGCGCGAGTGGATCGGCAAAGTGATTGCCGAACTGGGCTGGGTGGATATTTGGCGCACGCTTTATCCCGAAACGCCCGGCTACACCTGGTGGAGCCAGCGCGGCCAGGCCTATGCCAAAGACGTGGGCTGGCGTATCGACTACCAAATGGCCACTTCCGCTCTGGCCGAGCGCGCCCGCTCCGCCCATGTTTATAAGCAGGAGAAATTCTCCGATCACGCCCCGCTGGTGGTGGATTACGATTATCCGCTGTAGCGGATGCCAGTGTTCAGGTTTTTCAGAAATCCGACACTTCAGAAAATCTGTTTCAGGTAGCCTGTATCTTGCCCGGCAGGCTACCTGAAAAGCCGATTACCTCCATTAAATATTTGATAGTTTTAAACGGTACGTTTTCAGCTAGCCTGTAACTATTGTTGCAAAGGCTACCTGAAACCGCGAAAACCAACCCAAGGAAATACCATGTATTTTGTAGACCGCAGCGCTGTGGTGGTGAAGCCCACCGAAGCCTTCCTCGCCTGGCTCAAAAGCACCGGCGACGACCTGCCCGACCTTACCCTTGCCCAAATCCGCAGCAATTGCAGCGTGTATCTGTTGGCGCAGGCCGATACGCCCGAAGAGAGCGCCGGCCTGTTTGGCGAACGCTGGCGCGAGGTGCTCAGCGGCGAGATTGCTTCGTGGGAAGTGCCGCAGGAGCAATGGCCGGAGCTCACACCCGAGCTATTCACCCGCTTTTTCGATCTCGAATTCCACGACATGGTGTTGGACACGGATGACGACGACATCCGTGTCAGCCCCGTGGTGGACAACATGATGTAGCCGCCGTGCAGCCTTTTCAGGTAGCCTTCCGGCCTTCGCGGTTGCAGCGTGTGCTGCAGTTGGCCGCATGGGTGTGGCTAGCCGTTATCTGGCTGCTGTATTTCGCCGGCTGGCTGCGCCTACTCGGTCTCGCGCTCACCGCTTCCGCTGCTTGGTATGCTCTGCGACGGCCGTTGCCAATCGGTAGCCTCACAGTGGGCAGCGGCGGCGAGGCCGTGCTGTTTTTGCAGCCGCAGCAAATCGCCGTGGCGGCCACCCTGCGCGGCGGTGTGGTGCTACCGTGGCTGCAACTCTTGCACTGGCAAACCGACGGCGGTCGGCAGATTTACCAGGCTGTGTGGCCGGATTCCGCTGATGCCGAAGGATTGCGCCGCCTGCGTGTGTGGGCGCGTTGGGGGCAGGCGCGGAAGAAACGGAGCAAGCCGATGGATAGGCAGGATTCTCGCTAAAAAACGACCGCGCCAACTCAGCATACTTTATTGGTTTTTTATTGCACACAGGATTCAACCCTATGACCAATCCCAACCACCTTATCCTGCCCAGCCGTTTCGGTTTTGCCGAAACGCTGGCCGTGTTGAAACAGGCTTTTGCCGCCAAGCAGATTACCCTGTTTGCCGAAATCCTGCATTCCAAGTTGGCCGTCGAACACGGCCTGCCGCTGGCGCCTGCCAGCCTGCTGATTGTCGGCCATCCGGCCAAGGGCACGCCGCTGATGCAGGCCGATTTGCTGCTGGCCGCCGAGCTGCCGCTGAAGGTGTTGGTGTACGAACAAAACGGCGGCGTGCGGGTGCTGTACCGCCGCGTGTTGCCGCTGGTGGCGGGGCGTGGTTTGGATGCGGCCGAAACTGCCGCTGCGCAAATCGATGCCGCCACGGGCGCATTGATTGCTGCCGCGCTGGAGAGTGTGCCGGGCTGAATTCTGCTGCGGTATAATGCGGCGGCAAAAGGCTACCTGAAAAGGTTTAACCGTTTTCAGGTAGCCTTCGTCAGTTAAAGCAGGTTACCTGAAAGCACCGTTCAAAATCCGGGTCAGCAAGCGCTTGGCACGGTAATGCCGACCGATACTGTTATTTTCAGCTAGCCTTTGCCAAGCCGCCCGTACCGGCATACAGGCTACCTGAAAGCCCGTTTGGCATTTTCAGGTAGCCCTCAAACAAGGTTGAACAAATGAAAACACTATCCCAATGGCTTGCCCACCTCGAAACCGCCTATACCGGCGGCACCGCCCACAGCCACGGCAGCATTGATTTAGGCTTGGAGCGCGTGCTCGCGGTGAAAGAGCGGATGGGTTTGCAGCCGAAATGCCCCGTGATCGTGGTGGCCGGCACCAACGGCAAAGGCTCGGTGTGCGCCTTTTTGGAAAGCATCTACCGTGCCGCCGGGTTCAAAACCGGCATGCTCACCAGCCCGCACATTCTGCGCTACAACGAGCGCATCTGCGTGAACGGTCAGCCCGCTGCCGATGAAACCATTGCCGCCTCTTTCGAGCGCATCGAGGCCGTACGCGGCGATACCGCACTCACTTATTTCGAGTTCAACACCTTGGCCGCCGTGGATATTTTCCAGCGCGCCGAAGCCGAGGTGATGATTCTGGAAGTCGGGCTCGGCGGCCGGTTAGACGCGGTGAATATTTTTGACGGTGACGTATCGGTGGTAACGTCGGTGGATTTGGATCACCAAGCCTTTTTAGGCGACACAGTGGAGCAGGTGGCCTTTGAAAAGGCGGGCGTATTCCGCGCGGGCAAACCTGCTGTCTGCGCCCAAAACCCGCCACCCGAATCGTTGCGCCGCCACGCCGAAGCCATCGGCGCCGACCTCTTGCTGGCCGGGCGCGATTTCGGCTTCAGCAAGCTGGAGCAGCAGCAATGGTCGTTTCACTTTCATCCCGAACACAGCCGCCTGTTTTCAGGTAGCCGCAACCGCAACGCGCTGCCTTTCCCCGCCCTGCGCGGCGGCTACCAGCTGGGCAATGCCACCTGCGCGCTGGCCGTGCTCGAATGCCTGAATGCGCGGCTGCCGGTGGATATCGGCGCGATCAAACGCGGGCTGTTGCTGGTGAGCCACCCCGGCCGTTTCCAGGTGTTGCCCGGCCGCCCGCTCACCATATTGGATGTCGGCCATAATCCGCACGCCGCCCGTGCTTTGCGTCGCAGCCTGATGGCGCTGCCGTTTGCCGAAAAACGGCTGGCGGTGTTCAGCATGTTGGCCGATAAAGATATCGACACTGTGGTTTCCCTGCTGCAAGACCAGTTCGACGAATGGCTGGTTGCCTCGCTGCCGCTGCCGCGCGGCCTCTCGGCGGAAGCATTGCAGCAGCATCTGGAAGCGGCGGGAGCGGCCAATGTTCGCCTGTTTGCCAGTGTGGGCGAGGCCTATCGTGCCGCCTTATCGGAGGCGGGGGAAAATGATAGAATCGTAGTATTTGGTTCGTTTCACACGGTGGCCGAAGTGATGGGCGCACCGCAACAGGAATAAGGAATTATGCCCCCCCAGTCCAACCCCAATTGGCGCCATCTGGAAGAATACGAGCAGATTAAGCGCAAAAACCGCCGCCGCTTGGTGGGCGCGCTGCTGCTCACTACGGTGGTGGCGCTGCTGCTGGCCAAAGTGATGGGCAGCAGTCAAAATACTGCTGCGCCGGGCGAAATCACCGTGAGCGGCGGCAGCGAAACTGCCGCTTCCATGGTGGTGGAAACCCAGCCGCTGCCCGAGCCGGTGGCCGAAGTGCCGACCGGTGCCGACACTGCGGTGGAAATGCAGCCGCAGCCTGTGTCGGCGCCGGTTGTTGAGCCGGAAGAGGTGGTTGTGGAGCCTGCTCCGCCTGCGCCGCAGCCCGTGCAACCGGCCAAGCCGGTGGAGGCGCGCACCACGGTGTTGCCTAATCCGCTGGCCAACTCCGGCAATGCGGCCAATCCACCACCAAGCCGCCCGGCTGCGCCGCCGGTGCGGGCGGAAAGCAAGCCTGTGCCGCAGCTGCGTGTAGAAGCCAAGCCGGTGCCTGCCGAGCCGCGCACGCAACCGGCGGAAAACAATAAACCGGCAGCCCAGCCGCAGGCCAAACCTGCCGTACCGGAAACCCCGCGCCGCGCCGAGGGCGTGAAACCGCAAACGCCTGCCGTGCAGCCGAATGAGCGCCGTGCCGAAAGCAAACCGGCCGAACCGAAGCCGACCGAACAGAAACCAGCTGAGCGCCGCCGCCCAGCCGAACGCCCAGCTGAACGTCGGCAGGAACGTAAGCCAAACAGCAACCGCCTCTCGCCGGAAGATATTTTGAACAACCGCGCTGCCAACCATGTGGCCGGCAACGGCAAAGCTACCGACAATCAACCTGCCCAGGCGGAGCGGCGCATGGTGATTCAGGTGGGTGCTTACACCACCGAAGAGCAGGCACGCGCCGTGCAAAAACGGCTGGCCGATGCGGGCGTGAGCGCCTATGTGGCGCCGCCGGCCAACAAAGGCGGCAACGCACTCTACCGCGTGCGCACCGGCTCTTATCCCAACCGCCAGGCCGCCGGCCAGGCAATGGGCAAAATTAAATCGCAGGGGCTGGACGGCATCCTGCTGGAGCGCTGATGACTTTGTTTGACTATCTTGCGCTGCTGGTGATTGCGGCGTTTACCCTGATTTCGCTGTTTCGCGGCGTGGTGGCCGAATTGGTGGGCTTGGTTTCTTGGCTGGGCTCGCTGCTGGCGGCCAAGCTGCTTGCTCCATCGGTGGGCGACTGGCTTTCAGGTAGCCTCAAGCCACATGCGCTGGCGGTGGTAGCAGCGTTTATCGGTGTGTTTCTGCTGGCGCGGCTGCTGTTCCGCCTGTTGCAAACCTTGCTCACTTCGTCTGCCGGTGCGGCCGGGTTGGGCGGGGCAAACCGCCTGCTCGGCGGCGTGTTCGGCACGGTGAAGGGGGTGCTGGCGGTAACATTGGTGGTGCTGGCCTGCGCGTTTACCGATTTGCCAAAGAGCGAAGAGTGGCGGCATTCGCAAACCGCATTTGTTTTCGAGGGCTTGGCCCAATTGGCCGTGCCGTATCTGCCGCCGTTTATGGCGGATCGTGTCGATTACCGGCAAGCGCCGGGGGAGTGAATTTATGTGTGGCGTGTTGGGTATGGTGGCCTTTGAGCCGGTGAATCAGTTACTGTATGACGGATTGCAGGTGTTGCAGCACCGCGGACAGGATGCGGCGGGCATCGTCACCGCCGAGGGTGAGATGCTCCATATGCATAAAGACACCGGCATGGTGCGCGATGTGTTCCGCACGCGCGATATGCGCAACCTGGTGGGCAACGCTGGCATCGCCCATGTGCGCTATCCCACCGCCGGCAACGCAGGCAGCAGTGCTGAAGCGCAGCCATTTTATGTGAATTCGCCCTTCGGCATCGTGCTGGCGCACAACGGCAACCTAACCAACCCCGAAGAGCTTGAGGCTAATTTGTGCCGCCGCTACCTGCGCCACATCAACACCGGCTCCGATTCCGAAGTGCTGCTCAACGTGTTGGCCAGCGAGTTGCAGCACGTGATCGGCAGCCGCAGCAAGCTGGAAGTGAGCGATGTGTTTGATGCCGTGGCTGCGCTCAACCGCCAAGTGCGCGGCGCATACGGGGTGGTGGCGCTGATTGCCGGCTACGGTATGCTCGCCTTCCGCGATCCGCACGGCATCCGCCCGCTGGTGTTGGGTAAATCTACCGACGAAGCAGGGCGTACCGCTTATATGGTGTCTTCCGAATCCATCGTTTTCCCCGGCCTAGGCTATGAATTGGTGCGCGATATTGCGCCGGGCGAAGCTGTGTTTATCGGCTTTAACGGCGAATTCCACAGCCGCCAATGCGCTGAAGCGCCGCGCCTTTTGCCCTGCCTGTTTGAATACGTGTATTTTGCCCGCCCCGATTCCGTGATGAACGGCGTATCGGTGTACCAAGCGCGGCTCGATATGGGCGTAACCCTGGCTGAAAAAGTGAAACGTAGCCTGCCGGCAGACGAAATCGACGTGGTGATGCCCATCCCAGATACCAGCCGCCCAAGCGCCTTGCAGCTGGCCATGCACCTGGGTAAACCCTACCGCGAAGGCCTCATCAAAAACCGTTACATCGGCCGCACCTTCATCATGCCCGGCCAAGCCACGCGAAAAAAATCCGTGCGTCAAAAGCTCAACCCCATCGACAGCGAATTTGCCGGCAAATCCATCCTGCTGGTGGACGACTCCATCGTGCGCGGCACTACCAGCCGCGAGATTGTGGAAATGGTGCGCGCCGCCGGGGCACGAAAAGTGTATTTCGCCTCTGCCGCCCCCGAAGTGCGCTACCCCAATGTGTACGGCATCGACATGCCCACCCGCGCCGAATTGATTGCCAACGGCCGCAGCGCCGAGCAAATTGCCGCCGAAATTTCTGCCGACGGTGTGGTGTTCCAAGATTTGGACGACTTGGAAAACGTGGTGCGCGCGCTCAACCCCGCCATCGAAGGCTTCGACAGCTCCTGCTTCAACGGCTGCTACGCCACCGGCGACATCGACGAAGGCTACCTGAAACGCCTTTCCGATCGCCCAAAAGGCAGCAGCACAGCCCCTGCCGGCCAGATGGAACACAGCATCCGTGTAGATTCGCTACGGGAATAATAAATGGCGGAAGCCGGCTTTCGAGGCCGGCTTCTTTGGTTTGGCGGGGTAGGGCGGTTTCAGGTAGCCTTGCCATCAGATGAACAGGCTACCTGAAAACCGGATAATACGTCTGTTATCGGGAACTAACAAAAATCGGTACAGCGCTGGCTTGCCTGGCCGGATGTCTGTATTACTTGTGGCTTGCCGCCTTGTGCCAATTTTGTTAATCCGCTATATCGCGCCACAAAGCAGTCTTAGCTAGGTTCAGACATCGTCCCACTTCGTTAAAACCCCATTTTCAGGTAGCCTTTGCCTCAGGAGACCAAGTGATGAGTAACAAAAAACGTATCTGCCAAGAGCAGCAAACCTTCGATCAGCTCTACCAGCCGCAGGAGCAGGAAATCTTGGTGCTTACCGACAGCAGTAGCGGCGGTGGTGCGGGCAAGGGCGGGCGCGATGTGTTGTGGACGGCCAGCCGCCATTGTGCCGCCTATATCGATGCCGCCGGCCAATGCCACCGACAAACCGTGCGGCTCGAATGGCTGGTGGAAAGCACCGCCCCCGAACACTATCGCTTCTTCCTGCGCCCCAACTGCATCTACCGCCTGCGCGTGCGGCCGCAGCGTGCAGACCGAGACTTTTCCATGCCTTGCTTTATGCTGTTGGAAATCTTGGAAGAAACCCCGGATTCGCCCGCCTTGCAGGCCGAGCTGGAGCATTATCTGACGCCGGTGGTGTTGAACGAGCCAGGCATCGGCCAATTTACCCTCAACCGCGATTTTGCCAGCTTTGAAGGCCATGCCGATTGGCTGGGTCAGGAAGTGCATATCTTGCTTGATGCCGATGCCGGTCATGAAGAAAGCGCTAATCAATCCCTCGCCCTATTGCGCCGCCTGCATAGCCAAGCTGCTGAATTCGACCGCCGTTGGCGCAGTTTTGCTGCCGAACAGCTGCTGGAAGACGCGATAAACTGGCAAGGGGAAACCGACGAGCCGGCCGTGCCGCCGGAAAGCTTGGATGCCGAAGCGTTTGCGCGTTGTATTGAATTGTCCGAGCTCGCATTGCAGGAAAACGGGTTCACGGCCTACTACGATGACGGAGATTTGTTTTTCGGGCATGTGATTCTGGTGGAAGGCGGGCAAGATGGCGAGCCGGATGATGCGTATATTGCGGGCTGAATATGCTGTTTGATTACGGGCTGATGAGGATTTTCAGGTAGCCTCTCCGCCCTTTTGAGGCTACCTGAAAAATATCAGCTACGGCAAAATGGAAAATAGTACTTGGACTGTTTAGGCAGCCGGATGATTTCCCCGATAACCAAGGAATCCGACAGATGGATACTGCTTCCCCAACCCCCTCGCCGCGCCCTTTGGGCTTGGCCATCCTGTGCCCGCTGCTGCTGGCGTATGGTATTGCCTGGCCGCTGCTGATGATTATTGCGATGGGCAATTTGGCCGGTAGTTGGGAGGGATTTAAATGGGGGATGCTTGAAGTGTACAGGATCAGCCCGAGAATCGTATTCATCCATTTCATCCTCGGGATGATTGAACCGTTTGCGGTGTCGGTTGGGATATCGTTATGTGCAGCGGGATTGTGGCATCGCCATAAATGGGCGCGTGTGGTATTTTTGTGCGGAGGCCTGCTGCATTTTGGGTGGCTGGTCGGCAGCCAGTTAATCGTTTGGGTGGAGAGGGACATTTTTGGCTCTACGATTTTCGGTAACAGGCCTTTCTTCATTCCATGGCTAGATATGCTCTGCTTCAGCGCCGTCATCCTCTATCTTTACCTGCGCGTGCCGGAAACCTATTTCCGCGAAGCCGCCCCGACCACCATTATCAAAATTCAAAAATCATGACCCCATACGACTACTGCCACCAAAAAGCCGAAGAGAGCGGCTCCAGTTTTCTGGCCGGTTTCCGCTTTCTGCTGCCGGAAAAACGCCGTGCCATGACGGTGCTGTATGCCTATTGCCGCGAGCTCGATGACGTGGCGGACGACTGTGCCGACCCGGCCGTGGCGGCGCAAACGCTGGCCTGGTGGCGGCAGGATGCGGCCAAGGTGTTTCACGGCGCGGCCTTGCCGGAGCATCCGGTCAATCAGGCCATGCGCGAAGTGGCGCCGGCCTACGGGCTACCTGAAAACGAATTGGCCGCCGTGATTGACGGCGTGGAAATGGATTTGACCCCGGCGCGTTATGCCGATTTCGCCGCCTTGCAGCAATACTGCCAGCGCGTGGCCGGGGTGGTGGGGCGGCTGATTGCCCGCATCCTCGGTTTCCAAGATGCCGCCGTGCTGGATTATGCCGACAAAATGGGCTTGGCCCTGCAGCTCACCAACATCATCCGCGATGTGGGCGAAGACGCGGTGGCCGGGCGGATTTACCTGCCGGTGGAAGATTTGCAGCGCTTCAACGTGCCCGCCGCCGATTTGCTGCAACGCCGAAACAGCCAAGAGTTTGCCGAACTGATGGCTTTTCAGGTAGCCCGTGCCCGCCAAACCTACCGCGAAGCCGTGGCCATACTGCCTGCTGCCGAACGGCGCGGCCAGAAGGCCGGGCTGGTGATGGCCGCCATCTACTACGCGCTCTTAAACGAAATCGAGCGCGACGGCGCGGCCAATGTGCTGCGCTACAAGCTGGCGATTCCGAAGCCGCGCAAGGCACGGATTGCCCTGAAAACCTGGCTCTTGGGGTTTAAGCCGTGAGCGCCGCGCCGCGTGTGGCGGTTATCGGCGGAGGCTGGGCCGGGCTTTCGGCGGCGGAAGCGCTGTGCGGCCGGGCGCAAACCACCCTGTTTGAGGCCGGGCGGCAGTGCGGCGGCCGCGCCCGCGCGTTGGGCGGCGGCAGCGGTTTTGCCCATGCCGACAACGGCCAGCATATTTTGGTGGGCGCGTATCGGCAGGTGTTGGATGTGCTGGCGCGCTGCGGCGTGCGCGAAGAAGAGGCGTTTTTGCGCCTGCCGCTGCAATGGCATTTGGCCGACGGCCTGCAATTTGCCGCCCGCCGTCTGAGTGCGCCGCTGCATTTGCTTTTCGGCGTGCTGGGCGCACGCGGCATCGGTTGGGGCGAGAAAACGGCGCTGCTGCGCCAGATGCGCGCCTTGCAGAGCCTGCGCTTGACGGAAGACATTCCCGTGGCTGCTTGGCTGCGGCGGCAGCAGGTGTCGCACCGTTTGCAGCAGCAGTTTTGGCAGCCCTTGGTGTGGGGCGCGATGAACACTGCTTTGGAGCAGGCTTCGCTGCAACGCCTGCAAAACGTGCTGCGCGACGGCGTGTGGGCGGAGCGCGCGGCCAGCGATTTCTTGCTGCCCAAGCAGGATTTGGGGCGGCTGTTTGCCGAGCCGGTGTGCCGCCGCCTGCAAAAATACGGCGCACAAATCCGGCTAGAAACGCGCGTGCCGCAGATTGAACAAACGCTTTCAGGTAGCCTGTTGGTGAACGGCGAAACCTTCGATGCCGCCGTGTTGGCCGTTGCGCCCTATCATGTGCCGCCCCTGCTGCCCGAGGCCGCCCCGCCTGAGATTGCCGCTGCGCTGGATGCTTTGGCCTACCACGCCATTACCACCGTGTATCTGCGTTATCCCGTTGCGCCCGGGCTGCCCACGCCGATTACCGGCCTGGCCGAAGGCACGGCGCAATGGTTTGTCGACCGCGATGCGCTCGGCCTCGGGCGCGGCGAAGTATCCGCCGTGATTTCCCTGTCCGACCAATACGGCAAACTCGGCCGCGAAGAGTGGATAACGCGCGTGCACCAGGATTTGCGGCGCATCTGCCCGCACCTGCCGCGCCCCGCTGATGCCCAGGTCATCACCGAAAAACGCGCCACCGCCGCCAGCCGCACCGATAACCCTGCCATCCCCACCGCCTGGCTGCGCCATCAACATATCTACCTCGCTGGCGATTATCTGCACCCGTGCTATCCCGCCACGCTGGAAGCCGCCGTGCAAAGCGGTCGGCAGGCTGCAGCTTTGTTGTTGAAAGATGCGGGGGGGAGCAAGCTGACTAAAAACCATGCTATTTAAACAAAAGGCTACCTGAAACTTTTCAGGTAGCC
>NZ_KV804548.1:125509-133272 GCF_001811325.1 Eikenella sp. HMSC071B05 | reverse complement strand
CAAAAGGCTACCTGAAACTTTTCAGGTAGCCTCTATCGGGCAGCCAACGCTGCTATTTGCCTGAGCCGATTTTGCTTTCCTTGCCGCTGAGCAGGTTTTGGATATTGCTGCGGTGGCGCAGCAGCACCAGCGCGGCAATCACGGCAATAGCTGCTTGCCAGGAAGGCTGTTGCACCAGAAACATGGCGGCCAGCGGGCTGATTACGGTGGCGGTGAGTGCGGCCAGTGAGGAAATTTTCAGCCCGAAGGCCATTATCAGCCACACCGCCGCGCAAATCAGCGCTACCGGCCACGATAAGGCCAGCAGCACGCCCAGCGCGGTGGCCACGCCCTTGCCGCCCTTGAAGCCGAAAAACAGCGGCCACATATGCCCCACCAACACCGCCACCGCCACGGCGGCCACCACTTCGTCGGACAGGCCGAAATGCGATTGCAGCCATCGGGCAAGCAGTACGGCCACCAGGCCTTTGAGCGCGTCGCCCAAGAGCGTGAGCGCGGCAGCTTTTTTGCGGCCGCTGCGTAAAACATTGGTGGCGCCCGGGTTGCCCGAGCCGTAGCTGCGCGGGTCGTCCAGCCCGTAGAATTTGGATACGATAACGGCGAACGAGAGCGAGCCGATTAAATAGGTGGCGGCCACGGCGGCCAGGCCCCACACAGAAAAGATGTCAGCCATAAGATTTTTTCACATTGAAACAAACGAGCCGGATTCTATCACGAGGACAAGCACAGTATGGATACCGTTTTTCTGCACGGCCTAAAAGCCCAAACCCTAATCGGCGTTTTCGACTGGGAACGCCGCCAGCCGCAAACCGTGCTGCTGGATATCGACATCCGCACCGATCTGAGCGCGGCGGAAAAGAGCGATAACGTGGCCGATACGATCAGCTACGCCGAGGCGGCGGAGCTGGTAACGGCGGCCTTGGCCGGCCAGCAGTTTTTCTTGCTGGAGGCGCTGGCGGGTTATGTGGCGCAGCTGCTGCTTAAGCATTTCCCTTCCTGCGAGAGCGTGCGGATTAAGGCGGTAAAACCCGGTATCCTGCCCGGCGTGGCATCGGTGGGCGTGGTGATGGAGCGGGGCAGGGCAGAGGCTACCTGAAAGATATAGTTTATTAAAATCAGTATGCTACGGCGTTAGCTTGCCTTGCCGTACTGGTTGTGCTGTTTGCGGCTTGCCGCCTTGCCCCTTCTGATTTTAATCCACTATGGCCAAAGCATTTTCCCCGCTGCCAAGCGAGCTAACGCGATATGCAGTGCATTGCTTCAGCCATCTCGCCGTTTAAACTTCGCCTAAGCTGTGCTTTCAGGTAGCCTCACAACTATAGTGAATTAACAAAAATCAGGACAAGGCGACGAGCCGCACACGTTACGGCAAGGCGAGCCAACGCTGTACTGGTTTAAATTTAATTCACTATAAAAAAGCCGTCTGAACATTCAGACGGCTTTTGGTTTATTTCATAAAGTTTTTCAGTAGCATGGAAGCCACATCGTCCAGGCCGAAGCCGTCTGCGTCTTGCGCGCTGCCGTTTGGGGTGGCGTGGTCTACCAGGTTGGGCAGGATTTTGGCCAGCATCTCGCTTGCCTGGTTGGCATCCACGCCGAATTTCTGCGCCAGCTGGTTTACGGTGTCGCTACCCAGCGCTTGTTGCAGTTGGCTGCCGGACACGGGCATATTGCCAGACTGGTTGGAAACCCAGCTGCTGATGGCATCACCCAAGCCGCCTTGTTGCAGCTGGCTGATCAGGTTGCCCACGCCGCCGTGCTGTTTCACCAAATCCATCGCCATATCGGTGAGCGAGCCTTGGCCGCCGTCTTTGCCGCCCAGCATCTGGCTGGCCGCGTTCATTAGATTATCCATTAAAGTCATGATTTTCCCTTATGTTAGAGTGAAAAGGGGCGCAGTGTAGCAAAGTTTGGGCGGCAGGGTGCGGGTTTAACCGAATTTAGCGGATGCAAAATGCGGGCGGCCATAAAAACAGCCGGCTGCCGCCGGCCGTTTGCCTGTTGTTTAACGGAATACCATGCCGCCGTCGGTGAGGATGGTTTGGCCGGTGATGTAGTCGGCGTCTTCCGAAGCCAGGAAGGATACCAGGTTGGCCACGTCTTCCGGCTGTTGCGGCCGGCCGGCGAGGATGCCTTTGGTAAATTCGTTCCACGCCTGTTTCGGCTGGTAGCCCTTGTGTTCTACAAATGCGGCGTCGATGCGCTCCCACATGGGGGTGTCGGCCACACCCGGGCAATAGGCGTTTACGCGGATGTTGTAGGGGGCGAGTTCTTTTGCGGTGGAATGGGTGAACGAGCGTACCGCGTGCTTGGTGGCGCAATACAGGCTCAGCATTTCGTAGGATTCGTGACCGGCGATGCTGCATGCGTTGATGATTTTGCCTACGCCCTGCTGTTTTTTCATTTGTTCGGCGGCGGCCTGCGTGCCGAAAATCACGCCCTTGATGTTGATGCCCAACACCCGGTCGATTTCATTTTCGTTCAGGCTCAAGAATGTGCCGACCGATTCCACGCCCGCGTTGTTGACAAACACGTCCACCCGCCCGAAGGCCTTGACTGCTTCGTCCACTAGGCGGAACTGGTCTTCCCGGCTGGCGGAATTGCCCTTTACGGCGATATTTTCAAACCCGGCGGCATCGAATTCCGCTTTAACCTTGTTCAGGTTGTCGGCGTTGATGTCGTGCAGCACCACGCGGAAGCCGTCTTTGGCCAAACGGGTGGCGATTGCTTTGCCCAAACCTGCGGCGGAACCGGTAACTACGGCTACTTTTTTCACATCGGTCATGGTAGATCTCCTTTTCGGGTGGGAATGCAGCCGTATGCCTTTGCAGCACGGCTGGTAGATGCCAGCCGCCCGAACAGGCGGACGGATGGCGGAAAGGGGGAGTTTTGAAATCTAAATGTGCGGTGTGTATCTGCATGAATAATGGCAGTAAAGTACCAAAAATCATAACAGATGTAAACAAAAGGTCAACAGATTGGTTGACTTGGCAAATTTTATGCAGATGGCAAAATCGGGTAAGGCTGTGGGCGGGGCTTGGGTAGTAAGGAGGGGCAACGCGTTAGGAAGGAGTAAGCCACATAAAATCAGTTTATTGCGTGTTTCCAGATATAAGGGTATTTTTCAGGTAGCCTTTTCCTCAATTAAAAACAGCCGCTTCAGGTTACCTGAAACGGCTATGGTTTTATCCGCGTTGCTTATTTGGCGGCAGATGCGCCGGAGGCGGCTGCTGTGGAAGCGGCTGAAGCGGCGGCTGCACCTTCACCCCATACGGCAGGATATTTGTAGCCGACGAAGCGTTTGTGCGCGTAGTCTTTGAATTCTTGAGAATTATAGGCGGCGGTTACGTCTTGTACCCATTGCGCGTCTTTATCGGCAGTGCGCACGGCAGACCAGTTGATGTAGGCGAAGCTGGGTTCTTGGAACAGGGCTTCGGCCAGTTTCATGCCGGAAGACATGGCGTAGTTACCGTTTACGATGGCGAAGTCTACGTCTTGGCGGCTACGCGGCAGGTTGGCGGCTTCCATTTCCACGAATTCGATATTTTTGGTGTTTTCGGCAATATCGGTGCGGGCGGCGCGCAACGGGTCGACACCTTCTTTCAGTTTAATCCAGCCTAGGTTGTCGAGCATCACCAAAGCGCGAGCGAGGTTAGACGGATCGTTGGGGATGGAAACAGAGCTGCCGTTTTTCACTTGATCCAGCGCGGTGAGTTTGCCGGGGTAGATGCCCAAAGGAGCAGTCGGCACTTGGAATACTTCAGTCAGGTCGAGATTGTGCTCGGCCTTGAAGGAATCCAGATAGGGTTTGTGCTGGAAAATGTTGATGTCGATTGCGCCCTCGGCCAGTGCCTGGTTGGGGGTAACGTAGTCGGGGAATTCGGTGAGGGTAACGGTGTAGCCCTGTTTTTCCAGCATGGGCTGGATTTGGTCTTTAATCATGTCGGCAAAGTCGCCCGGGGTGGTGCCGAAGCGGATTTCCCGTTTGGCTTCGGCGGCGGGCTGGCTGCCGGCTGAGGCAGCGGATGCCTGTGCACCGCTGCCGCTATCTTGTCCGCCGCAGGCGGCCAGGGTCATGCCCAGCACGGCGGCGCAGGTGAGTTTCCATAATGCTTTCATTGAGTGTCTCCTTATACAATGGATAAACAGGTTGAGAAAAAACGGATTAGCGTTTGTCTAAACGGGCGGCTAAATGGTTGCCGAGCGTTTGGATGCAGACCACTAAGGCCGAGAGTAGGGCTACTACTGCCCACAACACATCAGCCATATAGCGCTGATGGCCGTAACGGATGCCAAGGTCACCCACGCCGCCGCCGCCGATTAAGCCGGCAGCGGCACTGGTGCCCAGCGTGGCAATAATCAGGATGGCAATGCTGCGTACGAGGCCGGCACGGGCTTCGTTGAGCAAAACTTTGGTGATGACGGTCATGGGTTTGGCACCCATGGCCAGCGCGGCTTCCACCACACCTTTAGGCACTTCGGCCAAATTTTGTTCCACCAGCCGCGCAAAATAAAACATGGCGGCCACGCTGAGCGAAATAGAGGCGGCCACCGGGCCGAATGTGGTACCCATGATCATGCGGGTGGGTTTCATCATCACAATCATGAGGATGACGAAGGGGAAGGCGCGGATAAAGTCGATGGTGAAGCCTAAAATATGGTTCACGCGGCGGTTGGCAAAAATCTGATTTTTACCGGTGGTGTAGAGCCATACTCCGAGCAGGCCACCGATGATGATGCTGACAATGCCGGAAATGCCGAGCATGATGGCGGTTTCGCCGAAGGCCTTGTAAAACTCCGGCCGCAGGCGCATCAGATTTTCCCAAATATCGTATTGCTGCCCCATTTCAATCCTCCTGTACCAATTCGCGCCCGATATCAGTGTGCGCCAGAATCTGCTTGTCGCGCACGTCGGCCACTTCCAGCAAATGCCCTTGATGCAGCAGGGCGGTGCGGCGGCACAGGCGGCGGATGACACTCATTTCGTGGGTAACGATCACGATGGTTACGTTGAAACGGCGGTTGATGTCTTGCAGGCAGTCGAGCACGCTGCGGGTGGTGGCCGGGTCGAGCGCGGAAGTGGGCTCGTCGGCCAGAATCACGCTCGGGTTGGGTGCGAGTGCACGGGCAATGCCCACGCGCTGTTTCTGCCCGCCGGAAAGTTGGGCGGGGTAGTGCTGTGCGCGGTCGGACAGGCCGACAATCTGCAAACATTCGCTCACGCGCTCGTTGATTTTGCTTTTGTTCCAGCCGGCAATTTCCAGCGGGAAGGCCACGTTGCCGGCCACAGTGCGGTTGGCAAGCAGGTTGAACTGCTGAAATACCATGCCGATGTTTTGGCGGGCGGTGCGCAACTGGGCGGCATTCATGGCGGTGAGGTCTTGGCCGTCAATCAGCACTTTGCCGCTGTCGGGGCGTTCCAGTAGGTTGATTAGGCGCAGCAGGGTGGATTTGCCCGCGCCGGAATAGCCCATCAGCCCGAACACCTCGCCTTGGTCGATGCTCAGGCTTAAGGGATGCACGGCCATGAATTGGTTGCTTTTGCCGTGATGATAGCTTTTACAAACGGAATCCAGAATAATCATGATGTTGTTGTATGGCCGCCTCACTCTGCGGCTGCAAAGATTTAAAGCCCACTGAATCGACAATGGGCTTAAAACAGAGGTGCGTGTTATAAATAGTACGCTTTAGCTGTTTTAACGCCCGCAAGCTGTATCAAATCGGCGTAAATAAGGATGGCGTATTTAATGCCCAAATATGGGTTTTGTCAAGAGCGGCTGTTTGCCGGGCTGTGTTTCAAGCTCGCCGGTTTCGGGTATAATCTTGGCATTTTGGCGGGTGAGCCGCCGTTTCTTCAGCCAACTAACTTTTGGAGCAGAGTGCATGAGCGCCATTATTGATATTTTCGCCCGCGAGATTCTCGATTCACGCGGCAATCCCACCGTAGAATGCGATGTGTTGCTGGAAAGCGGCGTGATGGGGCGCGCGGCCGTGCCCAGCGGCGCTTCCACCGGCCAGAAAGAAGCGCTAGAACTGCGCGACGGCGATGCCGCACGCTATTTGGGCAAAGGTGTGCTCAAAGCCGTAGAACATGTGAACAACGAAATCGCCCAAGCCGTTATCGGCATTGATGCTTCCGAGCAGAGCTATATCGACAAAGTGCTGGTGGAATTAGACGGCACGGACAACAAAGGCCGCCTGGGCGCCAATGCCACTTTGGCCGTATCCATGGCTGTGGCACGCGCTGCCGCTGAAGATGCCGGCCTGCCGCTCTACCGCTATTTGGGCGGCGCGGGGCCGATGGCGATGCCGGTGCCGATGATGAACGTGATCAACGGCGGGGAACACGCCAACAACAGCCTGGATATTCAGGAATTCATGATTATGCCGGTAGGCGCGGCCAGCTTCCGCGAGGCCTTGCGCTGTGGTGCGGAAGTGTTCCACCACTTGAAAAAAATCTGCCACGATAAAGGCTTCCCCACCACTGTGGGCGATGAAGGCGGCTTTGCCCCCAATTTGGGCAGCCACGCTGAAGCTTTGGATTTGATTTTGGAAGCCGTGAAAGCTGCCGGCTACGAAGCGGGCAAAGACGTGCTGCTCGCGCTCGATTGCGCTTCCAGCGAGTTTTACAAAGAAGGTAAATACCACCTCTCCGCCGAAGGCAAAGCGCTTTCCAGCGCCGAATTTGCCGATTATCTGGCCGATTTGGCCAGCCGTTATCCGATTGTTTCGATCGAAGACGGCATGGATGAAAACGACCGCGAAGGCTGGAAGCTGCTCACCAAAAAGCTTGGCGGCAAAGTGCAGCTGGTGGGCGACGATTTGTTTGTTACCAACCCGAAAATCCTGGCCGAAGGCATTAAAGAAGGCATTGCCAACGCCCTACTGGTGAAAGTGAACCAAATCGGCACCCTGAGCGAAACCCTGAAAGCCGTGGAGCTGGCCAAACGCAACCGCTACGCCAGCGTGATGAGCCACCGCTCCGGCGAAACCGAAGACAGCACCATCGCCGATTTGGCCGTGGCCACCAACTGCATGCAGATTAAAACCGGTTCGCTTTCCCGCTCCGACCGCATGGCCAAATACAACCAGCTACTGCGCATTGAAGAAGAGTTGGGCGAAGCTGCTTATTATCCCGGCCAAGCTGCGTTTTACCATTTGGCTCGCTAAAGGCTACCTGAAACATGAAATGGGTAACCGTGGTACTGGCCGTGGCGCTGGTGTGGTTGCAACATGATCTGTGGCTGGCCAAAGGCGGCTGGCGCGATATGTGGCGGTTGGAGGCTGAAGCCGAGCGCCAGCGGCAGGCCAACCAAAGCTTGGTGCTGCGTAATCAAGCCTTGACGGCCGAAGTGGAAAACTTGCGCACCGGAAAAGAAGCCATCGCCGAAATTGCCCGCACCGATTTGGGCTATGTGGGGCCGGGCGAAGTGTATTACCGCGTTTTGCCCGCTTCCGAGGCGGCGGCAGGGAGTGCAGCGGCCGAATAGTGTGTCCGCATCCTTTTCAGGTAGCCTCATCCGCCGGACAGGCTACCTGAAAATCATCACGCTGGATTTTTTGCCACCCGTTTTGAAGGAGAAGTTATGAAAGCATCATTGAAAACCTGCTTGTCTTGGCTGTTGGTTTCTGCCGCTGTTTTGCTGCTGAATGCCTGCCAGATTTTGCCGGTGCGATAGCCCGGTTTGTTTTTCAGGTAGCCTTTTTTGATCAGTAGAGGCTACCTGAAAATATAGTGAATTAAATTTAAATCAGTACAGCGT
>NZ_KV804548.1:81561-125409 GCF_001811325.1 Eikenella sp. HMSC071B05 | reverse complement strand
CGCCTTGTCCTGATTTTTGTTAATTCACTATATTTCCGCAACCAGATTGAATCCTTTGTGAACACTCCCGCCATTGCCGCCGACCGCCTGGGCTCAGGCTGGATGGTGGTTTCCGCCGCCCTGTTTGCCCTGATGGGCGCGTTTGCCAAAGCCGCCGGCAGCCGTTTCGGCTTCAGCTTCAACGAGCTGGTGTTTTGGCGCATGCTGTTTGGCCTGGTGGCAATCGGGCTACCTGAATGGTGGCGCCACAAGCCCTTCCGCACGCCCTATTTGAAATCGCACCTCAACCGCAGCATCACCGGCTCGGTGGCGCTCCTGCTCTCGTTTTTCGCGCTCACCCGCCTGCCGCTGGCCACCGCCATCACGCTCAATTACACCTCTTCGCTGTTTTTGGCCTTGCTTTCCTTCATCTTTCTCAAGGAAAAAATTGCCCCGCGAATGCTGGCCGCGCTCTTGATGGGCTTCGGCGGCATCATCATCCTGCTCCAGCCCACCATTGCCGCCGAGCAGCAGCTTGCCGGCCTCATCGGCCTGATTTCCGGCGTGTGTTCCGGCTGGGCGTATTTGCAGGTGCGCGAACTCTCGCAGCTGGGCGAACCCAGCTGGCGTGTGGTGTTTTACTTCTGCTGCGTGGCTACGGTTATGTCGGGCATATTGGCCTGCATCAACGGCTGGCAGCTGCCCACCGCCCAATCGCTGCCCTACCTGTTCGGCCTGGGTGCCGCCGGCACGCTCGGCCAGTTGGCGATGACCCGCGCCTACCAAGTGGGGCGCAAGCTCACCGTGGCTTCGCTGTCCTACCTTACGGTGGTGTTTTCCACCCTGCTGGGCATTTTCTGGCTGGGCGACACCACCAGTTGGCACGAAATCATCGGTATGTTGGTGATTGTATGCGCCGGCGTATTGGGCAGTTTTGCCAAGGGTAAATAAAGGGGCTTAAAGGCTACCTGAAAGCAAGGTGAGCAATTTATCCACTGTATTTAAAGGAGAAAATTATGATCAACAGCATGACCGGTTTTGCCAACGGCAGTGCCGAACACGGCAGCAAACGCCTGTATATCGAACTGCGCGCGGTCAACCACCGCTATCTCGACATCCAATTCAAAATGCCCGAAGACCTGCGCCACCTCGAAGGCGCATTGCGCGAAGCCGTATCCGCCCACGCCGCGCGCGGCAAAATCGAATGCCGCATCCAGCTGCGCCACGGCGAGCAGGCCGGTGGCGAGCAAGAATTGCGGCTGAACAAAAAATTGGTTGCCCGGCTGGCTAAAATCAACAATAAAATCTGTAAGAAATATCCCGATATTCAACGCTTGGGCGTGGCTGACATTCTCGCTTTCCCCGGCGTGCTGGCCGCTCCGGCGGAAGAAGCCGGCGATTTGGACGAAGCGGTGCTGCAGCTCATCAACGAAGTGCTGGTTGCCTTTAACCAAGCCCGCAGCCGCGAAGGCGAGCAGCTGCAACAGCACCTGCTGCAGCGTTTGCAACAGATGGAACAGATTCTGGACGCATTGGCCGCCGCTTTCCCGCAGCTGCTGCAACAGCATATGGACAAGGTGCGCCAGCGGCTGCGCGAAGCCGTGGGCGACGTGGAAAACGACCGCCTGCAGCAAGAGTTTGCCCTGTTTATGCAGAAGGCAGACGTGGACGAAGAATTCAGCCGCCTGCGCACCCACATCGCCGAAGTGCGCCGCATCGTGAACAGCCGGCCCAAAGGCAGCATCGGCAAGCGCTTGGATTTCCTAATGCAGGAACTCAATCGCGAAGCCAACACGCTGGGCAGCAAATCCATTGCCGCCGAATGCACGCAGGCCTCGGTGGAGCTGAAAGTGCTCATCGAGCAGATGCGCGAGCAAGTACAGAATATTGAGTGATATTGGTGCAGACGCAAAAGGCTACCTGAACAATCAGGTAGCCTTTTGTTGTTGTCGCGAAAGGGATGGATAGTTGGCAGTACGATACCGCCGCTTTCAGGTAGCCTCTAACTTAGGCTACGCTATTTATCAGCCAGGGCGTAGATGGCGCCGAGGTTGCGCCACATGCCGCTGGCGTCCATGCCGTAGCCGAACACATAGCGGTTGGGCACATGGATGCCCACATAATCGGCAGTGATCGGTTTGGGGCGGCTGATGTTTTTGTTGGCAAACACGGCGGTGCGGCAGGAGGCGGCGCCCATTTCCATCACTTGTTTGTGGATGGCGGCCATGGTGTGGCCTTCGTCCAGGATGTCGTCGAGCACCAAAACGTGGCGGTCTTCCACACTGTTTTGCGGGGCGCGCAGCCAGTTGAGCTGTACGCTGCCGCTCAGTTCGCTGCCGTAGCGGGAAACGTGGACGTAGTCGAAATCGAGCGGGAAACGCAGGAGGGGCAAGAGCTGGCCAGTGAATACGACGGCGCCGCCCATCACGGGCAGGAGCAGGGGGTATTGGTCGGCCAGGTCGGCGGTAATCTCTGCGGCCATGCGCTCCAAGGCGGCGCGGCAGGTGGCTTCGTCGAACAGGAGGTCGGCTTTTTCCAGGATGCCGTTGGCTTGCTGGAAACGTTGTTGGATGGTCATGCGGGGTGTCCTTGCGGGTTTGGTGTGGGGCTACCTGAAAATGATGCCGTGCATACGCTTTAGGAGGCAAATTCGGAAATGGTGATTTCTACGTTGCGGCCTTTGCGCTCAAACAGAGTAGCGCGGGAGTAGGGGGTGGCGGGACTGTCGTGGAAGAACCTGACCAGCACACGGTTCGGGCGGGGGCGGTTGATGACGAGCTTGATCGGATAGGCTTCGTTTTGGCCGTCGCCGTCGAAGTCGAAGTGGGCTTGGCTGTTGCGGGTCAAGGTGCGTGTGGGCAGGGTGCGCGGCAGGAGGGGGTGGTCGAGCTGCAGAATGCGGTTTTCGTTTTGGTTGGCGCGCATGGCGGCGTAGGCTTGGGCAAGGCTGCCATTATGGTAGGTGCAGCGGTATACGGTGGGTACGCCTTGTTGAGCCGGTTGGGGATTGCATTCGAGATTGCCGGCGGAGGCGAAGGGAGTAGCAATGAGGAGGCTGAGGAGCAGGGTTTGGGGTTTCATGTTGGGCTTTCGTGGTCTTGGGGGGTTGAAGTAAGTTGAGGCTACCTGAAGACGCGACATCCGAAAGAAGAACGGGTTTTCAGGTAGCCTCAATTATAGCAAAGCAGTATCGGCTCTGCTGGCAGCTACCGATTTCCGTTTTGAATCTGCTGCGTTTGCAACAGGAATCGCTGGGAAAGATAGCCGTCAACAGCCCTAGGCTTAACCGATTGGATAGGTGCCTTCCACCAAAATATCGCGGGTTACGTTTTGGATATTGCGGTGGCCGGTGAAGGCCATGGTGAGATCCATTTCGTTGTAGAGGATTTCCAGCGCGCGGGTGACGCCTGCTTCGCCGTAGGCGCCGAGGCCGTAGATGTAGGTGCGGCCGATGAGTGTGCCGCGTGCGCCCAATGCCCAGGCGCGCAGGATGTCTTGTCCGCTGCGGATGCCGCCGTCTATCCACACTTCGATATCGGAGCCGACGGCGGAAACGATGCGCGGCAGGGCGCGGATGGAGGAGGGGGCGCCGTCGAGCTGGCGGCCGCCGTGGTTGGACACCACGATGGCATCGGCGCCGCTTTTCACCGCTGCTTCGGCGTCTTCCGGCTCCATGATACCTTTGATGATGAGTTTGCCGCCCCATTCGTCTTTGATGCGGGCCACATCGTCCCAGCTTAAGCTCGGGTCGAATTGCTCGGCCGTCCAGGCGGAGAGGGAGCTCATGTTGCTCACGCCTTTAACGTGGCCTTCGATGTTGCCGAAGCCGCGCCGCTGGGTGTTGAGCATGCCTAAGCCCCATTCGGGCTTGGTGGCGAGGTTGAGCAGGTTCATCAGGGTGGGCTTAGGCGGAGTGGAGAGGCCGTTTTTGATGTCTTTATGGCGCTGGCCGAGCACCTGCAAATCGGCGGTGAGCACGAGGGCGGAGCATTGGGCGGCTTTGGCGCGGCGGATAAGGCTGCGCATGAATTCGCGGTCGCGCATCACATAAAGCTGAAACCAGAAGGGCTCGGGGCTGTTGGCGGCCACGTCTTCGATAGAGCAGATGCTCATGGTGGAGAGGATATAGGGCACGCCGAATTTGGCGGCGGCGCGGGCGGCGAGGATTTCGCCGTCGGCATGCTGCATGCCGGTGAGGCCGACGGGGGCGAGGGCGAGCGGCATTTTCACGGTTTGCCCGATCATTTTGCTCTCGAGGCTGCGGTTTTCCATATCCACCAGCACGCGCTGGCGGAACAGGATGGATTGGAAATCGGCTTCGTTGACGCGGTAGGTGGCTTCGCTCCACGAGCCGGTGTCGGCGTATTCGTAGAACATTTTGGGCACTTTGCGCCTGGCGATGCGCTGGAGGTCGGCAATGCAAGTGATTTTGTTGAGCTTGGCGGCTGTCATGAGGGATGCCTTTGGGATGGTTGGAATGAAGTTGCTGCTGATGTGTGGCAGTAGTGATAAGGATTATATCGCTATCGCGAATTATCTTCACTTTCGTGCGGCTTGGCTTCGCTGTGTTGAATTGCGCCTGCTGTATGCAGGGCATCGGCTTGTATCGAAAGCGATTTAACTAGGCGGTAGTGGATGGGATGTTGGGCAATGGAAAAGGCTACCTGAAAGTTTTCAGGTAGCCTTTAATCATATGCGATGTGGATTATTTGTCGAGGCGGCGGGTTTCTACGATGCGGCCGTCGGCAACCATCTGGGGCAGTTCGTCGCGTTTGATTTGGATGCGTTCGGATTCGTCCCAAGTGATGTTGGAGAGGTCGCCGTTCAGGTCTTGTTTGGCGCCTTCAGGCACTTCCCAAGCGGCATCTTCGGTGATCACGATGATGTGGTTGGATTGTACTTCCACTACTTTCATCAGGCCGTAGGCCACGGATTGCTCTTTGCCGTTTTGACCGAAACCTTGGTCGGAGAAAGAGCTGAGTTTAGCAGCGTAGAGGTCGCCTACTTTGGGCTCGGCCAATACAGAATCGAGAGCAGGCGCGGTAGCAGCGGTTTGTGCGCCGCTGGCGGCAGTGGATTGAGCCGGGGCAGAGCTGTTGGTTTGGCCGCCGCAGGCTGCCAATACGGAGATGAGGGCTAAAGCGAGTAAGCGTTGTTTCATGGTTAAAGTCCTTACGGTTATTAAATTGACACTGAGGGCTTTCGTGTTCGAAAACGGCTGTATTATCGCCGTTTTACTGGAAATCTACAAATTATTACGTTTTCAGACAGCATTTTGTAGCAAGTCTACCTGAAACCAATACAGCATTTTCAGGCAGCTTTTCGCGGCTTGGGGCTACCTGAAAAACAGCGCCGCTGCTTTTAGCTGTGTCGGTAGTTGGCGTTGGGAGGTGCAGCTCCGCTTTCAGGTAGCCTCTTGTGCAGTGGTAGCTTGTTTTTGCAGTTGATACAGCAGGTCGAGGGCTTGGCGCGGGGTAAGTTCGTCGGGGTGCAGCTCGGCGAGTTCTTGCAGCAGGGGGTGGGCGGCAGGCGGGGCGGCTTCTGTCGGGTTGTGTTCGGGCGCGGCTTCTTCGGGTAGGTTGAACATGTCCATCTGCGGGCGGTGGGCGGCGGCTTGGGCTTCGAGCTGTTCGAGGTGTTTCTGCGCGGCTTTGAGGGCAGGAGCGGGCAGGCCGGCCAGTTTGGCCACAGCGATGCCGTAGCTTTTTTCGGCCGGGCCGGGCTCGATGTGGTGCAGGAAGACGATGTCTTGCCCTTCTTCTAAGGCGGAGAGGTGCATATTGACGGCGGCGCTATGCTGCTCGGGCAGGCGGGTGAGCTCGAAATAGTGGGTGGCAAACAGGCTGAAAGATTGGTTTTTTTGGATTAAATGTTCGGCCACGGCCTGGGCGAGGGCGAGGCCGTCGAAGGTGGAGGTGCCGCGGCCGACTTCGTCCATGAGCACCAGGGATTGCTCGGTGGCGTGGCGCAGGATGTAGGCGGTTTCGCTCATTTCCACCATGAAGGTGGAGCGGTTGGCGGCGAGGTCGTCGGAGGCGCCGA
The DNA here is from genome assembly GCF_001811325.1 of Eikenella sp. HMSC071B05. NCBI lineage: Bacteria > Pseudomonadati > Pseudomonadota > Betaproteobacteria > Neisseriales > Neisseriaceae > Eikenella > Eikenella sp. HMSC071B05. The sequence continues at coordinate 119,388 of NZ_KV804548.1, read as the reverse complement.
TGCGGGTGAAGATTTGGTCGATTTGGCCGATGCGGGCGGCTTCGGCGGGCACGAAGCTGCCGGTGTGGGCGAGCAAAACGATGTGGGCGACTTGGCGCATATAGGTGGATTTGCCGCCCATATTGGGGCCGGTGAGCAACATGAGGCGGTGTTTGTGGTCGAGGCGGGTGTGGTTGGGGGTGAAGTGCGGTACTTGGCCTTCAACCACGGGATGGCGGCCGTTGTCGATTTCGATGCCGGGATAGTCGGTGAACCGGGGGGCGTGGTAATCGTGTTCGGCGGCAAAGTGGGCAAAGCAGCAGAGGACGTCCAGCGCGGCGGCGGCCTTGGCGGTACGCTGCAGCAGGGGCAGTTGCTGCTGGAGCTCTTGCAACAGGCTGTCGTAGAGGCGTTTTTCGAGGGAGAGGGCACGCTCTTGGGCGTTGAGCACTTTGTCTTCGAAGGTTTTGAGCTCGGGGGTGATGAAGCGTTCGGCGTTTTTCAGGGTTTGGCGGCGTTGGTAGTCGGCGGGGGCCTCGGCGGCTTGGATTTTGGAAAGCTCGATGTAGAAACCGTGTACGCGGTTGTATTCGACTTTGAGGGTGGAGAGGCCGGTGCGCTCGCGTTCTCGTGCTTCGAGTTCGAGCAGGAAGTCGCTGCCGTGGTTTTGGATGCGGCGCAATTCGTCGAGCTCGGCGGAAAAGCCGTGGTTGATTACGCCGCCGTCGCGCAGCCATACGGCGGGTTCGGGCAGGATAGCGGCTTGTAATTTCTCGGCAATGCCGGTGCCTTGCGGGAAAATGTCGACCAGGGTGTTGAGCAGGCTGCTTTCAGGTAGCCTGAGTTGGGTGAGGGTGAACAGGCTGTCGCGCAGGCCGGAGAGGTCGCGCGGGCGGGCGGAGCCTACGGCGATGCGGGCGGCGATGCGTTCGATGTCGGCGATGGTTTTCAGGTAGCCTTGCAGGGCGGAATAATCGTTTTGCAGGGCGGATACGGCTTCTTGACGGGCGCGGATGTGTTCGCGGTTGCGCAGGGGGTTGTGCAGCCATTGGGCGAGCAGGCGGCTGCCCATGTTGCCGGCGCAGCGGTCGAGGGTGGAAAAGAGGGTGGGCTCTTTTTTGCCGGACAGGGTGGCGGTGATTTCGAGGTTGCGGCGGGTGGCGGCATCCATGCCGATGTATTGCTGTTCGGTTTCGAGGCTGAGGTTGTCGAGGTGGCGCGGCAGCTGGGATTGGGTGTGGCGGATGTAGTTGAGCAGGGCGCCGGCGGCGCCGATGGCGGGGTCGTGTTCGCCGGATTGGAGGCCGAAGCCGAGCAGGTCTTGGCAGCCGAAGTAGTCGGTGAGCAGGGTGTGGGCGCTGTCGGGGGCGAATTGCCAGTCGTGCAGGCGGGTGGGGTTGCAGTTTTCAGGTAGCCTCAGTTTAGCAGCGGCTTGGTCGGGCAGTAATACTTCGGCAGCCTGCAGGCGGGCGAGTTCGTCGGGCAGTTGGGCCGGGGCGATGATTTTGGCTTTGAATTCGCCGCTTTGCAGGGAGGCCCAGGCGAGGCCGACCGGCTGCTTGGCCTTGCCGCTCCAAGCCACGGCGGCGATGCGGTTGGTTTCTTTGTCTTCCAATAGGGCGGCATCGGTGAGCGTGCCGGGGGTAATGATGCGAACCACTTCTCGCGCCACCGGGCCTTTGCCAACGCCCACTTCGCCTACTTGCTCGCAAATGGCCACGCTGCGGCCGAGTTTGACCAGTTTGGCCAAGTATTGCTCGGCCGCATGGTGTGGCACTCCGGCCATTTTGATGGGCTCGCCGTTGATTTGGCCGCGGGTGGTGAGGGTGATGTCGAGTAGGCGGGCAGCTTCTTCGGCATCAGTGAAGAAGAGCTCGTAGAAGTCGCCCATGCGGTAGAACAGCAGTTTGTCGGTGTGCTGGGCTTTGATCTCGAGATACTGCTGCATCATGGGGGATACGGCACTTTTGCGGCTCATGAAAGGCTACCTGAAAAATGGAAAGGCGAAAAACGATATTGTAGCCGATGCGGCAGCGGACGAAATGTTTGTGCTTGTAAAATGATTTGCCCGGCGGCTTGGGTGGGTGGTTAAATTCTGCCAGTTTGCGCCTGCGGTCGCCGTAAACGGGCAGGAGTTGGCTAGAATGCATCGGAAACGGTGCGGGACGGGCGGTAATGTTTATATATTATTTATCGATTTCTTTCAGTGGTATAAATTCAACTTCATGGAATGAAAACTGAAATGGCAGGAAAATTTCTTTCTTCTCGTAACGGCTGGCTGTTGCTGTCGGCATTGCTGCTGGGCGGCTGTTTTTTTCATAGTCGGCCCAAGCCCTCCGGCGGCGGCATAAGCGGTATGTCAGCTTTGCCGCCCGGGCAGCGTTATGCAGAAGGCTATCAGCACCGGGTTTCAGGTAGCCCGGCAGGGTATAAGGCAGTGTCGTTTTCTGCTTTGCCGCAGTGGCCACAACAGGATTTTGCTGCCAGCTTGAATGCGTTTCGCAAAAGCTGTACTGCTTTGAAAAACAAGCCGCAATGGCAGAATGTGTGTGCCCAGGCCGACAGGGTGGGCAGTCAGTCTGCGGCGGCTAGGCAGTTTTTCGAGCAATATTTCACTCCGTGGGAAGTGAGCCACAACGGGCAGTTGGGCGGTACGATAACCGGTTACTACGAGCCGGTGTTGCACGGTAGTGCGCGGCAAACTGCGCAGGCGCGCTTCCCGATTTATGGCTTGCCTGCGGATTTGGTTACTGTGCCACTGGCCGGTGCGCCGCAATCGGGAACAGTACGAATTCACCTCACCGGTCGCAACAGTGGCCAAATTGCCGCCAATGGTGAATACACAGCCAATCTGGCAGACTTCCCTGGTCGGGATAAAAGCCGATCTTTGAAAGGGCGGGTTTCAGGTAGCCGTTTTGTGCCGTATTACACCCGTGAGCAAATCAATGCCGGTGCGGTAAATGGCAGTGCATCGGTGTTGGCTTATGCCGATGATCCGGTTGAATTGTTTTTCCTGCATATCCAAGGCTCCGGCCGAATTCGTACGCCGGATGGGCGCTATATCCGCTTAGGGTTTGCCGATAAAAACGACCACCCCTATATTTCTATTGGCCGTTATATGGCCAATAAAGGTTATCTGCCGCTGGCGCAAACCAGTATGCCGAAGATCCGCGATTGGTTGCGTGCGCATCCGGATAAGTTGGCTGAAGTGTTGGGCCAAAACCCCAGTTATGTGTTTTTCCGCCAACTGCCGGATGGCAACGACGGGCCGATTGGTTCGTTGGGTGTGCCATTGAGCGGCGGTTATTCCGGCGCGGTGGATAAACGCTTCATCACTTTAGGCGCGCCACTGTTTTTGGCTACTGCTCATCCTGAAACCGGTCATGCGCTCAACCGCCTGATTATGGCACAAGACACCGGTAGCGCCATTAACGGCGCGGTGCGGGTGGACTTTTTCTGGGGTTATGGCGATGAAGCAGGGAGAGTGGCCGGCCGTATGAAGCAGACCGGCTATGTTTGGCTGCTGTTGCCTAACGGAGTGTTGCCGTGAAATTTCCATCAATTATTACCTGCTGGGTGAAGAAAAAGATATGTCGTTAGTGTGCAATCTCTTTCTTTTTGGCGGAGAGTTTCATTAATCCGTTTGAATAAAACGTGTAAATTAATATATACTTTAGGCTAAATTTCCAACATTTGTGTTTGGAAAGATGTTAAGAGAAGTAGGATGAATATTTTCATTCAATTATGTTTAGGGAGGGTGGGATAAATGGATCTGACGATTCTAGTTCCGCTATTGGTGGTTTTGGCAGGCTTGATTTTTGTGCAGCGCCGCCAAAAACAACAGGCAAAAGCCGCTGTTGATGAAGAGAAAAAAGGCAGAGGTAAACGCGCTGCTGCCCGATCAGCTAGCAAAAAGTCAGCGCCGGCAGCTGTTCGCCAGGCTGCAGCAGTTTCGCCATCTGAGCCTGAAGAGATTGAGGTGAGTGAAGACTGGGGTTGGGAAGCTGTGCCTGATGTGGAGGCGGAAGCAGCAGCAGTCAATGTGGCGCAGGAAGTTGATGCACTCACGGAATATAAAGTCTATAAGCAATTCGGTTACCATGAAAAAGCAGCCGAATCGCTGTCTCAATATCTAACTTCCGGCTCGGCAGCAGTGAGCGACGGTATGCGCAGCACTTTGGTTAATGAGTTGGTGCAATTGTGGCTAGATGCTAAAAAGCCGGACGAGTTGGCTGAAACTTTGCGCCAGTTCGGCAACCTACTCACCAAAGCACAAACTGAGGACTATATCAAACAAGGTTTGGCTGTCGATAAAAACAACCTTAATCTACGCGTGTTGGCTGAAGAAGTGCTGGGCTGGGGTGTGCAGCAAACCTCTGCCGAAATCGGCGAACGCAACGGATTGGATGCTCCGGCACAAAGCAAGCAGACCAAGCAGAAAAGCCGTCGTGCAGTTGCAGAAGCCGAGAACGAGCAGAAAGTGGCAGATTTGGCGTCAGTCAAGACTCGCAAGGAGTTGGTGACCAACTCCAAATATGCTGGTGCTATTCTTGTGCACGATGAAGAAAAAGCCGCTCTGATGGGCTTTATGGAGCCTGAGTCAGGCTATCGCCTGATGAAGGATGGATTGGCCTATGATGCGGCAGTCAGCTATGCCAATAAGGCCATCCGCCAGGCTAACAAACCGGCTGCATTGATTATTGATGCGCTGAGTTTGGATTATAAAAATCAAAATATCGACCGATTTGCCCAACATCTTTGGCAGCTCTACTACACATTAGGCCAGTATGGCCGCCAAGTGAAGGAAAGGATGCTGGGCTGGGGTCTCAACTTGGGTGAACACCCTATCTTTACTCAGTTGGAAGCTAATCCGAATGAGGCTCAATTGCGCGAAATCGGGATTGCCAACGGTTTCTTGGATCGTGGCACTAGTACCCAAAAAGCGCACCGCAAACCCCTTATTAGAACACGTACTGATGATGTCAGCGTAAAACAGACGCCGGCAGAAAAAGTGTTGCGTGATGTCGAATCGTTATTGATGTACGGTCAGTTGGATGAAGCAATGAATTTGCTGGAAGAATCGATTTTGGAATACCCCAGCGAATCGCAGCTGTATATCACGCTGTTCGATATTTGCGAACGTGCGGAAGAGTGGGAGCGCTTGGAGCAGGTATTGCATAAGATACGTGCCAATATCCAGCATCCGCCAGAGGAGGTAGTATTGGCAATGAGCCAGTTGCTACAAAAAATCAACTACGGTTCTGTTCGGACATAATAAATGACTAATAACGCAATCCCCCAAGTGAAGACGGTTCACATTATGCTGTTGGGCATGGATGAGCGCCAATATGCGATGTTCCGCATGGCATTCAAAATGCACGGCATCACCAATTATGAACTGGTTACGATGGAGCAGGGCATTCAGCCGGATATGGTATTGGCCGATGCCGATACCGATGTAGAGATTTGGAAAGATGCGAAAAACCAGTTTCCAGATGCGAAAGTGGTGTATTTCTCCAGTTCTCCGCCTCCGGTAACCGCTCCTTATTTGGCCAAACCAATTAAGTTTGATACTCTGTTTTTGAACTTGAAGAACTTGCAACAGGGTAATGGTATTTGGGTAGCTAGTAGTAGTGGCAGCTCAGCGGCTCCTGTTTCTAGACAGGCAATACAAGAGACTGAACCGGCAGCCACACAATCTCATTCAGCCAATATTACCATCGAACATTTTGATGAAGACAGCGGCTTGTTGGGCGAAGTGCGCAAAGCAGCCAAGCAGGATAACGATGTGGCAGTAATGCACAATGGTAAGCCTGTGCTGTTGGTGTTCCCTTCTGTTCAGAAAGTATTGCTGGCAACCGATTCTGAAACACTCCAATCTTTGTGTGAGCAAAAGTTTGTTGATTTGCAGACACGAGTAATCACAGAAGAACATTTGAAGGCTAAGGCTAAACTCTCCATCAGCGCTTGCTTGTGGCAGCTGGCTATTTGGACAGGTAATGGCCGTTTCCCCAAAGTCATCAACAAAAATACAGTATTCAAAGTTCGCAACTGGCCAAACCTGACTCGTTTGGCACCGCTTGCCGAATCAATGCGCCTATCTGCCTTCTTAACCAAGGCTTCAGGTAGCCTGACTATCCTACACAAGCTGATGCTTATCGATAACAAAGATTTGGCTGATTATCTTACTGCAGTCTATGTTACCGACCATCTGATTGTGGAATCAGCTGGACAAGCTGAGCCTCAAACTACTGGAGCAGGGCAAGTTAGGGCTGCCGCCCAAACGCAAACTATACAGCGTCCGGAGAGAGTTCATGCCAGAGCGCATGAAGATAATGGCGACGAAGAAGTACCGAAACAGCGCGGACTGCTGCAACGTTTGATGAATAAAATTATTGGCCGATAAAGGAATATAACATGGCAGAGAATAAGATTATTTTTACAGGCCCGGTCGGCGTGGGGAAAACTACCGCTATTGCTGCACTGTCGGACGACCCGCCGATCAAGACCGATGCCCGTGCATCTGATATGACGACCTCCATGAAAAGCCACACCACCGTGGCCATGGACTACGGCGTGATTCATTTGGATGAAAAAACCAAAGTGCATTTGTACGGTACGCCTGGGCAGGAACGCTTTGATTTTATGTGGGATATTCTGAGTCAGGGTAGTATGGGCTTGGTGTTGTTGCTGGATAATACCCGTTCCAATCCTTTGAAAGATCTGAAGTTCTTCTTGGATTCATTCAGCGATTTGCTCAAAACCGCCCCTGTGGTTGTTGGTGTAACCAAGATGGATTTGAAAGCCACGCCGGGTATCGAGGTATACCAGAAATATCTGTTGCAATACGGCATGAACGTGCCAGTATTTGAAATTGATGCTCGTAATGAAAACGATGTGAAACAGCTGGTTACAGCTATGCTGTATTCAATTGATCCTGGTCTAGAGGTATAAAAATGGATTCGACACTACTTTTGCAGCCTAATCTATACCCACGAGTAACTCCTGCCGGCGCATATTATGCGGTTTCCAATAAAGGCCAAAGCGCTAGCCGTACTCTGCTGGGCGGCATTTTGCAAGCCGGTGAGCAGGAAACCGTTAGCCGCGAAAACGTATTGCGCTGGGCGCAAACCAACGATATTGATGCTGCACTCAACTTGTTGTATCGCATGCAGCGTTTGGAATTTTTGTATGGCGAAGACGAGCCGGACAAGAAAACAGATTTGCTCAGCGGCACTGGTCTGCCCAATATCCTGATGCACCTTTCTGATGTGCAAAAAGCATTGTTGGTGGATCAAGACGGTTTCTATTTCTCCAGCTCCGGTTTCAACCACGAAGCTGCCGAAGAAATCGCTGTGCTGGCTAGTGAAGCCGTGCGTTTGTATGAACAGCACAGTCTTCTGATTAAGAATAACCTGAACATCTACCACAACGCGGTGGGCATTTGCGATCCGTCAGGACAGAGTGAGCTGACCTTCTTCCCGCTGTATATCGGTGATTTGAAATTTATCCTGGTGACCGGCGGCGTGCCGCAGCTGCATAAAGATGAATTTGTATCTTTGGTGCGGGCGCTGTATCAAATCGTTGATTCTGCGAACCAAATTGAAACATTCTGATTAAATTATTGGGAAAACACGATATGCAACAACAATTAGTTTCTTCCGTATTGAGCGATTTGAACAGTTCGTCTGTTGATATTACCGCTTCCGCCGTTATTTCTAGTGACGGTTTGCCGATTGCTTCTATGCTCCAGGCCAATATTGACCCGGATCGCGTGGGTGCGATGTCTGCCGCTCTGCTGGCCTTGGGTAACCGTACCACCAAAGAGCTGCTGTGTGGCGAATTGGAGCAGGTGATTGTGAAAGGCACTGATGGCTATATCCTGCTGATTCAGGCCGGTGAAGATACCGTATTGGTAGTAACCGCCCGCGAAAGCGCTAAATTGGGCCTGATTCTGCTCGACGCCCGCCGTGCAGCTCGCAGCATTGTGGATTTGGAAAGCAGCTAAACGCCTCTCCAATACGCACTGAGTGCCGCACGCCAGGCTACCTGAAAATACAGCCAATCTGTTTCAGGTAGCCTTTGTTCCATTGCCGGTTGGTAAACCGGTTTGTTTATGGAGTATAACCAACCAGATGGTATTTGGATTTTTTAGAAAGCGCAAAGCGCAACCCACAGTCCCGCAACAGGATGCCGAATCAGTACAAGCTGCTGAAGAAGTCGTGCAAACCGATGAGGTTGCGGCACAAGCTGCCTCAGAAACAACAGAGCAAGCCGCCGCCCAAACGCCTGCTGCAGAAGTTGCTGTGGCCGAGTCGGGGTTAACTGATTTAGCTACCGAAACATCGGCATACGAGCCCGCAAGCACAGAAGTAGCAGATGCTGAAGCAGCGCCCGCACAACCGGAAGTTTTGGCGGGACGCCCCCCTGTTGAAACACAGGCAGATGAAATCACTGATGCCGTGCCTGCGATGGAAGTGGCAGAACAAGCAACGGGCGAAACATCTGTTGCCACAGCTGAAGTAGCTGCTTTAGTTGATGAACGCGACTCTAACGCTCAGGCAAGCAACGAGCCAGCATCCAGTGAACCAGCAGCGGCGGAATCAGTTGCTCCATTAAGCACCGACATCGACCAAGCTGCTATCGAGCTAGCTCCAGAGCAGCCAGCTTCGCTTGGCTGGGCCGCCCGACTCAAGCAAGGCTTGAGCAAATCGCGCCAGCAGATGGCCAAGTCGCTGGCCGGCGTGTTTGGTGGCGGCAAGATAGACGAAGACTTGTATGAAGAGCTGGAAACCGTGCTGCTCACCAGCGATATGGGCATCGAAGCCACTGAGCATCTGATGGAAGAAGTGCGCCAGCGCGTGAGCCTGCGCGGCCTGAAAGATGGCGAAGAACTGCGCGGCGCATTGAAAGAAGCCATCTACGAGCTGATTAAACCGTTGGAGCAGCCGCTGACCTTGCCCGCAGACAAACGGCCGTTTGTGATTATGCTCGCCGGCATCAACGGCGCGGGCAAAACCACTTCCATCGGCAAGCTGGCTAAATATTTCCAAGCCCAGGGCAAAAGCGTGCTGCTGGCTGCCGGCGACACTTTCCGTGCCGCTGCCCGCGAGCAGCTGGCCGAATGGGGCGAGCGCAACGGCGTTACCGTGATTTCCCAAGCTTCCGGCGATTCTGCCGCCGTCTGCTTTGATGCCGTGGAAGCCGCCAAGGCGCGCGGTATCGACATCGTGCTGGCCGACACCGCCGGCCGTCTGCCCACGCAAACCCATTTGATGGAAGAAATCAAAAAAGTGAAGCGCGTGTTGCAGAAATCCATACCCGACGCGCCGCACGAAATCGTGGTGGTGCTGGATGCCAATATCGGCCAAAACGCCGTGAACCAAGTGATTGCCTTCGATGACGCGCTGGGGCTCACCGGCCTCATCGTGACCAAGCTCGACGGTACAGCCAAAGGCGGCGTGCTGGCTGCGCTGGCTAGCCGTCGCCCCGTGCCGGTGCGCTTTATCGGCGTAGGCGAAGGCATCGACGATTTGCGCCCGTTCAACGCCCGCGAGTTTGTGGACGCATTGCTGTAATCCCACTATGCACAGCAAAAGGCTACCTGAAAAACCGTTTTCAGGTAGCCTCTCGGTTTTCAGGTAGCCTGTTATATAATCCGCTTCACCCTTTCCTTTCGAGAACACCATGCTGCTTGCCCTCTCTTTGCGAGATTTTGTGATTGTTGAGCAACTCCATTTGGATTTCCAATCTGGCTTTACCGTGCTCACTGGTGAAACCGGTGCCGGCAAATCCATTACGCTCGATGCGCTCAGCCTGCTGCTTGGCGACAAGGCCGACTACAGCCAAATCCGCCATGGCTGCCCCGAAGCGCAGCTGTCTGCCCTGTTCGATTTGAGCGGCCTGCCCACATTGCGCGCCGAACTCTGCGAACAAGGCCTGCTTGGTACAGACGAGGTCGAGCTTTCCATCCGCCGCACCATCGACAGCAAAGGCCGCAGCCGCAGCTTCATCAATAATCAGGCCGCCACCCTGGCCCAACTGCGCCAAATCGGCAGCCGCCTGGTGGACATCCACGGCCAAAGCGCGCACCACTCGCTCAACAGCGAAGCCGTGCAGCGCGATCTGCTGGATGCTTTTGCCGGCAGCAAACCATTGGCCGAGCAAGTGCAAGCCGCTTATCGGCAATGGCGGCAGGCGCAGGAGAATTTGGCTATGGCCGAGGCCGAGGGCGAACGTTTGGCCGAAGAGCGCGAACGGCTGGCCTGGCAGGTGGGCGAAATGGAAAAACTCGCCCCGGTGGAAGGGGAATGGGCGCAGCTTTCGCAAAGCTACGACAGCTTGGCGCACGCTGCCGAATTGTTGCAGGCTGCCGAAGAAGTGGCCGCCCACATCGACGGCGACAACGGCCTGCACAGCCTGGCCGGGCGCTGCCGACGCCAGCTGGAAAGTCTCTCCGGCATCGAACCGCGTTTTGCCGAAAGCCTGGAAATGCTGGATAGTATCGAAGCCGAGTTGGGCGAAATCAGCAGCCACATGCACAGCGTGGCCGCCCGTGCCGAAATCAACCCCGCCGAATTGGCCGCGCAGGAAGAGCGCATGGCCGAACTGATGTCTGCCGCCCGCCGCCACCGCATCGAGCCCGAAGAGCTGCCTGCCCGCCTGGCACAGCTGCAGCAGGATTTGGCCGATTCCGAAGCCGCCGCCGACATCGAAGCCCTGCGCGAACAGGTGCGCCTGGCCGAAGCCGCCTATTTGCAGCCCGCGCGCGAGCTATCCGCCCAAAGGCAGCAGGCCGCCGCCAAACTGGCCGAAGAAACCACTGAACATATGCAGCAGCTTTCCATGCGCGGCGCACGTTTTCACATCGAGCTCATTCCGTGCGAAGCGCAGGCATACGGGCTGGAGCAGGTGCAGTTTCAGGTAGCCGCCAACCAAGGCAGCCCCTTGCGGCCGTTGAACAAAGTCGCTTCCGGCGGCGAACTGGCCCGCATCAGCCTGGCCCTGCAGGTCACCGCCAGCCAATACACGCAGATTCCCACCCTGATTTTTGACGAAGTAGACAGCGGCATCGGCGGCGGCGTGGCCGAAACCGTCGGCCGCGCCCTGCGCACGTTGGGGCGGCAGCACCAAGTGCTCGCCGTTACCCACCTGCCACAAGTGGCCGCCTGTGGCGCACAGCATTGGCAGGTAAGCAAACACAGCGGCGGCGGCCAAACCGTGAGCACCATTCGCGAGCTCGAAGGCAGTGCGCGCATCGAAGAAATCGCCCGCATGCTCGGCGGCGAAACCCTCACCGACACCACCCGCCGTCATGCCGCCGAAATGCTGGAAATGGCGGCAGCAGAGTAGGGCGGTTGTTTCAGGTAGCCTTTCTGGGTTTCAGGCTACCTGAAAACTAAACCAGCCAAAATTTCAGGTAGCCCGCAAACACGAAAGGCTACCTGAAAGCAGCCATTCCGGCATAAAACCCGCTGCCTGTTTGCAGCCATCCTCCCTCCCTATTTCAAGCCCATCCCATCATGACCGATTCCCTCTACCTCCCCGCCGCCCGCCTGCGCCCCGCCGCCATCACGCTGCCCGGCTCCAAAAGCATCAGCAACCGCACCCTGCTGTTGGCCGCCCTGTCCGACAACGCTTGCCGCATTGAAAACCTGCTCGATGCCGATGATACCCGCCACATGCTCGCCGCGCTGCAAAGTCTCGGCGTTCGCATCGAACATCATGGAGGCGGCAGTTACACCGTGCACGGCTGCGGCGGCCGTTTCCCACGGCGGCAGGCCGATTTGTTCCTCGGCAACGCCGGCACCGCCTTCCGCCCGCTCACCGCCGCACTGGCCTTGCTTGGCGGCGATTACCGCCTGCACGGCGTGGCCCGGATGCACGAACGCCCCATCGGCGATCTGGTCGATGCCCTGCACCAAGCCGGAGCCGACATCCGCTACGAAGGCCGGAAAGGCTATCCGCCGCTACACATCGGTGAGCGGCAGGCCGGCGGCCAGAGCCACATTGCCGTGCGCGGCAATGTGTCCAGCCAATTCCTCACCGCCCTTTTGATGGCGCTGCCGCTCACCGGCCAGGCGCACGAAATCGAAGTGCAGGGCGAGCTGATTTCCAAACCCTATATCGACATCACGCTCAAACTGATGGCGCAATTCGGCGTTCAGGTAGCCCACGACAGCCACCGTCTGTTCAGGCTACCTGAAACAGCCCGTTACCACGCCCCGGCTACTCTCCATGTGGAAGGCGATGCCTCTGGAGCGTCCTATTTCCTCGCCGCCGGCCTGCTTGCCGCCGCCCCTGTGCGCGTGAATGGCATCGGTCGGCACAGCATCCAGGGCGACACCGCGTTTGCCGCCGAGCTGGAAAAAATCGGCGCCGCCGTGGAATGGGGCGAAAATTATATTCAGGTAGCCCGCCGCCCCAGCCAGCGCATCCGCCCCTTCGATTTGGATGCCAACCACATCCCCGATGCGGCAATGACCCTGGCCGTGGTGGCACTTGCTTCCGGTGCGCGTTGCAGCCTGCGCAATATCGGCTCATGGCGCGTGAAAGAAACTGACCGCATCGCCGCTATGGCCGCCGAACTGCGCAAACTCGGCGCACGGGTGGAAGAGGAAGCTGAAGCCATCCACATCACCCCGCCGCCCCGCCTAGCTGCCAACGCCCGCATCGACACCTACGACGACCACCGCATGGCCATGTGCTTCTCGCTGGTTTCCCTGCTCGGCGTGCCGGTGTATATCAACGACCCGCAATGCGTGAATAAAACCTTTCCCGATTATTTCCGATTGTTTGAATCTATGCGGGCGTGAGAGGCTGCATAAGGGAAGATGAGCTATCAGCCAAGCGTGAGCAATCTGTTTTTATGCTTTGGCTGAATGGAAGAAATTGGCATTAAGTGGCAGCTGGTTTGGTATAAATGCTTGGCCTGCTCTCTGCAATGTTAAAAGGCTACCTGAAAATTTTCAGATAGCCTTTTAACGTACGAAAGGGACAGACTCTTAGCAGAAGCTGTGTGTACCCAACAGACCTCAAGCCGCAGTGTTGATTTTGTTGAATAGCCGCAGGCAGTTGGCGGTGGTGGCTTGGGCGATGTTTTCCAAGCTGTCGCCGCGCAGTTGGGCAACGAAGGCGGCGGTGTGGCTGACGTAGGCCGGTTCGTTGGGCTTACCGCGTTTGGGCACGGGCGCGAGGTAGGGGGCGTCGGTTTCCACCAGCAGCCTGTCGAGCGGCACGTAGCGGGCGGCTTCTTGGATGGCGGTGGCGTTTTTGAAGGTGACGATGCCGGAGAATGAGATGTAGAAGCCTAAATCCAAGGCCAGTTTGGCGGCATGGACGTCTTCGGTGAAACAGTGGATAACGCCGGCGTGGGCTTGGTGTTCGCGCAGCAGCCGCATGGTATCGGCGGCGGCATCGCGGGTATGGACGACAAGCGGCAGGCCGCTGCGGTTGGCAGCTTCGATGTGCAGGATGAAACGTTGGTGCTGCCAGGCCAGATCGCCTTTGCACCAATGATAATCCAGGCCGGTTTCGCCGATGGCCACCACTTTGGGCCGGGCGGCGCGTTCCAGCAGTTCTTCCAGGCTGAATTCTTCGGCTTCCGGGTCGTCGGGGTGGATGCCGACTGTGGCGTAGATGTTGGGGTGATTTTGGGCGATGGCGTGCACTTCTTCGAAGCTCTGCCGGCTCACGCTGATGGCGATGGCTTTATCCACGCCGGCCTCGGCCATGTTGGCGAGGACTTCAGGTAGCCTTTGGGCGAGGTCGGGGAAGTTGAGGTGGCAGTGCGAATCGATCAGCATGGCTACATGGTGTAGGTGGCGCGGTCGGTGTGCACCAGGCCGGGCAGTTGGTCTTCGATGTAGTTTTTACATTTGATGCCGGTTTCGTCGTCGCCGAAAGCGAGGCCCACGCCTTGCGGCTGACCGTTGGTGGTACGGCTGAGGTTGATCCACACTACGCGGGTGCGTAGGAAGAATTTTTCCGGATTGTCAAACAGTTCCAATACCAACAGCACTTCTTCGCCCATTTTGAATTCGTCGTTGGTGGGCACAAAAATGCCGCCATGCTCCAGAAATGGCATGTAGCTGTAGTAGGCGATGGGTTTGTCTTTGAGGCTGACGCTCATCATGCGGCCGGGGGCGCTGTCGGCGGGTGTGCTCATGGGTATTTCCTTGTTTTAAGTAAGTAACGTTTATACAAAATAAATAACGGGCTTGTTTTCTTAAAGCGGTTTGTTTTGCCAGAAAGCAAGGTAGTTGGTTAGCAAATTTTCAATCTGCATTCTAACACTTAAGGTGTGCCGGCCGTAAGGGCTGAGGCGGTTTAGGGTGTGTACCAGTTGGAATAAGGTTGTCCCCTGGGTGCGGGAGGCTACCTGAAAAATGGCGGCTTGGTGTTGCGGGTAGTAGAGCGGGGGCAGGTTTTGTTGGGCGAGCGCAGTGTCGGTCAGCCATTTGTGCAGCCAGTCGAGAAACACGGCCAGCGGCCATTTTTGTTTGTCGAAGACGGCGGCGTAATCCAGCATGGCCAACAGGCGCGGTTTAGCCAGCAGTTGGCACAGCTCTTCGCGCATCGTGTCTTGCTCCGGCTCGGCTGCAAACAGCGGGGCGCCGCTGTGAAAGGCAAGCAGGGCTTCGGCTTGAGGGGTGTTTTGCGTTTTCAGGTAGCCTAAGGCTTCTTCGGCGCTTGGGTCGGGCAGTAGGAAGGGGCGGCAGCGGCTTTTAATGGTGGGCAGCAGGCGGTCTTTGTTGTGGGTTACCAAAAGGAATACCACCGATGCGGGCGGTTCTTCCAGCATTTTCAACAGCGCGTTGGCGGCTTGGGTATTCATGGTTTCCGCTGGCTGCACCAGCACCACACGCAGCCCGCCGCGCACGGAGCTTTGCAGCAGCGGCGATAGCACGGCGCGCACGGCGTCGATTTTGATTTGCAGCAGCTTGCGCGCGCTTTCGCCTTCGGTGGGCAGCTCGGGCGCGAGTTCATAGTAGTCCGGATGGCTGCCTTGGGCGAACAGGTGGCACGAAGGGCAGCTGCCGCAAGGCTGGTGTTCGGCCTGCGGCTGTTCGCACAGCAGCGCCTGTGCTAGATGGCGGGCAAACGCGGTTTTGCCGGTATCGCGCCGGCCTGTAAGCAACCAAGCGTTGGGGCGGTTGCCCCATTGGGCAGCCAACTGCCGCCAAGCGGATTCATGCCAAGGATAAATCATAGGAAAACGTGAAGGCTACCTGAAAAAAGATTGGCCGTTTAAAAATAGAATAAATGAAAATAAGACTGCTACGGCGTGGGTTCGCCGCCATGTTAATCCGCTATAGCAAGAGGCTACCTGAAAACGAAGCAGGAGCAGCACACTAAGCCTTCTTCCCCCACTTAGCCTTGGCGATTTCCACCGCCATCGGCAGCACGGATACTACGAGAATGCCGATCACCACCAAGCCGAAATTATTTTTCACCACCGGCAGCTCGCCGAAGAAGTAGCCCGCATAAGTGAGCAGCCCCACCCACATCAGCGCGCCGATGATATTGTAGCGGATAAAGCGGCCGTAATGCATATTGCCCATGCCCGCCACAAAGGGCGCAAAGGTGCGCACAATCGGCACGAACCGCGCCAGAATAATCGTTTTGCCGCCGTATTTTTCGTAGAAAGCATGGGTTTTATCCAGATACTCGCGTTTGAACACGCGCGAATCCGGTTTGGCAAACAGCTTTTTGCCGAAATACTTGCCGATGGCGAAGTTTATCGCATCGCCGATTACCGCCGCCGCCAAGAGCAGCGCGGCCGCGATATGCACATTCATCCCGCCCAGCGCCGCCACCGCGCCGGCAGCAAACAAGAGCGAATCGCCCGGCAGAAAGGGCGTAACCACCAGCCCGGTTTCGCAAAACACGATGAGAAACAGGATGGCGTAAATCCACAGGCCGTAGGTTTGGGTGAGCTCGATGAGGTGTTGGTCGATATGCAGGATGAAATCAATCAGGCTGGCAAGCATGGGAAAACCGCAAATAGAAAGAACGGGCGGCATTGTAAGGCAAGAGCGGGCGGGCTGAAAGGGCTGTGTGCAAACCGGGCTGCAAACGCCGTTTTTTGCTGCCGGATAGATGATGTCAGTTTTCAGGTAGCCTCAAGAGGGGAGAGAGGCTACCTGAAAAATTTCTTTTTCTCAGAAACGCAGTCGACCTGTATTTTCAGGTAGCCTTTCGGCTGCCTGAAATGCTTTTTTCGGTTAGAATCGGCGGCATTTACCCATTTGCCTGTTTTCCCTATTTTCGAGGAGTTGTTATGTCGCAATACGTCTATTCCATGCTGCGCGTGAGCAAGGTGGTGCCGCCGCAGAAAACCATCATTAAAGATATTTCCCTTTCTTTCTTCCCCGGCGCGAAAATCGGCCTGCTCGGTTTGAATGGCGCGGGTAAGTCTACCGTGCTGCGGATTATGGCGGGCGTGGATAAAGAGTTTGAGGGCGAAGCCGTGCCGATGAGCGGCATTAAAATCGGCTATCTGCCGCAAGAGCCGGAGCTTGATCCTGAAAAAACCGTGCGCCAGGAAGTGGAAAGCGGCTTGGGCGAAGTGGCCGCCGCGCAGAAACGTTTGGAAGAAGTGTATGCCGAGTACGCCAATCCTGATGCGGATTTTGATGCGCTGGCGGAAGAGCAGGGCCGCTTGGAAGCGATTATCGCGGCGGGTTCGTCAACCGGCGGCGGTGCGGAACACGAATTGGAAATCGCCGCCGATGCGCTGCGCCTGCCGGAATGGGATGCCAAAATCGGCAATCTGTCCGGCGGTGAAAAACGCCGCGTCGCTTTGTGCAAACTTTTGTTGAGCAAGCCCGACATGCTGCTGCTGGACGAACCGACCAACCACTTGGATGCGGAAACGGTGGAATGGCTGGAGCAATTCCTCGTGCGCTTCCCCGGCACGGTGGTCGCGGTAACGCACGACCGCTACTTCTTGGACAACGCCGCCGAATGGATTTTGGAACTCGACCGCGGCCACGGTATTCCGTGGAAAGGCAATTACTCGTCTTGGCTGGAGCAGAAAGAAAAACGCTTGGAAAACGAGGCGAAATCCGAAGCTGCGCGCGTGAAGGCGATGAAGCAGGAATTGGAATGGGTGCGCCAGAATGCCAAAGGCCGCCAAGCCAAGTCCAAAGCGCGTTTGGCGCGTTTTGAAGAAATGAGCAACTACGAATACCAAAAACGCAATGAAACGCAGGAAATCTTCATTCCCGTCGCCGAGCGTTTGGGTAATGAAGTGATTGAATTTGTGAACGTTTCCAAATCGTTCGGCGACAAAGTGCTGATTGACGATTTGAGCTTCAAAGTGCCTGCGGGTGCGATTGTCGGCATCATCGGTCCGAACGGCGCGGGTAAATCGACGCTGTTCAAAATGATTGCGGGCAAAGAGCAGCCTGATTCCGGTGAAGTGAAAATCGGGCAAACCGTGAAAATGAGCCTGATTGACCAAAGCCGCGAAGGTTTGCAAAACGACAAAACCGTGTTCGACAACATCGCCGAAGGCCGCGACATTTTGCAGGTCGGACAGTTTGAAATCCCCGCACGCCAATATTTGGGACGCTTCAATTTCAAAGGCAGCGACCAAAGCAAAATCGCGGGGCAGCTCTCCGGCGGTGAACGCGGGCGTTTGCACTTGGCAAAAACCTTGTTGAGCGGCGGCAATGTGTTGCTGCTGGACGAACCGTCCAACGACCTCGACGTAGAAACCCTGCGCGCGCTGGAAGAAGCATTGCTGGAATTTGCCGGCAGCGTGATGGTGATTTCGCACGACCGCTGGTTCCTCGACCGCATCGCCACGCATATTCTGGCTTGCGAAGGTGATTCGAAATGGGTGTTCTTCGACGGCAACTATCAGGAATACGAAGCCGACAAGAAACGCCGACTTGGCGAAGAGGGCGCGAAACCGAAACGTATCCGCTACAAACCGGTAACCCGCTAAAGCGCAAAGAGGCTACCTGAAAACCGCAGGCTTAGTTTTCAGGTAGCCTCAATTTATCCAGCCAAACCAAAGGACAAACATGAACTGGCAGCAATTGCTCAGCACCAAGCGCTTCAAGCCCGAGAACGGCCAACTGGTAGCCACCGTTACCCCCTCCAGCCAGGAAGGCGCGGATGCGCTGCGCACCGATTTTCACATCGATTACGACCGCGTGGTGTTTTCCGGCTCGTTCCGGCGGCTGGGGCGCAAAACGCAGGTACACCCCTTTGCCGAACACGACCACACCCACAACCGCCTTACCCACAGCGTGGAAGTGGCTAGCGTGGGGCGCAGCCTGGGCAACCGCGTGGGCGTGATGCTGGCCAAGGGCGGTTTCTTGCCGCCGGAGAATACGCCATCCGATATCGGCGCTGTGGTGCAGGTGGCCTGCCTGGCGCACGATATGGGCAACCCGCCTTTCGGCCACACCGGCGAAGAGGCATTGCGCGATTGGTTCCGCAATCCCGAGCACGCAGGCTACCTGAAACACCTGGCCGAAGCCGAACGGCGCGACGTGCAAACCTACGAAGGCAATGCCCACAGCCTGCGCATTTTGGCCAATCTTGAAATGTATCAGCACCGCGGCGGCATGCGCCTCACCGCCGCCTCTATTGGCGCGCTGCTCAAATATCCTTGGACCACTTCCGCACCGCAGGGTTTGAAAAAATTCAATATTTATCAAACCGAGCTGCCATTTATCGAATGCGTGGCCGCCGAATTGGGGCTACCTGAAATCGCCGCACACCATTGGAGCCGCCACCCCCTGTCCTACCTGATGGAGGCGGCAGACGACATCTGCTATGCGCTCCTGGATTTGGAAGATGCGGTGGAGCTCGGCTTGTTGGACGACCGCGAAGTGGAAAACGTATTGCAGGGCATGGTGCACATCGACAAACTCTGGCCGGAGCAATCCGCCCGCCAGCGTTGCGCCATGCTGCGCGGCATGGCCATCGGCCGCGCCATCGACGACATGGCGCAAACCTTTATGCTGCACCATGCCGACCTGCTCGCCGGCAGCTTCCAAGGCAAAGACCTGCTCAGCGTGTGCACGCCCGAAGTGCGCTATTCGCTGGAACGGGCCAAAGAGCTGGCACGCACCCGCGTGTTCCGCCACCAGAGCAAGCTGATTACCGAAATCGCCGCCTTCCCCTGTATCGGCTCGATTCTCAACCTGCTCGTACCCGCTGCCTTCGCCTACATCACCAAAGCACACGTCAGCACCCGCCAATCGCTGGCCTTGGAGCTGCTGCGCGACGACCCATTGAACGAACAAGACACGCTTTACACCGCCTACATGAAAATCCTCGATTTTGTCGGTGGCATGACCGACAACGCTGCTGCTAGACTGGCGCGGGAAGTGTCGGGGATTGGGATGCTGTAAGGATTGATGTGCCAATCATGTAAGGCTACCTGAAAATAAGTGCAGCCAACTTCCGCGAAGCTAAAATATAACTCGATATTTTGTCATCAAAAGCTAGAAAGAAACTCCATGTCCACCATCCTCGTTACCGGCGGCGCCGGCTTTATCGGCTCGCACACCGTAGTTGAACTTATCCAAGCCGGTCATAGCCCGGTGATTATCGATAACCTCTGCAACGCCTCGCCCCAAGTTATCGGCCGCATCGCCGAAATCACCGGGCACACTCCCGCCTTTTATCAGGGCGACATCCGCGACCGCGAATTGTTGCGCCGCATTTTTGCCGAACACCCCATCCAATCCGTCATCCACTTCGCCGCCCTCAAAGCCGTGGGCGAGAGCGTGAAAAAACCGCTTGAGTATTACAGCAACAACGTTTCAGGCAGCCTTATCCTGCTGGAAGAAATGCAGCGCGCGGGCGTGAAAAGCATCGTGTTCAGCTCCTCCGCCACCGTGTACGGCGACCCGGATACCGTGCCGATTACCGAAACCGCCCCCCTCGGCGAAGCCACCAATCCCTATGGCGCATCCAAGCAGATGATGGAGCGCATGATGGCCGACCTCCACACGGCCGACCCCGAATGGAGCGTGATTCTGCTGCGCTATTTCAACCCCATTGGCGCACACCCCAGCGGCCGCATCGGTGAGCAGCCCAACGGCATTCCGAACAACCTGCTGCCCTACGTTTGCCAAGTGGCCGCAGGCAAACTGGCCGAGCTTTCCGTGTTCGGCGACGACTACCCCACTCCCGATGGCACCGGCGTGCGCGACTATATCCACGTTGTCGATCTGGCGCTCGGTCATGTGGCCGCCCTCGATAAAAAAAGCCGTGAAGCAGGCGTGCACATCTACAACCTCGGCACCGGCAAAGGCTCGTCCGTGCTGGACATCATCCGCGCCTTCGAAACCGCCTCGGGTAAAAAAATCCCCTATGCCATCAAACCCCGCCGCGCGGGCGACATTGCCGAATGCTACGCCGATCCAGCCCGCGCCGCTGCTGAGCTGGACTGGCATGCAGAACGCAGCCTAGACGACATGATGCGTGATTCTTGGCGCTGGCAAAGCGGTAATCCGAACGGATATGGAGATTGATGGCGGAGAGGTTACCTGAAACTTTCAGGTAGCCTTTATCCAACACAGGCTACCTGAAAAGAATAATGTGCTAATTTTGCTAAATTTCAATACTCTATCTTGCTACACTGAACGTTGATAAGCCTGATGGGCAGTAAAAATAGGACGGTTTGTCCATTCAGAGTTGAAGCTCAATTCGACCAAGATTTATCATGCACTCGAAAATATTGCTTACTCAAAGCATTAAACCGATTTTGTCAGCAATATCTACACCGTTGGATACAGCAAACTGCCTCCACGGTATTCTTTCCATCCACACCGGAGAAAATTATGCAAAAAACCCTGATTGCCTTGGCCGTATTGGCCTTATCTGCTGCTGTTCAGGCTGCCCCCGCAGATGAGGGCGTGCCGTTGCACCCTATCAACGACGGCCGCTACACCGTAACCGCCGGCTACGCACACGAAAATGCCAAAATTGATCAGCTCAAATATTCCGGCGACGGCGTTACCCTGCAAGGCCGCGCCGATATCCCGCTGGCACAACAGCATGCCATCCGTGCCGAATTGGGTTATCGGTATCTTGATTCCGATGCGAAAGCTAATGGCGAGAAAGTGATTAATGGTGCCAAAACCAATAATGTAGACGTATATGCCGGCTACTTGTTCTCTCCCTCCGGCTTCAAAAACGGCGGTCTGCGCGTGGGTGGTGGTTTGGGCTACAACCACGGCAAAACCGATGTGCGTAACCACAGAATCGATCCCGATGACGATTCTGTCGATATCAGTGCTAACAATCTGTATCTGAAAGCCCAGGTGGAATACGAGCAGCAACTGGGCAGCGGCTGGAGCATTACCCCCTGGACTGAAGCCCAAGTCAGCCTACACCGCCGAGTGGAAGAGCAATATACACAGATTGAGTATGCCAGCGATGGTAAATACAAACAAAACAACTACAGCCTCGGCCTAGGCGTGGACGTGAACAAACAGCTGGGCGAAAGCACCAGCCTTACCTTCGGCCCCTACTACCGCTACACACGGGATAAAGCCACCAGCTTTACCCACGAAGGTGAGAATATCGAAGTGCCGAAAACTAACCGCCACAGCTTCGGCATCCGAGGCGGCGTGCGTTTCTAAACATTGTATTTGTCTGCAATACAAAGGCTACCTGAAGTTTTCAGGTAGCCTTTTGCTTGATGCTTCAAACCAACAGGGCAGTTATTTGCCCATCTGCACGGCCTGGATCGCGGTAAGGGCGATGGTGTAGACAATGTCGTCTACCAATGCGCCGCGCGAGAGGTCGTTTACTGGTTTGCGCAGGCCTTGCAGCATGGGGCCGATGCTCAATACGTTGGCGCTGCGCTGTACGGCTTTGTAGGTGGTGTTGCCGGTGTTTAGGTCGGGGAAAACGAACACGTTGGCTTGGCCGGCTACTTTGCTATCGGGCGCTTTCTGGCGGCCTACGCTGGGCACACTGGCGGCGTCGTATTGCAGCGGGCCGTCGATGAGCAGATCGGGGCGTTTTCCCTGCGCCAAGCGGGTGGCTTCTTTCACTTTTTCCACATCGGCGCCGCTGCCGGAGGTGCCGGTGGAGTAGGAAATCATGGCCACTTTGGGATCGATGCCGAAGGCTTTGGCGGATTCGGCCGATTGGATGGCGATGTCGGCCAGCTCTTCGGCGGTCGGCTCGGGGTTCACGGCACAGTCGCCATACACGAACACCTGCTCGGGCATCAGCATGAAGAACACGCTGGACACTAGGCTGGCGCCGGGGGCGGTTTTAATCAGCTGCAGGGCTGGGCGGATGGTGTTGGCGGTGGTGTGTACCGCGCCGGATACCAAGCCGTCCACGTCGTCTTGCTGCAGCATCATGGTGCCGAGCACGACGCTGTCTTCCAGCGCCTGGCGCGCCAAGCCGGGGGTGAGGCCTTTGTTTTTGCGCAGTTCCACCATCGGGGCAACGTATTGCTCGCGGATGGTGTCGGGATCGATGATTTCCAAGCCTTCAGGTAGGGTGATACCACGGTTGGCGGCCACTTCGCGCACGGCTTCCGGTTTGGCCAGGAGCACGCAGCGGGCGATGCCTTTGCTTTGGCAGATGGCGGCGGCTTCCACGGTGCGTGGCTCGTCGCCTTCCGGCAATACGATGCGGCGGTTGGCGGCGCGCGCCTGCTCCATCATGCGGAAACGGAAGGCGGGCGGCGACATCAGCAGCTGGCGCGGCTGGCCGATGTGGCGGCAGAGTTCTTCCACATCAACATGTTCAGCCACGAATTCCACCATGGTTTCCATGCGTTCGGTGTCGTCGGCGGGGATGGTTTGGTCTTGGTGAGCCAGTGCGTAGGCGGTAGCGAAAGTGTCGTGTTCGGTGAGCAGCACCGGCACGTTTTGGCTCAGTGCGGGGCTGATGATGCCCTGTACGGCAGGCGAAGGCGCGGTGCCGCAGGTGAGCAGCAGGCCGGCCACCGGCACGCCGCTGAGGATTTTCAGCGAAGCAGCCATCAGGATGTCTTCACGGTCGCCGGGGGTAATCACCAGAGCGCCGGAAGTGATGCGGTGGTGCATATGGGCGGCATTTTGCGCAGCCACCACGATTTCTTTGGTGCGGTTGCCCAAATATTCTTTCCCGGCAATCACTTGGGCGTTCAGGTAGCCTGCAATGTCGGCCACTCGGCGCAGCGATTGTTCTGGCGCGAAAGGCAGCACGCCCATGCAGGGGATACCACTGCGCACTTTGGCAGCCACTTCGGCAGCAAAGGCTTTGCTGTCGTTGCCGTGGTAGCGGTTGATGATGAAGCCGGCCACATCGGTATGGCTGTTGGCATATTCCTGCGCGGCCAAGTTGATTTGGTCGGCCACTTGTTCGGCGCTGTGGTTGCCGGCGGCGGCCACCAGGATCACGTTGGCGTTGAGCGCGGCGGCGATTTGCGCGTTTTTGTTGGAGAGGAAACCGCGTTCGCTATCGGGCACCACGCCTTCAATAATAGCCACGTCGTGTTCGGCAGCGGTAACCTGGTCGAAGTCGGATACCATCAGCTCGATCAAATCGTCATCACGCCCGGCGCCCACCAGCTCTTCTACTTTGGAGAGCGGCTGCGGACGCGGCGGGTTGAGGTGGAACAGTTTGTTGGCAAACACGATGGCGGCTTCGGTGTCACCGGCAGGCGTGGGTTTGTGCGATACCGGTTTGTAGTACACCGGACGGCGGCCGCTACGTTGCAGGGCGCGCAGCAGGCCGAGCGAGATGCTGGTGAGGCCGGTTTTGGTGCCGATGGGCACGAGGAGGAAGTTCGGCATAGGGCTTCTTTCTTGGTAAGGGGTTAATCAATCAGCGTAAAACGGCCAAATCAACAAGGCGGCCGGCAGACGTCTGCCTGAGCTGTTTTTTGCAGGCTGCATTGTTGCACTATTAACCAGGAGCGGCAAGCGATGGGTGTGATTTATACACGTTTCTGCTATGCCGCAAGGCTACCTGAAAATTGGTTTTCAGGTAGCCTTTCACACAAAACCGCCCGCAAGTTTCCCTGCGGGCGGCTATTCGGTTTAAGCTAAGCGAGTGCTTAGTTCGGAGACACCAAAATCTTCACTTGGCTCTTCTCTTTCACCAGGGCTTCAAAGCCTTCGCTCACGATGTCTTGCAGCTTGATGCGTTTGGTCACCAGCTTGTCTTTCGGGAAGTAGCCTTGTTCCATCAATTGCAACACAGCGGGGAAAATGTCGCGGTAGGCGATGATGCCTTTCACGGTTTTTTCCTTGATCACGATTTCGTTCGGGTGGATGGAGGCTTCGTTTTCCCAAATACTTACGATCACGCATTCGCCGTCGTTTTCCACGGCTTCGATAGCCTGTTTCAGCACGGGGGCGACGCCGGTTACTTCAAACGATACGTTCACACCACCGTCGGTTTCGGCTTTGATGTATTCCACCACGTTTACTTTGGAGGGGTCGATTACTACTGCACCCAGCTCGCGGGCTTTTTCCTGACGCTCAGGAGAAAGCTCGATGGCGTAGATGGTGGTGGCGCCGGCAGCGCGCAGGGCTTCGATGGTGAGCAGGCCGATGGGGCCGCAGCCGAATACGGCGGCGGTGTCGCCGGCTTTCAGCTTGCTCTGGCGCACGGCATACAGGGCCACGGCAGCGGGCTCGGTGAGCGCACCTTGTTCGTAGTCGATGCTGTCGGGCAATTTGTGGCACAATTCGCCGTCTACCACGCAGTAGCTGGTGAAGCCGCCGTCGGCAGCCAGGCCGACGAAGCCGAGGTTTTTGTCGAGGTTGTATTTGCCTTTGAGGCCGTCTTTGGCCAAAATCGGCTCAACGGTTACGCGGTCGCCCACTTTTACGTTGGTTACGTCAGCGCCCACTTCCACGATTTCGCCGGCAAATTCGTGGCCGAGCGTGAGCGGGGCTTTGCGGCCGGAATAGGGGTGCTCTTTCTCTACCGGGATAAAGATAGGGCCGCCGAGGTATTCGTGCAGGTCGCTGCCGCAGATGCCGGTGTATTTCACAGCGATTTTCACTTGTGACGGGCGTGTGATTTCGGGAACGGCTACGTCTTCCACGCGGATGTCGCGGCGGCCGTACCATCTTGCAGCTTTCATTGTACTCATATCAGTATCCTTTGAGGTCGAGTTGAGAAGGAGAACCGATTGTAGAAACTTTGGGCGGCAGTTTCAAGCGAATTTGGGCTATTATTCCGATTTATTTTTCAGGTAGCCGAACACAACGGCCGGTTGCCGTTGCTTTGGCTTAAAATTTAGAAATTTATGATTGAAATACAGGAAATTACCTATCGCTATCCACAGGTGCAGGAAAATGCGCTCAACGGCGTGAGCCTGCCGGTGGCCGAGGGAGCGGCGCTGGGCCTGCTCGGCCCCAACGGAGCGGGCAAAACTACGTTGATGTCGCTTTTGGCTGGGCTGTTGCCGGTACAGGGCGGGCAGATTTTGTTTGACGGCGTGCCGCTGGGCAGGCTGCCGGCCAAAGAGCGGCAGCGTATTTCGCTGGTGCCGCAGGATTTTGCCTTTTATCCCTTGCTCTCGGTGTGGGACAATATGCGCTTTTTCGCCGCGCTGTATGCCGTGCGCGACGAAGGCTACCTGAAAACCCTGCTGGAACAGGCCGGCTTGGCCGAACACCGAGCCAAGCTGGCCAAACACCTCTCCGGCGGGCTGAAGCGGCGGCTGAATTTTGCCATCGGCCTCATCAACCGCCCCAAGCTGATTTTTTTGGACGAAATCACCGTGGGCATCGACCCCGAATCGCGCCGCTTTATTTTGGATAGCGTGGCCGCGCTCACGCAGCAGGGCATCACGGTGGTGTACACCTCGCATTACTTGCAGGAAATCGAGCTCTTGTGCCGCGATATTGCGCTGCTGCACGGCGGGCGGCTGGTGTATCACGGCGACTTGCACGAAGTGTTGCGCCAAGGCGAGCAATCCGGTTTGTCTCTGCGCACCGTGCCGCCACTGCCCGATGCCGAGCTAGCCGCGCTGCAAGGCCGCCGCACTGCCGACGGCACGCTGCATTTCGATACCGATACGCCTGCCGAGCTGCTGGCCGCGTTGCAAAATAAAGGCTATACCGCCGAAGCCTGCCGTTTTGGCTTCGCTTCGCTGGAAAGCTTTTATTTGGACTTCTTGGCCAAGCAGGCTACCTGAAAACCATAAAACGAATATGATCAAACCCATGCAAGCATCCTTCCCCACAAGGCTGGTCTCATGTTAGCCTCCGCCATTGCCAAAGAACTCAAGCTGCTCAGCCGCGATCTGCACGGCGTGGCGGTGCTGTTTGTGATGCCGATTCTGTTTATGCTGATTATGTCGGCCGCCTTGAGCAGCAGCCGGGAAAACCTCAATCCCGATGCGCAAATCGTGCTGCTTGGTAAGCCCGGCAGCCAGCTCAACCAACAGTTTCTGCAAGCCCTGCAAAACGAGAAGCTGAAAGTGCAACTGGCCGATAAAAGTCGCCTGACCGAGTTTCAGGTAGCCTTACAGCGCGGCGAGGCCGATTTGCTGCTGCTCAATCCAAACGATGAAGCCACCCCGCTGGAAAAAGAACAGCCCCTGCGCCTGTGGCTCCAACCCGATGCCGACCGCGGCTGGCTGCTCGGCATCAAAGGCCTGATGCGCCAGCACTATACCCGGGCGCGCTTGGCGCAGTATTTCGATGGCAACGAAATCGTGTTGGACAACAACAAGAATCCCGTCGTGCACCGCATTCAAGACCAAGTGAACAAAGAATTGGACGATAAGTTCGGCCAAATCGAAACTTATCTCGGGCACGAAATGTGGCAGGAAACCTATCTGAACCGGCAGGGCGAGGCGGTGGAGCAGCCCAATTCCGTGCAGCACAGCGTACCCGCCTGGCTGATTTTCGGCATGTTTTTCATCATGATACCGCTATCCAACGTGATGGCGATGGAGCGGCAGACTAACACGCTCACCCGCCTGAATATGGCGCGTGCCCCCGCTTGGAAGCTTTTGGCCGCCAAGCTGATTCCCTACTTCTTAATCAACCAGCTGCAGTTTGCCGGCATGATTGCGCTGGGCGCATGGGTGCTGCCTCTGCTCGGCATGCCCGCCTTTGCGCTGGCCGGCGGCTGGGCGGGTTATGCCGCCGTATCCTGCGCCGTGAGCCTGGCCGCGCTGGGCTACGGGCTTTTAGTGAGCGTATTGGCCAAAACCACCGAACACGCCGTGGTGCTCGGCGGCGGCGGCATTATCATCATGGCCGCACTGGGCGGCGTAATGGTGCCCGTGCACATCATGCCCTCGCTGATGCAGCAGCTCTCCCAGCTCTCGCCGATGGGCTGGGGCTTGTCCGCCTTCCAGAAACTGCTGTTAAACCATTACACCCTAGCACAAATCGCCCCGCAGCTGCTGCGCCTGGCCGGTTTCGGCCTGGCTGCCCTCGCCGCCGCCGCCGCGCTCTACCGCCGCCAACTCAAAACCCAAGCGAGATTTTAAAGTGAACACGCCCGATTTAAGCTCCCCCGCGTTGGAGCAGGCCTTGAAAAACCTGATTGTGCGCGAAACCGAAAAACAAGACGATGTGGACATGGCCGCCTTTGCCGACGACTCCCCGCTGTTCGGCCAGGAAAGCCCGGTCGGCCTCGATTCGCTCGATGCGCTGCAAATCACCGTCGCCCTGCAAGCCCGTTACGGCGTGCGCCTCAATGGCGACCGCATGGTGCGCAAACACATGATGAACGTGCGCGATTTGGCCACCTTTATCCGCGAACAGCACGGCGCATAAAGGCTACCTGAAAGTCTTTTGTAAGACCTGTTTGTAAAGCAAGAGTTGGGTTTTAAGCAGTAGCCAAATTTCAGGTAGCCTTCGCTATTTTTGCCTGTTCACCTTTACGCCTCATGCCGGCGCGGGCACTTTCTTTTCTTTGCTTCGCCAAAGAAAAGAAAGCAAAAGAAAGGCGACTGCGGGCACAGGTTTGGCTTCGCCAAACTTCCCTCACTCCACGCGGTTTTTCGGGCGGGCTCGCAACTTGCGGCTGCGCCGCTTCGAACATGCAAGCCCTTGTTCCCCGAAAAACCGCGCTCCGTTCGGCTGCACCAGCAGATAAGCATAGCTGCACCATTCTCACTGGAAAATTTGTGCCTAGTGGTTTGAATATTTTTGTTAAACAATTGTCTATATTTTTCAGGTAGCCTTAAGGGTGTAACCATGAACCCTAAAATCGCCCGACTCCAACAACGCAACGCCCAAGCCCGCCTGCGGCAGCGCTACGCCTTTTTAAACATTGCCGACATCCAATCCACAGATGGCGACATTGCCCGCCGGTTTGTCGACAGCGGCATCTATCGCTTACTAACCCAGCCGCAGCCACTTTCCCGTTTCATCAAAACGGCATCATCGATCGCCCGTTCCACCAAGCCCAACACCAAGCCGCCCGCGCCGAAATGGTGCGCCGGATACGCGCCTTGCTGGCCGATACGGCGTGGATAAGCCTAGAGGAAAATGGCTTCGGCTTCTGGGCGCGCATTTCCCTGCCCGCCTTGCAGGCCGCGTTGGATCATTGGTTTGAACAACATGACGATTTCGGGCTGTATCTTGAAAACGGCTATGCGCTGGCCATCCATGAGGCGGAGTATGAATGGGAATTGCTGGAAACGCCGGGCAGACCGCTTGAGGCTACCTGAAAAATGAACACCGCAAACACTCCATCCCGAGCCGTCTATTTGTGCAGCAGCAGCTATTGGTGCGCACAAGGGCAGGGCAGCCGCCCGTTCGGGCTATCTGAAACCTCATTCTTGCCGCCCGCCCTCCGCACCGCCCACGGCTTGGGGCAGCCGTGCGAGCTGCCGTATTTCGCCGCCCTCCCCGCCGCGCCGGTCTCGCTGGCGCAGCTGTGCGGCTGGATTGAGGCTCAAATCCGCCAAGCCGCCGCGGCAGCCGGCTGGGAGGCAGACAACCTGGCCGGCATTCCCGTGTTCATCGGCTCCACCTCCTATGTGATGTCCGACCGCGAAGCCGCGCCGGCTGCCAGCCCAGAAGAAGAACACTACACTCTGTGTGAAATCGCAGGCTACCTGAAAACCCGGTTCCGCAGCCCCAACGTATTTAGCTTCGCCACCTCTTGCACCGCCGCGGCCCAAGCCCTGCTTGCCGCCGCCCGCAGCATCGAAAACGGCTTGGCCGAACGTGCCATTGTGGTTGGTTTTGAAAGCTTTAATCGGCTCACCTTCGAGCATTTCTATGCCATGAATCTGCTCGACACCGAGCCGGGCAGGCTGCCGTTTCTTAATGCCGGCGGGCTGGTGTTGGGCGAAGGCATGGCTGCGCTGGCACTCTCTGCCCGGCCGCACCGCGATTACGTTTGCCGCCTGCATGGTTTCACCGCGCAAACTGACCATCTCAACCTCACCGCCTCCTCCGCCGAACCACTGCACAGCCTGCTTGCCGAATGCCTGCGCCGCGCCGGAATAGCCGCGCCGGATTTACGCGGAGTGAAAATCCACGGCAGCGGCGGTTTGAGCGATGAAGTAGAGATGCAGGTGCGCCGCCAAATCTGGCCGCATACTCCGTCCCTGCTGTTCAAACCCTACACCGGCCACACCCTCGGCGCCACCGCCACTTTGGAAACCGCCCTGTTGCACGCCGCCCTGCAACAAGGCCGCCTGCCGCCCCTGCCCGTATCCACCCCCGATTTCCCTCTGCCCACCCTGCACGGCCAGCCGTTGCCCAATGGCAGCTATCTGAACTATTTCCTCGGCTTCGGCGGCAGCCATTGCGCCTGGGTGTTGAATTGGCAGGGCTGAGGCTACCTGAAAAGTATTCTGATGATGTCGAACCCATTAAATCCAGGCCGAACACTGGCCTATCTCCAAGCCACTGCCCGCTTTATCGCCGAGCTGCAGCAGCCCGATGCCGAACTGCGCCGCCTTTTGCGCGAGCAATACGGCATCGATGCACGCCGCCTGAGCCGTTTCACCCTGCTCGCCCTGCTTGGCGCCTTGCCGCTGTGCCAAGGGCTACCTGAAAACCCTGCCATTTATCTCGCCTCGCCGTTCAGTTCCCCCTCCCGCATGGCCGCGATGCAACAGAAACTTGCCGCCTGTCAGCCCTCGCCGCTCGACTTTATGGCCAACCTCCACAACGCTGCTACGTTCCAGCTGGCGCAAATCCTCGGCAGCAGCGGCAACAGCGTGTTTCTCGCTGCCGATGCCGCCTATTGCCTCAGCCCACTGTATGCCGTGCTGAACGCATTGTTGGCCGAGCCCGGGCAAACCGTGCTGTTGGGCTGGGCCTATGAGCAGTCGGGGCAGGATGAGCAGGAAGGCAGCGTGTGGTGGCAAGTTTCAGGTAGCCTGCCGCCCCGGCAGCACGGCTGGCGGATAAGTACCGCTGCAATCAATCAAACCATCACCACCATGCCGCACCAATCCGCCTTCCTGCCCGCGGTATTGGCTTTGGAAGAGCAGTTGCACGACCGGGGCGGGCTTCTGCTGCCGCCACACGGCATCTGGCCAGCCTTGCAGATAGAGCCGCTTGCTGCCGACGAGATAGGGAATGAGGCTTAACACAGTGCAAGGTGAGCCCATGCCATATGAAGGGTTTTAGCGATAGAAAGGGGCGGCGATGCCGTATCAATTATTGGCTGTGGTTGAACTGATTAGAGATATTCCCGAACACCACCTACCTGCCGGCGCACGCGGCGTGATTGTGGATATATACGGGCAAGATAAGTATGAGGTTGAGTTCGTAGGAGAGAACGGCGAAACCTTAGCACTGCTCGCCTTAAATGGGCAGACGAATTTTAAGCAGCCCGGCAAGCTGGGAACGGCTAGCTGAAAGCATGGAATAACGGAATTCCAATGCTGTTGGTCGTGAGCAATAGGAATGCGGTGGGTTCAGCTTGTTATCGTGCCCGTATTCTGAGGGCTGCTGCCTTGCTTCGTCTCTCTTTGGAATAGTTATACAGATCCGGCTAGCCTGGAAATTGACCATCAAAAACCACCCCGAATAATCATTCGGGGTGGTTTGCTATTGGCCGCTGCAGGCTACCTGAAAACCTACATCAGCTGCGGTGGGTTTCCACTTGCTGCAGTTGCTGCGGCTCGGGCACGGCAGTCGGGGCGGCGGGGGCAACATCGGCGCGGCGCAGGCCTTTGGGCTGTTCAGGCTCGGGCTGAACGGCGGAGAGCGCGGCGGGATCGGTTTGCACTAATACCAGACCACCTAGGTCGGCGGCCGCGGGTTCGGCTGCGGTTTGTTGCGGAACGGGTTGCGCCACGGCTGTCGTTGCCGTTTCTACGGCTTGGGCTGCGGCAGCAATGGAATCATCGGCAGATGCAGCTTCCGGAGCGGCTTGGGTTTCGACGGATGAGGCTTCTACGGCCACGGTTTCCACCACAACGGCTTCTTCCCGCGTTGTTTCAGCAACCGGGCTTGCAACAGCAGTCTGGTTTACGGTTTCAGCAGCTTCGGCGGTGTTTTCTTCGGCAAACACGAAGGTGGGTGCATCGGCTTCATCGGCCACTTCGGGGATGGTGATGACCAGCGGTTTGTTGATGTCGGCCTCATTGGGCTGCGGCATGGTGGCGGGCGCTTCGGTATGCAGACCCAATACCATGTCGGCAGCGGATTTCAACAGCTCGGCTTGCAGCGGAATATCCAGATATTGGATGATTTTCTGTGCAGAGGGGATATTGCGCTGGCGGCTTCGGCCTTTGCCGTTGCGCTGGCTGTTGTCTTGGCGGCGGTCGCGGCCGGATCGGCGTTCGTTGCGTTCGCCGTGCTCATTATTGCGCTCGCTTCGTTCATTGCCACGCTCTTGGTTTTCTGCAGAGCTGCCGGTGTCGCCAGCAATGCGTTCAGGGATATCGGCCGCTTGGCCGGCGGCCTGTAGCTTATCGTTTTCAGCCGAGGCTACCTGAACATCGCTGTCTTTGCGTTGGCGGCGGCGTTGGCGAGGATTGGGCTGCTGCTCGGCAGCGGATTTCTCTGCCAGCTGTTGCGGTGTGCGGTTGTCCAAAGTTTCGGCATCGTCGGCATTTTGCTGGCGCGGCGGGCGGCTGTTGCCGTTTTGGCTGCGCTGTTGGCTGCGGTTGCGGCGGTTGCGGTTTTGCGGGGCTTTGCCGCGATTGCCGCCGTTGCGCCCGTTGTTGGTTGCAGGGGCTTCGGCAGATTTGGTTTCGCCGCCGCCAAACAATTTGGCAAACCAGGCGCCGATGCCGGCCAGCAAGCCGGGTTCGGCAGGCTGCTGCACCACGGGGGCGGGGCTGCTGTGTTTGATGCCTTTTACGGCGGGCTCGGGTTTCACCGGCTTGGCCTGGCGGCCGATTTCCAAGGTTTGGCTGTCGTCTTCTTCGGGGATTTCGACTTGTTTGTAGCTGGGCTCGGCATCGTCGTCCACATCGTCGGGGCGTACGCGGGTGATGTTGTAGTGCGGGTTTTCCAGATGGGTGTTGGGAATCATCAGGATGGATACATCCAGCCGCTCTTCCAGGCCGAACAGCTCGGCGCGTTTTTCGTTGAGCAGGAAGGTGGCCACGTCCACCGGCACTTGGGCGTGCACTTCTTCGGTGTTGTCCTTCATCGCTTCTTCTTGGATGATGCGCAACACGTGCAGGGCGGTGGATTCGATGCCGCGGATCACGCCGGTGCCGGCGCAGCGCGGGCAGGCTACGTGGCTGCTTTCGCCCAGGGAGGGGCGCAGGCGCTGGCGGGAAAGCTCAAGCAGGCCGAAGCGGGAAAGTTTGCCCATCTGCACGCGGGCGCGGTCTTTCCGTAGCGCGTCGCGCAGGGTGTTTTCCACATCGCGCTGATGCTTGGGGTTTTCCATGTCGATGAAGTCGATCACGATCAGGCCGCCCAAGTCGCGCAGGCGCATTTGGCGGGCCACTTCTTCGGCGGCTTCCATATTGGTTTGGAAGGCGGTTTCTTCGATGTCGGCGCCGCGGGTGGAGCGGGCGGAGTTCACGTCTACGGAAACCAGAGCTTCGGTGTGGTCGATCACGATAGCGCCGCCGGAGGGCAGGCTCACGGAGCGCGAGAAGGCGCTTTCGATTTGGTGCTCGATTTGGAAGCGGGAGAAGAGCGGGATGTGGTCGTCGTAGTATTTGAGCTTGCCCACGTTGTGCGGCATCACATAGCTCATGAATTCCTGCACTTGGTCGAACACTTCGCGGTTGTCGATGAGGATTTCGCCGATGTCAGAACGGTAGTGGTCGCGGATGGCACGGATGAGCAGGGAGCTCTCCATGAAGAGGAGATAAGGATCTTGATGGGCGTTGCCGGCTTCTTCGATGGCGCGCCACAGTTGCAACAGATAGTTGAAATCCCATTGCAGCTCTTCCACACTGCGGCCAATGCCGGCGGTGCGGGCGATCAGACTCATGCCGTGCGGCACATCAAGCTCGCTCATGGCGGCTTTGAGCTCTTGGCGCTCTTCGCCTTCGATACGGCGGGAAATGCCGCCGCCGCGCGGATTGTTCGGCATGAGCACGAGATAGCGGCCGGCCAGGCTGATGAAGGTGGTGAGCGCGGCACCTTTGTTACCGCGTTCGTCTTTTTCCACCTGCACGATGACCTGCATGCCTTCTTGCAATACGTCTTGGATGCGGGCGCGGCCGCCGTCGTAGTCTTGGAAGTAGGCGCGGGAAACTTCTTTGAAGGGGAGGAAACCGTGGCGGTCGGTGCCGTAGTCCACGAAGCAAGCCTCGAGCGAGGGCTCGATGCGGGTGATGATGCCTTTGTAGATATTGCCTTTGCGCTGTTCTTTGCCCAGCGTTTCAATGTCGAGATCGAGCAGGTTTTGCCCGTCTACAATCGCCACGCGCAGCTCTTCGGCCTGGGTGGCGTTAAATAACATACGTTTCATGATGTTGCTAACCTTTTGTTTGGTTTGCAATTCCGAAGCGTGTAATTAGTTTGGCCGCTTTGCTGCCGCTGGGGAAGGCTACCTGAAAACAAAGTTTCAACGAAATTAAAATCGGCAGCCATGTGTTGTGCGGTCCTGAAGCGCGGTGTGCGGCAACCGCTGTGGCGGTTGGGCAGCCGGCATCGGGTGCGGGCAGAAAACGGTAAAGAAGGTAGTGAAAGAGCAGGGCGGGCATCACTGCCGCGCCGGCCGCCGGATGGGCGGCTGATTTGGAATGCCGCGGCAGGCCGGATGGCGACCGCTTGCGGCGGGGTATAGCGGATTAATTTTAAAGCAAGGCCGTGCCAGCTTGTTTTGCCGTACTGCTTGGATTGCGGCTCGCCGCTTGGCCCTGGTTTAAACTTAATCCGTTATTAATTCGGTGTTGTGGTCTTCTTTAAGCCCGGCAGCGGGTGCGGCGGCGCGCTGGTCGCGTCTTAGGCCGTTTGGGCTGCCGGAGCCGTAAACTCAATTACTATTTCAATCTGCCCGCCAAAATACGCGGCAGGCAGAGGAAAGCCGTTCGGAATTGTCTTTTTACGATAAAATAAACAGTAAACAATCAACTTGCCAACCCGGCGGCATCCTTTGTTTTTCGCTTCGTTGAAGCTTGGCTTTCAGGTAGCCTGGGCACGGTGTCGGCAGGGAGAGGATTATAGAGAAAATGCCAGCAATTAGCAAAAATTCAGTCAATTATTTGAGCGTGGACGAAGCTGCCGCCGGGCAGCGTTTGGATAACTTTCTCATCCGCCTGCTCAAAGGTGTGCCCAAGAGCCATATCCACCGCATCATCCGAGGCGGCGAAGTGCGCGTGAACAAAAAACGCGCCGCTGCCGACAGCCGCTTGGCCGTGGGCGACGAAGTGCGGATTCCGCCGATCCGGCTGGCGCAGAAAGCCGAGCCGGCCGAGGCTGCCGTGCCGCCGCGCGAGTTTGATATTGTGTTTGAAGACGAGCACCTTTTGGTGGTGGACAAACCTTCCGGCGTGGCCGTGCACGGCGGCAGCGGCGTGAGCTTCGGCGTGATCGAACAGCTGCGCCGCGCCCGGCCGCAGGCGCGTTATTTGGAATTGGTACACCGGCTGGACAAAGATACCAGCGGATTATTGGTGGTGGCCAAAAAGCGCAGCGCATTGGTGAAGCTGCACGAAGCCTGGCGCAACGACAAGCCGAAAAAAGTATATTTGGCGCTGGGCATGGGCGCATGGCCGCAGGACGTGCGGCAGGTGAAGCTGCCGCTGTTCAAATACACCGGCGCGGCAGGCGAGAAAATGGTGCGCGTGAGCGAAGAAGGGCAGAGCGCGCACACGCTGTTCCGCGTGTTGGAAACCTTCGGCGGCGCGCCGCTGCATGGAGTGGGGCTTTCCGCCCTGAGCCTGATGGAGGCCACGCTGCGCACCGGCCGCACCCACCAAATCCGCGTGCATATGCAGTCGCAAAACTGCCCGATTGCCGGCGACGAACGCTACGGCGACTACACCGCCAACCGCCGCCTGAAAAAGCTCGGCCTCAAACGCATGTTCCTGCACGCCCACCGCTTGGAGCTCGAACACCCGGCAAGCGGCGAAATGCTGGTGCTCACCGCGCCGCTGCCGGAAGAGCTGCGTCAGATGCTGGAGGGCTTGAGGCAGGAACAAGAGGCTACCTGAAAAAAGTGTGCCCATGATTCCGGCTTCGTTTTTCAGGTAGCCTGTTTGCCATTTAGCCCAAAAGGAAAGATATGCAGCAAAACGATCAACAGCCAAAATTCAAAGTTATTCTGCCGGAAGGCTTTTCTTTGGAGCGCCCCAAGCAGGTGATCACCCAGCCGGTCGAGAGCGGCCGTGCCGATTTGGAGGAAATCATCCGGCAGGAAACAGTGTGCCGCCAAACCGAGGCGGAAGCCGATGAAATCATGATTAACGCCTTGCTGCACGGCGCAGGGCGCAGCTTCAAGTGAGGCGGATAGCTAAAATAATTATTTCTTTATGCCAGGCGAGCCAACGCAGTAGGAAGAAATAAGAATTTTAGCTATACCTGAAAATTCAGCCAGCCCAAACTTCCAACACATCAAGGAATGCCCATGAAACCGTATCGCGTATTGATTTTCGACTGGGACGGCACCTTAGCCGATTCCACCGCCCAAATTGTGCAGGGCGTGCAAAACTCTTTTTGCCGTTTCGGCTGGCCGCCGCCCGCCGAGGCCGATATCCGCAACACCATCGGCTTAAGCCTGCACGATGCCTTACACCGCCTGTGCCCGCAGCTGAACCAACAGCAAATCGAAGCCGCCATCCGCGCCTATCAGCACGAATACTTCCACCGCCGCGAGCAAACCGTTTTGTTTCCCGACGCAGGCAATACCCTGCAGCGGCTGCAACAGCACTACTGGCTCGCTGTGGCCACTGGCAAAGGCCGGCGCGGGCTCGATGCCGCCCTGGACGAAACCGGCACGCGCAACTTCTTCCTCGCCACCCGCACCGCCGACGAATGCGCCTCCAAGCCCCAGCCCGAAATGGTGCTCTCTATCTGCGACGAATTGGGCGTGCACCCGGCCGAAGCCCTGGTAATCGGCGACACCACCCACGATTTGCACATGGCGCACAACGCCCAAAGCCCCGCCGTCGCCCTCACCACCGGCGCCCACACCCCCGCCCAACTGCAAACCGCCCCGCACCTGGCCATGCTGGACGGCTTAACCAGCTTGGCGGCCTGGTTGGCAGAATAAAGGCTACCTGAAAGCGTAAGCTTCAATGCAGGGCGAAGATTTTTCAGGTAGCCTGTAAGTGATATGGCGGCAAATCGAAAGGCTACCTGAAAAACAAGAAACTTCAGCGAAGCGAAAACTTAAAAGCCAAGCCTGCAATCAGAAAGCACCTCCCAAACATGCCGAAAACTTTTCAGGTAGCCTAACAGGCAGACCGATTCAAAACCCAGCCAAACAAGCAAAGGACACCCTACCCCATGTTCACCTCGCGCGATCTCGGCCGATTCCTCTATTCCCTGTTTAATGTTTTGGAAGTTATCGGCATCGTGGCTGCCATCGTGATAGCAATCATTGCCTCAGTGGTGTGCTACCACATCAAACCGCAATGGATGCAGAAACGCCGCTGGCTGGTGCCCGTTCCCGCACTGGTTGTGTTGTTTGTATTCCTCGTTATCCCGTATTTTTTGCAAAAAGAGCGGGATGCGCAGCGGCAGCAGGAATTGCAGCAGGCGAGAGCCGAACGGGCGGCATGGCGCAAGCAATACTACGAGCCCGCCAAAGCCCGCTTCGACCAGCTGTGCCAAAACGCCGGCGAGAAGATTTACCGCACGGCGGACAATGTGGACGGTATCCTGCTGTTGAAAGTGCGCGGGGATGATGAGAAGTATCAGAGTAACCGCTACAACCCGCGGAAAGACCAGATGTGGGAGGATGCGGCGGTGGAGAGTGAATCAAAGCGGGAAGAATATGTTGCCAGTTTTTTGCCATATTTTTCCCATGTGCACTATGACCATGTTGATGTTTTGCAAAAAGATGGCTCGATTATTCGTTATAGTGGTAATTGGCACATATATGACAAACCGTTTAATCAAGAGACTAATCCAGCACATCCTGCCCGCTATGCCGTTACCTATGAGAATGATGTTTCTTGGGAAAACCGCAAACACTGGATAGCGGGAACAACCATCAAGATTATCGATACCAAAACCAATGAATTGATGGCTGAGAAAACGATGTATGTTTTTGTGCCAGCACTAGGTTATTCTAAGTTTGAGCAAAATCCGAATCCTTGGGGCAGGGGAGATAGATGCCCGGAGGAAGATTCATACCAATTACAAGCTGTTTCTTTTGCAAGAAAAGTTTTGCTTTCACCGGCATTTAAGCCTGAACATAGAAAATAACCAAGCAATAGGGCGGGGGATAGGTTTCAGGTAGCCTCAAACCGAAAAGGCTACCTGAAACTTTGTGTGATAGGGCATGGTGAGGCATGGTGCCCTTTTATAGTGAATTAACAAAAACCAGTACAGC